>NZ_JBSFGE010000042.1:0-8075 GCF_053596435.1 Streptomyces sp. NPDC001700
GGCGCTGGCTGGCGGCGCGGCATCAGCGGCCGTCCGTACCCCGGCGCGGACGGTGCGGTGCGTCCGCACCCCGGGGGCGCGCCCGGCGCCCGCCGGGGTGCCGACCGGCGGTGTCGCCTTCGCGCCCCGCATGGCCCCGTGCTCGTACGACGCGCCTGCCCGCGCCGAGGCCGCCGCATTGCCGTGCGCCGGACGCCGTACGCCGTCCGGATCCCCGGTCGCGGCGCTGGCTGGCGGCGCGGCATCAGCGGCCGTCCGTACCCCGGCGCGGACGGTGCGGTGCGTCCGCACCCCGGGGGCGCGCCCGGCGCCCGCCGTGGCGCCGACCGGCCGCGTTGGCGCGCGTCCGGCATCGCGGAGCTGCCCCGGCCCCGCCGCACACCGTGAGAACGCCCCGCGCAAGGAGCTTCACCCGTGACCGAGTACGACGCCGCCGACGACACGGCACAGCACGAGCCGACCGCCGCGCCCAGCGGGCCCGGCGGCGGGGTCACGCCCGCCGACGCCGCCGACGCGGCGCGGCTGGTGTCCTTCGGGCTGCAGCCCAAGCTGCTGCCCGCCCGGGACGTCGAGTACGCCGAGCTGCTCCGCCGCTACCGCGACGAACCGGCCTTCGCGCGCCTCACCGACGCCGTCGCCACCGGGCTCGGGCTGATCGTGCTGGAGGTGTCCACCCGCGCCGGGATGGCCGTGACCGCCGACGAGGACTCCGTCTTCGCCGTCCGCATGGGCGACTACGCCCGCCGCGCCGCCAGCGACTCCGCCGACCGCTTCCTGCACGGCCTCGCCCATCTCTCGGTCGCCGCCATGGCCTTCCCGCGCCCCGAGGACCTGGCCGACGACGGGTACATCGGCCGGGTCACCGTCAACGGCGTCGACGCCTTCGTACGGCAGGCCTGCGCCCGCCTGGAGCAGCGGGCCGAGGAGCAGGGCGAGAACACCGACCCGGCCACCGAGGCGCCGGGGCTGGAGGCCGCCTGGCGGGTGTACGCGCGGCGCAGCGCCACCGGCGCGACCAAGGACGCGCGGCGGCTGGCCGGTTCGACGACCGGCATCATCGGCAAGGCCGTCGCCTTCCTCGTCGACTCCGGTTTCCTCCAGCGCACCGGGGACGAGTCCGGCGGCACGTACCGCACCACCGCCCGCTACCAGCTGCAGGTGCGCGACATGGCGGCAAGCTCCGCCATGTCCGAGCTGCTGGCGCTCGGCGTCGTGCCGGTCGGCGATGGCAGCGCGACGCTGCTGCCACCGGACGAGGGCGACGACCTCGACCTCGTCGCCGACGCCGGTCTGCCGTTCCACTCCTGAGCCCTTCACTCCCGAACCCTTCAACGAGAGTCCGCCGCCATGTACGAGCTGTCCCGGGTCCGCCTCTACTCCATCGGGCCGGCCGGTGCGCGCTACGCCGACACCGTGCTGGACCTGCGCGGAGTCGGCGAGCCGGTGCCCAGCCCCGCGCCGACCCAGGCGGAGTTCTTCGAGGACGAGCCGGTCGGCCCGCCGCGCCGCCCGGCCCCCGCCGGGGTGCTCTTCCTGGAGAACGGCGGCGGCAAGTCCGTCCTCCTCAAGCTGATCTTCTCGGTCATGCTGCCCGGCCACCGCAACACGCTCGGCGGCGCCAGCTCCGGCGTGCTGCGCAAGTTCCTGCTCGCCGACGACTGCGGGCACGTCGCCCTGGAGTGGCAGCACACGGTCACCGGCGAGTCCGTCGTCGTCGGCAAGGTCAGCGAGTGGCGCGGCCGCCAGGTCTCCAACGACCCACGGAAGTTCGCCGAGGCGTGGTATTCGTTCCGGCCCGGCCCGGGCCTCAGCCTCGACTCGCTGCCGGTCGCCGAGGCCGCGGCGGTCCGCCCCGCCGCGGAGGGCGCCTCCTCCGCGCGCGGTCGCCGCCGCACCATGAAGGGCTTCCGGGACGCCCTCACCGAGGCGGGCAAGGCCTATCCGCATCTGGACGTCTCCTGGGTGGAGATCCACGAGCGCTGGAACGAACACCTCGGCGAGCTGGGCCTCGACCCCGAACTCTTCCGCTACCAGCGCGAGATGAACGCCGACGAGGGCGAGGCCGCCGGGCTCTTCGCCGTCAAGAACGACTCCGACTTCACCGATCTGCTGCTGCGCGCCGTCACCGACACCCGCGACACGGACGGGCTCGCCGACCTCGTCCACGGCTTCGCGCACAAGCTCGGCCGCCGCGCCGAACTGACCGCCGAGCGCGACTTCACCGCCGGTTCGCTGGACCTGCTCCAGCGCATCGCCGACGCCGCCGAGCGCCGCGAGCAGGCGCGCGGCGTGCACGCGGGCGCCGAGCGGCGCACCCGTACGCTCGCCCGGCGGCTCTCCGCGCGCGGCGGCGAGGAGCGGGGCCGCGCGGCCGAACTCGCCCAGCAGGTCGCCGCCGCCGCGCACGCCGTCACCGAGGCGGAGACCGCGCGCGGCCGCAGCGACCTGGTCGCCGCCGAACTCGCCTACCGCCACGCCTCGCTGGCCCTCACCGCCGCCGAGAAGGGCGCCGCCGCCCAGCGCCGCGAACTCAACGACGCCCGCACCCTGCACTCCGCCTGGCAGGCCGCCGAGACGGTGCTCCGCCACCGCGCCGCCGCCGACCGCTCCGCGCGCGTGGCCGCCGCCATCCGCGAGGCCGAGCGGGACGCGGCGCCCGCGCTCGCCGCCCGCGCCAAGGCCGCCGCCGACCTCGTACGCGCCCTCCACTCGGCGGCCGAGGACGGCGAACGGCACGCGGGCGAGGAGGAGGAGCGCTCCGCCGCCCTCCAGGAGACCGGCGAGGCCGCCCACCGCGACGCCACCTCCGCCGCCACCGCCGCCCAGCGCGCCCGCAGCGACGCCGAGCACCTGCGGCAGCGGCTCGCCGAGGTCGAGCAGGAGACCGCGGAGGCGGTGCGCGCCGGATGGCTCGACGACTCCGCCCCCGACGCCGACCCGGCCCGCGCCGCGCTCGCCGCCAGCGACGCCGAGAAGACGACCGCCGCGGCCTGGGAGGCCGCCCGCGAGACGGCGGGCCGCACCGCCGACCACGCGAAGTCGGCCGCCGCCGAACAGTCCCGCGCGGACCTGGCCGCCGCCCGGGCCGCCGACGCGGCACGGGCGGCGGAGTCGGCGTACGACGCGGAGCGGCGCGCCGCCGAGGCGCTCGGCGCCGAGCCGCGCCTCCTCGAGCTGCTGGGCCTTCCCCAGCCCACCGCCGCCATCCCCGCCGCCCGCGCCTCGGCCGCCGAGTCCCCGCGTACGGGCTGGATCACGGTCCGGGTGGACGACGACCCGGACGCGGACGACATGCTGGGCCTGTCCCAACTCCCCGCCGCCTTCCGCGCGGACCCCGCCCTGGACGCCGCCGACCACGCGTACGCCCCCGACACCACCCACGAAGCCCGAGGCCCACGCGCCGCGTTCGCCGCCGAGGAGGAGCCGCCCGAGGACGCCACCCCGCACGCCGCGCCGACCGACCCCGACCCCGCCCCCGGCCGCACCCACCCGGCAGACTCCCGCCCAGGCCGAGTAACGGTCCGCATCGAGGACCTGCCCGAGGCCGAGCGCCCGGGCTCGCCCGCAGCGGGCGCGGGCGACGGCGCGGCCCCCGGCGCTACGGACGCGAGCGGCGAGCCGGTGGCCGACTCCGCCGTGGCGGACGCCGGTTCGGGCACCGTGGCCGCCACGCGCGTGTACGCGGCTGACTCGCCGCCGCCGGAGCGGGTGACGGCCCGGGTCGGCAACGGCGGCGAGGAGCAGGTCTCCGCCGACGCGGACGTGCCCGAGCAGGCGTCGGAAGTCGGACAACCGCATCCAGCGGACAGCGCGCAGGACTGCTGGGACCCCGAGGTCGGCGACGGCGAGACGGGGCCCGCTGCCCCGGACAACGCGCCGCCGCGGCGGACCGTGGGAGACGGTCCGCTGACCGCCGAGGAGCTGGACCGGAACGCCGACGCGTTGCGGGAGCTGCTGGAGGAGAGCGTGGCCTCCGCCGAGCGGCAGCTGTTCGACCTGCGGACCGCCGCCGCCGACGACTCCCGCATCCTCGCCGCGCTCGGCGACGGCGGGCTGCTGCCGCCCAGCACCGACGTGCTGGCCGCCGTCGAGTACCTGGGCGAGCACGGCATCCCCGCCCTGCCCGGCTGGCGCTACCTGGCCCAGGCCGTCGACCCCGTCGACCACGCGGCCGTGCTCGCGGCCCGCCCCGAGCTGGTGGACGGCGTCGTCATCACGGACCCCGACACCCACGCCCGCGCCCGCGAGGTGCTGGCGCGGGCGTCGCTGCTGCCGCGTTCGGCCGTCGCGGTCGGGACGGCGGCCGCGCTGCTCGCGCCGACGCCCGCACCCGAAGAAGGCGCGGAGAGCGGGGTGTTCCTCGTACCGCCGAACCCGGCGATGCACGACGAGCGCGCCGCCGACGACGAGCGGCGCGGGCTGCGGGACCGGGCCACCGCGCGGGACGAGGAGATCCGGGCGCTGGCCGCCCGGCTGGCCGGGGACCGGGCGCTGGCGGCCCGGCTGGCGTCGTGGCGCGACGGCTGCCCCGCTGGGCGGCTCACCGAGCTGGCGGCGGCGGCCGAGGGCGCCGCGGAGTCGGCCGAGGCGGCGCAGCGGGAGCTGGTGGAGGCGCGTACGGCCCGGGCCGAGGCGGACGAGGCGGCCACCGAGGCGGCCCGGGTGCGGGACGAGCGGCAGGAGGCCGCACAGCGGGCCCGCCGGGTGGCGGACGCGCTGGCGGGCCTCGCCTACCGGCTGCGCGAGCGCGCCAACTGGCAGACCCGGCTGCGCGAACTCGCCGACGAGGCGGCCGAGGCCGAGGAGCAGGCCGCCGCCTGCGTGGACCGGGCCCGCGCCGCCGACGAGGACCGGCGCGCGGCCCAGCGCGCGGCCGACGACGCGCACCGCACCGCCCGCGCCCTGCGCGCCGAGCGCGCGGAGATCGCGGGGGCGCCCGACGACCTGGGCGAGGACACCGAGCCGCCCACCGCGTCGCTGCCCGCGCTGCGCGAGGCGTACCGCGCGGCGTCCCAGGTGTACGAGAAGGTCGGCGTCGGCGCCGACCTGCGGGCCGAACAGGCCCGCGCGGAGAGCGACGAGAGCGCGGCGCTCGCCACCCTCGACCGGCTCACCAACAAGGTCCGCACCCGCGCCGCCCAGCTCCTGGAGGGCACCGACGGCGCCGACGGCCCGTCCCGGCAGGCCGCCGCGGCCCGCGCCGAATCGCTCGTCCAGATGCTGGAGACCCGCGCGTCGACGGCGAGCGAGCAGCTCGGGCGGCTGCGCGGCGAGGCCGAGCGGCTGGCCCCGGCCGACGGCGACGACGCCCACACCGCCCTGCCGGACGAGATGGCACCGGCCGACGCGGAGCAGGCGAAGGAGCTGCTGCGCACGGCCAACGGCGAACTGGCCGCCCGTACGGACGCGCTGGACACCGCCCGCACCGCCCACGCCGACCTGCTGCGCGCCCACCGCTCCGCCGAGGACGCGGCGGGCGGTTTCGACGAGACCGCCGCGCTGCTGCGGGACCTGCTCCGCGACGGCCCCGGCACGGAGGACGACGGCGAGCGCCCCGACCCGTACGCGGGCGGTCTGGACGAGGCCCGGCAGGCGGCCACCGAGGCCCGCCGCTCGCTGCGCGGCTGCGCGGCCGATCTGTCGGGCGCCGAGTCGTCGGTCCGGGAGGCGAGCGACGTCCTCGTACGGCACGCCAACTCCACCCGCTACGAGCAGGTCCGCACCCCCGCCCGCCAGCAGATCCGCGAACTGCCCGCGGCCGCGCTGCCGGAGCACGCCGCCGCCTGGGCGGACGCGTTCGCGCCCCGGCTGCGCGTGCTGACCGACGAGCTGGAGCAGTTGGAGCGCAACCGCGACTCCATCGTGGACCGGCTGCGCGGCCTGGTCGAATCCTGCCTGGCCACGCTCCGCTCGGCGCAGCGGCTCTCCCGGCTGCCGGAGGGTCTTGGCGAATGGTCGGGGCAGGAGTTCCTGCGGATCCGTTTTGACGACCCGGACCAGGCGACGCTGACGGAGCGGCTGGGCGAGGTCATCGACGAGGCGACCCACTCGGCGGTCAAGAAGAACTCCGACCTGCGCCGGGACGGCATGTCCCTGCTGCTGCGCGGCGTCTCGGCGGCGCTCCAGCCGCGCGGGGTGGCCGTGGAGATCCTGAAGCCGGACGCGGTGCTGCGCGCGGAGCGGGTGCCGGTCGGGCAGATGGGTGACGTCTTCTCCGGCGGCCAGCTGCTGACCGCCGCCATCGCCCTGTACTGCACGATGGCCGCGCTGCGCAGCAACGACCGGGGCCGCGACAAGCACCGCCACGCGGGCACGCTCTTCCTCGACAACCCCATCGGCCGCGCCAACGCCACGTATCTGCTGGAGCTGCAGCGGGCGGTGGCGGACGCGCTGGGCGTCCAGCTGCTCTATACGACGGGCCTGTTCGACACCACGGCGCTGGCCGAGTTCCCGCTGGTGATCCGGCTGCGGAACGACGCGGACCTGCGGGCCGGGCTCAAGTACATCAGCGTCGAGGAGCATCTGCGGCCGGGCCTGCCGACGCAGGACCCGGACGGGGAGCAGGTGCACGGCGAGATCACGGCGACGCGGATGTACAAGCGCCCGGAGGACGCGCCGCCCGCCGGGGCGGCGGAATAGGAAGCACGCGGGCTCAGTTCGTCACCGTCTGGGTGCGGGTCGCCGAGGAGGCGGTGAAGCCGACGCTGCCGTTGTAGTTGGCGGTGATGGTGTGCGTGCCCTTGGGCAGCGGGTTGAACACCGCGGTGGCCGTGCCGTTCACGAGCGTCACGGTCTGCGGGGTGCGCCCGGGGATGGAGAAGGTGACGGTCCCGGTGGGCGTGCCCGCGCCGGGGGCGACGGGGGACACGGTCGCGGTGACGGTCACATGGTCGCCCGTGGTCGAGGGGTTCGGCGAGGAGTTCACCAGCGTCGTGGTGGCCGCCTTGTTGACCGTCTGGGTCTCGGCGTCGCTGGAAGTGGCGTAACTGTCGTTGCCGTTGTACGTGGCCGTGAAGGTGAACGGACTGCCGGTGGTCGTCGTGTAGGTGTGGGTGACGAAGGCGAAGCCGAGGAAGAGCGACACCGTGGAGGTCGGGGTGCCGTCGCCGAAGGCGAAGGTGACGGACCCGGTCGGGGTGCCGGACGGGGACGTGACGACGGCCCTCAGGGTCACCGACTGACCCACCACCGAGGGGTCGTTCAGCGAGGTCGCCGTGGTGGTGGTCGCGGCCTTGGTGCCGACGGTCTGGGTGTCGGTGCCGCTGGACGCGGTGTGGTTGGTGCTGCCGTTGTACGTGGCCGTGATGAGGAAGGGACTGCCGGTCCTGGTGCTGTAGGTGTGGGTGGTGGTGGCGACGCCGCCGGAGAGGGTGGCGGTGGCGTTGCTGGTGCCGTCGCCGAAGGCGAAGGTGACGGTTCCGGTGGGGGTTCCGCTTCCGGGTGCTACGGAGCCCACGGTGGCGGTGATGGTCACCGACTGCCCGGCCGACGAGGGGTCCGGCGTCGAGGTCACGGCCGTGGTGGTGGCGGCCCGGCTGACGGCCTGGGTGTCGGTGCCGCTCGACCCCGCGAAGTTGGTGTCGCCGTTGTACGTGCCGGTGATGGTGTACGGGCTGCCGGAGGTCCCGGTGTAGGTGTGGGTGGTGATGGCGATGCCGCCGGAGAGGGTGGCGGTGGCGTTGCTGGTGCCGTCGCCGAAGGCGAAGGTGACGGTTCCGGTGGGGGTTCCGCTTCCGGGCGCCACGGAGGCCACGGTGGCGGTGATGGTCACCGACTGGCCCGCCACCGACGGATCGGGCGAGGAGGCCACGGTCGTGGTGGTGGCGGCCGCGTTGACGGTCTGGGTGTCATTGCCGGTGGACGCGGTGAAGTTGGCGCTGCCGTTGTACGTGGCCGTGACGGAGAAGGGGCTGCCGCCGCGCACGGGATAGGCGCGCGTGGCGGTGGCGACACCACCCGAGAGGGTGGCCGTGGTGCTGCCCGAACCATCCCCGAAGGTGAAGGTGACGGTTCCGGTGGGGGTTCCGGTTCCGGGGGCCTGGGCGGAGACGGTGGCGGTGAAGGTGACGTTCTGG
>NZ_JBSFGE010000042.1:8172-48285 GCF_053596435.1 Streptomyces sp. NPDC001700
TGGCCGGTGACCGAGGGGTCGGGCGAGGAGGTCACGGCGGTTGTGGTGGCGGCGGCGTTCACGGTGTGGGTGTCGGTGCCGCTCGACCCCGTGAAGTTGGTGTCGCCGTTGTACGTGGCGGTGATGGTGTACGGGCTGGCCGCGGCCGACACGTAGGCACGGGTGAGGGTGGCGATGCCGCCGGACAGCGGCGCCGTGGTGGCCGTGGTGCCGTCGCCGAAGGTGAAGGTGACGGTTCCGGTGGGGGTTCCGGTTCCGGGGGCCTGGGCGGAGACGGTGGCGGTGAAGGTGACGTTCTGGCCGGTGACCGAGGGGTCGGGCGAGGAGGTCACGGCGGTTGTGGTGGCGGCGGCGTTCACGGTGTGGGTGTCGGTGCCGCTCGACCCCGTGAAGGAGGCGTCCCCGCCGTAGGTGGCGCTGATGGTGTACGGGCTGCCGGAGGTGGCGGTGTAGGTGTGGGCGACGCTCGCCAGGCCCCCGGTGACGGGCGCGGTGGCGGTCGGGGTGCCGTCGCCGAAGTCGAACGTGACCGTCCCCGTGGGCGTTCCGGAGCCGGGGGCGACCGGTGTCACGGTCGCGGTGAGGGTCACGGACTGGCCCGCCACCGACGGGTCGGGCGCGGAGACCACGGCCGTCGTCGTCTCCGCCGTGGTGACGGTCTGGGTGTCGGTGCCACTGGACGAGATGAAGCTCGCGTCCCCGTCGTAGTTCGCGGTCACCGTGTACGGGCCACCGGCGGCCGCGTACGTGTGGCTGATCGTGGCCACCCCGCCGGAGAGCGGCGTCGACGCGACCGGCGTGCCGTCCCCGAAGTCGAAGGTGACGGTCCCGGTCGGCACCCCGGCGCCCAGCTCGATCGGCGCCACCGTGGCGGTGAGGGTCACGGACTGGCCCGCCACCGAGGGATCGGGCGCGGAGGTCACCGTGGTGACGGTCGGCGCCGGACCGACCGTGTGGATGTCCGTGTCCGAGGAGAGGCTGAAGTTGCTGTCCCCGCTGTAGTGCGCGGTCACCGTGTACGGGCTGCCGGTCGCGGTGGCGTAGGAGTGGGTGGCGGTCGCCACCCCGCCGGTGACGGGTGCCGTGACGCCCTCCGTACCGTCCCCGAAGTGGAAGGTGACCGTTCCGGTGGGCACCCCGGCCCCGGGCGGGGTCGGCTCCACGAGCGCGGTGAACGTCACCGACTGCCCGGTCACCGAGGGGTCCGGGAAGGAGGTGAGCGTGGTCATGGTGGTGGCGGCCCCGGCCGCCACCGTGTGGGTGTCGGTGGCGCTCACCCCCGTGAAGTCGGCGTCGCCGCTGTAGTCCGCGGTGACCGTGTACGGGCTGCCCGCCGAGTCCGCGTACGCGTGGGTGGTGGCCGCCACCCCGCCGGAGACCGGCGCCGTGACGGGCGGGGTGCCGTCCCCGAAGTCGAAGGTGACCGTGCCGGTCGGTGTTCCGGCGCCCGGCGCGACCGCCTCGACCTCGGCGGAGAAGGTGACCACTTCCCCGGCCACGGACGGGTCCGGCGAGGTGAACAGGTGCAGGCCGGAGGAGGCCTGCCCCACGGTCTGGGTGTCGGTCCCGGTGGAGGCGGTGAAGCGCGGATCGCCGCTGTAGTCGGCCGTGATGGTGTACGGGCTGTCCGCCGTGGTCGCCCAGGTGTGCGCGGCCGTGGCCACGCCCGCCGCGACCGGCACCGCCACGGGCGCCGTGCCGTCGCCGAAGTCGAAGGTGACGGTGCCGGTCGGCGCACCCGCCCCCGGTGCGACCGGTGCCACGGTGGCCGTGACGGTGACCTCCTGCCCCGCCACCGAGGGGTCCGGCGCCGAGGCCACGGTCGTCGTGGTCGCCGCCGGGTCCACGGTGTGGGTGCCGCTTCCGGTGGAGGCGGTGAAGCCCGAGTCGCCGCTGTACGCCGCGGTGATCGCGTACGGACTGCCGGTGGTGTCGGTCCAGGTGTGGGTGAGGGTTGCGATGCCGCCGCTGAGCGGCGCGGTGACGAGCGGGGTGCCGTCGCCGAAGTCGAAGGTCACGTTGCCGGTCGGCACCCCCGCCCCCGGTGCGACCGGTGCGACCGTGGCGGTGACGGTGACCTCCTCGCCCGTCACCGAGGGATCGGGCGACGTGCCGACCACCGTGGCCGTCAGCGCGGGCTGCACGGTGTGGGGTTCGACCCCCACCGACTCGGTGAAATCGGCGTCGCCGTCATAGTGCGCGCTGACCGTGTACGGGCTGCCGGCCGCGCTCGTATAGGCGTGCACGGCCGTCGCCACACCCTCCGTCACCGGGACGGTGACCGGCGCGCCGCCGTCGCCGAAGTCGTACGTCACCGTCCCGCCCGGCGCACCGCCGCCCGGCGCGTCCGGCGTCACCGTCGCGGTGAACGTCACCGGTTCGCCCGTCACCGACGGCTCCGGCAGCCCCCTGAGCGTGGTGGTGGTCGCGGCCGGGGCGACGGTCTGGGTGTCGGCGCCGGTGGACGGGGCGAAGTGGGGATCGCCGTCGTAGTCGGCGGTGATGGTGTACGGGCTGCCCGACGTACCGGCCCAGGTGTGGGTGAGGGTCGCGGTGCCGCCGGTGAGCGGCGCGGTGACGGCCGGGCTGCCGTCCCCGAGGTCGACGGTCACGGTCCCGGTCGGCACCCCCGCGCCCGGCTCGACCGGCGCCACGGTGGCGGTGAGGGTCACCGGCTGACCGGCCACCGAGGGGTCCGGCGCGGAGGCCACCGTCGTCACTGTGGTGGCCGGGGCGACGGTCTGGGTGTCGCTGCCGGTGGACGGGGCGAAGTCGGCGTCGCCGTCGTATTCGGCCGTGATGGCGTACGGGCTGCCCGACGTACCGGCCCAGGTGTGAGTGGCCGTCGCCACGCCCGCCGCGACCGGCACCGCCACGGGCGCCGTGCCGTCGCCGAAGTCGAAGGTGACCGTCCCGGTGGGTGTTCCGCCGCCCGGTGCGACCGCCGTGACGGTGGCGGTCACGGCGACCGGCTGGCCAGTCACCGACGGGTCGGGCGACGAGCCGACCTCCGTCGCGGTCCCGGCCTGGGTGACGGTGTGGGTGGCGGTCCCGGTGGAACCGGTGAAGTCCAGGTCGCCGCCGTAGGTGGCGGTGACCGTGTACGGGCTGCCGGAAGTGGTGGCGTAGGCGTGCTCGGCCGTGGCCACACCGTCCACGATGAACCCCTCGGCCGGGTCCGTGCCGTCGCCGAAGTCGAAGGTGACCGTCCCGGTGGGCGAGCCGTCGCCCGGCTGCTCCGGGGCCACGGTCGCCGTGAAGGTGACCTGCTGGCCGACCACGGACGGGGTCGGCGCGGAGGTCACCGTGGTGGTCGTCGTCCCTTGCACCACCGTGTGGGGTTCGGTGGCCACCGAGGACGTGAAGTCGCCGCTGCCGCCGTAGGTGGCGGTGATGGCCAGCGCGCCGGGGTGGGTGTACGCGTGGTCGAGGATGACCGTACCGCCGGACAGCGGCAGCGTGACGGGTGCGGTGCCGTCGCCGAAGTCGAAGGTCACCGTCCCGTCCGGCGTCCCGGCCCCCGGCGCCACCGGGGTGACGGTCGCCGTGATGGACACCGCTTCGCCCACCACCGAGGGGTCGGGACCGGCGGTCAGCTCCGTGGCGGTCGCGGCCGGGAGCACGGCGTGGGAGACGGTGTTCGTGGACGGGTTGAAGTCCGCGTCGTCGCCGTAGGTCGCCGTGATGGTGTACGGGCTGCCGCCCGTGCCGGTGTACGCGTGGGTGACCGTCGCCAGCCCGCCCACCGTGTCGGCCGTCACGGTCGGGGTGCCGTCGCCGAAGTCGAAGGTGACCGTGCCGAGCGGAGTGCCCTGGGCCGGGGCGAGGGCGGTGACGGCCGCGGTGATGGTCACCGGCTGGCCGGCCGCGGACGGGTCCGGCGACGAGAAGACGCTGGTGGCCGTGTCCGCCGCGGTCACGGTCTGGGTGTCGGTGTCGGTGGACCCGGCGAAGCTGGCGTCCCCGTTGTAGGTGCCGGTGACGGTGTACGGGCTGCCGCTGGTGTGGGCGTACGCGTGGACGGCGGTCGCGACGCCGCCGTCGAGGGGAGCCTGGAGGGGGCCGGTGCCGTCGCCGAAGTCGAGGGTGACCGTGCCGCTCGGGGTCCCGGCGCCCACGCTCACGGGCGCGACGGTCACGGTGACGGTCACCGGCTCGTCGACGACGGAGGGGTCCGGGGCGGTGCTCACCGTCGTCGTGGACGCGGCCGGGGTGACCGTCTGGGTGTCGATTCCGGCCGACCCGGCGAAGTTGCTGTCGCCGCCGTAGACCACGGTGATCGGGTACCCGGCGTTGGCGGCGGTGTAGACGTGGGTGACCGACGCCGAGCCTCCCGTGAGCGGGACGGTGGCGGTCGCGGTGCCGTCACCGAACCTGAAGGTCACCGTCCCGGTCGGCGTGCCCGAGGCGGGCGGCACGGCCACGACGGTCGCCGAGATCGTGACCTCCTCGCCCACGACCGACGGGTCCGGGTCCGAGGTCACCGTCGTCTCCGTGGTCGAGACGCTCGCGTCCACTTCCTGCGCGGTGGTCCCGGAGGAGGCGGCGAAGTCGCCGTCCCCGCTGTACGAGGCGGTGACCGTGTACGGGCTGCCCGCCGTGCTGGTGTAGGCGTGCGATGCCAGAGCCCGGCCGCCGGAGACCGGCACGGTGACGGGCGGGGACCCGTCGCCGAAGTCGAAGGTGACCGTGCCGGTCGGCGCACCGGCGCCCGGTGGGGTCGGCGACACCCGGGCGATCATCGTCACGCTCTGGCCCACCGCCGACGGATTCGCCGATGACGTCACCCGGGTGACGGTCTCCGCCGGGTCGACGGTGTGGACGATGGTGTCCTCGGACGGGGCGTAGTCGGCGTCGCCGCTGTACTCGGCGGTGATGGTGTACGGGCTGCCGGACGCGCTGGCGTACGCGTGGGTGACCGTCGCGGTGCCCGCCACCAGCTGGACGGTGACCAGCGGGGTGCCGTCGCCGAAGTCGATGGTGGCCGAACCGGTCGGGACGCCGGACGCGGGCGAGCCGGGCACCACGGTGACCGTCACCACCTCGCCCGTCACCGAGGGTTCGGACTCGGCGGAGACCACGGTGGTGGTCGTGGCCTGGTCGACGCTCTGGAAGGTGGTGCCGGTGGACGCGGTGAAGTTGAGGTCCCCGCTGTAGGCGACGGTGACCGGATACGGGACGAGCGCCGCGTGGGCGTAGGCGTGGGTGACCGACGCCGAGCCGCCCGTGAGCGGGACGGTGGCGGGCGCGGTGCCGTCGCCGAAGTCGAAGGTGACCGTGCCGGTGGGGGTTCCGGCGGCGGGCGGGGCGGCCTCGACGGTCGCGGTGAAGGTGACCGTCTCGCCCGTCACCGAGGGCTCCGGCGCGGACGACACCAGCGTCGTCGACCCGGCCTGGACGACCTCGTGGCTGTC
Source organism: Streptomyces sp. NPDC001700 (assembly GCF_053596435.1). Taxonomy (NCBI): domain Bacteria; kingdom Bacillati; phylum Actinomycetota; class Actinomycetes; order Kitasatosporales; family Streptomycetaceae; genus Streptomyces; species Streptomyces sp. NPDC001700. The sequence goes on from NZ_JBSFGE010000042.1 coordinate 13,587, forward strand.
CGACGCCCCGGAGGGCAGGAAGTTGGCGTCCCCGCTGTAGGTGGCCTCGACCGTGTACGGGCTCTGGTCCACCTCCGGGCTGGGGCGGCTGACCGTCGCCGTACCGCCCACGACGGGCGCCGTGACGGGCGGACCGCCGTCGCCGAACTCGAACGTCACCGTCCCCGTCGGTGTCCCGGACGCCGGTGCCTCGGGGACGATCTGCGCGACGAACACCGTCGGCTGGCCCACCGCGGACGGGGCGGGCACGGCGCTGAGTGCGGTGGCGGTGTCGGCCTGTTCGACGGTGTGGGTGTCGTCGCCGGTCGATCCCGTGAAGTCGGTGTCGCCGTTGTAGGTGGCGGTGACGGCGTACTCGTCGGCGTCGGCGTAGATGTGGGTGCTGGTGGCGATGCCGCCGGTCAGGGGCGCGGTGGCGGGTGGCGTGCCGTCGCCGTAGTCGAAGGTGACGGTGCCGGTGGGGGTGCCCGCGCCGGGCGGGACGGCCGTGACCGTCGCGGTGAAGTCCACCGGTTCGCCCACCACGGACGGATCGGGCGCGGTGGTCACGGCGGTGGCGGTGTCGGCGGGTGCGGTGGTGTGGGTGTCGTCGCCGGTCGACCCGGTGAAGTCCGCGTCGCCGTTGTAGGTGGCGGAGACGGCGTAGTCCGCCGCGTCGGCATAGGTGTGGCTGGCCGTCACCGTGCCGCCCACCAGCGGGGCGACCACGGCCGGGCTTCCGTCGCCGTAGTCGAAGGTGACGGTGCCGGTGGGGGTGCCCGCGCCGGGCGGGACGGCCGCCACCGTCGTGGTGAAGTCCACCGGTTCGCCCACCACGGACGGATCGGGCGCGGAGACCACGGACGTCGTGGACGCGGCCTGACCCACCGTCTGGACGACGGTCTCCACGGACGTGATGAAGTCGGCGTCGCCACTGTAGGTGGCGGTCACGGTGTACGGGCTGCCGGAGGTGGTGGCGTACGCGTGGGTGCTGCCGGACGCGCCGCCCACCAGCGGGACGACCACGGCCGGGCTTCCGTCGCCGTAGTCGAAGGTGACGGTCCCGGTGGGAGTGCCCGCGCCGGGCGGGACGGCCGCCACCGTCGCCGTGACGGTCACCGGCTGTCCGGTCACGGACGGATTCGGCGCGAGGACCACCGAGGTGGCCGTGGCCGCCTGCTCGACCGTCTGGGTGTCCAGCCCCGTGGAGGCCGTGAAGTTGGCGTCGCCGCTGTAGTCCGCGGTGAGGGCGTACGGGCTGCCGCCGGTGTCCGCGTAGACGTGGTCGACGGTCGCCGCGCCACCCTCCAGCGGCAGGGTCACCGGGGGAGTGCCGTCGCCGAAGTCGAGCGTCACCGTGCCCGTCGGCGTACCGGCTCCGGGGGCCACGGGGGCGACCCGCGCGACGAGCGTCACCGGCTGCCCCGCCACGGACGGGTCGGGCGCGGAGGTCAGCGTGGTCTCGGTCGCCGCCTCGTCCACGGTCTGGGTGTCGTCGCCGGTGGAGGCCGTGAACAGGACGTCGCCGCTGTAGGCGGCGGTGACGGCGTAGGGGGTGACCGACGGCGCGGCGTAGGCGTGGGTCACCGTGGCGGTGCCGCCCGCCAGCTGGGCCACCACGGCCGGGGTGCCGTCGCCGAAGTCGAAGGTGACGGTGCCGGTCGGGGTGCCCGCCGTGGGCGGGACCCCGGTCACGGTGGCGGTGAAGGTCACCGGCTCGCCGACGACGGACGGATCGGGCGCGGAGACGACCGCCGTCGCCGAACCCGCCTGATAGCCGAAGGCGCCGGGCACCGTGACACTGCCCCCCGGCGTGGTGACGGTGATGTCGGCCGGACCGGGCCCCGCCGCAGGAGGCGTCACCACGACGATCAGGGTGTCCGAGTACGCGCGGAAGGACGCCGCGGGAACGCCGCCGACGGTGACCCCGGTGACCCGGCTGAGCGCCGTACCGGTCAGGACGAGCGTCGTACCGCCCGCGATCGAACCGGTCGACGGGGTCACACCGGTGACGGTCGGCACGCCCACATAGGTGTAGAGCAGCGGGTTGCTCACCCCGCCGATCGCGGTGACGTAGACGGCGACGGTGCCCGGCCCCGCGGCGGGCGGTACGGCCACCAGGAGCTGCTGGTCGGAGACCGGTGTGGGGTGCGCCGTGCCGTCGCCGAAGTGCACCAGCTGCGCGGTGCTCAGGCCGACGCCGCTCAGCTCGACCACGTTGCCCCCGCCGACCGGACCGGCGGCGGGCGCGATGCCCTGCAGGCTGGGCCAGCGCAGATAGAAGAAGTAGCCGATGACGGCGCTGCCGCCGGGCGTGGTGACCGAGACCGGGACCGCTCCGTAGCCGGGCGGGCTCACCGCCAGGATGGTCGCGTCGTCCAGGACGGTGAAGCTCGCCGCCGGACGGGACCCGAAGCGCACGCCCGTGGCGTTGCTGAAGTTCGTGCCGATGAGGGTCACCAGGGTGCCACCGCTGAACGAACCCTGGTCGGGGAAGACACCGGAGAACCGGTTGAGGAGTTCCTCGAACGTGTCGAAGCGCCCGGTACGCAGCCCCGAGATGTCGGCGGCGGCCGTGAGCCGGGCGACGGTGAGCCCGGCGTGCAGACCCGAGGCGCCCCGTACCACGAGCGGGGCCGGTACCCCGAGCGTGCGGACGACCTGGCGGGAGACCGGGTCGATCACGGCGACGCGGTTCCCCCGGTGGTCGGTGAGGATGATGAGCCCGTCCGGGCAATACGGAGTCAGCATGACGGCGCGCCTTCCACTCCTCCGGAAAGGATGGGCGGCCCGCCGGATATTGACGGACTCAGTAACCCATTCCGGTGAGTGCGAAGGCAACGCCGCGCACCGCGGATCACCCGAACGGCGGAGCGCGGAGAGGCAGCCCCTCCGCGCTCCCCGCGCCGGTCAGACCGCGCCGGTCAGACCTTGGCGGCCGTGCCGCTGTCCGTCCCGGTCGCCGCCGCGTGCTCGGCCAGCACGCCCGTACGGTGGCGCTGGACGAACCAGTAGTACGCGAACCCGCCGAGCGCGACCGTGCCCACGAAGAGGAACGCGCCCCAGCGCAGATACCAGTGGTGCGGCGGAGCCGCGTTGTACACCGCGTCGCGCGGCCACGCCAGGTTCAGGGTCATGCCCGCGCCCCACAGCACCGCGAGCACATTGACCGGCAGCCCGAACCGTCCCAGCGAGAACCGCCCCTCACCCGCCGGAGTCCACCGGCCGCGCACCCTGGCCACCAGCATCGGCAGCGTGACCAGCAGATACGCCACGTAGATCATGATGATGCCGATGCTGGTCACCACCGAGAAGATCTGCGGCTGACGGATGTTCACGGCCAGCACGCCCAGCGCGAGCAGGCCCACGATCACCGCGGGCAGCACCGGGGTCTGGAACCGCGGGCTGACCCGGGCCATCAGCGACGCGGCGGGCAGGTTGTTGTCCCGGGACATCGCGAACGCCAGCCGCACCGCCGCCGTGTGCACCGCCAGCGCGCACACCGTCACCGCGATCAGCACACACCACAGCATCGCCTTGCCGACCGTCGGCCCGAGCACATCGAGCACCACATACTGCAGACCGTCCGTGGACAGCCCCTCGCCGGTCAGGCTCCCGACGCTCATCAGCGCCAGCAGCAGGATCAGCCCGCCCAGCACGAAGGACGCGACGAGGGCGCGCAGGATCGCCCGGGGCGCGTTGCGCGAGGGGTCCAGGGACTCCTCGCCGAGGGAGGCCGCCGTGTCGAAGCCGTACATGACGTACGCGGAGGCCAGCGAGGCGGTGAGGAAGGCGCCCAGATAGCCGAGGTTCTGCCCGGAACCGGTGTGCGCGGTCTCCGTGACGACGCCCGGACCGCGCACCACATGGACGGCGAGCAGGACGATCAGCACCACGGTGGCGACGAGTTCGAGGAACACCCCGGCCGTGTTGATCCGGGCCATCAGCTTCACTCCGAAGGCGTTGACCACCGTGGTGAAGAGGATGAGGACGGCGGCCAGCAGCACCGCGTTGGTCGCCGTGTCATACGTACCGGAACCGTCCCCGATGAACTGGAACGCCGAGGATATCTGCGGCAGCGTGAGCTGATAAGCGAGGGCGACGGCGGCCAGCGACACGATGGAGGCGACCAGCATCATCCACCCGGCCAGCCAGCCCACATGCGGGTTGCCCAGCCGTTTCGCCCAGTTGTAGACGGATCCGGCGACCGGATGGCGGGCGGCCAGCTCGGCGAAGCACAGCGCGACCATGAGCTGCCCGCCGAACACCATGGGCCAGGACCACCAGTAGGCGGGTCCGCCCTGGGCGAAGCCGAAGTAGAAGAGCTGGAAGGTGCCGGTGAGGATGGAGATGTAGCTGATCCCGGCGGCGAAGGTGTGGAAGCTGCCGAGGGTTCTCTTCAGCTCGGGGCGGTATCCGAACTCGGTGAGTTCGGCGTCGTCCTGCGTAGTGGACACGGTGGACACTCCAATGTCGGGCGGGCGAGCCCGAGGTGTGGGTCAGGTGAACCAACCCTGAGGCCTGGGGTGGGTGTTGCACCAGATGTGTTTCGCCTCGCGATATTCGGCGAGCCCACTGGGCCCCAGCTCCCGCCCCGTCCCCGACTGCTTGAACCCGCCCCACTCCGCCTGCGGCACCGACGGGTGGTAGTCGTTGATCCATACGGTGCCCAGCCGCAGCCGGGACGCGACCCGCCGCGCCCGCCCCTCGTCGCAGGACCACACCGCCCCGGCCAGCCCGTACACCGTGTCGTTGGCGAGCCGTATCGCCTCCTCCTCCGAGGCGAAACGCTCCACCGTGAGCACCGGCCCGAACGACTCGTCGGCCAGCACCGACATCCCGCTGTGGCAGCGGTCGAGCACCGTCGGCCGGTAGTAGAAGCCGTCCCGCAGCTCCGGATCCTCCGGGCGGCGGCCGCCGCAGCGCAGCCGGGCGCCCTCCGCGAGCCCGGTGGCCACATACGCCTCGACCTTCGCCCGGTGCGCGGCCGAGATCAGCGGACCGGTCTGGGCCCGCTCGTCGAACGGCCCGCCGAGCCGGATCTCACGGGCACGGCACACCACCTCCTCCACGAACGCGTCGTGCACCGGGGTCTGCACGAGCAGCCGGGCACCGGCCGAGCAGACCTGCCCGGAGTGCAGGAAGACGGCGGTGAGCGCGTAGTCGACGGCGCTCTCGAAATCCGCGTCCGCGAACACGATGTTGGGGTTCTTGCCGCCCAGCTCCAGAAAGGTCCGCTTGACCGTGCCGGAGGCCGCCGCCATGACACGGCGCCCGGTGCGCAGACCGCCGGTGAAGGACACCAGGTCCACATCGGGGTTGTCGGTGAGCGGGGCGCCCGCCTCGGCGCCAGGCCCCAGCACCAGGTTGGCCGCCCCGTCCGGCAGCCCCGCCTCCGCCAGCAGCCGCATCAGCGCGATGGCCGTGGACGGGGTCAGCTCGCTGGGCTTGAGGACGATGGCGTTGCCCGCGGCGAGCGCGGGCGCCACCTTCCACGCCGTCTGCAGCAGCGGATAGTTCCACGGGGTGATCAGCGCGCAGACCCCGACCGGTTCGTAGACGATCTGGCTGACGGCGTCCTCGGTGCCGGTGTCCACGATCCGCGCCGCCTCGGTGCGCACCAGCTGCCCGTAGTAGCGGAAGCACGCGATCACGTCGTCCACGTCCCGGCCGCTCTCCGCCAGCCGCTTCCCCGTGTCCAGCGACTCCGCGCGGGCCAGGGCCGCCTTGTCGCGGGCCAGCAGACCGGCCACCCGCAGCAGCAGATCACCGCGGGCGGCCACCGGGGTGCGCGGCCACGGGCCGTGGTCGAACGCCTGCCGGGCGGCGGCCACCGCCTCGGCCGCGTCCTTGCCGCCGCCCTCGTCCACGACGGCCACCAGCGAGCCGTCGGCCGGACACCTGATCTCCCGGGTGCGTTCGTCGATGGCCTCGGTCCACTGGCCTCCTATGAAGAGATCCCTCACGGGCATTCCTCCGCTTCCGGGGTCGGGACATGGTCGGTCACCCATTGGTGAAAGGCGCCGATGTGGTGTTCGCTGGGCACCAGCACCCCGCCGCCGCGATAGGCGCGCGAGTGCATGGCGGGCTGGGTGCGCTCACAGGCGTCGAAGTCCTGGGTGTTGACCCGGTGGAACAGCTCGACCGACTTGGACAGATCCCGCTCGGAGGCCACCACCTCCGGCGCGTAGAGCCAGTCACAGGTGATCAGCGTGCGGTCGGCGGCGAGCGGGAACATCCGGTGGACGATCACATGGTCCGGGACCAGGTTGATGAACACCTGCGGCCGCACGGTGATCGCGTAGTAGCGGCGGTCCTGGTCCTCGGCGATGCCGTCGAACCGGTCGAAGCCCGCGCTGCCGTCCACCGTGAACCCCTGGGCCTCCTCGGCGAACTCGGCACCGTGCCCCACGAAGTACTGCGCCGCCAGGCCATCGGCGAACTCCGGCAGCACCTCGGTGAGTTCGGGGTGGATCGTCGCGCAGTGGTAGCACTCCATGAAGTTCTCGACGATCAGCTTCCAGTTGGCCTTGATGTCGTACTCGATCCGGCGGCCGAGCGACAGCCCCGCCACGCCGTACCGCTCCACGGCCTCGGTGTCGCCGAGCCGCTCGGCGACCTCCCCGACGACGGACTCCTCGAACGACGGCGGCTCATCGGCCAGACACACCCAGGCGTACCCCAGCCACTCGCGCAGCCGCACCGGCAGCAGCCCGCGCTCGCCGCGGTCCACATCGGGCATCCGCTGGAGGTTCGGGGCGGCGGTGAGCCGACCGTCCAGGTCGTACGTCCAGGCGTGGTACGGGCACTGGAGCGAGCGCCGCACCGTGCCCGACTCCTCGGTGCACAGCTGGGCGCCGCGGTGGCGGCAGATGTTGAGGAACGCGCGCAGCTCACCGGCGCGGTTGCGGGTGATCAGCACGCTCTCCCGGCCCACCCGCACCGTACGGAACGCCCCCGGCCGGTCCAGGTCGGCGCTGCGCACCGCGCAGAACCACATCGCCTCGAACAGGTGCTCCTGCTCACGCCGGAAGACCGAGGCGGAGGTGTACCAGGGGCCGGGGAGGGTGGTGATCAGGCTGGAGGCCGGGGCGGCGGGGGATTCAGGAGCCACGGTCATGGGATTCTCCTCAGACGGGCAGGGATCACCTGCGGATGCGTTCCATGCGCGGATCGAAGAGGGGCTCGGCGGCCACGGTCGCGGGGACCTTCTCGCCGAAGTACTCGACGTGGACGGCGGTTCCGGGGACGGCGGCCCCGGCGGGCAGCCAGGCGTAGGCGACGGTACGGCCGATGGTGTAGCCGTACGCGGCGCTGGTGACGTAGCCCGCCGCCACACCAGCCTCCCCTTCGACGTATACCGGCTCCTTGCCCAGGACGATCGCGGCCGGGTCGTCCAGGGTGAGACAGGCCAGCCTGCGCCGCGCCGTCTCCTCGCCGCGGCCCTCCAGCGCCGCGCGCCCCAGGAAGTCGCCCTTGTTCATCCGGACGGCGAAACCGACGCCCGCCTCGTACGGATCGTGCTCGGTGGTCATGTCATGGCCCCAGGCGCGGTAGCCCTTCTCCAGCCGCAGGCTGTTGAAGGCGGAGCGCCCGGCGGCGATCACCCCGTGCCGCTGCCCGGCCTCCCACAGCGTGTCCCACAGCCGCAGGCCCAGGTCGGCGGTGGTGTACAGCTCCCAGCCCAGCTCGCCGACGTAGCTCAGCCGCATCGCGGTCACCGGGACATGGCCGATAAACGTGCGCCGGGCCTTGAAGTAGCCGAACGCCTGGTGCGAGAAGTCGTCCCGGGTCAGCGGCTGGACCAGCTCCCGGGCGAGCGGGCCCCACACCCCGACGCAGCAGGTGCCCGGCGTGATGTCGGCGATATGGACGTCAGCGGGCGCGTGCCGCAGCAGCCAGTCCAGGTCGAGACCGCTGTTCGCACCGACCTGGAAGCAGTCCGGGGCGAGACGGGCAACGGTCAGATCGCTGCGTACGCCCCCGGCCTCGTCCAGCAGCAGGGTGTAGGTGACCGCGCCCGGCTTCTTCGCGAGCTGGTTGGTGGTCATCCGCTGCAGGAAGTCCAGCGCGCCGGGGCCGGAGACCTCCAGCCGCTTGAGCGGGGTCATGTCGTACAGCGCGACCCGCTCCCGGGTGACCCGGGCCTCGGCGGCGGCGATCGGCGACCAGTAGCGGGCCGACCAGGTGTCGCGCGCGGGCACTTCGAGCCCGTCGGCGAGCGGGGCGTTGGCCTCGTACCAGTGCGGCCGCTCCCAGCCCCCGGCCTCCAGGAAGTACGCGCCCAGCTCCCGCTGCCGCGTGTAGAACGGGCTGACCCGCAGCGGGCGCGGCTGCTCCATGGGCTGCAGCGGATGGATGACGTCGTAGACCTCGGTGAAGCTCTGCGCGCCGCGGTCGGCGATGTAGGCGGGGGAGGTCTGGGCGTCCTCGAAGCGGTACGGGTCGCACTCGTGGACGTCCACGGACGGCCGCCCCTCGGTCATCCACTCGGCGACGGCCCTGGCGACCCCCGCCGAGTGGGTCACCCACACCGCCTCGGCCAGCCAGAAGCCGCGCACCTCACGGGACTCGCCGACGACCGGCATCCCGTCGGGGGTGAAGGAGAAGACTCCGTTGAACCCCTCCTCGACGCGGCTCGCGCCGAGCGCCGGGATCAGCCCGACGCTGTCCGCCCAGCTGGGCGCGAAGTCCTCCTCGGTGAACGGCAGCGAGGACGGCATCACGGGCGCGTCGTCGAAGGCGGGCACGGCGGCCGGGTCGACCGGCATCGGGCGGTGGGCGTAACTGCCGATGCCGATACGGTCGGTGTGCTCGCGGTAGTACAGGTCGCGGTCCTGGAACCGCAGCAGCGGACGGCTCGCCTCGGTCCGCGCGTCGTTCACCCCGGCCAGCTCCGGCAGCGGCGCCGTCTTCGCGTACTGGTGGGCGAGCGGCAGCAGCGGTACGCGGACGCCCGCCATCGCGCCGATCAGCGGACCCCAGAACCCGGCCGCCGAGACGACGACGTCGGCGGGGAAGGTGCCCCGGTCGGTGATGACCGAGGTGACCCGGCCGCCCTCCTGCTCGATGCCGGTGACGGTGTGCCGCTCCAGGAAGCGGGCGCCGCGCGCGGTGGCCCGCTCGATCTGGGCGCGGCAGGCGAGCAGCGCGCGGGCCAGCCCGTCGTCCGGGGTGTGGAAGCCGCCGAGGATCTTCTCCGAGTCCAGCAGCGGCCACAGTTCGGCGCACCGGGCGGGGGAGAGGAGTTCGCCCCGGATGCCCCAGGACGCGGCCAGCCCCGCCTTGCGGTGCAGATCGGCCCAGCGCTCCTCGCTGGTGGCGATCTCCAGACCGCCGACCGGGTTGAAGCACGACAGCCCCTCGACCTGAAGCGCGGAGAACTTCTCCACGGTGTAGACGGCGAATTCGGTGAGGGTCTTGGAGGGGCTGGTCCGGAACACCAGTCCGGGCGCGTGCGAGGTCGAGCCGCCGGGCGCGGCCAGCGGGCCCTGCTCCAGGACGGTGACGTCGCTCCAGCCGCGCGCGGTCAGCTCGTCGGCGAGCGAGCAGCCGACGATCCCGGCGCCGACGATGACGACGCGCTGGTGCCGTGCCCCGGTCATCACAGCACCACCACCGATCGCAGCACCGCACCGCGCTGCATCTTGGCGAACGCGGGCTCCACCTCGTCCAGCGTGATCGTCTCGCTGACGAACGCGTCCAGGTCGAGCTTGCGGCTGAGGTGGAGGTCGATCAGGACCGGGAAGTCCCGGCTGGGCAGACAGTCGCCGTACCAGGACGCCTTGAGCGCGCCGCCGCGCCCGAACACGTCGATCAGCGGCAGGTCGATGCGCATCTCCGGGTCCGGCACCCCGACCTGGACCAGCGTTCCGGCCAGATCGCGCATGTAGAAGCCCTGACGGTACGTCTCGGGACGGCCCACCGCGTCGATGACGATGTCGGCGCCCACGCCCCCGGTCAGCTCGCGGACCGCCTCGACCGGGTCCGTACCCCGGGAGTTGACGGTGTCGGTGGCGCCGAAGCGGGTAGCCAGGTCCAGCTTGGCGTCGTCGATGTCCACGGCGATCACCCGGCGCGCCCCGGCCAGCGCGGACGCGGCGATCGCCGCGTTGCCGACCCCGCCGCAGCCGATGACCGCGACGGTGTCGCCGTTGGCCACCCCGCCGGTGTGCACCGCCGCGCCGTACCCGGCCATCACCCCGCAGCCGATCAGCCCCGCCGCCTCGGGACGGGCCGACGGGTCGATCTTCACCGCCTGTCCCGCCGCAACCAGCGTCTTCTCCGCGAACGCGCCGATGCCCAGCGCCGGGCTCACCGCCGTGCCGTCGGCGAGGGTCATGGGCTGGGCGGCGTTACGGCTCTCGAAGCAGTACCAGGGGCGGCCGCGGCGGCAGGAGCGGCAGCCGCCGCAGGGCGCGCGCCAGGCCAGCACCACATAGTCGCCGGGGGCCAGGCCCGCGACGCCGGGGCCCACGGCCTCGACGATTCCGGCCGCCTCATGTCCGAGCAGATACGGGAACTCGTCGCCGATCGCGCCGTCCCGGTAGTGCAGATCGGTGTGGCACACCCCGCAGGCCTGCACCCCCACCAGCACCTCGCCGGGTCCGGGATCGGGCACGAGGACCGGCAGCACCTCGACGGGTGCGCCCTTTTTCAGCGCCACGGCGGCGCGGACTTCTTGCGGCATGGCTCACTCCTCTGTTCTCCTGCGCTGGCAGGGACCGGTGCGTGGGAGTTGGCACGAGCTGGCATGAGGTGATCGAAAGACGCGGGGAACCGGGCCGGTTGAACGGCCGCTGGTTACCGCCCAGTTGCGTATGGCGCGGCGTGTTGCGCGATGAGGGACATCCTGAAAGCCGTGTCCACGACGCGTCAAGAGGGTGCGCGCAAACCGTCCGTAAGGCAGCGCTGACTACGGGTTCCGGCTCCGGACGCGACGAAGGGGCCGGATCGGATCCGGCCCCTTCGGGTGTTCCGTGGGTGGTGCGTCGTGGCTGGTCAGCCGGGGAAGCCCATGCGGCGGGAGAGTTCCTCGGCGGTCTTCATCGCGTGCTCGGCGAGGTCGAGCAGCTGGCTCTGGGCCATCCGGTACACCGGCCCCGAGACGCCGATCGCGCCGATCACCGCGCCGTCGTGGCCGCGCACCGGAGCCGCGACCGCGTTCAGCCCGATCTCCAATTCCTCGCACGAGTACGCGAATCCGCGCTCGGCGGCGGTCTCCAGCTGCTGCCGCAGCTCGGCCGAGGTGGTGATCGTGTGCTCGGTGAATCGCGGCAGCTTCCGCGTCACCAGCCGCTCCCGCCGATCGCCGCTCAGATGGGCCAGTAGCATCTTGCCGCTGGCGGTCGCGTGCAGCGCGGTGCGCCGCCCCAGCCAGTTGTAGGCCGTGACCGCGGCGGCCCCGCGCGCCTGCATGATGTTGACCGCCGCGTCCGAGTCCAGCACCGCGATGTTGGCCGTCTCGCCGGTCTCGTCGGCCAGCGCACGGCAGACCGGGGCGCCCTCCTGCGAGATGTCCAGCCGGATGGCGGCCGCGCCCGCCAGCCTCAGCACCCCGGCGCCCAGGTAGTACTTCCCGCGCTCGCGCTCCTGGGCGACCAGGCCGCGGTTCTCCAGCACGCCCAGCAGCCGGAACGCGGTCGACTTGTGTACGCCCAGCTCATCGGCGATCTCGGTCACCCCGGCCTCGCCGAGTTTGGCGAGGATCTCCAGGACACTGACCGCCCGGTCCACCGACTGCACTGCCCCGGAGGCCCCTCGCTTGTCATCGGGCCGATCCTCGGTCGTGTTCGTCATGGGTCTGATCTCACCATCCGGCGGCTCCGAGTGGGGCCTCTCGACGGGCAACTCTTGACGGCTGCCTTCCCAATCTGGATTCTGTTGCGCATCGCGCATTTCGATGCGCCATTCACAACGCATGATACCGATCAACGTGAGGGGGGCCAATGATTCCCGTCTGCCGTATCGAGGATCTGCCGGAAGGTGAGTCGGTGCGCGTCGAGGCCGGCGACAGCCACGCGGCGATCGCGGTGTTCCACAGCGAGGGCGCGTTCTACGCCGTTGACGACACCTGCAGCCACCAGGACGCCTCCCTCTCCGAAGGCTGGCTCGAGGGCTGCTACGTCGAATGCCCGCTGCACGCCGCCCTGTTCGATTTGCGCTCCGGCATGCCCACCTGTCTGCCCGCCCGCAAACCGGTACGTACGCATGCGGTCACGGTGGTGGACGGACTGCTCTATGTCCACCCCCTGGTGCCCGCTGCCCAGCAAGAAGCCGTCGCATGATGCGGACGGTCACCGTCATCGGGGCCTCGCTCGCGGGGCTGCACGCGGCGCGCGGCCTGCGCGACCAGGGCTACGACGGCCGGCTGGTGATCGTCGGCGAGGAGCGCCACCGCCCGTACGATCGCCCTCCGCTGTCGAAGGCGTTCCTGACAGCTGAGGAAGATCCGGACGGCGGGCTCGGCCCGCTCGCCCTCACCGACCCCGAGGACGAGGCCGAACTGGACGCCGAGTGGCTGCTCGGCGTCCGGGCCGACCGGCTGGATCCGGCGGCCGGCGCGGTCGGGCTGGCCGACGGCCGCACCCTGCGCACCGACGGCGTCGTCATCGCCACCGGGGCCGCGCCCCGGACGCTGCGCGCCACCGCCCTGCCCGGGGTGCACACCCTGCGCACCCTCGACGACGCCCGGCGGCTCCGCGCCGAACTGCGGGCGGGGGCGGCCCGGGTGGTCGTCATCGGCGCCGGTTTCATCGGCGCCGAGGTCGCCTCGTCCTGCGCCGCCCTCGGACGGGACGTCACCGTGGTGGAGGCCGCGCCGCTGCCGCTCGTCCCGCAGCTGGGGGAGCGCATGGCCCAGGCGTGCGCCGCTTTGCACGCCGCGCACGGCGTGACCCTGCTGTGCGGTACGGGCGTCGCCACCCTGCGCGGTACCGACCGCGTCACCGGTGTGGAGCTGGCCGACGGCCGGGTGCTGCCCGCCGATGTGGTCGTCGTCGGCGTCGGGGTGCGCCCGGTCACCGGATGGCTGGAAGACTCCGGACTGGCCCTGGACGACGGGGTGCTGTGCGACGAGGGCTGCGCCACCGCGCTGCCCACCGTCGTCGCCGTGGGCGACGTGGCCCGCCTCGCCCAGCCCGGTACGGAGCGCACCGTACGGGCCGAGCACTGGACCAGCGCCGCCGAACAGGGCGCGGTCGCCGCCCGCAACCTGCTCGCCGGGGCCACCGTCGAACCCTTCGGCGCGCTGCCCTACTTCTGGTCCGACCAGTACGGCGCGCGCATCCAGTTCGCCGGGCGGCGCGAGCCCGGCGACACCGTCCGGATCGCCGAGGGCGACCCCGAGAGCGACGCGGCCGGTGGCTTCCTCGCCGTCTACGAACGCGACGGGAATCCGACCGCCGTCCTCGCCGTCAACCGCCCGAAACCGTTCACGCGGCTGCGCCGCGAGCTCGCCCGCGCTCGGCTGCCCGTCGCGCGCTGACCGCCTCCTTACGGGCCCGCCGCCGCTGGCGGCGCATCTCCCGCGCCGAGCTGCTGGGCCGGGAGACCACCCCGTACCGCTGGTTCCACACCTGCCGGGTCACCCATACGTCCAGCACCCCCCAGGTCGCCACCACCGTGCTCGCCACCGCGATGAGCACGGAGGGGAAGGCGAACCACGAACCGGCGAACGCGCACAGCACCGCCACCATCGCGAGCACCATCGTGATCGCCACGATGATGACCGCCCGCACCGCCGACGTACGCACCGGATCGGGCAGCCGTCGCCTGCGGGCGGGCTCCTCGGTCCATAGCGGCCGGGCCCCTGGTGCCGGGATGTCGCGATCCTTGTCCATGGTGTCCATGACGTTCCCACCCCTTTCGGCGCTGCCCCGGTCCGGTCGGTCACACATGGCGGGACTTGGGTCGTATGCACCCCTAGTGTGCCTTGTTGGATCACGAATGGCAGCGATCGGTGGTTCCCGTGGGGAGGGGAAAACCGGCCATCGGTGTTTGGCCCTGCGCACACGGTGACCGGCACCGTTGTACCCGACACACGGGGGTTAAGTCCGATAATCATCTGACAACTGATGATCACCGAGGCGGGAGTCTTCACAGAAGCGGTATGACAAGCCTTCGGGATGACCAAGCCTCAGTAGTAGGCTCACGCCGCTCGTTGTCGGAGAACATCAGTCGCCGCCCCGGTTCCCGGGGATGACGTTGGGGAGGCCATGCGCTTTCGCGGGAAGTCCATCCGCAGGAAGATCGTGGCGCTGTTGCTGGTGCCGCTTGTCTCGCTGACGGCGATCTGGGCCTTCGCGCTAGTGATCACCGGCCGGGAGGCACTACAGCTGCTCGACGCCTCCGCCATCATCGACAAGGCGGGCCAGCCCGCCGAGGACGCGGTGCACGCCGTCCAGCTGGAGCGGCGGCAGACCCTGATCCTGCTCGCGGACCCACGCCAGGCCGACGCGCTGCCCCTGCTCCACACCCAGCAGCGCAAAACCGACGAGGCCATCGGCCAGCTCCGCGACGCCCAAGCGGACAGCACCGTGCACGACCGGATGAACAGCGAGTCCGAGGACCTGCTCGACGACGTCCTGAAGGCATCCGAAGGCCTCGACAGTCTGCGCCGGAAGGTCGAGGACAACGGTACCTCGCGGACCGCTGCCTTTGAGTATTACAACAAACTCGTCGACCTCTGCTACGCGTTCCGCAGTTCGCTGCACGCCGTACCCGACACGGACCTGGACAAACAGGGCCGCGCGCTGGTCGCCATGATCCGCGCCCGGGAGGCACTGTCCCGCGAGGACGCCCTGTACGTCTCCGCGCTGACGGCACGGAAGCTGACGCTGGCCGACCTCAAGTCGATGTCCGACCTCATCGCCGAGCGCACCCTGCTCTACAACACCAACCTGCCGATCCTGCCCGCCTCGGAACAGAAGGTCTTCGCCGACTACCGGCGCACCAACGCCGCCCCCGCGGCGCTGCGCATCGCCGAGGGCAAGGCCCTGGCCACCATGGAGCCGCGCGACGCCATCGGCGCCCTGGACCGGGAACACTGGGAGAACGCGGCCGGGCCCGTCCTCAACGACTACGACCAGCTGGGCGACGAGGCCACCGACCGCCTCCAGAAGCGCATCGAACCGGTGGCCGACAGCGTCCTGATCAAGGCGGGCGCCGCCGCCGTCCTCGGTCTCCTCGCCTTCGTGCTCTCGGTCTTCGTCTCCGTCCGGATCGGCCGAGGCCTGGTCCGCGACCTGTCCCGGCTGCGCACCGACGCCCAGGAGGCGTCCAGCGTCCGGCTGCCGAGCGTGATGCGCCGCCTCGGCGCGGGCGAACAGGTCGACGTGGAGCGGGAAGTGCCCCGGCTGCGGCACGGCCCCGACGAGATGGGTCAGGTGGGCCAGGCCCTCAACACCCTCCAGCGGGCCGCCGTCGAGGCCGCCGTCAAACAGGCCGAACTGCGCCAGGGCGTCTCCGACGTCTTCGTCAACCTCGCCCGCCGCAGCCAGGTGCTGCTGCACCGCCAGCTGACCCTGCTGGACACGATGGAGCGGCGTACCGAGGACACCGACGAACTCGCCGACCTGTTCCGGCTGGACCACATGACCACCCGTATGCGGCGGCACGCCGAGGGCCTGGTCATCCTCTCCGGCGCGGCCCCCTCCCGGCAGTGGCGCAAACCCATCCAGCTGATGGACGTCGTGCGCGCCGCCGTCGCCGAGGTCGAGGACTACGAGCGGATCGAGATCCGCAGACTGCCCCGGGTCGCGGTGAACGGCCCCGCCGTCGGCGACCTCACCCACCTCATCGCCGAACTGCTGGAGAACGCGACCGTCTTCTCCCCGCCGCACACCGCAGTCCAGGTGCACGGGGAGCGGGTCGCCAAGGGCTTCACGCTGGAGATCCACGACCGGGGCCTCGGCATGACGCCCGACGCCCTGACGGAGGCCAACCTCCGGCTCGCCGAGACGCCCGAGTTCGAGCTGTCCGACACCGACCGGCTGGGCCTGTTCGTGGTCAGCCGGCTCGCCCAGCGGCAGGGCGTACGGGTCTCGCTCCAGCCCTCCGCGTACGGCGGCACCACCGCCATCGTGCTCATCCCGTCCGCCCTGCTCACCGAATCCGGCCCGGACGGTCAGGAGGGGGGCGGCGACGACGACACCGGTCGGCAGCGGAAGCGGCAGCGCGGCGCCGCAGTGCCCAAGCAGCGGCGCTCCGGCGGCCCGTCGCCTTCCGTGGTGAGCGCGCCGCCCGCCGAACAGCATCAGCAGGCCTCCGACAGCCGCTCCGGCGCCCGCGACGGCGGTCCCGCGCCGCTGCCCCGCCGCGTGCCACCGGTGCTGGTCTCCGACCACGGCCACCCGGTCGACGGCGCGTCGGGCGGACGGCACACCCGGCCGTCCTGGGCCGAACAGCGCGAGCAGGACCCGGACGAAGACATGAACCAGCCCCGGAACCAGACCCGGTCAAAGGACCGGGAACAGGTCCGGAACGACGGCGAGGACCGGCGCCAGGACCAGGCACCGGCCCCGGAGAGCCAGGCACCGACCAGCCCGGCCGCCTCCGGGCTCCCCAAGCGGATACGACAGGCGAGCCTCGCCCCGCAGTTGAAGAACGACCCCGAACCACCGGCGGAGAGCGACCACTACGCTGCCGACACCGATCCCGAACGCGACGCCGAACAGGCGAGGGCCACCATGGCCTCGCTGCAACGGGGATGGCAGCGCGGTCGGCGGCAGACGGCCACCGGTTCCGGCGGGTCGGACACCGCACCAGGAACGAGAGATGAGGGGGACGGGCGATGACCGCATCGAACGCCGCAGCACGCAACGGATCGGCACCGTCGGGCGAGTTGAACTGGCTGCTCGACGAACTCGTCGGCCGGGTCGGCAGCATCCGCAAGGCGCTGGTGCTCTCCGGCGACGGACTGCCCACCGGCGGTTCGCGCGATCTGTCCCGGGAGGACGGCGAACACCTGGCCGCCGTGGCCTCGGGATTCCACAGCCTCGCCAAGGGGGTCGGCCGCCACTTCGACGTCGGCCGGGTCCGGCAGACCGTCGTCGAACTCGACGACGCCTTCCTGTTCGTCACCTCCGCCGGTGACGGCAGCTGCCTCGCCGTGCTCGCCGATGCCGACTCGGACGTCGGCCAGGTAGCCTATGAGATGACGCTGCTGGTCAAGCGGGTGGGAGTGCATCTGGGCTCCGCTCCGCGCTCCGGCGGGTGACGGAGGCGGAGGGAGATGACCGGAGAGGGTGCGACCGACGACCGCTGGTTCGACGACGCGGCCGGACCGGTGGTCCGGCCCTATGCGATGACGCGGGGCCGCACCCGCAGCGCCGCCGAGGACAAGCTCGACCTGATCGCCGTCGTCGTCGCCGACCGGGCGAGCCCCGGGACCGCGGCCGACCAGACGTTGTCACCGGAGCACATCGACATCGTCGAACTCAGCCGCGACACCCCACAGTCCGTCGCCGAGCTGGCGGCCGAGCTCGACCTCCCGGTCGGCGTGGTCCGCGTACTGATCGGTGACCTGCTTCACGCGGCACTCGTCCGAGTGTCCCGGCCCGTACCTCCGGCGGAACTGCCGGACGAGAGGATTCTGCGCGAGGTGATCAATGGTCTACGGGCACTCTGACCCGGGCCGCGCCCACATCATCGAACCCGTGACGCTCAAGATTCTGGTGGCGGGCGGGTTCGGTGCGGGCAAGACGACACTGGTGGGCGCGGTCAGCGAGATCAAGCCGCTGCGCACGGAGGAGCTGCTCACCGAGGCGGGCCGGCCGGTCGACAACATCGCGGGGGTGGAGGGCAAGAAGACCACCACCGTCGCGATGGACTTCGGGCGCATCACGCTCCGCGAGGACCTGGTGCTGTACCTCTTCGGTACTCCGGGGCAGGACCGTTTCTGGTTCCTCTGGGACGAGCTGGCGACCGGTGCGCTGGGAGCGGTGGTGCTGGCCGACACCCGTCGGCTGGAGGACTGCTTCGCGGCCGTCGACTACTTCGAGCGGCGTGGCATCGCCTTCACGGTGGCCGTCAACTGCTTCGAGGGCGCCGACAACTACCCGGAGGAGTCGGTGCGCGAGGCGCTGGACCTCGACCCCGGCACCCCCGTGGTGATGTGCGACGCGCGCGAGCGGGAATCCGTCAAGCGTGTGCTGATATCGGTGGTGGAACACGCGATGCTCGCCACCGCCTCCACCCGCTGACCGCGCGGCGCACCCGGCTGACCGCGCGGCGCACCCGGCTCACCGCACGGCGATCACCGACGAACCATGGCCGAACAGGCCCTGGTTCGCGGTGATCCCCACCCGCGCCCCCGCCACCTGCCGGTCGCCCGCCCGGCCCCGCAGCTGCTGGGCCAGCTCACACACCTGGGCGATGGCCTGCGCCGGAACCGCCTCCCCGAAGGAGGCGAGACCACCGCTCGGATTGACCGGGATCCGGCCGCCGAGCGCCGTCGCGCCCTCCCGGAGCAGCTTCGCGCCCTCCCCGGCGGCGCACAGCCCCAAGTCCTCGTACCACTCCAGCTCCAGCGCGGTGGACAGGTCGTACACCTCGGCGAGCGACAGATCCTCCGGCCCGATCCCCGCCTCCTCGTACGCCGCCCGCGCGATCGAAGGCCGGAACGCGTCCGGCACCGGACCGGACCCGGCGGCGGAATCGGTGGCGGAATCGGTGGCGAGGTCCGGCAGGTCGAGCGCGGTCCGTGGATACACCGGCGAGACGGACGAGACGGCCCGGATCCGCACCGGATCCGCCACCCCGTGCCGCCGCGCGAAGTCCACGCCGCTCAGCACGAGCGCCGCGGCCCCGTCCGAGGTCGCGCAGATGTCCAGCAGCCGCAGCGGATCGGCCACCACCGGCGACGCGGCCACCTCCTCGGCGGACACGGGGGAGCGGTAGCGGGCATGAGGGTTGGCGGCGCCCGTGGCCGCGTTCTTCACCTTGACCGCCGCGAAGTCCTCGACCGTGTCCCCGTACACCGCCATCCGGCGGCGCGCCCACAGCGCGAAGTACGCCGGGTTGGTGGCCCCCAGCACCCGGAAGCGCAGCCAGTCCGGATCATCGGGCCGGTCGCCGCCGGACGGCGCGAAAAACCCCTTGGGCGCCGCGTCCGCGCCCACCACCAGCACGGTGTCCGCCATGCCGGACAGGATCTGGGCGCGGGCGGTGTCGATGGCCCGCGCCCCGGACGCGCAGGCGGCGTACACGCTGGTGACGCGCGCCCCCTGCCAGCCCAGCGCGCGGGCGAAGGTCGCCCCCGCGACCTGGCCGGGATAGCCGCAGCGCACGGTGTTCGCGCCGACCACGGACTGGATCGCGGTCCAGTCGAGCCCGGCGTCCGCGAGCGCCGCCCGAGCCGCCTTCGTCCCGTACTCCACGAAGCTCCGGCCCCATTTGCCCCACGGGTGCATCCCGGCGCCGAGCACCGCCACCTCGCCGGTCACGGCCGTACCTCCGCGGAAACGGGCCGCCAGTGCCAGGTAGCCCAGCTCTCCCCGCCCCTCCCGGCGAGCACCCCCGGCACCACCTCGACCTCCATGCCGACCGCCAGATCCGCCACCGTCACCCCGGGCGCGCCCTGCCCGAGCACCACCATCCGCTCGGCGGCCAGCTCCACGGCGATCAGCGTGTACGGCTCCCACTCGCGCGCGGGATCGGAGGGGTACGGGGCGGGCGGGCGGTAGCGGCCGTCGGTGTACGACCACACCCTGCCCCGCCGTGACAGCGGCACCTCGTCCAGCTCCGCGCCGCCGCACCGGGGCGCCCGGCAGAACGTGTCCTCGCGCGGGAAGTACACCGCGCCACATCCCCGGCAACGGGTGCCCAGCAGCCGGAACTCCCCGTCGACGGAGGCGAACCATCCGGCGACCACGGGCGTACGCGCAGATGCCACGGCTTCTCCCGGCGGTGAAGGTGAACTTCTGACGGAACGTCAGAAGTGTGGCACACCCTCCGGGTGCAGTGAACGGCGCGAGACCGGGAAGTCGAAGTAGGTGTCCGGGAACAGCTCCGGCTTGAAGGTGTAGTGCCACCACTCCTCGGCCAGATTGACGAAGCCCTGGCCCTCCATCGCGCCCTTGAGCAGCAGCCGGTTGGCCCGCTGCTGGCCCTTGATCCGCGGATCGAGGGTGTGCGAGAGGGTGTCGAAGCAGTCGTAACCCGTCCCCATGTCCACCGAGTTGTCGGGGAAGCGCTCCTTCTTGGGCGCGTAGCAGGACACCAGCTTCTCGCCCGGTACGTACGGCCGGGTCGGCAGCGCGGGCAGCCGCGCGATCGTCAGGTCCAGCGTGCTGCCCCGGCTGTGCCCCGACTTCTCGGCGATGTAGCCGTCCTCGAACAGCCGGGTCTTGTCGACCTTCGGATAGAACTCGCCCTTCATCCGCTGGTCGTCGAGGTCCTTCGCCCAGTCGACGAACCGGTTCACCGCGCGCTGCGGCCGGTAGCAGTCGTACACCTTCAGGGTGTAGCCCCGGCGCAGCAGTTGACGCTGCGCCCGGTGCAGGGCCAGGGCAGCCGGGCGGGTCAGGAGACACAGCGGCCTGCGATAGCCGTCGACGGGGCGGCCGGTGAAGTTGTGCGGGGTGAGGTACCGGATCTCCTGGCGGATCGTCGGATCCACATCGCTCAGCGCCACGAACTCCTTCGGCGCCTTGGGCTCGGCCCCGGCCTGCGCCGGAGCGGGCGAGGCGAGGGCCAGCAGAGCGGCGACGGGCAGGGCGAGCACACGCGGCACGATTCTTGGCATGAACACCGAGTTACCCAGTCCCCCCGGCCCGCGAACCCCACCGACGCTCAGCGGGCGTCTAGCCGATCACGCTGGGCTCCACCCCCGGCCCGCACCCAGCAGCGAAACCCCAGGAGAAACCGGGCCTCGGGGCAGCGCCTCCGGTCGCGGTGCGCGGGTGGCTTGTCCCCTGTCCCGCCCCTTCCCGAAACCGGGGCGCTGCCCCGGGCCCCGGGCACCTGCGGTGTGCCCCTGCCCCGCGCCTTGGTGAGCCTTGCGGCCACGCGCCCCCAGCCGCCGCCGGGCGGTGCCCCCGTGCTCTCCTCGCGCGGGTTGCGATGCGCCCCGGCTACCGCTGGGAGGCGCCGCCCGCCGACCCGGGGCGATCGTCACGGTTTGCGCGGTGACGGGACCTCCGGAGCCGTGCCCCGGACCCGCACCGGATACCCCGCCTCGACGCCGCCCTCCCGCTCGACCCGCACCTCGTCCCCGCGCAGCCGGGAGACGAACCGCAGCAGCTCCGCCTTGTCCCACCCGTCGCCCGCGTCCACCACCATCGACCCGCCGCCCTTGCGCCCCTGGTGCGGCATCCACACCTCCAGCTCCACGCCGCCGTCCGGCGACGCGACGGGTATCACCGCGCCCGCCCGGGCCAGCACCGGGATCCGGGACAGCGGGGCGTCGACCACCACCTGCCCGGGGCCCTCGTACGCGCGGCCGGTCGCCGTGTCGTACCAGCGGCCGCGCGGCAGCCGCACCGCCCGCCGCACCGCGCCCTCCTCCAGCACCGGCGCCACCAGCAGCGCGTCGCCCAGCAGGAACGCATCGTCGCAGTCGCGCAGCGCCCGGTCCTTGGGCTGCCGCCACCACACGGGCCGCACATAGGGCGCGCCGGTACGTTCCGCCAGCCGGGCGAGCGTCATGAAGTACGGCAGCAGCCGCTGCCGCTCGCGCAGCGCCGCCGCCGCGTGCTCCAGTACCTGGGCCCCGAACTCCCAGGGCTCGCGCCGCCCGGCCGTGATCGCCGAATGGGTACGGAACAGCGGCAGATACGCGCCCAGCTGGAACCAGCGCAGATACAGCTCAGGCGACGGGGAGCCGGTGAAGCCGCCGATGTCCGGGCCGGAGTACGGCACCCCCGAAAGACCCAGCCCGACCACCAGCGCCAGCGAGGCGCGCAGCCCCGGCCAGCCGGTGGTCACATCGCCGGACCAGCTGCCCCCGTACCGCTGGAGCCCCGCCCAGCCGGAGCGGGAGAACAGGAACGGCCGTTCGTCGGGGCGTAGCTCGCCCAGCCCCTCGTACCCGGCCCGGGCCATGGCCAGCCCGTACACGTTGTGCGCCTCCCGGTGGTCGCCGCCCCGGCCCTCCAGGGCGTGCCGGGCCGAGCGCGGCAGCGTGGTCTCGCCGAAGGCGGCGAAGGACACCGGCTCGCATCTGTCGTGCCACACCCCGGAGAAGCCCTGTTCCAGCCGCTCCGCGTACAGCCCGCCCCACCACTTGCGCACCCGCGGAT
Source organism: Streptomyces sp. NPDC001700 (assembly GCF_053596435.1). Lineage (NCBI taxonomy): Bacteria > Bacillati > Actinomycetota > Actinomycetes > Kitasatosporales > Streptomycetaceae > Streptomyces > Streptomyces sp. NPDC001700. The sequence continues at coordinate 35,807 of NZ_JBSFGE010000042.1, forward strand.
CGGTGAAGTCCGGGAACACCGACTCGCCCGCCCACACCACCCCGCGCACCTCCCGGCCGCGGGCGTCGGTCACGAACCCCTCCGCCGCCGCCCCGCCGTCGTACACCGGGTTGCCCGGCTCCGCCTTCACCGCGGGGTCCACGATGGACACCAGCCGCACCCCGTCCTCGCGCAGCTCGGCGGCGAGCCCGGGCAGGTCGGGGAAGCGCGCCGGGTCCACCGTGAAGACCCGGTTCCCGGCCAGATGGTCGATGTCCAGATGCAGCGCGGACAGCGGCAGGTTCCGCTCCCGGTAGCCCGCCACCACCCGCCGTACCTCCGTCGCGTCGCCGAACCCCCAGCGCGCGTGGTGGTGGCCGAGCGCCCAGCCCGGCGGCACCGTGGGGGAGCCGGTCAGCGCCGCCCAGCCGTGCAGCACCCGGGCCGGGGTGCCCGCGAACACCCAGTAGCGCAGCGGCCCGCCCTCCATGCGCATCCGGACGCCACCGGGCCGGTCGTGCCCCGAGCCCGCGCCCTCCTCGCCCTCCCGCAGCGTGACCGTGCCGTCCCACGAGTTGTCGTGGAACACCAGATGGGTGCCCGCGTCCGCCACCACCAGCTGCACCGGCATGGTCAGGTACAGCGGATCGTCGCCCGGCCCGAAACCGCCGCCGGGGTCGGTGTTCCACAGCCGGTACGAGCCGTTCCGCAGGCGCGGCCCGTCCACCCGCCCGCCGAGCCCGAAGAACCGCGCGTCCGCCGCCACCTCCGACCGCTGGTGCCAGCGCGTGCCCGGCACCCCCGTGGTCCGGCTCTCGCTCCCGCCGCGCTCGATCACCGCCTCGGCCGGTTCCCACCAGCGCGGCGGCAGATCCCGCCGCAGCACCACCCCGCCCGGGGTGCGCACCTCCACCGTGCCCATCCGCGACACCGCGACCGTCACCCGCTCCGACACCACCCGCCAGCCGCCGTCCGTGTCCGGCTCCAGCTGCGCCCGCTCGTCCGCCTCCGGACAGGCGCCGTCCAGCGCGTACGACGGCTCCGGCTCCGCCCCGTCCCAGCCGCAGAACACCGCGCCGCCCGCCGCCACCCGCACCCGCAGCGAGGACCGCGCGAACCGCACCACCCCACCGCCCGGCTGCGGATCCGCGCCCTCCACCACACCCGGTACGCGCGCCAGCTCGGCACCCCGCCGCGGCAGCCCGGTCGCGTCCGAACGGCGGCGCCGCCACGCCGACCGCAGGGAGCGCAGCCCCTGCGCCGTACCGACCACCTTCACCGACCGCACCAGGTCACGCGCATTCATACTGATCACTGTGCCATTGGCGAGGGAGAACGCGGCCATGGTTCAACTGCCGTTCACCCGTGGTCGTCCCACATGCAACCTGCCACGGATGTGGAGCATCGCCCCTGGTGCCGAAGTCGATCACATGGCATCGTCCTGCACGGACCCTGAAGCAGCGGACGCGGACCTCCCGGGAGCCGACACAGATGAACACCGCAGCCCACGCCGACCACCTGCCCGGCCCCCTGTGGCAGCCCGGCGCGGACCGGATCGCCCGCGCCCAGCTGACCCGCTTCCACGCCTGGGCGGCCGAGCGGCACGGCGCGCCCGCGCCGCTCCCCGGTGACCCGGCCGCGAGCTACGCCGCGCTGCACCGCTGGTCGGTCGAGGAGCTGGAGAGCTTCTGGCGCGCGGTCGCCGAGTGGTTCGAGGTGCGCTTCGGCACCCCGTACGAAGCCGTCCTCGCCGACGACGCCATGCCCGGCGCCCGCTGGTTCCCCGGCGCCACCGTCAACTACGCCGAGCACGCCCTGCGCGCCGGTGAGGACCCCGCCCGCGTCGACGAGCCCGCGCTGCTGCACGTCGACGAGGGCCAGGAGCCGCGTTCCGTCACCTGGGCCGAGCTGCGCGCCCAGGTCGGCGCGGCCGCCGCCGCGCTGCGCCGCCTCGGGGTCCGCCCCGGCGACCGGGTCAGCGGCTACCTCCCCAACATCCCGCAGGCCGCGATCGCCTTCCTCGCCACCGCCGCCGTCGGCGGGGTGTGGACCTCCTGCGCCCCCGACTTCGGCGCCCGCAGCGTCCTGGACCGCTTCCAGCAGGTCGAGCCGGTCGTCCTGTTCACCGTCGACGGCTACGTCTACGGGGGCAAGACCCACGACCGCACCGAGACCGTCGCCGAGCTGCGCCGCGAACTGCCGACCGTGCGCGCCGTCGTCCACATCCCGCTGCTGGGCACGCCCGCCCCCGAGGGAGCGCTGACCTGGGACGACGTCGTCCGCGACGGTACCGAGCCGGTCTTCGACCAGGTGCCCTTCGACCATCCGCTGTGGGTGCTGTACTCCTCCGGCACCACCGGGCTGCCCAAGGCGATCGTGCAGTCCCAGGGCGGCATCCTGCTGGAGCACCTCAAACAGCTGGGCCTGCACTGCGACCTCGGCCCCGGGGACCGCTTCTTCTGGTACACCTCCACCGGCTGGATGATGTGGAACTTCCTGGTGTCCGGGCTGCTGTCCGGCGCCACCGTGGTGCTGTACGACGGCAGCCCCGGCTACCCGGACACCGCCGCCCAGTGGCGGGTCGCCGAGCGCACCGGCACCACGCTGTACGGCACCTCCGCCGCGTACGTCATGGCCTGCCGCAAGGCCGGTGTCCACCCGGGGCGCGACTTCGACCTCTCCCGGGTGAAGTGCGTCGCCACCACCGGCTCCCCGCTGCCGCCGGACGGCTTCCGCTGGATCCACGACGAGGTGGCCGAGGACATGTGGATCGCCTCCGTCAGCGGCGGCACCGATGTGTGCAGCTGCTTCGCGGGCGCCGTGCCGACCCTCCCCGTCCACATCGGCGAGCTGCAGGCTCCCGGCCTCGGCACCGACCTCCAGGCGTGGGACGCGCAGGGCAGGCCGGTGGTCGACGAGGTCGGCGAGCTGATCGTCACCCGCCCCATGCCGTCCATGCCGGTCCGCTTCTGGAACGACCCGGACGGCAGCCGCTACCGGGACAGCTACTTCGAGATGTTCCCCGGCGTCTGGCGCCACGGCGACTGGATCACCCTCACCTCGCGCGGCACCGTCGTCATCCACGGCCGCTCCGACTCCACGCTCAACCGGCAGGGCGTACGGATGGGCTCCGCCGACATCTACGAGGCCGTCGAACGCCTTCCCGAGATCCGCGAATCCCTCGTCATCGGCGTCGAACAGCCCGACGGCGGCTACTGGATGCCGCTCTTCGTCCACCTCGCCCCGGGCGCGACCCTGGACGACGAGCTGCTGGCCCGTATCAAGAGCACCATCCGCACCCAGCTCTCCCCGCGCCACGTCCCCGACGAGGTCATCGAGGTCCCGGGCGTCCCCCACACCCTCACCGGCAAGCGCATCGAGGTCCCGGTCAAGCGCCTCCTCCAGGGCACGTCCCTGGACAAGGCGGTGAACCCGGGGTCGGTGGACGACATGGACCTGCTGCGCTACTACGAGCGCCTGGCCCGCGCCAAAGCCCCGACCGACTAGCCGCGCGCCGACGGAATGTGCGTGGTGTCCAGCTGATCGGCGAGGCAGGCCAGATAGAGGGAGAGCGTGCCGCGGTCGCGCAGGGAACGGCCGCTGATCTGCTCGATCTTGTTCATGCGGTACACGAGGGTGTTGCGGTGAATGTGCAGCGCCGCCGACGCCCGCACCAGGTTGAAGCCGTTCTCGCACCACGCCACCACCGTCTCCCGCAGCACCGGCCAGTCCGGCTGCGCGCGCAGCTCCACGGTGGTCAGGGCGATGAGCCGGGCCCGGGTGTGCTGCCCGACGGCGGCCAGCAGCTGGTGGCCCCGGAGATCGCCGATGAGGTGGACGGGGGCACCGGCGGCGACCCGGGCGCCGAGCCGTAGCGCGTCGCACGCGTCCTGGTACGAATCGTGCAGCCCGCCGACCGTGGAGGCCGGTTCGCCGATCCCGGCCCGCAGCACCAGGCCGTACCGCGCGTCGGCGGCCTCCGTGAGCCGGGCGCAGACGGCCGCCACCCCCGGGTCGAGGGCCTCCCCGCGCAGCCGGTGCAGCACCCCGATCCACCCGGGCGCGGCGCTCGCGACGATGTCCTGCGCGTCGGGGAACGCCTCGCGGACGGTACGCAGCAGCTCCGGGCGGACCAGCGCGGTGTCCCGGGTACGGCGCCCACCGGCGTACCCGGCGCCATGGCCGCGCCCGCCGCCCCGGCGCTCCCCGCCCGGCACCGTCACCTCCATCGCGATCGCCACCCGCGCCAGCCGCAGATCGAAGCCCAGCTCCGCGGCGCGGAAGACGATGAAGTCCGGCTCGACCACCTGGGCGTCGTACGAGGCGACGTCGACGATCAGATCCTCCAGCACCCGCTCCCGCAGCACCCGCGAGCGCAGCAGCACGGACTCCCGCATCAGGATCTCCGTCTGCCGCTTCACCAGCAGCCCGAAGCGGCCCACCTGCGCGGGCGTGCCGGTGATGCCGACCGTGCCGACCGCGTGCCCGTCCCGGACCAGGGGGAGCGTGACACCGGGGCGCACGCCCCGCAGGGACTGGGCCTGCGCGGTGGTGTGGGTGGCGGGCTCCTGGGTGCGCAGCACCTCGACGGACGCCTCGTGGAAGGTACCGATACGGCTTTGGTCGCCGCTGCCGATGACCGTGCCTTCACTATCGGTGATGAGGACGTTGAATCCGATGACCGCCGAGGTGTCCCCGGCGATCTCCTGGGCGAGTGACGGGCTGAGCATGCGTGAACCCCCGTCGAGAGGTGCGCGAGAAGGGGCGCGCGAGGCGGCGCGAAGTGGACGCACCATACAGTGCGGCAAACCCTATCCGCCATATATTCATACGAAGTAACCAGTGACCGAAGCTCGGTGCACTCGTAGCGTATGGGGCAATTCACACCGCCGCCGCGGTGACGACGCGGTGAACGGCGGGCCCTGCCCAGCCCTGACACGGAAGGCCGATCCGATGGCCCGTGTACGCATCCTCCTCACAGCCCTCTCCGTCCTGCCGCTCCTCGCCCTGACCGCCTGTGGATCGGACAACGACGCCGCGGCCCCCAAGAAGGTCTCCGCGAAGACGGCCGCGCTCGGCACGATCGACCCCGGCGTCCTGAAGGTGGCCGTCCAGCCCTACGCGCCCTACACCACCGTCAAGGACGGCAAGATCGTCGGCCTCGACGGCGACATCCTCCAGTACGCCGCCAAGAAGCTCGGCCTCACCATCCAGCCCGAGACGACGGACTTCGCGGGCATGCTCGCCGGAGTCCAGTCCCGCCGGATGGACATCACCATCGGCGGCGTCGCCTGGACCAAGGACCGCCAGAAGCAGGGACTGTTCACCGACCCGCCCTACTACTCGCCCCCGGCGATGGCGGTCGGCTCGGGCAAGACGTACAAGACCATCGACGACCTGAAGGGCCTGCGCCTCGGCACCGTCGAAGGCTACGTCTGGGTCAAGTCCATCAAGGCCGTCCCCGGCGCCAAACTGCGCGCCTACCCCGACGCCAACGGCGTCTTCGACGACCTCGCCGCGGGCCGCATCGACGTCGGCTTCCTGGACCCGCTCATCATCATCGCGGCCGAGAAGGAACGGTCCGAGCAGATCAAGACCGAATACCTCACGCCGCCCACCGCCGCCCAGGTCAAGGCCAAGCCCGCCTACGAGTACTTCCGCCCGTACCAGACCGGCTTCTACCTCCCCAAGAAGGCCACCAAGCTGGAGAAGGCCATCTCCGCCCAGATCGACGCCATGTACCAGAACGGCGAGCTGTCGAAGCTGGTCAAGAAGTGGGGCGGCGACCCGGCGCAGTTCCTGAAGCCCGCCTCCGACGTCGCCCCCGCCCGCCGCGGAGTCGACCGGCCCGCCGACTGGAACGCCCCCTCCATCACCTCCGCCGGACAGTGAGAAGGCCACCGACGTGACGACCGCCGCAGGCCTGTTCCAGGTCCCCTGGTCCGACTACCGCACCGATCTGTTCGACGCCCTGCTCAAGACGGTGTCGTACACCGCCGTCAGCTTCGTGGGCGCGGCCCTCCTCGGCCTGGTGGTGGCCCTGCTGCGGCTGAGCCGCGTATGGCCGCTGCGCGCCCTGGCCGCCGTCTACACCGAGCTGTTCAAGAACATCCCGCTGCTCGCCATCATCTTCCTGACCTACTTCGGCCTGGGATCCGTCGACATCCGGCTCGACGTCTTCACGGCCGGATGCCTGAGCCTCATCGTCTTCTACTCCGCCTACCTGTCCGAGATCTTCCGCGCCGCCATCAGCGGAATCCACGACGGCCAGACGGAAGCCGGAGAGGCCCTGGGCCTGGGCCGCCTCAGCGTCTTCGGCCACGTGGTCTTCCCCCAGGCGCTGCGCCTGGCGCTGCCCGGCACCAACACCATGCTGGTCGACCTGCTCAAGGGCACCTCCCTGCTGGTCACCATCTCCGCCGCCGAGCTGATGTCCGAGGCACGGCTCATCACCTCCTCCACCTTCCGGGCCCTGGAGGTGTACCTCGTCATCTCGGCCGTCTACTTCGCCCTCTGCTACCCCCTGTCCCAGCTGCTGCTCGCCCTGGAGCGCGCCATCCGGGCCGGAAAGCCGCTGACACCACGGCGAAGGCGAAGGCTGCGCACCGCCCGCGCCCTCCTCGCCGAGACGCCCGCCCCCGCCGGGACACCCGACTCCGCCCAGGCGCCCGCCCTGGCCGACACCCCGTCCCCGAAGGAGGCGACGGCATGACCACCGACGCCGTCGTACGGATCACAGACCTCGGCAAGTCCTTCGACGGGCGCCGCGTCCTCGACAACGTCTCACTCGACGTACCGCGCGGCCGGATCGTCAGCGTCATCGGGCAGAGCGGCGGCGGCAAGACGACCCTGCTGCGCTGCGTCAACCTGCTGGAGAGGCCGGACAGCGGCACCATCGACGTGGCGGGCGAGACGGTGCACCGCGACGGACGGATCGTCTGCCGCGACCTCGCCCGGCTGCGCCGCACGGTCGGCATGGTCTTCCAGCGCTTCCACCTCTTCCCGCATCTGACCGCCGTCGAGAACGTCATGCTGGCGCAGGTCAAGGCGGGCGTCCCCGAAAGCGCCGCCCTGGAGCGCGCCGTCGTCCTGCTGCGCCGGGTCGGCCTCGCCCACCGAGGCCTCGCCCACCCCGACCAGATGTCCGGCGGCGAGCAGCAGCGGGTCGCCATCGCGCGGGCCCTCGCGCTCAAGCCCGAGGTGCTGCTCTTCGACGAGCCCACCTCGTCGCTCGACCCGGAGGCGACCCGGGAAGTCCTGCGGGTCATGCGCGAGCTGGCCGAGGAGGGCATGACGATGATGCTGGTCACCCACGAACTGCCCTTCGCCCGCGAGGTGTCCGACTGGGTCGCCTTCGTCGACGGCGGCCGGATCATCGAGGCGGGCCCGCCCGCCGAGGTGCTGGGGCGGCCCCAGCAGGCGCGCACCCGGGCGTTCCTGACCACGTACGACTCCACCGCCGTCGGCGCGTAGGGGACACGTCATGGACACACTGCACGGCAGCGGACCCGTGGTGGTCATCGGCGGCGGGGTGGTCGGCCTGTGCACGGCGTACTACCTGGCCGAGCACGGGCTGCCGGTCGAGATCGTGGAACGGCGCGGCGTCGGCTCCGGCGTCTCGCGCGGCAACGCGGGGTGGGTCTGCCTCAGCCACTCCACCCCCGTCCCCGCCCCGGGCGTCCTGCGCTACGCGGCGCGCTCCCTCGGCAGGCCCGACTCCCCGCTGTATCTGCGCCCGCTGCCGGACCCCGCGTTCGTACGGTGGCTGTGGCGCTTCTGGCGCAGCAGCACCCCCGCGGCGTTCCGGCGCGGCTACGCGGCGATCGCCGAGCTGAACCGCACCACGTTCGCGCTCTTCGACGGGTTGCGCGAGGCCGGGGTCGAGACCACCCTCACCCGCCCGGGCATGGTGCACGCGTTCCTGTCGCCCGGCGAGGCACGGCACCACCTCCAGCTCCAGCGGCAGATGGCGGACGGCCGCTACCCGCTTCCGGACGACGTCAGCACCGGCCCCGAGGCGATGGCCCTGGACCCCTCGCTGGCGCCGGGGGTCCAGGCCGCCTACCTCGTCCCCGGAGAAGGCGTCCTGGACCCGGTGGCCTTCGCGCAGGCCCTCGAAGAACGGCTCGCGGCAAGCGGGGTGAAGGTCCACGAGAACGTGGCGGCGACCGGCTTCCGGCGCGGCCCGGCCGGGGACCGGGTCACCGCCGTCGTCACCGACACCGGCGAGATCCCGTGCTCGGCCGTCGTCATCGCGGCCGGAGTGCGCTCCGCCGACCTGCTGCGCGAGCTGGGCCACCCCCTGCCGCTCCAGGCGGGCAAGGGCTACAGCTTCTCCGTCGACCTCGACCCCGCGCCGACGCACACCCTGTACTTCGGCGAACACCGGGCCGTGGCCTCCCCGATCGGCGGCACCACCCGCATCGCCGGGACGATGGAACTGAGCGGCAACAACAACCGGCTCGACTGGCGCCGGATCGTCGCGGTCGCCCGCGCGAGCCGCCACTACCTCGGGCAGTGGTTCGACGATCCGGACGACCTGGTGGCGCTGATCCGCGACCCCTGGGTCGGCGGCCGTCCCTTCCTGCCCGACGGACTGCCGGTCATCGACCGCGTGCCCGGCCCCGGGAACGCCTTCACCGCCACCGGCCACGGCATGCTGGGCGTGACGCTCGGCCCGGTCACCGGCAGCGAACTCGCCTCCTACGTCGTCACCGGCCGCCGCCCCGCCGCCCTCACCCCGTTCCGCCTCGACCGGCTTCGTGGCTGAGGTGCGTTGTCAGTGCCCCCGGTTACGGTGAGTGAGCACTGAACGTCTGCGCTGAGGGGGAGTCATGGCGCACACCGACAACGGCACCGACAACGGCACGGGCATCGGCACCGGTGGCACGCACCTCGGAAAGCCCACCGCGATCCGGGCCTTACGCAGGGAAGTACCCAGCGTCGTAGCGCTGTTGGCGGCGGAGGAGGACTTCGCCGCCATGCGCGGGTACGCGTCGTTCGGCTTCGACGACCACGCCCGCTACCTGCGCCGGATGGAGGGGCTGCTGCGCGCGCTCTCGTCACAGGGCGTGCACATCACCGTCGCCCTCTTCGACCCGGTCGCCTACCAGGAGTACTGCGCCCACGCCCGGCTCGACCCGGACACCCCGCGCAGCCGCAGCCGCTTCACGGCGGAGGTGGCGTCCACGGGCGCCACCGTCGTCTACGAGGGCCAGCCCCTCGACCAGCTGCTGCCACGCCTGATCAGCGCCGCCGAGGAGCACGCCACCTGGGAGTACGCCTCGGCGGTGCTCGCCCGGGCGGGCGGCTGCGGAGGCCCCGGCGGCTGCGGGAGCGGCACCGGACGCGCCGCGTTCGACCGCGCCGCCGCCGCGCTGTCCGCGCTGCTCGACGCGGCGGGGCCGGGCCTGCACCACCTGGTGTGCAGCGTCCCGGTGGACGGCGTCCCACTGGCCGCCGTAGTCCACGCCACCGCGCGGGAAGGGCGGCCGCCGAAGCTCGCCGAGCCCGGCTCGGTCGTCTTCCGCACCGTGCTGGCCTGCGGCATCGCCACGGCAAGCCCCGGCGGCGTCGTCCTGCGGACCAGCCTGCCGGGAGCCCCGGACACGGTGCGCGGCTGGGCGCTGCGCGACGGCTGGCCGCAGCCGCTGAGCGAGGCCGAGGTCTTCACCGCGTACTGCACCGACGCGCGGACCGGCGAGCCCATCCCGCCCGAGCACCGCGTCGAATACCGGGCGGGCATCCCGCTGCCCCGGCCCGAAGAAGGGGAGGGGTGACACGCCGAAGGGCCCGCCCCACCAAGGTGGGACGGGCCCTTCGCCCGTTCATCGCCAGCGGCTCACTCGCCGGACAGCACCGCCTGCGCGGCCCGGCGCGCGTCCTCGGCGGTGTCCGCCGCGCGCGCCGCCGAAGCGGCCCGCTCGCACTGGGCGAGCGTGTGCTTGGCCAGCGTGGCGCGGACATACGGAATCGACGCGGCGCCCATGGAGAGGCTGGTGACGCCCAGACCGGTCAGCACACACGCCAGCAGCGGGTCGGACGCGGCCTCACCGCACACCCCGCAGCTCTTGCCCTCGGCCTGCGCGGCCTCCGCCGACGCCGCGACCAGGTCGAGCAGCGCGGGCTGCCACGGGTCCTGCAGCCGCGACACGGCACCGACCTGCCGGTCGGCCGCGAAGGTGTACTGGGCCAGGTCATTGGTGCCCAGCGACAGGAACTCGACCTCCTGGAGGATCGAGCGGGCCCGCAGCGCGGCCGACGGGATCTCCACCATCGCACCGAACTTGGCCTGCAGCCCGGCCTCCCGGCACGCGTCCGCGAACGCCTTGGCGTCCAGCCGGTCCGCCACCATCGGCGCCATGACCTCGAGGTAGACGGGCAGCCCCTCCGCCGCCTTCGCCAGCGCCGTCAGCTGCGTCCGCAGGACGTCGGGGTGGTCCAGCAGCGTGCGCAGCCCGCGTACGCCGAGCGCCGGGTTGGGCTCATCGGACGGGGTGAGGAAGTCCAGCGGCTTGTCCGCGCCCGCGTCCAGGACCCGCACCACCACGCGGCCCTCGGGGAACGCCTCCAGCACCTGCCGGTACGCCTCGGCCTGCTTCTCCTCCGACGGCGCCTTCGTGCTGTCGTCGAGGAAGAGGAACTCCGTGCGGAACAGCCCCACGCCCTCGGCGCCCGCCTCGACCGCAGCCGGTACGTCCGCCGGACCGCCGACGTTCGCCAGCAGCGGCACCTTGTGCCCGTCGGAGGTCGCGCCCGGCCCGGACGAGGCGGCCAGCGCCGCCCGCCGCTCCTCGGCGGCCCGGGTCAGCTCCGCCCGCTTCTCCTCGTTCGGCGACACGAAGATCTCGCCCGTGCTGCCGTCGACGGCGATCATGGTGCCCTCGATCAGCTCCCCGGCACCGGGCAGCGCCACCACGGCCGGCACCCCGAGGGCGCGCGCCAGGATCGCGCTGTGGCTCGTCGGCCCGCCCTCCTCGGTCACGAAGCCGAGCACCAGCGTCGGATCGAGGAGCGCCGTGTCGGCCGGAGCGAGATCGCGGGCGATCAGCACATACGGCTCGTCGCTGTCGGGCACGCCCGGCATCGGCACACCCAGCAGCCGCGCCACGATCCGGTTCCGTACGTCGTCGAGGTCGGCCACCCGGCCCGCCAGGTACTCCCCGGCCCCGGCCAGCAGCGCCCGGTACGCGGCGAACGCGTCGTACACCGCGCGCTCGGCGGTGCTGCCCACCGCGATCCGCCGTTCGACGTCGGCGATCAGCTCCGGGTCCTGCGCCATCATGGCCTGTGCCTCGAGCACGGCCTGGGCCTCGCCGCCCGCGAGATTGCCGCGCGCGATCAGATCCGCCGACACGGCCTCCACCGCCTGGCGCGCCCGCTGCTGCTCACGCGGCGCCTCGTCGGCCGGAATCTGCTTCGCGGGCGGCTCCAGCACCGCCGTGCCCATGTGGCGCACCTCGCCGATGGCCACCCCGTGGCTCACGCCGACGCCTCGCAGCGTTGTCTCCATGTCACCTATCCCGGTTGATACGGCGGAACTCCGCCGTGGTGGATGTCGTACTCGCCGTCGACGCCGCCCGGACCGGTTCCGGACGGCGTCGGGGTCACGTCCAGCCGAAGAGCGCGTCGCCCGGCTTCACATCGCCGTCCTCGCGGACCGCGGAGAGGGAGTCGGCCGTGGCCTCCAGGGCCACGACCGGGCAGATCGCCGACTTTCCGGCGGCCACGGCCGTCGCGGGGTCCCAGCGCACGATCGCGTCACCGCGCTTGACGGTGTCCCCCTTGTTGATGAGCACCTCGAACCCGTCGCCGTTCAGCTGCACGGTGTCGATGCCGAGGTGGGTGAGCACCCCGTGCCCTTCCTCGTCCACGACCACGAAGGCGTGCGGGTGCAGGGAGACGACGATGCCGTCGACCGGAGCCACTGCCACACAGGGTTCGAGCACCGGGTCGATCGCCGTACCCGGACCGACCATCGCGCCCGAGAACACCGGATCGGGAACCGCTGTCAGTCCGATCGCGCGCCCGGCGAGCGGAGACGTCACGGTGGTCATTGGGAAGCCTCCCAGGGTGAAGATCCATCTCGCGCCGTCACCGCCTGTCCCGGACAGCGCACTGCCCAGAAGCGTAAGTCATAGGAACTTGGGATTCCGCACAAGCGGCGCAGGCCGGAGACCCCCGGGGCCCCCGAATCGATTTGCCACCGCCGCGTGAGGCGCTGTACTGTCTTACTCCTGCCCATCCGGATGAAGCATCGCAGTCAGCTGCGGGCCCGTCCAGGTGAGGGCGGCACCTTCAGTCACTTGATCCAAATCCCGGATCCGCTTTCGCATGCCATGCGGAAAACAGCGATTCGGAAAGCGGAAAAAGGTCTGATAGCGTGGTGGAACACCGAACGGAAGCGCCCGGAGAAACCGGTGATACGGTTTCAAAGGAAGCGATCGTTCCTTGAGAACTCAACAGCGTGCTAAAAGTCAACGCCAAATATGTTGATACCC
>NZ_JBSFGE010000043.1:0-37297 GCF_053596435.1 Streptomyces sp. NPDC001700
GCCACGCTCCTCGACTCGGCGAAGGTCCTCGGCGTGGACGACCCGTCGGCGCGGCGCTGGCGGGAGCGGGTGCTCCGGCGCGGCCGCCGATTCGGTGTGCGAGAGGTCGGGACTACTCGTCCTTGCGGGAACCGGACGGTCCGCCGAAGATCCCGCCGCCCGGTGGCTCCGTGGTCGGCGAGGGTGAGGGCCCGCCCGGGCCCGCGTTCTCGCCGCCCTCGTTCTCGTTGCCCTGGTTGTCGCCGCCGGCGTTCTCCTGGCAGTCGAAGTCCAGCGGATCACACGACTGTGTGGGGGTGGGGCTGCCGGAGGGCGTCTGGGACGGCGTCGGGGACTGCGTCTGCGACGGGGTCGTGGACGGCGTCTGGGTCGGCTTCTGGGTCGTCGGCGTCGGGCTCGCGTTCTCGCCGTAGACCTTGTCACCGATCGGCCCGGCCGCCGGGAAGTCCTTCGCCGGCTGGCCCGCCATCGCCTCACGCATGTAGTCGGCCCAGATCTCGGCCGGGTACGACGCACCGTGGATGGTCTCCTGACCGCCCACCCCGCGCATGGAGCGGAAGACCTGCCGCTTGGCCCGGTCGTCCACCCGCCACATGCCGATCGACGTGGACAGCTGCGGGGTGTAACCGGCGAACCAGGCCGACTTGTTCTGGTCAGTGGTTCCGGTCTTGCCCGCCGCCGGGCGGCCGATCTTCGCCGAGGTGCCGGTGCCACGCTGGATGACGTTCTTCAGCACGTCGGTGACGTTGTTCGCCACGTTCGCGTCGAAGGCCTGCTTGAGCTTGGCGTCTTCCTTCTTGTGGTTGTAGACCTCGCCGTCCTTGTCCTCGACCCGCTCGACCGAGTACGGGTCGGCCTGCTGGCCGCTGGCCGCGAAGGTCGCGTACGCCCCGGCGAGCCGGATCGCACTGGGCGCGGAGGTGCCGAGGGAGAACGTCGGGGTGATCGTGGCCAGCTGCTCCTTGCTGAGGCCCGAGTCCAGGGCCGCGTCCCGCACCTTGTCGGTGCCGACGTCCATGCCCAGCTGGATGAAGGGCGTGTTCACCGAGTACTGCATGGCGGTGCGGAGGTTGATCTTGCCCTTGTCCTCGTCACCGTCGTTCCTCTGGTGCCACTCCTGGTTGTTCCGGTCCGTCCAGACGGATCCGTCGTAGTCGCGCAGGGTCAGCTTGTTGTCACCGTCGTAGACACTCGCCGGGGAGACCTTGGTGCGTTCCGCGTCCGGTTGGTCACGCGGCCCGTTGCGGTCCCGGACCCCGTCCCTCATCGCCGCGGCCAGCACGAAGGGCTTGAAGGTCGAGCCCACCTGGACACCGGTGTAGTCCGCGTTGTTGCGATAGTGCTCCAGCGCGTCATTGCCACCGTAGATGGCCTTGATCTTGCCCGTCTTGGGCTCCACCGAGGCACCGCCGAACTGCACGAATTTATCCACGTCGCGCTGTTTCGGCTTGATGTTCTCCTTCGTCACCTTGTTGACCGCGCCCTTCAGTTGGGCGATCTTCTTACGGTCGAAGGTGGTATGGATCTGATAGCCGCCCTTGTCCAGCTTCGTCTTGGAGATGTCGGTGTTCGCGACGACGTAGTTGTCGGCGAGGTCGGTGAGATAGCCGATCTGGCCCTGCTTGTTCGTCGCCACCTTCGGGCTCTTGGTGGGCGGGAAGCCCTTGTTCAGCCAGTACTGGGCCTTGTCCTTGGGCAGCCGGCCCACCTGGACCTCGCGCTTGAGGATCCACGACCAGCGGTCCGTGGCCCGCTTGGTGTTGGCCTTCGCGCTCGCGGACGGTCCGTAGCCACCGTTCGGGTCGTACAGGTTGGGCCCGTTGAGCGTCGCGGCGAGGAATGCGCTCTGGCTCGGGTCGAGCTTCTCGCAGTCCTTGTCGAAGTACGCGCGGGCCGCCGCCTGGCAGCCGTAGGCGCCACGGCCGTAATACGCGGTGTTGAGGTACCCCGCGAGGATGTAGTCCTTGCTCTCGACCGTGCCGACCTTGACGGAGATGAACAGCTCCTTGAGCTTTCGCGTCACCGTCTGCGACTGGTCGAGGTACGTGTTCTTCACGAACTGCTGGGTGATGGTCGACCCGCTCTGGGTGTCACCGCCCCGCGCCATGTTGACGACGGCGCGCGCGATACCCATCGGATCGACGCCCGAGTCGTCGTAGAAGCTGGCGTTCTCGGCGGAGATCACCGCGTTCTGCATGGACTGGGGGATCTTGTTGAGCGGCACGATCTGGCGGTTGAGGTCACCGCCGCCCGAGACCACCATCTGCTTGCCGTCGGCCCAGTAGTAGACGTTCTTCTGGGTCTGCGACGCGGCCTGCGCGGTGGGAACGTCGACGATCATCCACCCGATGCCCACGGCGCTGAGGATCGCCGCGAAGAAGAAGATGAAGGTCCCCGTGACGAGCCGCCAGGACGGGACCCAGCGGCGGCCACCCGTCCTGCCCGCGCGCGGGTAGTCGATGAACCGCTTCTTGCCGGACGGCCCGTCGCCGCCCGCACCGTGTCCGTGGCCACCGCCGGTGCCCCGCCGACCGCCACCGCGGCCGGCACCACCGGCACCACCGGCGCCTGGGTCTCTTCTCCGGCCTCCTCCGCCGCCGCGTTGCGCGGCGCGCCGGGCTTCGGCCCTGCCGCCGTGGGAACGCTCGTCCCCATGCGAGGCCGAGCCCGACTCGGCGGCGGCGGCGTTGTGCGGTGGTGCTGCGCGACGGCCGGACGACTGCTGTCCGGCACGCCGGGCCGCTGCTCGGCCGCCGCCCTGGGGCTGCGGCGGCTTGCGACGGTGCTCGCTCATGGAACGACTACTCCTCGGGCAGGCGCTATCGCCTGAAAGCGGCAGGTGGCTTCCGGTCCCCCCGATGTGCGATCCGGCCACACCTGGCAACCGGACGCACTGCCTCCAGGACGAGGACGCAGGACAGCGTCACACGGTTCCCTTTGGTCTGCATGGCGAACAGAGTACGCACGGCCAAATCTTGTCTCCTCGGCGCCTTCACTCCATAACGCTCCGGTTGAGTCCCACGAACCGGTGATGTGACGCCGTTCACCGTGGCCGCTCTTGTCCCACCGGCATCCCGGATCTATCGTCTGGATGTATCGAGTCGATACATCAGCTCGGCATAGTGGCCCCAGGAGACAGGAGAGGCGGGCGATGAGCAGACGCTCAGGCATCCTCGAGTTCGCCATCCTCGGCCTGCTCCGCGAGTCCCCGATGCACGGATATGAGCTGCGAAAGCGCCTCAACACCTCGCTCGGGGTGTTTCGCGCGTTCAGTTACGGCAGCCTCTATCCCTGTCTCAAGACGCTCGTCGCCAACGGCTGGTTGATCGAGGAGCCCGGAAACGCCTCCGAGGAGGCCGTCGCGGCCACCCTCGCCGGCCGCCGGGCGAAGATCGTCTACAGGCTGACAGCGGAGGGAAAGGAGCGGTTCGAGGAGCTGCTCTCCCACACCGGCCCGGACGCATGGGAGGACGAGCACTTCGGCGTCCGCTTCGCCTTCTTCGGACAGACGTCGCGGGACGTACGGATGCGCGTGCTCGAAGGGCGGCGCAGCCGCCTGGAGGAGCGCCTGGCGAAGATGCGGGCCTCCCTGGCCCGCACCCGCGAGCGGCTGGACGACTACACCCTCGAACTCCAACGACACGGCATGGAGTCGGTGGAGCGCGAGGTCCGCTGGCTGAACGAGCTGATCGAGAGCGAGCGGGCCGGGCGCGACCAGCGCGACGAGCCCGATGACACCGCCAAGTGAGGCCCCGCACCCCGCAGGGCTTCGTCAAGTACACACAGGGAGCAACCGGAATGGGTTCGGTTCGTGTAGCCATCGTCGGTGTGGGCAACTGTGCCGCGTCACTGGTGCAGGGCGTCGAGTACTACAAGGACGCCGACCCGGACACCCGCGTGCCGGGTCTGATGCATGTGCAGTTCGGCGACTACCACGTCCGTGACGTGGAGTTCGTCGCCGCCTTCGACGTGGACGCGAAGAAGGTCGGGCTCGACCTCTCCGATGCCATCGGCGCCAGCGAGAACAACACCGTCAAGATCTGCGACGTGCCGTCGACCGGCGTCACGGTCCAGCGCGGCCACACGTACGACGGCCTCGGCAAGTACTACCGGCAGACCATCGACGAGTCCGACGAGACCCCGGTCGACGTGGTCCAGGTCCTCAAGGACAAGCAGGTCGACGTCCTGGTCTGCTACCTGCCCGTGGGCTCGGAGGACGCCGCCAAGTTCTACGCCCAGTGCGCCATCGACGCCAAGGTCGGCTTCGTCAACGCGCTCCCGGTCTTCATCGCCGGGACCAAGGAGTGGGCGGACAAGTTCACCGAGGCGGGCGTGCCGATCGTCGGTGACGACATCAAGTCGCAGGTCGGCGCCACCATCACGCACCGGGTTCTGGCGAAGCTGTTCGAGGACCGGGGCGTCATCCTGGACCGCACCATGCAGCTGAACGTCGGCGGCAACATGGACTTCAAGAACATGCTCGAGCGCGAGCGCCTGGAGTCCAAGAAGATCTCCAAGACGCAGGCCGTCACCTCGCAGATCCCGGACCGCGACCTGGGCGCCGACAACGTCCACATCGGCCCGTCGGACTACGTGGCCTGGCTGGACGACCGCAAGTGGGCGTACGTGCGCCTCGAGGGCCGGGCGTTCGGCGATGTCCCGCTGAACCTGGAGTACAAGCTCGAGGTGTGGGACTCCCCGAACTCCGCGGGCGTCATCATCGACGCGCTGCGCGCCGCGAAGATCGCCAAGGACCGCGGCATCGGCGGCCCGATCCTCTCCGCCTCCTCGTACTTCATGAAGTCGCCGCCGGTGCAGTACTTCGACAACGAGGCCCGGGAGAACGTGGAGAAGTTCATCAAGGGTGAGGTCGAGCGCTGAGCCAGGGCACCGATCCTCGGCACTGAGCCAGGACGGCGCGCCAGGACAGTGCGCCGTGCGGCGCTGATCTCCGCCGCTTGATCACGGGCCTCCGGGAATCCCCCCGGAGGCCCGCGCGGTGTGTGAAGGTGGCGTCATGCCCGTTGTGCGTGATCTCCGCGTGCTGCTGCAACTGCGCGACTTCCGCCATCTGCTGGCCGTCCGCCTGCTGTCCCAGGCGGCCGATGGTGTCTACCAGGTCGCACTCGCCACCTATGTGGTCTTCTCGCCGGAGAAGGAGACGTCCGCCGCGGCCATCGCCTCCGCCATGGCCGTCCTGCTGCTCCCCTACTCCCTCCTCGGCCCCTTCGCCGGAGTGCTGCTGGACCGCTGGCGCCGCCGCCAGGTCCTGCTCCACGGCAATCTGCTGCGCTCCGGGCTGGCCGCCGGAACCGCGATCCTGGTCCTCGCCCAGGTACCGGAGTGGCTCTTCTACGTTTCCGCCCTGTCGGTGACGGCGGTCAACCGCTTCGTCCTGGCAGGCCTTGCCGCCTCGCTGCCACGGGTGGTGGACAGCCAGGAGCGCCTGATCATGGCCAACTCCCTCTCACCGACCGCGGGCACGCTCGCCGCCACCGCGGGCGGTGGCGTGGCATTCGTGGTCCGGCTCTCCGGCCCGGGCGGCTCCTCTTCGGACGCCCTGGTCGTCCTGCTGGGCGCCGCGCTCTACCTCCTCGCCGGGCTCTCGGCGCTCCGTATGCCCTCCGGCCTGCTGGGGCCCGATCCGGCGGCCCTGCAACCGCACCTGGGGGCCGCCCTGGTGAGCACGACCCGCGGGCTGGTGGCCGGGGTACGCCATCTCCTGCAGCGCAGGGATCCCACCATCGCCCTGACCGCGATGACGCTGATGCGCTTCTGCTACGGCGCCCTCACCGTCACCGTGCTGATGCTCTGCCGGTACGCATGGGCCGACGACGAGTCGGGCGGGCTGGCGCTCCTCGGCATCGCGGTCGGCGTCTCGGGCGCGGGCTTCTTCGCCGCGGCGGTGATCACCCCCTGGGCGGTGAGCAAACTGTCGTCGCTCGACGCCTCCCGGCCGGACGGCCAGCTGCACTGGGTGATGGTGTGCGCGGGGATCGCCGCCGTCCTGGAACCGGGCCTGGGACTCCCCTTCGAACCGGCACCGATGCTGATCGCCGCCTTCGTGCTCGGTCTCATCACCCAGGGCGCGAAGATCGCCACCGACACCGTCGTCCAGTCCGCGATCGACGACGACTTCCGCGGGCGGATCTTCTCCCTCTATGACGTGCTCTTCAACGTCGCCTTTGTGGGGGCCGCGGGAGTGGCCGCCCTGATGCTGCCGCCGGATGGAGCATCGGCCGTTCTGGTGGCCGGGGTGGCACTGCTCTACGCGGCGACCGCCGCCCTGCTCATGTTTCACGTGAAACGCCGCCCCGGGACACGCACGGGGATCGATGTTTCACGTGAAACGTGACGCGCCGGGGGCGCGGCGTCAGCCCTGGGACTGAGCCGCCCACCACTCCTTGAGCGCCTCGACGGCGGCGTCCCGGTCCATGGGGCCGTGCTCCAGCCTCAGCTCCAGCAGATGCTTGTACGCCTTGCCGACCTGAGGCCCCGGAGCGATGCCGAGCACCTTCATGATCTCGTTGCCGTCCAGGTCCGGGCGGATCGCGTCCAGCTCCTCCTGGTCCTGGAGCCTCGCGATCCGCTCCTCCAGCCCGTCATACGCCCGCGAAAGCGCCATGGCCTTGCGCTTGTTGCGCGTCGTGCAGTCCGAGCGGGTCAGCTTGTGCAGCCGGTCCAGCAGCGGCCCCGCGTCGCGCACATAGCGCCGCACGGCCGAATCGGTCCATTCACCGGTGCCGTAGCCGTGGAAGCGCAGATGCAGCTCGACCAGCCGGGAGACATCCTTCACCAGCTCATTGGAGTACTTGAGCTTCGTCATCCGCGACTTGGTCATCTTGGCGCCCACCACCTCGTGGTGGTGGAAGGAGACGCGGCCGTCCTTCTCGAAGCGGCGGGTCTTCGGCTTTCCGATGTCGTGCAGCAGCGCGGCCAGCCGCAGCACCAGGTCGGGCCCGTTCTCCTCCAGATCCATGGCCTGGTCCAGCACGGTCAGCGAGTGCTCGTACACATCCTTGTGCCGGTGATGCTCATCACGCTCCAGCCGCAGGGCGGGGATCTCCGGCACTACGCAGTCGGCGAGCCCGGTCTCGACCAGCAGCCGCAGCCCCTTCCGGGGGTAGGCGCCGAGGAGCAGCTTGTTCAGCTCGTCCCGCACCCGCTCCGCCGAGACGATGTCGATCCGTCCGGCCATCGCCGTCATCGCGGCGACCACCTCGGGCGCCACCTCGAAGTCGAGCTGGGAGGCGAACCGCGCCGCGCGCATCATCCGCAGCGGATCATCGGAGAAGGAGTCCTGCGGGGTGCCGGGGGTGCGCAGCACCCGCGCGGCGAGATCTTCGAGTCCGTTGTGCGGGTCGATGAACTCCTTCTGCGGGAGCGCTACCGCCATCGCGTTGACCGTGAAGTCGCGGCGGACCAGATCTTCCTCGATGGATTCGCCGTAGGACACCTCGGGCTTCCGGGACGTCCGATCATAGGCTTCCGACCGATACGTCGTGATTTCGATCTGGAAGTTCTGATGTGTCCCGTTGTCGCCCGGTCCTTCCTTCTGGCACCCGACCGTGCCGAAGGCGATGCCCACCTCCCACACGGCGTCCGCCCAGGGCCGGACGATCTTCAGCACCTCGTCGGGGCGGGCGTCCGTCGTGAAGTCCAGATCGTTACCGAGACGGCCCAGCAGCGCGTCCCGTACCGAGCCGCCGACCAGCGCCAAGCTGAACCCGGCCTGCTGAAAGCGTCGGGCGAGATCGTCGGCGACGGGAGAGACCCGCAAGAGTTCGGCCACGGCACGGCGCTGCACCTGGTTGAGCTCATTGGTGGACTGCGGGGATCGGCTGTCATTGTTGGCGTTCGGCACAACAGAACAGGGTACGTGGCCGCGCGCCCCGGGGCCTCCACGTTGATCGTCGGTTCCATCACGGTGACGATCTTGTGGAGCTGTCCACAGCACTTCGCCACAGCGGGCATCGTTACCATTCGTGGACGCACATTGCGACGACCACTGACGATCACTGACGACAAGGGACGGGCGAGCGCGTGGCCGATGCGGCAGACCTCCGGGAGACGACGTCCTCTCGCGCCCGCCGATGGCTACGGCGGACCGGGGCGCTGCTCGCAGCGGCGCCCGTACTCGCGGGCGTACTGCAGGCCCCGGCGGCCCCCACAGCCCAGGCGGCGGGCAAACCCACCGGCTCGGTGGATGTGGACATCACCTCGCTGACGCCCACCGCACCGGCCAAGAGCGACACGCTCACCGTCAGCGGCACCGTCACCAACGACAGCGGTTCGACGGTCTCCGGCTCCCATGTCGGCCTCCGCGTCGGCCCCACCCTGGAGGGCCGCAACGCGATCGACAGCGCCTCCCGGCGGACCGGCTACCAGCAGGGCGCCGACGGCACCGAGATCGGCGGCAAGTACACCGAGAAGATCGGCAAGCTGGGCGCGGGTGCCAGCCGGGACTTCACGCTCTCCATACCGGTGAACGAGCTGCACCTCGGGGAGGACGGCGTCTATCAGCTCGGTGTCTCCCTCACCGGCCAGACCCAGAGCCGCCCCTGGCAGCAGGTGCTGGGCATCAAGCGCACCTTCCTGCCCTGGCAGTCGGGTGCGCCGTCCAAGAAGACGCAGCTCACCTATCTGTGGCCGCTGATCTCCACGCCCCATGTGACGTCGCGCACCGACGCGGACGAAGACCGGACACCGATCTTCCGTGACGACCGTCTCAAGGCGGAGCTGGCCCCCGGCGGCCGGCTCCAGCAGATGGTCAGCCTGGGGAAGAACCTCCCCATCACCTGGGTGATCGACCCCGATCTGCTCGCCACGGTCGACGCGATGACGCGGGAGTACGAGGTCCAGAAGCGGCACGGGGACGGGACCACGGCGGGGACCGGGCAGACGGTCGCCAAGCGGTGGCTCAACGACCTGCAGAAGGCCGTGGAGGGCCAGCAGGTGGTCGCCCTGCCGTTCTCCGACCCCGACATCGCGTCGCTCGCCCACCACGGCACGAGCGTCCCCGGCGCCCTCAGCCACCTCCGGGACGCCACCGAGCTGGCCTCGATGACCGTGCAGACGGTCCTCGGGGTGAAGCCGCGCACCGACTTCGCCTGGCCCGCCGACGGCGCGGTGGACTCCTCGATCGTCGACGTCGCCACCTCCGCGGGCGCCCATAACGTCATCGCCCGGAGCGACAGCCTCCGGGAGACCGGCAACCTCTCGTACACCCCCACCGCGGCCCGGCAGATCGGCGGCGGCAACACGGCGGTGGTCGCGGACGCCCGGCTGTCCACGGCCTTCACCGGCGACATGTCCAAGGCGGACAACTCCACGCTCGCCATCCAGCGGTTCCTCGCCCAGAGCCAGATGATCAACCTTCAGGCGCCGGACCGGCAGCGCAGCGTCGTCGTGGCTCCGCAGCGCATCCCGACCACCAGCCAGGCGCAGGCCATGGCGGCGGCCCTGGACGGCCTGTCCGGGCAGTGGACCCAGCCGCTGGGCCTGGGACAGGCCGCGAAGGCCAAGCCCGACCCGAACGCCACCCAGCGCGTGCCCAGCACCCGCGCGTACCCCGGTTCGCTCCGCCGCCAGGAGCTGCCGACCCAGGCGTTTGAGGACATCCGCACCACGCAGAGCACGCTCAGCGGCTTCGAGCCGATCCTCACCGCCAAGTACCGGGTGGTCACCCCCTTCGGCAACGCGATCCGGCGGGAGATGTCCACCTCGTGGCGGGGCAACGCCCTGGGCGCCACCCACTTCCGCGACGGCGTCCAGCGCTACCTGACCGGGCTGACCAAGAAGGTGCGCCTGATCCCGAAGACGGACATGACGCTGTCCGGGCGGAGCGCGACCATCCCGGTGACCGTGCAGAACAACCTGGTGCAGGCTGTCCGGCTGCGGCTGGTCCTCACGTCCCCGCAGGGAAACCGCCTGGCGGTCAGCGAGCCCCAGGTGGTCAACGTCGAGGGCGGACACAGCCAGTCCGTGAAATTCGGGACCACGGCCAACGCGAACGGTCCGGTGTGGGTGACGGCCCAGCTGGTCACGCCGGACGGGCAGCCGTACGGCGGCAAGGAGACGTTCGAGGTGAATGTCACCGAGATCACATCGACCGTCATCCTCGTGATCGCGGGCGGTGTGCTGCTGCTGGTCCTCGCCGGAATCCGGATCTACCTCCAGCGCAAGCGGGCGGCCACCGCGAACAGCGGCGATGAGGACACCGAGGCCACGGAGGAGGACGAGGCGACGGACGCGGAGGCCGACGGAAGCGACCCCGCCCCCGCCCTCGTGCCCGAGCAGCCGAGTGACCCGGCGCCGGACACCGGTTCGCAAAGCGCCGGGGCGTCCGGCGCGGGTGAGAAAGTGGACCGTTGAGCAATTCCGGGGCCGGTCGGCCGCAGCGGACGATGAGGTGGGGTAGCGATGAACGCGCCGTATGACGGTGAGCGGCGGATGCCGCCGCCTTCCCCCCACGCGCCCCAGGAACCCTATGGACAGGAACCGCACCAGAACGATCCATACCTGGGCAACTCCCCTCAGGCACCCGCGAGCGATCCCCGCCAGGACTACGGGCAGTACTACATGCAGGACCCGTACGCGGACGACCCGTACGCGACCGGCAGCTTCACGCCGTACCCCTATCCGGCGCAGGACGCGTACGGACATGACCCGCTGACGGATCCGCTGTACGACCGGTCCGGCCCCCAGCAGAACGGCTACCAGCAGCAGACGCCGTACCAGCAGCAGCCCGCCGCACCACAGGGCGCCGACCCCCAGGTGTGGCCGGTGGCACCTGGCTCCCAGGAGCCGTACCAGCAGCAGTACGCGGCCGAGCCCACCGCCACGGGATACAGCGAGGGCGGCTACGGGCCGGGGGAGCAGCAGCCGCAGCAGGACGCCTTCGCGCACCTCTACCGCGACCAGCAGCAGCCCTACGACCCGCGGAGCGCCCAGGGGTATCCGCAGGGCGCCCAGGGCTATCCGCCCGTGCCCCCGCCGGGCCAGCCGCCGGTACCCGGGCCCGCGCGGCACGAGTCCGTGCCCCCGTCGGCCAGTGCTCCCACCATGGCCGCTCCGGTGGTGAGCCCGCCCGGCCCCCCTGAGAGCGATGAGAAGGCCGAGGCCGCCCCGAAGCGCTCCGCCGGCCGCGCGGCCAGCCTGCTCCAGTCCAGCGCCCTCATGGCCGCCGGAACCCTGGTCTCCCGGCTGACCGGCTTCGTCCGGCAGATGGCGATCGTCGCGGGTCTCGGCGCCGCCTCCCTGGGCCAGACCTACGCGGTCGCGTATCAGCTGCCCGCGATGATCTACTTCCTCACCGTCGGTGGCGGTCTGAACTCCGTCTTCGTCCCGCAGCTCGTACGCGCGATGAAGGAGGACAAGGACGGCGGCATCGCCTACGCCAACCGTCTGCTCACCCTCGCGATGGTGGCCCTCGCCGGCCTGGTCGCCCTGTCCATGTTCGCGGCCCCGGCTCTGATCCGCATGCTGTCGCCGTCCATCGCGGACGATCCGCCCGCCAACGAGGTCGCGGTCGCCTTCGCCCGCTACTGCCTGCCCACCATCTTCTTCATGGGTGTGCACGTCGTGGTCGGCCAGATCCTCAACGCCCGCGGCAAGTTCGGCGCGATGATGTGGACCCCGGTCCTCAACAACATCGTCGTCATCGCGACCTTCGGCCTCTTCATCTGGGTCTTCGGCACCTTCAGCACCTCCCAGATGGGCGTGAGCACCATCACGGACGAAGGCGTGCGGCTGCTCGGCATCGGCACCCTGCTCGGCCTCACCGTCCAGGCCCTGGCGATGTTCCCCTACCTCCGGGCCTCCGGCTTCCGCTTCCGTCCCCGCTTCGACTGGCGGGGCCACGGCCTCGGCAAGGCCGCCAAGCTCGCCAAGTGGACCGTGCTGTTCGTTCTCGCCAACCAGGCCGGCAACATCGTGGTGACCCAGCTCGCCACCGCGGCCGGCACCGACGCCGACAACCAGGGCCACCCCGGAGCCAGCTTCGTCGGCTACAGCAGCGCCCAGCTCATCTGGAACATGCCGCAGGCCATCATCACCGTCTCGGTGATGGCCGCCCTGCTGCCCCGGCTCTCCCGGTCGGCCCACGACGGCGACCCCGGTGCGGTCCGCGACGACCTCTCCCAGGGCCTGCGCACCTCCGCCGTAGCCATCGTCCCGCTCGCCTTCGGCTTCGTAGCGCTCGGCGTCCCCCTGTGCACCCTGCTCTTCGGCACCTCGGGCACGGCGACGGCGCAGAACATGGGCTACATCCTGATGGCGTTCGGCCTCGGGCTCATCCCGTTCTCGGTGCAGTACGTCGTCCTGCGCGGCTTCTACGCCTACGAGGACACCCGCACCCCCTTCTACAACACGGTGATCGTCGCCGCCGTCAACGGCGCCGCGTCCGCGCTCTGCTACTTCCTCCTCCCGACTCAATGGATCGTGGCCGGTATGGCCGCCTCCTACGGCCTGGCGTACGCCGCCGGTGTGGGCGTGGCCTGGAAGCGACTGGGCAACCGACTGGGTGGCGACCTCGACGGCCGCCGTGTCGTGCGCACCTACACCCGCCTGGTGGGCGCCAGCATCCCCGCCGCTCTGCTGAGCGGCGCGGCGGCTTATGCCATCACTCAGGCGCTGGGGTCCGGCATGTCCGGTTCCCTAGCCGCATTGGCGGGCGGAGGTCTCGTTCTTATCGCGGTCTTCTACATTGCTGCGAAACGGATGCGCATTGATGAGCTGACGGCCATGGTCGGTATGGTGCGCGGACGACTCGGACGCTGATCATTGAGCACAACCATCGTCCGTCATCGTGTGTCGTGCATAGCGGCGGACTGTGGGCACAATTGTCTTGGCTCGGAGTAGGCGCAACGGATGGGGAGGCAGGAACGACGGTGGCGGAACGGAGCACGGCTGCCGTCGACGTGGCCGACAGCGACGGCGAGGAGTCGCTGACCGCCGAGGCGGGAAAGGCCACGGCCGACGGGGCGGGGACGCATCAGAAGACCGGTCAGGAAACAGAGGCCGCGGGCAACCGGGATAAAGGTGCCGCGGCCGACGTAAATCCCCCCGAGCTACATAGCGGCCACAAGTTGGCCAGACGCTATCGTTTGGAGGAGTGCGTCACCCGACTGGACGGATTCAGCAGTTGGCGTGCGGTGGACGAGAAACTGCGCCGGGCCGTCGGCGTTCACGTCCTTCCCGCAGACCATCCGCGGGCCCGTCCGGTGCTGGCCGCCGCCCGCTCGGCGGCGCTGCTGGGTGACCCTCGCTTCGTCCAGGTACTCGACGCCGTCGAGGAGAACGACCTCGTCTACGTCGTCCACGAATGGCTTCCCGACGCCACCGAGCTGACTACCGTGCTCGCCTCGGCGCCGCTCGAGCCGCACGACGCCTATCAACTCGTCAGCCAGGTCTCCCAGGCCATGGCCGCCGCCCACCGCGAAGGCCTGGCCCATCTGCGGCTGAACCCCGGATCCGTGCTCCGCACGGAGTCGGGCCAGTACCGCATCCGCGGCCTCGCCGTCATGGCCGCGCTGCGCGGCATCAGCTCCGAACACCCGCAGCGCACCGACACCGAGTCGATCGGCGCCCTGCTGTACGCCGCGCTCACCCAGCGCTGGCCGTACGACAAGGACGCCCACGGCCTCTCCGGGCTGCCCAAGGGCGTCGGCCTGATCGCCCCCGACCAGGTCCGCGCGGGAGTCCACCGAGGGCTGTCCGAGCTGGCGATGCGCGCGCTGGTCAACGACGGCGCCACCGCCTCCCGCCAGGACCAGCCCTGCACCACCCCTGAGGAGCTGTCCAAGGCGGTCGCGGCCATGCCGCGCATCCGGCCGCCCGAGCCCGTCTTCACGCCCTCTCCGGCGTACCAGCGCACCACGTACCAGCAGGGCTACGGCCAGCCGCCCGCCCACGGCGGCGCGTCGCGCGCGGCGGGCCCCGCCGCGGTCCCCATGGCTCCGCCGCCCCCGCTGCAGAGCCGTACCGGCAGGGCCCTCAAGTGGACCGTCTCGGCCCTGCTGATCGCGGCACTGGGCCTCGGCAGCTGGCAACTCGCGGACACCCTTCTGAAGAAGGAGGACAACCCGGACCCCGGCAAGTCCACCAGCCAGAAGGACGACGACAAGCCCGGCCAGGTTGCCAGCAAGCCGATCCCGATCGAGGACGCCGCCGAGTTCGCCCCGGACGGCGCAGCGCAGCACCCCGGCGAGGCCAAGCTCACCCATGACGGGAAAACGTCGACTGCCTGGCGTACCAACAGCTTCTTCGATGGCCCTCAGCTCGCCCCGAGCGTCAAGCAGGGGGTCGGCATCGTCTACGACCTCGGCTCGGAGCAGAAGATCGGTGGCGCCTCGCTCTCGCTTCGGTTCAGCGGCCCCTACACGGAAGTCTCACTGTACGGAACGGATTCCCTCGCACCATCCGCGTCGCCAGGGGACCCCGTCACCTCGTTCACGAAGCTTGCCTCGGGCCGTACGTCGACCACGACGTCCGATCTGAAGGTCAAGGGCACCAAGAAGAGCCGCTACGTCCTCGTCTGGATGACCGCGATGCCGAGCGCACCGGGCGACGAGTACAGCGACCCTGGCTACAAGCAGGCCATCACTGAAGTGAAGTTCACCGGCTGACCCCAGGGCAGCCGGCCGACCGGGGAGGGGGCTCAACGTTGGACGACGCCACCATCGGCGGAGCAAGCGACGGCGAGCTCCTTGCTCAGCACGTGGCCGGCGATCCGCATGCCTTCGGTGAAATCGTGCGACGCCACCGCGACAGACTCTGGGCGGTGGCGTTGCGCACCCTCGGCGACCGGGAGGAGGCCGCCGACGCGGTCCAGGACGCGCTCGTCTCCGCCTACCGCGCCGCGCACACCTTCCGGGGCCAGTCCGCCGTGACGACCTGGCTCCACCGCATCACGGTCAACGCGTGTCTGGACCGGGCCCGCAAGGCCGCCTCCCGTCGCACCTCCCCCGTCGACGACACCGAGCGGCTCGAGCAGCTCCTGGAACCCCATGAGTCGGCCGCCGCGCCCGCCGAGCGCGGCGATCTCCATCGCGAGCTGCTGGGGGCGCTGCGCACCCTGCCGCCCGAGCAGCGTGCCGCCCTGGTGCTGGTCGACATGCAGGGCTATCCCGTGGCGGAGGCCGCGAAGGTCCTGGATGTCCCCACCGGCACCGTGAAAAGCCGCTGCGCGCGGGGACGCGCCCGGCTGCTCCCACTGCTGTCGCATCTCCATCCCAATGGAAGGGGTAGCGTCCCCTCCGGCGGGGGAAGGAACCGGTCGCAGGGGACATCCGTCCCACCAGCGGCAGGACCGACTGACACAGATGCCGTGAAGGGCGGAGGTGGGCGAGCGTGACATCCTCGACGGACACGGACGAGCACCCGGAAGTCGCGGAGATCTCCGCACTCACCGAGGGACTGCTCTCTCCGTCCCGCACCGTCGATGTGCGCACTCACCTCGCCACCTGCGGGCTGTGTGCCGATGTACAGACGTCCCTGGACGAGATCCGCTCGACGCTGGGCACCCTCCCGGGGCCGGTGCGGATGCCCGACGACATCGCGGGCCGGATCGACGCCGCACTCGCAGCCGAGGCCCTCCTCGACGCGACCGCCCCCGGTGACCGCGCTTCGGTTTCACGTGAAACCGAAGCGCCCGCGTCCACCGAGCATGTTTCACGTGAAACCGAGCCCGCGGCCGACCCCGCAGACCCCGTGACGGAGGGGAGGCCCTCCCCGGCCGTGGACCGCCCCGCAGGGCGCCCGCGCGCCGCCACCGGACCGGGACGCAAGGCCACGCCCCGCGCGGCCGCAGGCGCCCGTGGAGGCCGCGCCCGGCGCTGGCCCAAGGTGCTGCTCGGCAGCGCGTGCGCCGCCGCCGTCATCGGCGTCGGCACCCTCTTCTTCCCGGGTGGCTCGGATCACGACAACGGTGGCCCCGGCACCACGGCCCACGCGGACCCCAGCTCCACGGCGAAGGCCGGCCTCTCCGCCGGGGCACTCAAGGGCCGCGTGCAGGAGATGCTCGCCGAGCGGAAGACCACCCCGTCGCGCGGAGTCACCACCCAGAACACTCCGGATATGCCACTGCGCGCGAACGACCCGGTGGTTCCTTCCTGCGTCCAGCGCGGGACCGGTCGGTCCCAGCCCGTTCTCGCCGCGCAGCAGGACACCTACGACGGCAAGACGGCCTACATCGTCGTCCTGCCGCACCGCTCCGACAGCTCGCTCGTCGAAGCCTTCGTGATCGACGCCTCCTGTGTCTCCGCTTCCCACTCCAGTCCCGGGAAGCTTCTGGTGACCCGTACGTATCCGCGAGGCTGAGGCACAGCCCACAACCACGGCCCGCCTGGCAGCACGCGGGAATGCGGGACCCGTAGGATCCGTTGGGTGGGATGGCAGCGGTTCTCCGGAAGCCCGGGGAATGCGCCGTCGCCCAGTCAGCAGTCGGCAGTCGGCAGAGACAAGGAAGACATCCGTGAGCGACGTCCGCAACGTGATCATCATCGGTTCCGGGCCCGCGGGCTATACGGCCGCGCTCTACACCGCCCGTGCTTCCTTGAAGCCGCTGGTCTTCGAGGGATCCGTGACCGCCGGTGGTGCCCTGATGAACACCACCGACGTGGAGAACTTCCCCGGCTTCCGTGAGGGCATCATGGGCCCTGACCTGATGGACAACATGCGGGGGCAGGCCGAGCGCTTCGGCGCCGAGCTGGTCCCGGACGATGTGGCCGCGGTCGACCTCAGCGAGGACATCAAGACCGTCACCGACTCCGCCGGGACGGTGCACCGCGCGAAGACCATCATCGTCAGCACCGGCTCCCAGCACCGCAAGCTGGGGCTGGCCCGTGAGGACGAGCTTTCGGGCCGTGGCGTCTCCTGGTGTGCCACCTGTGACGGGTTCTTCTTCAAGGACCAGGACATCGCCGTCATCGGCGGCGGTGACACCGCGATGGAGGAAGCGACCTTCCTGTCGCGGTTCGCCAAGT
The DNA here is from genome assembly GCF_053596435.1 of Streptomyces sp. NPDC001700. Classification (NCBI taxonomy): domain Bacteria; kingdom Bacillati; phylum Actinomycetota; class Actinomycetes; order Kitasatosporales; family Streptomycetaceae; genus Streptomyces; species Streptomyces sp. NPDC001700. The sequence continues at coordinate 16,986 of NZ_JBSFGE010000043.1, forward strand.
CGGTCACCGTGGTCCACCGCCGGGACTCGCTGCGGGCCAGCAAGGCGATGCAGGAGCGTGCCTTCGCCGACCCGAAGATCTCGTTCATCTGGGACAGCGAGGTCACGGAGATCCACGGCGACGGCAAGCTCGCCAGCCTGACCCTGCGCGACATCAAGAAGGACGAGACCTCCGAGCTGCCGGTCACGGGCCTGTTCATCGCGATCGGCCATGACCCGCGGACCGAGCTGTTCAAGGGCCAGCTGCACCTGGACGACGAGGGCTACCTGAAGGTGGAGTCGCCCTCCACCCGCACGAACCTGCCGGGTGTCTTCGCCGCGGGTGATGTCGTGGACCACACCTACCGTCAGGCGATCACCGCCGCCGGCACCGGCTGTGCGGCCGCCCTGGACGCCGAGCGCTTCCTGGCCTCCCTGGGCGACGGCGAAGACGCCACCGTCTGATCCCGCTTCCTTCCCTGCACCAACGATTAAGGAGATTAGCCATGGCCGGTGCCACGGTCACCGTGACAGACGCCGACTTCGAGGAGACCGTCCTCAAGAGCGACAAGCCGGTACTCGTCGACTTCTGGGCCGCGTGGTGCGGTCCGTGCCGTCAGATCGCCCCCTCCCTGGAGGCCATCGCCGCCGAGCACGCCGACAAGATCGTCATCGCGAAGCTCAACATTGACGAGAACCCGGCCACTGCCGCCAAGTACGGCGTGATGTCCATTCCGACGCTCAACGTCTACCAGGGCGGCGAGGTCGCCAAGACCATCGTCGGCGCCAAGCCGAAGGCCGCGATCGAGCGCGACCTGGCCGACTTCATCGGCTGAGCCTTCACCCACACCGACGAAGGGGCTGCCCGAGAGGGCAGCCCCTTCGTGTTTCACGTGGAACCCTCAGCGAGGAAGGGTCAGTGGGGAACGGTCAGCGGGGAACGCTCAGAGGGGGCGGAGCGCCGGTTCCTTCTGAACCGCACCGAGCAGCCGGTCCAGCGCCAGCTCGACGTCCTCCTTCCAGGAGATCGTCGTCCTCAGCTCAAGCCTCAGCCGGGGATACCGCGGATGCGGCCGCACGGTCTTGAAGCCCACCGCGAGGAGGTGATCGGCGGGCAGCACACACGCCGGTTCCTTCCAGGTGGCGTCCCCGAACGCCTCGATCGCCTTGAAGCCCCGGCGGATCAGATCCTTCGCGACGGTCTGCACCATCACCCGGCCCAGCCCCTGCCCCTGGTATCCCGGCATGAGCCAGGCGGTCATCAGCTGCACGGCATCCGCCGCGACCGGGCTCGTCGGAAAGGCCGTGGAGCGCGGCACATACGCGGGCGGCGCGTAGAGCACGAAGCCCACCGGCACCTCATCGACGTAGACCACGCGGCCGCAGGATCCCCACTCCAGCAGAACGGCCGAGATCCAGGCTTCCTTCTCCAGCTCCGGACGCCCGGCCCTTACCGCAGCCTCGCCGCTGACTGGGTCGAGCTCCCAGAAGACACACGCGCGACAGCGCTTGGGGATGTCCGGGAGGTTGTCCAGCGTGAGCGGTACAAGCCGACGCCCCATGAAGCCAGTCCCTCACTTCCGTGGCCACCCGCGGCACGGGCGGCTGACAGCGCACTACGCTCCCTGATCAGACTACCGACGAAACCGCCGACAGCGCCCAGGCCCAACCCTGTGGCCACCAGTCCGGTGCGGCTCACCGATCGCATGGCCCTGCCCTCCACATGAGGTGCCTCCCATGGATCCGCCCTACCTGATCGCATCGTATCCGTGCGGAGATTGCACCGATACCGCCCTCGCGAAAAGAGCGGGTCGTGTTCCGATGGCATCGGAACACGACCCGCCCCCAGGTGCTTCCCCACGGCCGGACCGCGGGGTCAGCGCCTCATTCGTCCTCGTCCTCCGCCTTGTCCTCGGCGGACAGCGGCTGCTCCAGCACCGGTCCCTCGCCCGGCGCCAGGGAGCCGAGGATCCGCTCCAGATCGTCTATCGAGGCGAACTCGACGACGATCTTTCCCTTCTTCTGACCAAGGTCGACCTTCACCCGCGTCTCGAAGCGGTCCGACAGCCGGGACGCCAGATCCGTGAGCGCGGGGGACACCCGGGCACCGGCCCGTGGTCCCTTCCCCTTGGGAGCACCGCCCGACCGCGACCCCATGAGGGTGACGATCTCTTCGACCGCCCGCACCGACAGCCCCTCGGCGACGATGCGATGCGCCAGCCGGTCCTGTTCCTCCGAGTCATCCACGGAGAGCAGGGCCCGGGCATGGCCTGCGGAGAGCACGCCCGCCGCGACCCTGCGCTGGACGGAGGGAGAGAGCTTCAACAGCCGCAGCGTGTTGGAGACCTGCGGACGCGAACGCCCAATCCGGTCCGCCAGCTCGTCATGCGTGCAGTTGAAGTCCTTCAGCAACTGGTCGTACGCCGCCGCCTCTTCGAGCGGATTGAGCTGTGCCCGGTGCAGGTTCTCCAGCAGCGCGTCGAGCAGAAGCTTCTCGTCGTCGGTGGCCCGGACGATCGCGGGAATCTTCTCCAGCCCCGCCTCACGGCAGGCCCGCCAGCGCCGCTCGCCCATGATGAGCTCATAGCGCTCCGGCGCCAGCTGCCGCACCACGACCGGCTGGAGGAGGCCGACCTCCTGGATCGAGGTGACCAGCTCGGCCAGGGCGTCCTCGTCGAACACCTCACGCGGCTGACGGGGGTTGGGCGTGATGAAGTCGAGCGGCAGCTCGGCGAAGTGCGCCCCGGCCACCTCGTCCACCGGGGCCGGAGGCGCGGCCTCGGGCTCATTCTCCGGCGGGGCGGGCGGCTCGGTTTCACGTGGAACGCTCTGTGCGGCCAGACCGGCCACCTTGGCCGCCGCCACCCCGCGCTCCTGGGTGAGCACCGGGACCGCGGTCGGTGAGGTGCTGGCCCCTGAGGCCGTGGCCGTCCCCCCGCCCGTCGCGGTCCCGGCGTTGTCGGTCCCCTTCGGCGCGGGAGGGATCAAAGCACCGAGCCCACGGCCCAGTCCTCTGCGTCGCTCACTCACTGAATCCCCTCCTGCTGCATGCTGTGCTGGTCGTGCTGGCTGATCTCGGGCATGGGCAAGGCATGAGCGTGCTGGGGGTCGTACTGCACGTTCACCCCACGGAGCGCGATCTCCCGGGCCGCCTCAAGATAGGAGAGCGCACCGCTCGATCCCGGGTCATAGGTGAGGACCGTCTGCCCATAGCTGGGGGCCTCGGAGATGCGCACCGATCTCGGGATGCTCGTCCGGAGCACCTCGCCGCCGAAGTGGCTGCGGACCTCGTCCGCCACCTGGGAGGCCAGCCGGGTCCGGCCGTCGTACATCGTGAGCAGGATCGTCGAAACATGGAGCTTGGGGTTGAGATGACCCCGCACCAGATCGACGTTCCGCAGGAGCTGCCCGAGCCCCTCCAGAGCGTAGTACTCACACTGGATCGGGATCAGCACTTCCGCCCCGGCGACCAGCGCATTGACCGTCAGCAGCCCGAGGGAGGGCGGACAATCGATGAGGATGTAGTCCAGTGGCTGTTCGTAGGCCTGGATGGCTCGCTCCAGGCGGCTCTCTCTCGCCACCAGGGAGACCAGCTCGATCTCGGCACCGGCGAGGTCGATCGTGGCCGGGGCGCAGAACAGCCCCTCCACGTCCGGCACCGGCTGCACCACATCGGACAGCGGCTTGCTGTCGACCAGGACGTCGTAGATCGAGGGGACTTCGGCGTGGTGGTCGATCCCCAGCGCCGTCGAGGCGTTGCCCTGCGGGTCGAGGTCGATCACGAGGACTCGTCCACCGTGCAGGGCGAGAGACGCCGCCAGATTGACCGTGGTCGTGGTCTTCCCGACCCCGCCCTTCTGGTTGGCGACCACCATCACCCGGGTCTGCTCCGGCCTGGGCAGTCCCTCACCAGCCCGGCCAAGCGCTTCCACCGCCAGTTGAGCGGAACGGCCAATTGGGGTGTCGTCCATCGGGGGCGGAGTTTCACGTGAAACGTCCTCCCCCGCCGATTCGGTACGGGGGCCGGGGACCGGATCGGTCATCGGCCCCGCGATGTTGGCGTCGGACCGCAAGGATTCACTCTCCTCGACATCAGGCTCGCGATGCACAGAGCCTGCCATGCTTTGGGGGTTGTGAACCAGCGAGGCCCGTCCTCCTGTGGATGAATCCACATCTTTACGGGGGCGACGGTCGCGGGGCAGAGCCGCCGCACGACCGCGACTGATGATTCCATGCAGCAGGGAGCGACGTTTCACGTGAAACACGATGCACGGGCAGGCCCGTTGTTCCGTCGCGACACTCCGGTATGCGTAGTTTAGGCAGCTTGTATGGAGCACCCCGTCAGGCCGGTCGGCCTACGCCAGGGGCTCAGGGGCGACGTCGCGGCGCCTTCCGCGCCGCCTTGGCACGCTTCGCGGCGAACCTCACACCACCGGGGCTCTCCCCGACCTCGACCCGCACCACGGTGGACAGCGGATCCACGACGCCCTCGCCGACGTGCAGCACCGAGGTGTCCACCACGCCGAGCTTGCTCAGCGCCGCGCGGGCATGCTTCAGCTCCTCCTCGGCCGTGTCGCCCTTCAGCAGCAGCATCTCCCCGTACGGCCGCAGCAGCGGCACCCCCCAGCCGGCCAGCCGGTCCAGCGGGGCCACCGCTCGGGCCGTGACCACATGCACCGGAGGAAGCTTCCCCAGGACCTCCTCGGCCCGGCCGCGCACGACCGTGACATGCTCCAGGCCCAGTAGCTCCACCACTTCCCGAAGGAAGTTCGTACGGCGCAGCAGCGGCTCCAGCAGAGTGATCCGCAGATCCGGGCGGGTCAGGGCCAGCGGAATGCCGGGGAGACCGGCGCCCGAGCCCACATCGCACACGGTGACGCCCTCGGGCACCACCTCGGAGAGCACGGCGCAGTTCAGTAGATGCCGCTCCCACAGCCGCGGCACCTCGCGCGGGCCGATCAGCCCGCGGGTCACGCCCACATCGGCCAGCAGCTCGCCATACCGAACAGCCTCCGGGAAGCACTCACCGAATACATCCCGAGCCTCCTCGGGCGCCGGGGGGAGCTCCGCTGCTTCCGTCACGGGGACCGTCCTTCCGTACCGAGCACTGTCTGAACGATGCTGATGTAAGGCTGACAAGATTCGGCCCCGTCTGCGCACAGACGGGGCCGGGGAGACCATGAGGCCGGGGCCTGGTCAGGCCGGGAGTACGACCACACAGCGCTGGGGCTCCTCGCCCTCGGACTCGCTGTGCAGTCCGGCGGCGGCCACCGCGTCATGTACGACCTTGCGCTCGAACGGCGTCATCGCCTTGAGCTTCACCGGCTCGCCGGAGCCCTTCGCGTCTTCCGCGGCCTTGGTGCCCAGCTCGGTCAGCTCGGCACGCTTACGGGCCCGGTATCCGGCGATGTCGAGCATCAGCCGGCTCCGGTCACCGGTCTCCCGGTGCACCGCGAGCCGGGTCAGCTCCTGAAGGGCCTCCAGCACCTCACCGTCACGGCCGACCAGCTTCTGCAAGTCACGGCTGGTCGATTCGCTGATGATCGACACCGCTGCGCGGTCGGCCTCGACGTCCATGTCGATGTCACCGTCGAGGTCCGCGATGTCCAGCAGACCTTCGAGGTAGTCGGCCGCGATCTCCCCTTCCTGTTCGAGGCGGGTCAGGGTGTCGACACCCTCGGCGGCGGGGGTGGTGCCTTCCGTCACGGATGGACTCCTTCGTTACTTCTTGGACGGGTGCTTGGGCCGCTGCTGGCCCTTGCGCTGCCCGGACTTCGTGTTCCGGGAGCCGGAGGCCGAGCCGCCGGCCGGCTTGCCGCCCTGCGAGCCCTTCTTCTCCGCCGCGCTCTGCTGCGTCGGCTCCTGGTCGGACTTGGTCACCTTCGCCGTGGATTCCGACTGCGCCGTCGCCTTGCTGTGGCCGTGGCCGCCCGCGGTGGTGCGCTTCGACTTGGTCTGCCGCTTGGGCTGCTGGCGGTTGGCACGGGCCGTCTCGGCGGCCTCCTTGGCGGCGACCTCGGCCGGCTCCTCCTTCAGCTTGCCCTTGGCCCGCAGCCGCTCCTGGCGGGCCTCGAAGGCGACGCTGCCCGGGGTGGGGTTACGGCGGATGACGAACATCTGCTGGCCGAGGGTCCAGACGTTGGTGGTCAGCCAGTAGACGAGGACACCGACGGGGAAGTTGATGCCGAAGACGGCGAACATGATCGGGAAGACGTACATCAGCATCTTCTGCTGCTGCATGAACGGCGTCTTCACCGTGAGGTCGACGTTCTTGGTCATCAGCTGGCGCTGGGTGAAGAACTGCGACGCCGACATCAGCACGATCATGGTGATCGTCACGATGCGGACGTCCGTCAGCGACGCTCCGAGGGACTCGACCTTCGAAGCGGAGTCCATGAACTTCACGGACAGGGGAGCGCCGAAGATGTGCGCGTTACGGGCGCTGTCCAACAGCGACTGGTCGATGACGCCGACCGTCTTGTTGTTCGCGATGTGGTTGAGGACCTGGTAGAGCGCGATGAAGAACGGCGACTGCGCCAGAATCGGGAGACAGCTCGAGAGCGGGTTGGTGCCCGTCTCCTTGTAGAGCTTCATCATCTCTTCGGACTGGCGCTGCTTGTCGCTCTTGTAGCGCTCCTGGATCGCCTTCATCTTCGGCTGGAGCGCCTGCATGTTCCGCGTCGCCTTGATCTGCTTCACGAAGAGCGGGATCAGGCAGATGCGGATCAGCACCACCAGCGAAACGATGGACAGACCCCACGCCCAGCCACTGTTCCGGTCAAAAAGAAGGCTGTAGAACGAGTGGAACTGGACGATGATCCAGGAAACTACGTCATAAAGAGGACCGAGGATCGTGTCCACGAATCAGGCTCCTTGGGCGTTGGGCTGGGTCTCGGGCTGTGCGGCAGGCTCCACAGCGGAGTGCCCGCCGAAGCGGTTCCGCAGCCGCTGGTGCCACACCGGATGCTTCCGGGGCGGCACATGGTCGACGCCACCGGGCGACCACGGGTTGCAGCGCAGGATGCGCCACGCCGTCAGCGCCGTTCCTTTCACCGCGCCGTGCCGGTCAATGGCCGTGTGGCCATAGTGTGAGCACGACGGGTAGTACCTGCAGACCGGTCCCAACATGGGGCTGATGGTCCACTGGTACAGCTTGATCAACCACAGCAGCGGGTACTTCATCGCGGCACCCCTCCCAGTAGCCGCTGCACTGCGGTGTCGAGGTCGCGGGCCAGCTGGTCGTGACCCGCCTCACCCGCACCGGGCAGCGCCCGTACGACCACAAGGCTACCTGCGGGAAAATGATCGAGACGGTCCCGCATGAGATGGCGCAGTCTGCGCTTCACCAGGTTGCGGACGACGGCACCGCCGACCGCCTTGCTGACGACGAAACCCGCACGCGCCGGGGGAGCACTCTCCCCAGGTGCGTGCGGGTCCGTGTTTTTGCTGGTGAGGCCGCTGCGAAAGTGCACGACGAGAAGCGGGCGACCAGCCCTGCGTCCGCGTCGTACCGCGGCGGCGAAGTCCTGGCGCCGCCTCAGCCGATGCTCGGTAGGCAGCACGTCATGGACCTTGGGTCAGGCTGCTCAGGCCGACAGGCTGGCGCGACCCTTGCTACGGCGGGACGCGAGAATCGCGCGGCCGGCACGGGTCCGCATACGCAGCCGGAAGCCGTGGGTCTTCGCGCGACGACGGTTGTTCGGCTGGAAGGTGCGCTTGCTCACTCGGGGGCTCCAGAAATGAATCGGGTAGTGGCGGTACATCGCCTGGCTGTCACCGTGCGCCCACGAGTAGCTCGCAATACGCCCGAGTGCACCGCTTCACGATCACGGATCATGAAGTCCGTGACCCTTGCCCATCGGAGGCAGGCGGCAGCAGCCATCGACAACTCGACCTGGTTACGGTACGCGCGGTTACGCCATCCGGTCAAACCGACAGACGGCCCGCACCGCGCACCGCTCCATCCGCCCGTGGGGCAAGGGAACGACCGGCGACATCACATGGCACATTTGTACACACCCTGTGGACAACGACTTGAACCCTGTACCCCGGCCTGACTACCGTGGCCGGGCTCCGATTCCTTCCCACCCGTCCCGAGAACCACCTTTGGTGGGACATGTCGGCGTCCCCCACCCAGCGAGTGAGAGAGCGTGCCCTGTGGCTGACGTACCTGCCGATCTTGCCGCAGTGTGGCCACGCGTGCTGGAACGGCTTCTGGGAGAAGGCACGGGTCAGGGAGGGCAGGGCGTCGAAGCCAAGGACGAGCACTGGATCAAACGGTGCCAGCCCCTCGCCCTCGTCGCCGACACCGCCCTGCTCGCCGTCCCCAATGAGTTCGCCAAGGGCGTGCTGGAGGGCAGGCTGGCCCCGATCGTCAGCGAAACGCTGAGCCGGGAGTGCGGCCGCCCGATCCGCATCGCGATCACCGTCGACGAGTCGGCGGGTGAGCCGATCATCCCGCAGCAGTCGCAGCGCGACAGCCGCGACAGCCGCGACAGCCGCGACGGATACGAGAACCGCCGCGAGGGATACGAGAACCGCGACGGTCGCGACGGGTACGAGAGCTACGAGAGCCGCGACGGCTACGGCCGCCAGGCGCCCGACGAGCTGCCGACCGCCCGCCCCGCGTACCCCGGCTATCAGCAGCAGCGCCCCGAGCCCGCCGCCTGGCAGCGGCCCCATGACGACTACGGCTGGCAGCAGCCCCGGCTCGGCGGTTTCCCCGAGGCCGATCCGTACGCGTCACAGCAGCGCTCCTCGTCCGGCTACGACCAGCAGCCGTACGACCAGCAGCCGCGGGGCGACTACCGGGGCCCCGGACCGGAGCGCCCCGGACCGGGCGGTTCCGGTGGTCATGGCGGTCATGGCGGTCATGGGGGCCACGGCGGACCGGGCGGCCACGGCGGCGCACCCGAGCGGCCGCCGTACGAGCAGCAGCGCCATGATCTCCCCGACCCGCTGGAGCGCGGCCGCGGCGGACCGCCCGTCCTGCCCTCGCAGACCGGCGCCCCCGGCCCGCTCGCCGCGCAGCCCGCGCCCGCGTCCGGCCCCGGTGAGCCGACCGCCCGGCTGAATCCCAAGTACCTCTTCGACACCTTCGTCATCGGTGCCTCCAACCGCTTCGCGCACGCCGCGGCGGTCGCGGTCGCCGAGGCCCCGGCCAAGGCGTACAACCCGCTGTTCATCTACGGGGAGTCGGGGCTCGGCAAGACCCATCTGCTGCACGCCATCGGGCACTACGCCCGCAGCCTCTATCCCGGCACCCGGGTGCGCTACGTGAGCTCCGAGGAGTTCACCAACGAGTTCATCAACTCCATCCGCGACGGCAAGGCGGACGCGTTCCGCAAGCGCTACCGCGACATGGACATCCTGCTGGTCGACGACATCCAGTTCCTGGCGAGCAAGGAGTCGACGCAGGAGGAGTTCTTCCACACCTTCAATACGCTCCACAACGCCAACAAGCAGATCGTGCTCTCCTCCGACCGGCCGCCCAAGCAGCTGGTCACCCTGGAGGACCGGCTCCGCAACCGCTTCGAGTGGGGGCTGATCACCGATGTGCAGCCGCCGGAGCTGGAGACGCGGATCGCGATCCTCCGCAAGAAGGCGGTGCAGGAGCAGCTGAACGCGCCGCCCGAGGTGCTGGAGTTCATCGCCTCCCGGATCTCCCGCAACATCCGGGAGCTGGAGGGCGCGCTGATCCGGGTCACGGCCTTCGCGAGCCTGAACCGGCAGCCGGTGGACCTCGGCCTCACCGAGATCGTCCTCAAGGATCTGATCCCCGGCGGCGAGGACGCGGCCCCGGAGATCACCGCCACCGCGATCATGGCCGCCACCGCCGACTACTTCGGGCACACGGTGGACGACCTGTGCGGCGCCTCCCGCAGCCGGGTGCTGGTCACGGCGCGGCAGATCGCGATGTATCTGTGCCGTGAGCTGACGGATCTCTCCCTGCCCAAGATCGGCGCGCAGTTCGGCGGCCGGGACCATACGACCGTGATGCACGCGGACCGCAAGATCCGGGCTCTGATGGCCGAGCGGCGCTCCATCTACAACCAGGTCACCGAGCTGACCAACCGCATCAAGAACGGCTGAGCGGACCGCAGAGCCGGTCGGCGACGGGCGCCACGCGGCCCCGTGACACACCGCAGAGACGTACAAGGGCGCTCCGGGACGGACAACTCCCGGGGCGCCCTTCGTCGTTCGCTCTCCCCAGCTGTTCGATTCCATGCCCTGACAGGCGAGTTCTCCACAGATCAGCGGCGAATGCGCCGTCCACACCTTGGGGACTTCTCGGTTGTCCCGAATCCGTCCACAGGCTTGGGGTGCAGGATGGGATCAGTGGAGGTCAGGCGGTTGTGGAATTGTGGCAAACCTCAGTCCACAGACTGTGGACGACGAGATTGCCCACAGGCCGTGCTTCGAGTTGTCCACCGGCCGCCCACAGGCACAAGGGGGTTACCCACAGCTCCTCCACACGCCTGTCCACTGTTCGGCAACGAAATGGTCACCCTCACCGGACCGAGTGAAAGGCGTCACACCGAGGAGCCGGGTTGGGCTGTGGGGAAGGTGGGTAAAACTGGGGACGCCGCTGGGGAGAACCGGCCCACTCCTGTGCATCGCGTGTGCAGAACTTTCCGGCGTCCACAGAACGCGTGAGTTGTCCACCGGCGCCGCCCACAGGGTCGGTGGACAAAAAAGCGGTGCTGACCTGCACAAAGGCAGTTATCCACGGTTTCCACAGGCCCTACTACTACGACCACAGAGTTAGAGCAGGGAAATCGCTTCGAAGTGGGGCCTGTGCACAACTTCGGGCCGGGCCGCCCGACACGTCTCGCACCGACTTGACCCCGAGCCGCGCCGACTGTCAGCGCCGTGCGTCAGACTGGTCTCCGGCACAACAGCCGACGACGAAGGCCAGCAGGGCGAGCCAGCAACAGCAGGAGGCGGTTTCCGGTGAAGATCCGGGTGGAGCGCGATGTACTCGCGGAGGCAGTGGCCTGGACAGCCCGCAGCCTCCCGGCCCGTCCGCCGGTGCCCGTCCTCGCGGGCATCCTGCTGAAGGCGGAGGAAGGCGCTCTGAGCCTCTCCGGCTTCGACTACGAGGTCTCGGCCCGCGTCTCCGTCGAAGCCGACGTGGAGGACGACGGCACGGTCCTGGTCTCCGGCCGCCTTCTCGCCGACATCTGCCGCGCTCTCCCCAATCGCCCTGTGGAGATCTCCACCGACGGTGTGCGCGTGACCGTCATCTGCGGCTCGTCGCGCTTCACCCTTCACACACTGCCTGTGGAGGAGTACCCGGCGCTGCCGCAGATGCCGACCGCGACCGGCACCGTCCCCGGTGAGGTCTTCGCCGCCGCCGCCGCCCAGGTCGCCATCGCGGCCGGCCGGGACGACACCCTGCCGGTGCTCACCGGTGTGCGGATCGAGATCGAGGGCGACACCGTCACGCTGGCCTCCACCGACCGCTACCGGTTCGCGGTCCGCGAGTTCCTGTGGAAGCCGGAGACGCCGGACATCTCCGCCGTCGCCCTGGTCCCCGCCAAGACGCTGCTCGACACCGCCAAGTCGCTGACCAGCGGTGACACGGTCGCCCTGGCGCTGTCCGGCTCGGGCGCGGGCGAGGGGCTGATCGGCTTCGAGGGCGCCGGGCGCCGTACGACCACCCGGCTGCTCGAGGGTGACCTGCCGAAGTACCGCTCCCTCTTCCCGACCGAGTTCAACTCCGTCGCGGTGATCGAGACCGCGCCCTTCGTGGAGGCCGTCAAGCGTGTGGCCCTGGTCGCCGAGCGGAACACGCCGGTGCGGCTCAGCTTCGAGCAGGGCGTGCTGATCCTGGAGGCCGGTTCCAGCGACGACGCACAGGCTGTGGAGCGCGTCGACGCCCAGCTCGACGGTGACGACGTCTCCATCGCCTTCAACCCGACGTTCCTGCTCGACGGGCTCAGCGCGATCGACTCCCCGGTCGCCCAGCTGTCCTTCACCACGTCGACGAAGCCCGCTCTGCTCAGTGGCAAGCCCGCCATGGACGCCGAGGCGGACGAGGCGTACAAGTACCTGATCATGCCGGTCCGGCTGAGCGGCTGAGGTGCCGAAGACCGAGCGGATGAGCGGGTGTAGCCAACATCTGTGCGGACACTCGCGGGCGTAGGCTCGGTCCCAGGTACGAACCGCACTGACTACGGCATAAGGATCATTGATGGAGCTCGGTCTCGTCGGCCTCGGCAAGATGGGCGGCAACATGCGCGAGCGCATTCGCCGCGCAGGCCACACCGTTATCGGATACGACCGCAACCCGGACGTCGCCGATGTGCACAGCCTCGGTGAGCTGGTGAGCGAGCTCAAGGGCCCGCGCGTGGTGTGGATCATGGTTCCCGCCGGTGTCGCGACCCAGACCACCATCGACGAGCTGGCCGAACTCCTGTCGCCCGGCGACATCGTCGTGGACGGGGGCAACTCCCGCTGGACGGACGACGAGAAGCACGCCGAGGAGCTGGGTGCCAAGGGCATCGGCTTCGTCGACTGCGGTGTCTCCGGCGGGGTCTGGGGCCTGGAGAACGGCTATGCGCTGATGTACGGCGGTGCGGCCGAGCATGTCGCCAAGGTCCAGCCGGTCTTCGACGCGCTCAAGCCCGAGGGAAGCGCCGGGGCCGTCCACGCGGGCAAGGTCGGCGCGGGCCACTTCGCCAAGATGGTCCACAACGGCATCGAGTACGCGATGATGCAGGCCTATGCCGAGGGCTGGGAGCTGCTGGAGGCCGTGGACTCGGTCACCGACGTCCGCGAGGTGTTCCGTTCCTGGCAGGAGGGCACCGTCATCCGCTCCTGGCTGCTGGACCTGGCCGTCCGCGCACTGGACGACGACGAGCACCTGACCAGGCTGCGCGGATACGCCGAGGACTCGGGCGAGGGCCGCTGGACCGTGGAGGCCGCTATCGACAACGCGGTGCCGCTGCCCGCGATCACGGCGTCCCTGTTCGCCCGCTTCGCCTCGCGTCAGGACGACTCCCCGCAGATGAAGATGGTCGCCGCGCTGCGCAATCAGTTCGGCGGTCACGCGGTCGAGAACACCAAGTAAGCAGCACCTCAAGGGTGTAGTACTGCCGGGGGAGGTCGGCGCAGCCCATCATGCATGTCACGCATCTGTCGCTCGCCGACTTCCGCTCGTACGCCCGGGCCGAGGTCGCCCTGGGCCCGGGCGTCACCGCCTTCGTCGGGCCCAATGGCCAGGGCAAGACCAATCTGGTCGAGGCCGTCGGCTATCTCGCCACGCTCGGCAGTCACCGCGTCTCCTCGGACGCCCCGATGGTGCGCATGGGCGCCGAGCGGGCGGTCGTCCGGGCCGCGGTGGTCCAGGGGGACCGGCAGCAGCTGATCGAGCTGGAGCTGAACCCCGGCAAGGCCAACCGCGCCCGCATCAACCGGTCCTCGCAGGTCAAACCGCGTGATGTGCTCGGCATCCTGCGCACGGTGCTGTTCGCGCCCGAGGACCTGGCCCTGGTCAAGGGCGACCCCGGTGAGCGCCGCCGCTTCCTCGACGAGCTGATCACGGCGCGTGCGCCGCGCATGGCCGGGGTCCGCTCGGACTACGACCGGGTGCTCAAGCAGCGCAACAGCCTGCTGAAGACCGCCGCGTTGGCCCGGCGGCACGGCTCGCGCGGCGGCAGCGGCGGCAGCGGTGGCGACGCGGCGCTGTCCACCCTCGACGTCTGGGACCAGCACCTGGCCCGGACCGGCGCCGAGCTGCTCGCCCAGCGCTTCGATCTGATCGGCGTGCTGCGGCCGCTCGCCGACAAGGCGTACGAGCAACTGGCCCCGGGCGGTGGCCCGGTCCTGCTGGAGTACCGCGGTTCGGCCGGTGAGGACCTGACCGCGGCCGGCAGCCGCGAGGAGCTGTACGAGCGGCTGATGGCCGCCCTGGCCGACGCGCGCAAACAGGAGATCGAGCGCGGCGTCACGCTGGTGGGACCGCACCGGGACGACCTCGTCCTCAAGCTCGGGCGGCTTCCGGCCAAGGGCTACGCGAGCCATGGCGAGTCCTGGTCGTACGCCCTCGCGCTGCGGCTGGCCTCGTACGACCTGCTGCGCGCGGAGGGCGCCGAACCGGTGCTGGTGCTCGACGACGTCTTCGCCGAGCTGGACACCCGGCGCCGGGAGCGGCTGGCCGAGCTGGTCGCCCCCGGGGAGCAGGTGCTGGTCACGGCGGCCGTGGAGGAGGACGTCCCGGAGGTGCTGGCGGGCGTGCGCTACGCGGTGGCCGAGGGGGAGGTGCGGCGGGTATGACGGACCAGGCCCCGAAGACCCCCGAGCCCTCGGGAGTCGATCTGGCACGGGTCGCGCTGCGCGCCGCCAAGGAGCAGGCGCGGGCCCGTGGCGCGGCCGCTCAGCAGAAGAAGCAGGCGCGTCGAGGGGGCTTGCGCTCCGGCGCGCGCGCCGATGGACGCGATCCGCTCCCGCTGGGTGCGGCGATCAACCGGCTGATCACCGAGCGGGGCTGGGAGGCCCCGGCGGCGGTCGGCGGGGTGATGGGCCGCTGGCCGCAGATGGTCGGCCCGGAGGTCGCCCAGCACTGTGAGCCGCAGCGGTACGACGAGGATGCCCGGGTGTTGACGGTGCGCTGCGACTCCACGGCGTGGGCGACCCAGCTGCGGCTGCTCGCACCGCAGCTGGTGGCCCGGCTCAACGCCGATCTCGGGCAGGGCACGGTGCGGTTGATCAAGGTGCTGGGCCCGGGCGGCCCGCCCCGGCGCTACGGCCCGCTGCGCTCCCCCGGCAGCACCGGCCCGGGCGACACCTACGGCTGACGGTCGCCCGGGGCCCGTACGGATCCGTCCCCGGAAGCCTGTCCGGCCCGCTCCCGGACCCCGTCCGGACCCGCCCTCAGGGCCTGTATGGACGCCTGAGCACAGGGTGACGGCTGAGACCCCGGTCACGGTAGCCGGTGGTTGACAGCTCGAAGCGCTGAGTGGCGGTGTGAGCCTCTTGGAGCCCGTCCCCGCATATGGGGAGTCGCCGCCGACCGGTTCAGGGCGGCACATGCGGACTCAGGCACCAGCAAGCCCCCATTCTTGTCGGCGCTACCGGTAGACTGAGCGAGTACACCGTCGCCGCTGGCGCACCGAGCGCTTGCGGACACATGTTGAACGACGCAGCCGCTCCTGCCTGCCCGGAGACGGCATGTGCTGTGCCAGAAAGGGCGCTTCGTGGCCGATTCCGGCAACCCCATCGAAAACATCACGTCCATCCCCGGCGGCGAGGCCCTGGCACCGCCGTCGTACGACGCCGGTGCGATCACCGTCCTGGAGGGGCTGGACGCGGTCCGCAAGCGACCCGGTATGTACATCGGTTCCACCGGTGAGCGCGGCCTGCACCACCTGGTCCAGGAAGTCGTCGACAACTCCGTCGACGAGGCCATGGCCGGTCACGCGGACACCATCGACGTCACGATCCTTCCCGACGGCGGCGTCCGCGTCATCGACAACGGCCGTGGGATCCCGGTGGGCATCGTCCCCTCGGAGGGGAAGCCGGCCGTGGAGGTCGTGCTCACCGTCCTGCACGCGGGCGGCAAGTTCGGCGGCGGCGGCTACGCCGTCTCCGGTGGTCTGCACGGCGTCGGCGTCTCCGTCGTCAACGCCCTGTCGTCGAAGGTCTCGGTCGAGGTCAAGTGCGACGGCTACCGCTGGACCCAGGACTACAAGACCGGCGTGCCGACCGCGCCCCTGGCCCGGAACGAGGCCACGGACGAGACCGGTACGACGGTCACCTTCTGGGCCGACGGGGACATCTTCGAGACCACCGAGTACTCGTTCGAGACGCTGTCCCGGCGTTTCCAGGAGATGGCGTTCCTGAACAAGGGGCTGTCGATCTCGCTGCGGGACGAGCGCGAGGCCCATGTGGACGAGGAGGGCAACCCGCTCTCCGTGAAGTACCACTACGAGGGCGGCATCGTCGACTTCGTCACGTACCTCAACTCCCGCAAGGGCGAGCTGGTTCACCCCACGGTGATCGGCTTCGAGGCCGAGGACAAGGAGCGGCTGCTCTCCCTCGAGATCGCGATGCAGTGGAACACCCAGTACTCCGAGGGTGTCTACAGCTTCGCGAACACCATCCACACCCATGAGGGCGGTACGCACGAGGAGGGCTTCCGGGCAGCGCTGACGTACCTGATCAACAAGTACGCGCGCGACAAGAAGCTGCTCCGCGAGAAGGACGACAACCTCACCGGTGAGGACATCCGCGAGGGCCTGACCGCGATCATCTCGGTCAAGCTGGGCGAGCCGCAGTTCGAGGGTCAGACGAAGACGAAGCTGGGCAACACCGAGGCGAAGACCTTCGTCCAGAAGATCGTCAACGAGCACCTGACCGACTGGCTGGACCGGAACCCCAACGAGGCGGCGGACATCATCCGCAAGGGGATCCAGGCGGCGACGGCCCGGGTGGCGGCCCGCAAGGCGCGCGACCTGACCCGCCGCAAGGGGCTGCTGGAGACCGCGTCGCTGCCGGGCAAGCTGAGCGACTGCCAGTCCAACGACCCGTCGAAGTGCGAGATCTTCATCGTCGAGGGTGACTCCGCCGGCGGTTCGGCCAAGTCCGGCCGTGACCCGCAGTACCAGGCGATCCTTCCGATCCGAGGCAAGATCCTCAACGTCGAGAAGGCCCGGGTCGACAAGATCCTCCAGAACAACGAGGTCCAGGCGCTGATCTCGGCCTTCGGCACCGGTGTGCACGAGGACTTCGACATCGCCAAGCTCCGCTATCACAAGATCATCCTGATGGCGGACGCCGACGTCGACGGCCAGCACATCAACACCCTGCTGCTGACGTTCCTCTTCCGCTTCATGCGTCCGCTCGTCGAGGCCGGGCACGTCTTCCTCTCCCGCCCGCCGCTCTACAAGATCAAGTGGGGCCGGGACGACTTCGAGTACGCGTACTCGGACCGGGAGCGGGACGCCCTGATCCAGGCCGGCCGCGAGCAGGGCAAGCGCATCAAGGACGACTCGGTGCAGCGCTTCAAGGGTCTGGGCGAGATGAACGCCGAGGAGCTGCGCGTGACCACCATGGACCTCGACAGCCGGGTCCTCGGCCAGGTCACGCTGGACGACGCGGCGCAGGCCGACGACCTGTTCTCGGTCCTGATGGGCGAGGACGTCGAGGCCCGGCGTTCGTTTATCCAGCGCAACGCCAAGGATGTCCGCTTCCTCGACATCTGAGTCGGCCACCCGCAGCCGCAGACGACAGAAGGACTTGACCAGCAATGGCCGACGAGAACAACCCCACCACGCCCGACGAACTCGCCGACGGCGCCGCCATGCGCATCGAGGCGGTCGGCCTCGAGACCGAGATGCAGCGCTCGTACCTCGACTACGCGATGAGCGTCATCGTGAGCCGTGCGCTGCCCGACGTCCGGGACGGCCTCAAGCCGGTGCACCGGCGCGTGCTGTACGCGATGTACGACGGCGGATACCGGCCCGAGAAGGGCTTCTACAAGTGCGCCCGCGTCGTCGGCGACGTGATGGGCACGTACCACCCGCACGGTGACTCGTCCATCTACGACGCCCTCGTGCGGCTGGCCCAGTCGTGGTCCATGCGCATGCCGCTGGTCGACTCCAACGGCAACTTCGGCTCCCCGGGCAACGACCCCGCGGCGGCCATGCGGTACACCGAGTGCAAGATGGCGCCGCTGGCCATGGAGATGCTCCGGGACATCGACGAGGAGACCGTCGATTTCCAGGACAACTACGACGGCCGTAACCAGGAGCCGACGGTCCTGCCGGCCCGCTTCCCGAACCTGCTGGTCAACGGCTCGGCGGGCATCGCGGTGGGCATGGCCACCAACATCCCGCCGCACAATCTGCGCGAGGTCGCCGAGGGCGCCCAGTGGTTCCTGGCGAACCCGGAGGCCACCCAGGAGGAGCTGCTCGAGGCCCTGATCGACCGCATCAAGGGCCCGGACTTCCCGACCGGCGCGCTGGTCGTGGGCCGCAAGGGCATCGAGGAGGCGTACCGCACCGGGCGTGGCTCGATCACGATGCGAGCGGTCGTCGAGGTCGAGGAGATCCAGGGCCGTCAGTGCCTGGTGGTCACCGAGCTGCCGTACCAGGTCAACCCGGACAACCTGGCGCAGAAGATCGCCGACCTGGTGAAGGACGGCCGGATCGGCGGCATCGCGGACGTCCGCGACGAGACCTCGTCGCGGACCGGCCAGCGCCTGGTCATCGTGCTCAAGCGGGACTCGGTCGCCAAGGTCGTCCTCAACAACCTCTACAAGCACACCGATCTGCAGACGAACTTCGGCGCCAACATGCTGGCGCTGGTCGACGGCGTGCCGCGGACCCTGTCGCTGGACGCGTTCATCCGCAACTGGGTCACCCACCAGGTCGAGGTCATCGTCCGCCGGACCCGCTACCGGCTGCGCAAGGCCGAGGAGCGGGCGCACATCCTGCGCGGCCTGCTCAAGGCGCTGGACGCGATCGACGAGGTCATCGCGCTGATCCGGCGCAGCGACACGGTCGACACCGCGCGCGGCGGCCTGATGGGGCTGCTGGAGATCGACGAGATCCAGGCGAACGCGATCCTGGAGATGCAGCTGCGGCGGCTGGCCGCCCTGGAGCGTCAGAAGATCATCCAGGAGCACGACGAGCTGCAGGCGAAGATCAACGAGTACAACGCGATCCTCGCCTCGCCCGAGCGGCAGCGGCAGATCATCAGCGAGGAGCTGACCGCGGTCGTCGAGAAGTTCGGCGACGACCGGCGTTCCAAGCTGGTCCCCTTCGACGGCGACATGTCCATCGAGGACCTGATCGCCGAGGAGGACATCGTCGTCACGATCACCCGTGGCGGCTATCTGAAGCGCACCAAGACCGAGGACTACCGCTCGCAGAAGCGCGGCGGCAAGGGCGTGCGCGGGACGAAGCTGAAGCAGGACGACATCGTCGACCACTTCTTCGTCTCGACCACCCACCACTGGCTGCTGTTCTTCACCAACAAGGGCCGGGTCTACCGGGCCAAGGCGTACGAACTCCCGGACGCGGGCCGCGAGGCGCGCGGTCAGCACGTCGCGAATCTGCTGGCGTTCCAGCCGGACGAGCAGATCGCCCGGATTCTGGCGATCCGGGACTACGAGGCGGTGCCGTACCTGGTGCTGGCCACCAAGTCGGGTCTGGTGAAGAAGACACCACTGAAGGATTACGATTCGCCGCGCTCCGGCGGTGTGATCGCCATCAACCTCCGGGAGATGGACGACGGCCGCGAGGACGAACTGATCGGCGCCGAGCTGGTCTCCGCCGAGGACGATCTGCTGCTGATCAGCAAGAAGGCGCAGTCGATCAGGTTCACGGCGACCGATGACTCGTTGCGGCCGATGGGGCGCGCGACCTCGGGCGTGAAGGGCATGAGCTTCCGCGAGGACGACGAGCTGCTCTCGATGAATGTCGTCCGGCCCGGTACGTTCGTGTTCACCGCCACCGACGGTGGGTACGCGAAGCGTTCGAACGTCGACGAGTACCGCGTCCAGGGTCGCGGCGGCCTCGGAATCAAGGCCGCCAAGATCGTGGAGGACCGGGGTTCGCTGGTCGGAGCGCTGGTGGTCGAGGAGAGCGACGAGATCCTCGCCATCACGCTCGGGGGCGGTGTGATCCGTACACGGGTCAGCGAGGTCAGGGAGACGGGCCGTGACACCATGGGCGTCCAACTGATCAACCTGGGCAAGCGCGATGCCGTCGTCGGCATCGCCCGGAACGCCGAGGCCGGTCGTGAGGCTGAAGAGGTCGAGGACGTCATCGAGACCGCGATCGAGGCAGCCGAGGAGGCCGCGTCCGAGGCGGCCGGGGGCACGCCGCCCCCGGCCGATGAGACGACCGAGGAGTAAGTCGTGAGTGGAGCCACGGGCGGAGCGGGTGGCGGCACGGGAGCCGAGGGGCGTCCGGGATCGAAGCCCCCGTCCTCCGCGGGCGGCACGTCCGCCAGGAAAGACGCCCGTGGCCCCGCCTCCGATTCCCAGGGGGGCGCCGACTCCCACGGGGGCACGGTGACGGAGACCCGGAAGCTGCGTCCCGTGCCCGCGTCGGACCCCCAGCCTGAGTCGCAGCCCGCGCCGCAGGCCGAGTCGCAGTCCGAGCGGCGTACGTCGAGCCCGCTGCCCAGTGAGCGGGCCGCCCAGCCGCAGCCCGAGCGGCCGTACCACCCGCCGCAGGCCTACGCGCCGCCGCCCGGCGGCGGCGCGGCGGGCGCTGCGGGCGCGTCGCGAGAACGGCCTCAAGGCCGACATCGCGCCCACCGACCACGCGGCGGTCATGCGGTTCACCTATCCGGGTGAGGACGCCAGCGTCATCTTCGACA
>NZ_JBSFGE010000044.1:0-33119 GCF_053596435.1 Streptomyces sp. NPDC001700
ACGCCCGGTTACATTCCGAACCCGGAAGCTAAGCCTTTCAGCGCCGATGGTACTGCAGGGGGGACCCTGTGGGAGAGTAGGACGCCGCCGAACAAATATTGGAGAGAGGCCTGTCGGAACTTCGGTTCCCGACAGGCCTCTCTTTTTGTTGTGTTGCGGGCCACTCGGTGTTCATGTTGCCTGGGCAACATGCCGTTCATGGGGACTCCAACGGATGAGCTGTGGCGTGAGCTGACCCGGGCGGGCGTACGGCCGGGCGACGAGGTGATCGTGCCGTCCTACGGCACACCCGAAGCGGCGGAAGCGGTGCTCCTGGCCGGCGCGCGGCCGGTGTTCGCGGACATCGACGCCCAGACCTTCTGCATACATCCAGACGCGGTCGCCGCGGCGCTCACGCCCCGGACCGCTGCCATCGTGGCCATAGACACCTTCGGACACCCGGCCGACATGGCGCGTCTCACGGAGCTGGGGCAGCGCCACGGCGTGCTGGTGATCGGACACGGCGCGGTATGCGAACCGGTCGGCGAGATCCTGCGCCGACAGGCCAATGCCGCCTATCTGAACGGAAAGTTGCGCGGAGTCGTCACTCCCGCGGCCAAGCCCGGCATGGAACACACCTATCAGCAGTACGTCGTGAGGGTCCCGGGCAATGGACGCCCGGACCGGGACGCGTTCGCCCGTACGCTGCGTTCTCGCGGCGTCGTGTGCCACGTGCCCATTCAGACCCCGGCACACCGCACAGCGCGCTTCCGGCGCGATCTGTGGCTCGGGGAGACGGAGCGGGCGGCCGACGAATGCCTCGCCCTCCCTGTCGACCCGGCGATGTCCCGGCGGGAGTTGCAGCGCGTGGTCTCGGCCTGCAACGCACTGGGAGGCCTGTTGCAGTCAGCGGCCTGAGCGGTCGAAGGGGCGGGTGGTCGAGAGCGCACTCGAGTTCGGGTATGATCTATCCCGTTGCCGCGCCCCAATAGCTCAGTCGGCAGAGCGTCTCCATGGTAAGGAGAAGGTCTACGGTTCGATTCCGTATTGGGGCTCTCCTGCGAAAGGCCCCCGCCAACCGGCGGGGGCCTTCGTCATGTTCAAGCTCGTCATATGGAAAAGGGCCGGGGCACCGATAGTGCCCCGGCCATCATCATCAGCCCGTGGTGATCAGGCGTCCTGCTTCTCGGGGACGCGCATCGCGAGAATCGCCATGTCGTCGGACGGCGGCTCCGCCGCGAAGCGCTCGACCGCGCGCAGCACCCGGGCGGCCACCGCTCCCGCGGTGAGTCCGGTGCAGGTGGTGAGCACGTCGACCAGGCCGTCGTCGCCGAGCATCCTGGTGCCCTCGCGCCGCTCCGTCACCCCGTCGGTGACGCACAGCAGGACGTCGCCGGGGTCCAGGGTCACCGTCTGCTCGTACAGCTCCAGGTCGTCCATCACGCCGAGCAGCGGCTGCGGTTCGGCGGCCGCCTCGATGGAGCCGTCCTGGCGCAGCCGGAGCGGCAGCGGATGGCCCGCGCAGACGACCTTGAGCACCGCGCCGCCGTCCTGCTGCGGCCACAGCTCCCCGTAGAGGAGGGTGAGGAAGCGGCTGCGGGCGCCCTCGTCGAGGATCGCCGCGTTGAGCCGCTCCAGGACCGCCGGGCCGCCGAAGCCCTCGCGGGCGAGCAGCCGCAGCGCGTGCCGGGCGAGACCGGTGACCGCGGCGGCCTCCGGCCCGGTGCCGCAGACGTCGCCGATGGCGAAGCCGTACGCGCCGTCGCGGATCGGGAAGAGGTCGTAGAAGTCACCGCCGACCTCATTGCCCTCGCCCGCGGCCCGGTAGATGACCTCGACCTCGACGCCGGGGACCTCGGGCTGCTCGGGCGGCAGCAGACTGCGCTGCAGGGACTGGCTGATGGCGGTGCGCTCCGAGTAGAGCCGCGCGTTGTCGAGCGCGAGCGCCGCCCGGCGCGACAGGTCCTCGGCCAGCTCCAGGTTCTCCTGGCGGAAGTGCTCGTCGGTGGGCTTGCCGAGGGTGAGCATGCCGATGACGCGGTTACGGGCCACCAGCGGCAGCACGACCGTCTCGCCGCCGACGGCCGACGCGGTCGCGAGCGAGGCACCCGGGCCCGAGGAGGGCCGGGCGGAGTCGCCGAGGCTGAGGCTGCGCAGCGAGGTGCGCAGCGCGGCCGCGTGGGCCGCCTCGTAGGGGCCGGTCCAGCCGCGGGCGCCGCCGGTGGGCACCTGCTCCGGTGGGTCGATCTTGGTGAGCAGGGCCTTGAGCCCGTCGATCCGGTCCTCGTCCTCATGCAGGACGTACGACAGCTCCGGGTCGGACGCCTGGTCGGCGACCGTATAGACGGCGCACCAACTGGCCAGGGTCGGGACCGTCATCTGTGCCATGAGCGCCAGTGTCTGGTCGCGGTCGAGCGTGCCAGCGAGCAGATCGGACGCCTCGACGAGGAACGACAGGGAGCCCCGGCGCAGCCGCTCCAGCTCGGTGAGGCGGGCGCGTTCGACGGCGAGCGCGATGCGGTCGGCGGCGAACTGGAGCCGCAGCGCCTCCTCGTTGCTGTAGCGGCCGGGGGCCTCGGCGGCGACGCCGAGCGAGCCGGTCAGCCGGCCCTCGACCTTGAGCGGGACGGTGACGACCGAGCGCATACCGGTGTTGACGAGCAGGGGCACCGCGCCGGGCACAGCGGAGAGGTCCTCGTGGACGGCGGGCATCCGGGCCGACCCGTAGCGTCCGGTGCCCGCTTCGACGGGCACGCGGGCGAAGCGCTGCCGGGCGGACGGCAGCCCGGTGGAGGCGCGCACCTCCAGTTCGGTCTCGTCGTCGGTGGCGAGCAGCAGATAGGCGGCGTCCCCGTCGAGCATGTCACGGGCGCGTTCTACGGTGCGCTGGAGGAGCCCGTCGAGGTCGTCGGGGGCTGGGGAGCCGATGAAGACCTCGAAGGCGTCGCTGGCCGGACCGCGCTCGGAGGAGTCGGAGGTGTCGGCCGCGGCGCCGCGCATCGGGCTCTGCAGCACGGCGCGCTCGCGGTCGCGGACCAGCAGACAGACGGTGGAGGGATCGCCGTCGGCGTCGCGGACGCGCAGGTGGGAGGCGTAGACGGGGGAGACCCGGCCGTCAGCGCCGCGGATGCCGTACGAGCCCTCCCAGCGGGAGAGCTGGAGCGCCTCGGCGACACCGGTGCTGGTGCCGGGGGTGTGCGGCCAGGCGGCGAGATCGGTGAGCGGCTTGCCGACGATCTGTTCCGGGCTGTAGCCGAACAGTTCCTGAGCGTCGTCGTTCCAGGCGCTGATGAGGCCGTCGCTGTCGACCTGGACGACCGCGACCCGGACCCGGGAGTCGGCGATCGGCAGGGCGCTGGAGGGCAGCGCGGGCCCGGCGGCCCGGGTGCCCGCCGGCCGTTCGGGAAAGTCGAGCTGGAACCAGACCTGCTTGTGGGTGGCCGAGTACTCGACACCCCAGCGTGCGGCGAGTGCGGCGCACAGTAGCAGACCACGGCCGCCTTCGCGATCTGGGCTGCCGAAATGGTGGCCGCCGTTGCTCTGGAGCGGAACTTCTCGTTCGGGGTAACGATCGGCGACCTCGACGCGGACTCCGGTGTCCGCGCGGATGCACACGACATCGGCGGTGGTACCGGCGTGCACCACCGCGTTGGTGACGAGTTCGCTGGTGAGGACGACGGCGTCGTCCACGATGTCGGCCAGGCCCCAGCCCTGCAGGGTGTCCCGGACAAAGGTGCGGGCGGCGGCGACCGATCGTCCCACCGGCTCGAAGGTGGCGGCTGCCCGCGCGGTGATCACAGATCTCCTCATGTGTGTCTCGGTGAACTGCTCACCCATGACGCAGTGCCCCTCCGATGCCTGGCCGGATGCCAGGTTACTTACCTCAACCGCCCCCGCGAATGCCGGTCCGCCGTGATTCCACTCGGAGGGGGCTGGCGCCGGTGTGCGATGCTGCCGAACTGTTATGGCCTGGTTGGGCCATGGTGAAACACTGGGCAAGCTGGAAGAAGAACCCGACGAGGACGGTCAACCCTGCGGGAGGGACACGGTGGAGTCTGGCGCAGCGGCGCGGGGCACGAATACGCGCGCGAAAGGCGGACGGTCCCGGAACAATGGGACGACCGAAGTGGATACAGCGGCCCTGAATCGGCTGCTGACCGCGATGACGGCGATGCGGGACGGCAACTTCCGCAAGCGGCTGACGGTCTCGGGCGAGGGCGTGATGTCCGAAATCGCCGCGGTCTTCAATGAGGTCGCGGAGCGGAATCTGCAGCTCACGGGTGAGCTGACCCGGGTGCGGCGGGTGGTCGGCCGTGAGGGAAAGCTCACGGAGCGGCTGGAGACCGGAGCCTGTGAGGGGCAGTGGGCGGCGGCTATTGACGCGTCCAACGCCTTGGTGGACGATCTTGTGCGTCCGGTGTCCGAGGTGGGCCGGGTGCTGTCCGCGGTCGCCGAGGGCGATCTGGAACAGCGCATGGACCTGCGGGCACAGGGTGCCGACGGGTCGGCGCATCCGCTGCGCGGTGAGTTCCTGAAGGTGGGGCGCACCGTCAACGGGCTGGTGGATCAGCTCTCGGCGTTCACCGACGAGGTGACGAGAGTCGCGAGTGAGGTCGGCACCGAGGGCAAGCTGGGCGGCCAGGCCCGGGTGCGCGGTATGTCGGGTTCGTGGAAGGACCTCACGGAGTCCGTCAACACGATGGCGTCCCGGCTCACCGCTCAGGTGCGGGATATCGCCCTGGTGACGACGGCGGTGGCGAAGGGTGATCTGTCCCGGAAGGTCACGGTTCACGTGTCCGGGGAGATGCTGGAGCTGAAGGAAACCGTCAACACGATGGTGGACCAGCTCTCGTCGTTCGCCGCCGAGGTGACGCGGGTCGCCCGTGAGGTGGGTACCGAGGGTGAACTCGGCGGCCAGGCCAAGGTGCCGGGTGTCGCGGGCGTCTGGAAGGACCTGACCGACTCGGTCAACCTGATGGCGGGGAACCTCACCGCCCAGGTGCGCGGGATCGCCCAGGTCACGACGGCGGTCGCCAACGGTGATCTGTCGCAGAAGGTGACGGTGAGCGCACGCGGCGAGGTCGCGCAGCTGGCCGACACGATCAACACGATGACGGAGACCCTGCGCACCTTCGCGGACGAGGTCACGCGGGTGGCCAGCGAGGTCGGCGCCGAGGGGCTGCTGGGCGGTCAGGCGCAGGTGCCGGGTGCGGCGGGTACGTGGAAGGATCTCACCGATTCGGTGAACACCGCGTTCCGTAACCTCACGGCGCAGGTGCGGGACATCGCGCAGGTGACGACGGCGGTGGCGAACGGCGATCTGTCGCAGAAGGTCACCGTGGACGTGGCCGGCGAGATGCTGGAGCTGAAGAACACCGTCAACACGATGGTGGACCAGCTGCAGTCCTTCGGTGCCGAGGTGACCCGGGTGGCCCGGGAGATCGGTGTCGAGGGTGAGCTGGGCGGTCAGGCGCAGGTGCCGGGTGCGGCGGGTACGTGGAAGGACCTGACCGATTCGGTGAACACGGCCTTCCGCAACCTCACCGGACAGGTGCGCAACATCGCGCAGGTGACGACCGCGGTGGCGAACGGCGATCTGTCGCAGAAGGTCACCGTCGATGTCTCCGGCGAGATGCTCAAGCTGAAGAACACCGTGAACACGATGGTGGATCAGCTCTCCTCGTTCGCCGACCAGGTCACCCGCATGGCGCGGGACGTGGGCACCGAGGGCCGGCTGGGCGGTCAGGCCGAGGTGCAGGGGGTCTCCGGCACCTGGAAGGACCTGACCGACTCCGTCAACTCGATGGCGGGGAACCTGACCTCGCAGGTGCGTTCCATCGCCGAGGTGACCACGGCGGTCGCGCGCGGCGATCTGTCGCAGAAGATCGAGGTGGACGCGCGCGGCGAGATCCTGGAGCTGAAGAACACCATCAACACGATGGTGGACCAGCTGTCCGACTTCGCCGAGCAGGTGACCCGGGTCGCCCGTGAGGTGGGTACGGACGGCCGGCTGGGCGGTCAGGCGCAGGTGCCCGGCGTCGCGGGCGTCTGGCGCGATCTGACCGACTCGGTGAACGGCATGGCGGGCAACCTGACCGCCCAGGTCCGTAACATCGCGCAGGTCGCCACGGCGGTCGCGCGCGGTGACCTCTCGCAGAAGATCGACGTCGACGCCCGGGGCGAGATCCTGGAGCTGAAGAACACCCTCAACACGATGGTCGACCAGCTGTCGTCCTTCGCGGAGGAGGTCACCCGGGTCGCCCGCGAGGTGGGCACGGAAGGCCAGTTGGGCGGTCAGGCCGAGGTGCAGGGGGTCTCCGGCACCTGGAAGGACCTGACCCAGTCCGTCAACGGCATGGCCAACAACCTCACGTCCCAGGTGCGTTCGATCGCCGAGGTGACGACGGCGGTCGCCAAGGGCGACCTGTCGAAGAAGATCACGGTGGACGCCAAGGGTGAGATCCTGGAGCTGGTCACCACCGTGAACACGATGGTGGACCAGCTGTCGTCGTTCGCCGAGCAGGTCACCCGAGTGGCCCGTGAGGTGGGTACGGAAGGCCAGTTGGGCGGTCAGGCGCGGGTGCCGGGCGTGACCGGCATCTGGAAGGACCTCAGCAACAACGTGAACCTGATGGCCAATAACCTGACCATCCAGGTGCGCAACATCTCGCAGGTCTCGGCGGCGGTCGCCAACGGCGATCTGACGAAGAAGGTCACGGTCGAGGCGCGCGGCGAGGTCGCGGCGCTGGCCGACACCGTCAACACGATGGTGACGACGCTGTCCTCGTTCGCGGACGAGGTCACCCGGGTGGCGCGCGAGGTGGGCACGGACGGCATCCTGGGCGGTCAGGCGAGGGTGCCGGGCGTCTCGGGTACGTGGAAGGACCTCACCGAGTCCGTGAACTCGATGGCGTCCAACCTGACCGGACAGGTGCGCAACATCGCGATGGTCACCACGGCGATCGCCCAGGGTGATCTGACCAAGAAGATCGACATCGAGGCGCGGGGCGAGATCCTCGAACTCAAGACCACGATCAACACGATGGTGGACCAGCTGTCGTCGTTCGCCGACCAGGTGACCCGGGTTGCCCGTGAGGTGGGCACCGAGGGTCAGTTGGGCGGTCAGGCCCGGGTGCGGGACGTGGCCGGCACCTGGAAGGACCTCACCGAGTCGGTGAACGAGATGGCCGGGAACCTGACCCGTCAGGTGCGCGCCATCGCCGAGGTCGCGACCGCGGTGACCCGCGGCGACCTCAACCTCAAGATCGACGTGGACGCCTCCGGCGAGATCCAGGTCCTCCAGGACCACATCAACACCATGATCGCCAACCTGCGCGAGACCACGCTCGCCAACAAGGAGCAGGACTGGCTGAAGGGCAACCTCGCCCGGATCTCCGGTCTGATGCAGGGACGGCGCGATCTGGAGGACGTCGCCCGGCTGATCATGAGCGAGCTGACCCCGGTGGTCTCCGCTCAGCACGGCGCGTTCTTCCTGGCGGTCCCGATCGGCGACGGCACCGAGGTGGTCGCGGACAGCACCGCCGAGGAGGGCTACGAGCTGCGGCTGATCGGCTCGTACGGCTACTCCATCGGCTCGATGCCCACGTCGTTCCGGCCGGGTGAGACGCTCATCGGCACGGTCGCCGAGGAGAAGCGCGCGATCCTGATCGAGAACGTGCCGCCGGGCTACCTCAAGATCGCCTCCGGGCTCGGCGAGGCGGCCCCGGCGCATGTGATCGTGCTGCCGGTGCTCTTCGAGGGCCAGCTGCTCGGCGTGATCGAGCTGGCCTCGTTCCAGCCCTTCGCGCAGATCCAGAAGGACTTCCTCAACCAGATCGCCGAGATGATCGGCACCAGCGTCAACACCATCAGCGTCAACACCAAGACCGAGGTGCTGCTCAAGCAGTCCCAGGAGCTGACCGAGCAGCTGCGGGAGCGGTCGGCCGAGCTGGAGAACCGGCAGAAGGCGCTCCAGTCGTCCAACGCGGAGCTGGAGGAGAAGTCGGAGCGGCTGGCCCGGCAGAACCGCGACATCGAGGTCAAGAACACCGAGATCGAGGAGGCCCGGCAGGTCCTGGAGGAGCGCGCCGAGCAGCTCGCGGTCTCGATGCGCTACAAGAGCGAGTTCCTGGCGAACATGTCGCACGAGCTGCGCACGCCGCTCAACTCGCTGCTGATCCTCGCCAAGCTGCTCGCGGACAACGCCGAGGGCAATCTCTCGCCGAAGCAGGTGGAGTTCGCCGAGACGATCCACGGCGCCGGTTCGGACCTGCTGCAGCTGATCAACGACATCCTCGACCTGTCCAAGGTCGAGGCGGGCAAGATGGACGTCAGCCCGACGCGGATCGCCCTGGTGCAGCTCGTCGACTACGTGGAGGCGACGTTCCGGCCGCTGACCGCCGAGAAGGGCCTGGACTTCTCCGTCCGGGTCTCGCCGGAGCTTCCGGCGACGCTGCACACCGACGAGCAGCGGCTGCTGCAGGTGCTCCGTAACCTGCTGTCCAACGCGGTGAAGTTCACCGACGGCGGCGCGGTGGAGCTGGTCATCAGGCCCGCAGGGGTGGACGTGCCCAACGCCATCCGGGAACAGCTGCTGGAACACGGCGCGTTGCGGGACCCGGATGCCGACATGATCGCCTTCTCGGTCACCGACACCGGTATCGGCATCGCCGCGAGCAAGATGCGGGTCATCTTCGAGGCGTTCAAGCAGGCCGACGGGACCACCAGCAGGAAGTACGGCGGCACCGGCCTCGGCCTGTCCATCAGCCGGGAGATCGCCCGGCTGCTCGGCGGTGAGATCCACGCGGCCAGTGAGCCGGGCCGTGGCTCGACGTTCACGCTGTACCTGCCGCTGCACCCCAGCGAGCTGCCGCCGCAGGGCTTCCCGCAGCTCACGCCGGGCAGCGCGGGTCCGCCCGCGCTGGAGGCGTACGACCCGTCCGAGGGCGCGGAGGACGACGAGCCGGGCGCCGGGGCGGAGCAGGAGGTCGAGCACGACGTCACCGCCGACGCCACGGCGCAGCGGACCCGTGGGGCCGCCGGGCTCTTCCGGCGGCGTCAGCGGGCCGAGCAGGAGCCGTCACAGGCCTCCGAACCGCAGCCCCCCGCCCCGGAGATCCGCAGGGACACCGGCCGGAACGGCGGCCGCTCCGGCAGTCGGCAGCCGCAGGCGTCCGAGCCGTGGATGCTGGGCGGTCAGGATCTGGTGGCACCGGAGCCCGCGGGCGGCTTCCACGGTGAGAAGGTGCTCATCGTCGACGACGACATCCGTAACGTCTTCGCGCTCACCAGCGTGCTGGAACAGCACGGCCTGCAGGTGCTCTACGCCGAGAACGGGCGGGAGGGCATCGAAGTCCTGGAGCAGCACGACGATGTGGTGCTCGTCCTGATGGACATCATGATGCCGGAGATGGACGGTTACGCCACGACGGCGGCGATCCGCAGGATGCCGCAGTTCGCCGGGCTGCCCATCATCGCGCTCACCGCGAAGGCGATGAAGGGCGACCGGGAGAAGAGCATCGAGGCGGGCGCGTCGGACTATGTCACCAAGCCTGTCGACACCGATCATCTCCTGACGGTGATGGAGCAGTGGATGTCGGATGAGTGACCAGGTGAAAGGCAGGGGAGTGTCCGATGGGACACCGGATGCCATCGTGGTGTTGACTGACTGTCGCCGAACACGTGTGGGAACGCGGGAATCGGGGAACCTTCTGGTCTCCCGCCGCGTTTCTGCTACGTGCACAGTGACATCGCGGTGACAGGGTGTGGCGAACAGCGGGGTGCGGCTACCATGACCGGCACAAGGACGGGCGACGCAAGGGAGTCGTCCCCTGGGGCGGCGCCCGGTGCTTCCCCCAGCGCATCGAGCTGGGGAGACCCCAAGCCGGGACGAGGAGGACGGGGCATGGTGCAGAAGGCCAAGATCCTCCTGGTCGATGACCGGCCGGAGAATCTGCTGGCGCTGGAGGCCATTCTCTCCGCGCTCGATCAGACCCTGGTGCGGGCATCGTCAGGGGAGGAAGCGCTCAAGGCGCTGCTGACAGACGACTTCGCGGTGATCCTGCTGGACGTCCAGATGCCGGGCATGGACGGTTTCGAGACCGCGGCGCACATCAAGCGGCGGGAGCGGACCCGGGACATCCCGATCATCTTCCTGACCGCGATCAACCACGGGCCGCACCACACCTTCCGCGGGTATGCGGCGGGTGCGGTCGACTACATCTCCAAACCCTTCGACCCGTGGGTGCTCAGAGCGAAGGTCTCGGTCTTCGTCGATCTGTATATGAAGAACTGCCAGCTGCGGGAGCAGGCCTCCCTGCTGCGGCTCCAGTTGGAGGGCGGTCAGCCGGCCGCCGGTGACAAGGAGTCGGCGGGGCTGCTGGCCGAGCTGTCCGCCCGGCTCGCCGCCGTGGAGGAGCAGGCCGAGGCGCTGTCCAAGCAGCTGGACGAGTCGGCCGACGCGGCGGCGGTGGCCACCGCGGCCCATCTGGAGCGCAAGCTCACCGGTCTGCGCCGGGCCCTGGACGCGCTGGAGCCCGGTGCGGGCAGCGGAGCGGGCCAGGTCCCCTCGCAGAACTGAGCCCCGCACCACCGCGTGGCCACCGGGCCGTTGACGTCCTGTCACTCTCCCTTCACCGACCGGCCGGTGTCGCGCCCGGATGCGGCACGGGTGTGACCTCAGTGGCGCCGGATGCCCATGCCATACGTGCTCCGTACGGCGGACGCGGGTAATCTCGCCCCCATGGCCTCTCGTACGTCCGGCAAGGGTTCCCAGAGCACGGCGGGCACCTCGAAGAAGCGCGCCGGGCAGTCCGGAGGCGCGGTGAAGAAGGCGCCCGCGAAGAAGGCGGCGGCTGGCAAGGCGCCCGCCAAGAAGTCCACCGCGCCCGTGAAGAAGGCGGCCCCGAAGAAGAAGGCGGCCGCCAAGGCCCCGCCGCCGCCCGCGCCCAGCCCCACCAGCGGTGTGTACCGCGCGGCGCGCGCCGTCTGGATGGGCCTCGCGCGCGCCGTCGCGGCGATGTTCCGTTCCATAGGGCGCGGCGCGAAGGGGCTCGACCCGGCCCATCGCAAGGACGGCAGCGCCCTGCTGCTGCTCGCCCTGGCCCTGATCGTCGCCGGCGGCACGTGGTCCAGCCTCCAGGGCCCGGTCGGCGATCTGGTCGAGATGCTCGTCACCGGTGCCTTCGGACGCCTGGACCTGGTGGTGCCGATACTTCTGGGCGCCATCGCCGGGCGGCTGTTCCTCCACCCCGAACGCCCCGAGGCCAACGGGCGGATCGTCATCGGCTTGTCGGCGCTGGTGATCGGCGTCCTCGGACAGGTCCACATCGCCTGCGGCGCCCCCGGGCGCGGCCAGGGCGACGCGGCGATCCAGGACGCGGGCGGGCTGATCGGCTGGGCCGTCTCCCGGCCGCTGATCTACGCGATGGGCGATGTGCTGGCCGTACCGCTGCTGGTGCTGCTCACCGTCTTCGGGCTGCTGGTCGTCACCGCGACCCCGGTCGCCGCGATTCCGCAGCGGCTGCGGGCGCTCGGCGTCCGGCTCGGCCTGGTGCGGGACGAGGAGCCGGCGTACACCGATGACACCGACGCCGGCGAGTACGCCGATGAGTGGCGCGAGAAGCCCGCGAGGCGGCCTCGCAGGACCTCGCTGGACAAGGAGGGCCCGGACGCCGCGAGCGCCGCTGAGCAGGCCGAGGAGGAGGCTCTGGGCAAGCGCCGGCGATCGCGTCGGCAGCCGTCCGGGCAGCTTCCGCTGGACCGCCCCATGGACGCCGTGGACGTGGCGGCCGCCGCGGCGGCCTCGCTCGACGGCGCGGTGCTGCACGGCGTCCAGCCCTCACCGCTCGTCGCCGGGCTCAGCAGCGGCATCTCGGTCGAGCGCGACGACGAGTCCGGCACCGGCGACGTGCCGGGCACGCGCGACTCCGGCAAGGCCGTGCCGGTCAAGGGCAAGAAGGGCCGCGCGGACGAGTCCGCCGCGGCGGAGCGGGCCGAGGTCCCCGACCGCACCCGGCGTGCCGTCGAGCCGAGCGAACCGCTGCCGCCGCGCGCCGAGCAGCTGCAGCTCTCCGGCGACATCACCTATTCACTGCCCTCGTTCGACCTCCTGGAGCGCGGCGGCCCCGGCAAGACCCGCAGCGCCGCCAACGACGCCGTGGTGGACTCCTTGTCCAAGGTGTTCTCGGAGTTCAAGGTGGACGCGGCGGTCACCGGCTTCACCCGTGGCCCGACGGTCACCCGCTACGAGGTGGAGCTGGGCCCGGCCGTCAAGGTCGAGCGGATCACGGCGCTGACCAAGAACATCGCGTACGCCGTCGCCAGCCCCGATGTGCGGATCATCAGTCCGATCCCCGGCAAGTCGGCGGTCGGCATCGAAATCCCCAACAGCGACCGCGAGATGGTCAACCTCGGAGACGTGCTGCGCTCGGCCGACTCGTCCGGTGAGACGCACCCGATGATCGTCGGGCTCGGCAAGGACGTCGAAGGCGGCTACGTGGCGCACAACCTGGCCACGATGCCGCATGTGCTGGTGGCCGGCGCGACCGGTTCCGGAAAGTCGTCGTGCATCAACTGCCTGATCACGTCGGTCATGGTGCGCGCGACCCCGGACGACGTGCGCATGGTGCTGGTCGACCCCAAGCGCGTGGAGCTGACCGCGTACGAGGGCATTCCGCATCTGATCACACCGATCATCACCAATCCGAAGCGCGCGGCCGAGGCCCTGCAGTGGGTCGTCCGCGAAATGGATCTCCGTTACGACGACCTCGCCGCGTTCGGCTTCCGCCACATCGACGACTTCAACGCGGCGGTGCGCTCCGGAAAGGTGAAGCAGCCCGAGGGCAGCGAGCGGGAACTCAAGCCGTATCCGTATCTGCTGGTGATCGTCGACGAGCTGGCCGACCTGATGATGGTCGCGCCGAGGGACGTCGAGGACTCCATCGTGCGGATCACACAGCTGGCCCGCGCGGCGGGCATCCACCTGGTGCTGGCCACCCAGCGGCCCTCGGTGGACGTCGTCACCGGTCTGATCAAGGCGAACGTGCCCTCGCGGCTCGCCTTCGCCACCTCCTCGCTGGCCGACAGCCGGGTCATCCTGGACCAGCCGGGCGCCGAGAAGCTGATCGGCAAGGGCGACGGACTGTTCCTGCCGATGGGCGCGAACAAGCCGGTCCGGATGCAGGGCGCGTTCGTGACCGAGGCCGAGGTCCAGGCGATCGTCGCGCACTGCAAGGAGCAGATGGCGCCGGTCTTCCGGGAGGACGTCACCGTCGGGACGGCGCAGAAGAAGGAGATCGACGAGGACATCGGTGATGATCTCGATCTGCTGTGCCAGGCCGCTGAGCTGGTAGTTTCCACGCAATTCGGGTCCACGTCGATGCTCCAGCGCAAGCTGCGGGTGGGCTTCGCCAAGGCGGGGCGACTGATGGATCTCATGGAGTCACGCAACGTGGTCGGCCCCAGCGAGGGCTCCAAGGCGCGCGATGTGCTTGTCAAGCCGGACGAATTGGATGGCGTGCTCGCGGTGATCCGCGGGGAGGCTCACTCATAAGGGTATGGCGGGCAACCGTTTCCCCTGCCGAGACGTCAAGTTGAGGGAGGTGGCGGAGTGAGGTCCCAGACCGCAGGTCACAGGACAATCCCGATGGCGGACAAACTCCGTCCTCCCGCTTGCCCCACCCTTTCGCCACACCCCTAGACTGAACCTCCAGCAGGTGGCTACACGCTCGAAAGGCGCCCCCGTGTCCATCGGCAACGCTCTCGAAGACGGCAACTCCCCCGAAGAAGACCGGCCTTCCGTCGGTCGCGCCCTCCAGCAGGCCCGCATCGCCGCCGGGCTGACCGTCGACGAGGTCAGTTCCGCCACCCGGGTGCGCGTCCCCATAGTGCAGGGGATCGAGCAGGACGACTTCTCCCGCTGCGGCGGGGATGTGTACGCCCGGGGGCACATTCGTGTGCTCGCGCGTGCCGTCCGGCTCGACCCTGAGGTCTTGATCAACCAATTCGACGCCGAACACGGCGGCCGGCCCGAGCCGACCCCGGCGGCGCCGCTGTTCGATGCCGAACGCATCCGCCCCGAACCCCGCCGTCCGAACTGGACGGCCGCGATGGTCGCCGCGATCGTCGCCGTCGTCGGATTCGTCGGCTTCACGCTTTTCAGTGGCGACGACAAGAACGACGGCTCCTCGGTCGCTGAGGAGACCGGCTCGGCCAAGCCGACCGCGTCCGCCTCCAGCAGCCCCAGCGCGACCCCCAGCAAGTCCGGAGAGCGCAAGCCCGAGCCGTCCGAGAGCGCCATCGCGGGCGTCCCCGCGGACAAGGTCACCGTCAAGCTGACCGCCGAGGACGGACAGAGCTGGATCTCCGCCCAGGACCACAACGGGCGGCTGATGGAAGAGGGCGTTCTGCGGCAGGGCCAGTCCAAGACCTTCAGCGACAGCAAGCGCATCGACCTGGTGCTGGGCAACGCCGGGGCGATCAAGCTCTTCGTGAACGGCAAGGAAGTCAAGAACCTCAGCGACAGCGGCTCGGTTCAGCGCCTGAGCTACACCAAGGGCGATCCCGAAGCGGGCTGACCAGCCCGGCGGCGGGGGTGGGAGACCTGGCAGCGGAGGGCGGGGCTGGGACAAAGTAGTCTGAGCCCATGCCCGAACGCCGCACTGTCGCCCTTGTCACCCTTGGCTGCGCCCGTAACGAGGTGGACTCGGAGGAGCTCGCAGGCCGCTTGGCGGCGGACGGTTGGGAGCTCGTCGAGCAAGCCGCCGACGCCGACGTAGCCGTCGTCAACACCTGCGGTTTCGTCGAGGCCGCCAAGAAGGACTCGGTCGACGCCCTGCTGGAGGCGAACGATCTGAAGGACCACGGCCGGACCCAGGCGGTCGTGGCCGTCGGCTGCATGGCCGAGCGATACGGCAACGAACTGGCCGAGGCGCTGCCCGAGGCCGACGGGGTGCTCGGTTTCGACGACTACACCGACATCTCCGGCCGCCTGCAGACCATCCTCTCCGGCGGTATCCACGCCTCCCACACCCCGCGCGACCGGCGCAAGCTGCTGCCGATCAGCCCCGCCGAGCGGCAGGACAGCTCCACCGTGGCGCTGCCCGGCCACGCCCAGGACACCCCGCCCGAGGACCTGCCCGCCGGGGTCGCACCGGCCTCCGGCCCGCGCGCCCCGCTGCGCCGCAGACTCGGGAACAGCCCGGTCGCCTCCGTGAAGCTGGCCTCCGGGTGCGACCGGCGATGTTCCTTCTGCGCCATCCCGTCCTTCCGCGGCTCGTTCATCTCCCGCCGCCCCTCCGATGTGCTGGGCGAGACCCGGTGGCTGGCCGAGCAGGGCGTGAAGGAGGTCATGCTGGTCTCCGAGAACAACACCTCGTACGGCAAGGACCTGGGCGACATCCGGCTGCTGGAGACGCTGCTGCCCGAGCTGGCCGCGGTGGACGGGATCGAGCGGATCCGGGTCAGCTACCTCCAGCCCGCCGAGATGCGGCCCGGGCTGATCGACGTGCTGACCTCCACCGAGAAGGTCGCCCCGTACTTCGACCTGTCCTTCCAGCACTCCTCGCCCACCGTGCTGCGCCGGATGCGCCGCTTCGGCGACACCGACCGCTTCCTGGAGCTGCTGGAACAGATCAGAGGCAAGGCGCCGCAGGCAGGCGCCCGCTCGAACTTCATCGTCGGATTCCCCGGCGAGACCGAGGACGACGTGGCCGAGCTGGAGCGTTTCATCAGCGAGGCGCGGCTCGACGCGATCGGCGTCTTCGGGTACTCGGACGAGGACGGCACCGAGGCCGCGGGCTACGAGGAGAAGGTCGACCCGGACGAGGTCGCGGACCGGCTGGAGCACATCTCGCGGCTCGCGGAGGAGCTGACCGCCCAGCGGGCGGACGAGCGGCTCGGCGAGACCGCCGCGGTGCTGGTGGACGAGATCGACGACACCGGTGCCGTGCTGGGCCGGGCCGCCCACCAGGCGCCCGAGACCGACGGGCAGACCGTGCTCCGCACGTCCGCACGGCCCGCCGCCGGACATATGGTCGAAGCGAAGGTGATCGCGGCGGAGGGAGTGGACCTCGTCGCGGAGCCGCTGGAGCCGCTGGAGCAGCGGGGCGGCGGCGTGTGTACCGAGGAGGCGGCCAGATGACAGGCGTCCCGGCCTCCGCCGCGGGGAGCCACCACCGGGCGGCCGCGGCCGCCCGGCCCGCCAGTTTGTGGAACATCGCCAACATCCTCACCATGGCGCGCCTGGTCCTGGTGCCCGGGCTCGTTTTGTTGATGCTCCACAACGGCGGCTATGACCCGGCCTGGCGTGCCTATGCCTGGGCCGCCTTCGCCATCGCCATGATCACCGACCTGTTCGACGGGCATCTGGCCCGCCGGTACAACCTGGTCACC
This sequence comes from Streptomyces sp. NPDC001700, assembly GCF_053596435.1. NCBI lineage: Bacteria > Bacillati > Actinomycetota > Actinomycetes > Kitasatosporales > Streptomycetaceae > Streptomyces > Streptomyces sp. NPDC001700. The sequence continues at coordinate 16,372 of NZ_JBSFGE010000044.1, forward strand.
GACTTCGGCAAGATCGCGGACCCCATCGCCGACAAGGCGATCATGGGGGCGGCGCTGATCTGTCTGTCGGCCCTCGGCGACCTGCCGTGGTGGGTGACGGGCGTGATCCTCCTCCGTGAGCTGGGGATCACCCTGATGCGGTTCTGGGTGATCCGGATCGGGGTCATCCCGGCCAGCCGCGGCGGGAAGATGAAGACCCTCGCCCAGGGCGTGGCCGTGGGGATGTACATCCTCGTGCTCACCGGGCCGCTGGCCACCCTGCGGTTCTGGGTGATGGCCGTGGCCGTCGCCCTGACCGTCCTCACCGGCCTCGACTACGTACGGCAGGCCCTGGTGCTGCGCCGGGCCGGCCGCGCGGCGGGGAGCGCCGCCGGGGAAGAGCCCGGGCAGGAACCGGCCCGGTGAGCGGCGACGGGACGGCGGCCACGACTCCAGCGGGCGAGGTCGGCGCCGCCGACGTCCTGGCGCTGCTGCGGCGGCGCGGGCAGACCCTGGCCGTCGCCGAGTCCCTGACCGGCGGCCTGGTGGCCGCCGAGCTGACCGCCGTGGACGGGGCCTCCCGCGCCTTCCGCGGCTCGGTGACCGCGTACGCCACCGACCTCAAGCGCGACCTGCTGGGCGTGGACGGCACCCTGCTGGCCGAGCGCGGGGCGGTGGACGCGGAGGTCGCCCGGCAGATGGCCCGGGGCGTACGGCGCGCCCTGGGCGCCGACTGGGGGGTGGCGACCACCGGTGTGGCGGGTCCCACATCGCAGGACGGTCAGCCGGTGGGCACCGTCCACGTGGCCGTCGCCGGGCCCTCGAACAGCCCGGTGGCCGCGGCCCTGCGGCTGGAGGGGGACCGCGCCGGAATCCGCGCACAGAGCGTCCACGCCGTGGTCAAGCTGCTGTTCAGCGAATTGATCGCGACAGCGGGGGCACAGGATACGGAACAACACGACGAATTTTGATGTTTGCAGCCCTGAGTGAACACGACATCGCTCCCCGCACGGGCACAGCCAGAGGCGGTACGGTGGGGCGAGAAGGATCCGGATCCGAGGTCCGAGGAGGGAGCCAGCGATGATTCTGCTCCGTCGCCTGCTGGGTGACGTGCTGCGCCGGCAGCGCCAGCGCCAGGGCCGTACTCTGCGCGAGGTTTCCTCCTCCGCCCGGGTGTCGCTCGGCTATCTGTCAGAGGTCGAGCGCGGGCAGAAGGAAGCCTCGTCCGAGCTGCTGTCGGCGATCTGCGACGCCCTGGACGTACGGATGTCTCAGGTCATGCGCGAGGTCAGCGACGAGCTGTCGCTCGCGGAGCTGGCGGAGTCGGCCACGGCGAGCGAGAAGGTGCCCGCACCGATGCGGCCCATGCTCAATTCGGTGTCCGTCTCCTCTGTGACGGGCGTCCCGGACGAGCGGGTGACCATCAAGTCGCCCAAGGAGGCCGTGGACGTCGTGGCGGCCTGACGGCCCGCACGTCAGCCGCACGTCAGCGCGGAAGCTCTTCGAGCCCCGGCCGGTAGCGATACCGGCCGGGGCTCGATGTTTGACTGGCGCCTTTCCGGTCACCTGACTGGTGGAGAGGTAATCAAGGGGGGCCAAACGGTCGAACAGGAGGAAGTGGATGTCTGTGGTCAAGAGCCCGCTCGCCGAGGAGAACCTCAAGGTTGTCAGCGACGCTCTGCAGGGCGCCCTCGTCGACCTCGTCGACCTCGCTCTGGTGGGCAAGCAGATCCACTGGACGGTCATCGGACCGCGTTTCCGCACGGTTCACTTCCAGCTCGACGATGTGGTGTCGACGGCCAGGACGCACGCCGACACCGTCGCGGAGCGTGCCTCGGCGCTCGGTATAGCGCCGGACGGACGGGCCGAGACGGTGGCCAAGCAGAGCGCCGTCGGCAACGTCAAGGAGGGCTGGACCCAGGACGCGGACGCCGTGAGGACGCTCGTGGACGCGCTGGGGTCCGTGATCTCGCGCATGCGTGAGCGCATCGCCGCGACGGACGAACCGGACCCGGTGACCCAGGACATTCTCATCGGGCTCACCCGGGACCTGGAGAAGCACCACTGGATGTTCCAGGCGGAGAACGTCAACGGACACTGAGCGACGAGACGGGCGGGAGCGGTACTTCCGCTCGCACCCTGTGTGGTCATCGACGGGCAGGGCCCCCGGCCTCCGGCGATGGCCGCACAGTCTGCGAGCTGACGGACGTCGGCTCATGGGTCGGACGTGGGTGTGCCCCGCTCTGGGTGCGCCCTGCGGTGCGGCTCGGCACACTGGGGGAGCGCGGGGGTCCGACACGCGCTGACGGGCCTTCTGTGCGCCCTCCCGCCGCGTGCGAACAGGCGTCTAGCGTCGCCCGCTAGCGTCGCCCGAAGGAGGCAGCATGGCAGCCGTGGGAGGGGCCGGCACCCTGCGCCGAAGGCCGGTTCGATGGGTGATCGCGCTCGTTCTCGGCGGCCTGTGGTGGTGGTCCGTGCTCCGGCTCGCGGTGCAGCCGGACGGGACCGGACCGGTCGAGGGCGCGTTCGCCATCGGCGGCTGGGGGCTGAGCCTGCTGCCCGTGCACTGCGGTCCCTCGCCCCGGCGCGGGGGCGTGCGCGAGCGGCTCACCAGGGCATCGCGACTCCGCCATTCGGGCGCAGGATCTGGCCGGTCGTGAACGCGGAGGCGTCCGACGACAGGTACAGGACCGCGTGGGCGACATCCTCCGGCTCGCCCACCCGCCCCAGCGGTGCGTGACGGATCATGGGTGCCTCGGCGCGTCGCTGCTCCTCGGCGGTGCCGCGCCGCGTCATGGGCGTACGGACCCAGCCGGGGGCGACCGCGTTGACGCGGATGCCGTGGTGTCCCACCTCGGCGGCGAGGGTCCGGGTCAGCTGGACCACGGCGGCCTTGGCGACGCTGTAGCACAGCAGTCCGGGGGTACCGGAGTCGATCGCGCCGGACGCCATGGTGACGATGGACCCTCCGGCGCCGTGGTCGATCATGGCGCGGGCCGCTTCCTGGCACCCGTACAGCACGCCCTTGAAGTTGACCGCCAGCACCCGGTCCAGATCGGCCTCCGCGGTCTCCAGGACCGGGCTGCTGTGCATGATCCCGGCGACGGCGGCCATGACGGCGAGGTGGCCCCCGGCGCGGTTGGCCGCCGTGGCGGCGGCGGAGACGACGGCCGCGACCTGGGCGCGGTCGGTGACGTCGAGCGGGTGGGCGTGGGCGCTGCCGCCGTCGGCGGTGATGTGCTCCGCGGTGCGCCGGGCACCCTTCTCGTCCAGATCGGCGCAGTGGACGATGGCCCCGGCCGCCGCCAGCAGGGCGGCGGTGGCCCGGCCGATGCCGCTCGCGGCGCCGGTGACCAGGGCGGTGCGGCCGGTGAGGTCGTACGCCGTGAGGGCCATGTAGCCGACGGTACGACTGAATCTGACGACCCGTCAATTAGTTGGTCAGGTCGGGCGGTCCGGACGGCGGCGGTTCCGGCTGGCACACCGGGCACCAGAAGGTCGTGCGCTCCTGCCCCGCACGCCCCTGGCCCGTGGCGCGCACCGGCGTACCGCAGCGCGGACAGGGCCGCCCCGCGCGGCCGTACACCCACAGCCGCCGGTCGGGGTGGTCGTGCGCCGTGGTGACCCGGGCCCGGCGCGTCCGGTTGGCCTCCAGCAGCCGGTGGGCGAGGGCCACCAGGCGCTCGGGGGAGGGGACGCGGCCGATCGGCAGCCAGGGAGAGATCCGCAGCACGAAGCACAGCTCGCACTTGTACACATTGCCGATCCCGGCCAGGTTGCGCTGGTCCAGCAGCGCCTCGCCCACCGGGCGGGACGGATCGGCGAGCAGCCGCCTCAGCGCCTCGTCCGGATCCCAGTCCGGGCCGAGGAGATCGGGCCCGAGGTGGCCCACCGCACGGTCCTCGTCCGCGGTGCGCAGCAGCTCCAGGACCGGGAGGCGGTAGCCCACGGCGGTGCGCTCGGCCGTGGCCAGGACGGCGCGGATCTGGTGGTGCGGGCCGCCGCGCCAGCGCTCGCCATGGCCGTACACCAGCCACGCGCCGTCCATCCGCAGATGGGAGTGGAGGGTCAGCCCGCCCTCCACCCGGGTCAGCAGATGCTTGCCGCGCGCGACCACCTCCAGGACCCGGCGGCCGGTGAGGTCGACCGTCGCCAGCCGGGGCACCCGTAGATCGCAGCCGGTGAGCGGCGGGCCCGCCAGCGCGTCGTCGAGGCGCCGGGCCGTCTGCCAGACGGTGTCTCCCTCGGGCATCTCCGCCCCCTCAGGGACGCAGCCGCAGGCCGCGCGGGGTCGCGTGGAAGCCCGCCGCCTCCAGGACGCGGCCGATCGGCGCGGACAGCGCCGCGGCGCCGTTGACCCGCTCGACGGTCACCGAGCCGAGGGCGCCCGCGCGGGCGGACTGGGCCAGGGCCTCCACCGCCGTACGCAGCCGGGCGTCGTCCTCCGGGGACGCCGCCTCGGCCTCGCCCACGGGCCAGGCGAGCAGGGTCTTGCCGCCGCGCTCCATGTAGAGGGCCAGCTCCCCGTCGGCCAGCACCACCAGCGCGCCCGCCTTGCGGCCCGGCCGGTGGTTCGCCCCCGAGGGCGGATCGGGCCAGGGCAGGGCCGCGCCGTACGCGTTCGCCGGATCGGCGGCGGCGAGGACGACGGTGCGCGGGGACGACTGCCCCGGCGGACCGCCGCCGAAGGCCGCCGCGCCCGCCGCCCGGTCGCGCGCCGTGCTGACCGCGCGCAGCCGGTCGACCGCGCCGTCCATCGCGAACTGCGCGGCGCCCAGCCCCTCCACCACATAGCCGCGGCGCGCCTGCCCGGTCTCCTCGAAGGCGGACAGCACCCGGTACGCGGCGGAGAAGCCGCCCTCGACGCCCTCGGCGGCGACCGCCCCACGGGTGACCACGCCGTGCCGGTCCAGCAGGGTGCGTGCCAGGGCGTGCGCGCGGTGGGTGGGCTCTGGCTCGCGCTCCGGCAGCAGCGACCAGCGCCCGGCGACGGTCGGCGGCCCGCTGCGCGAGGCGGTGGGGCGGCCGGTGCGCCCCGTCAGCGTGCCGTACCGGCCCCGGGGGACCGAGCGCTTGGCGCGGTGGGCGGTGGCGCCCGCGGTACGGCCCGAGCCCAGCAGGGCGCGCAGCGGGGCCAGGGTGTCGCCGGTGAGCCGCCCGGACCAGGCCAGATCCCAGATGGCCTCGGCGAGCTGGGCGTCCTGGAACTCATGACCGGCGGCCCGGACCTGCTCGGCGATCTGCCGGAAGAACAGGCCGAAGCCCCCGTCCAGCGCGTCCAGCACGGCCTGGTGGAGCGGGCCCGCCTCGAAGGGGTGCGGGGTGTGCAGGAGCAGCGGCGCGGTCTCGGCGAGATGGAGACTGACCCAGCCGTCCTTGCCGGGCAGCGCGCCCGCCCCGGCCCAGACGACCTCACCGGCGGCGGTCAGCTCGTCGAGCATCGTCGGGCTGTAGTCGCCGACCCGGGAGGGCAGGACGAGCTTCTCCAGGGCGGACGCCGGGACCGGTGCGCCCTGGAGCTGCTCGACGGCGCGGACCAGCCCGTCGATGCCCCGCAGGCTGTGGGTGCCCAGATGCTGCCACTGGGGGAGGAAGGCGGCGAGCGCCGGAGGCGGTACGGGCTCCAGTTCCTGGCGCAGCGCGGCCAGCGAGCGGCGGCGCAGCCTGCGCAGCACGGCGGCGTCGCACCATTCCTGGCCACCGAGGAAGGAGGCCGCGCGAAGCGCGTCGTCAGAAGGGTGGTGGTGGGCGACGGGAGGGCGGAATTCGCCCTGGACGACGCGGCCGCTCGCGGCCAAGCGGTGCAGCGCGCCATCGGTGACGGCCGTGCCAAGACCCAGCCGGGTGGCCGCCTCGGCGGAGGTGAACGGGCCGTGGGTGCGGGCGAAGCGGGCCAGCAGATCGCCGAGCGGGTCGCCCACCGGCTCGGTGAACGCCTCGGGGACGCCGACCGGCAGCGCCGTGCCCAGCGCGTCGCGCAGCCGCCCCGCGTCCTCGACGGCCGCCCAGTGCTCCGCGCCCGCGATACGGACCCGGATGGCGCGCCGGGCCCGCTCCAGCTCGGCCGCCCACGCCGGGTCGGCGCCCCGCGCGGTCAGCTCGGCGCCGGTGAGCGGGCCGAGCAGCCGCAGCAGATCGGCGACGCCCTCGGCGTCCTTGACCCGGCGGTCCTCGGTGAGCCACTGCAGCTCGCGCTCCAGCTCGTCCAGGACGTCGGCGTCCAGCAGCTCGCGCAGCTCGGCCTGGCCCAGCAGCTCGGCCAGCAGCCGGGAGTCCAGGGAGAGGGCCGCGGCGCGGCGCTCGGCCAGCGGCGAGTCGCCCTCGTACAGGAACTGCGCCACGTAGCCGAAGAGCAGCGAGCGGGCGAAGGGGGACGGCTCCGGGGTGGTCACCTCCACCAGCCGCACCCGCCGGGCCTCCAGGTCGCCCATCAGCTCGGTGAGGCCGGGCACGTCGAAGACGTCCTGGAGGCATTCGCGGACGGCTTCCAGCACGATCGGGAACGAACCGAACTCGCTCGCCACCTGGAGGAGCTGGGCGGCGCGCTGACGCTGCTGCCACAGCGGGGTGCGCTTGCCGGGATCGCGGCGGGGCAACAGCAGGGCGCGGGCGGCGCATTCGCGGAACCGGGAGGCGAACAGGGCCGAGCCGCCGACCTGGTCGGTGACGATCTGGGACACCTCGCCCTGGTCGAAGGCGACATCGGCCGCCCCGATGGGGGACTGCTCGCCGTCGTACTCGGTGCCCTGCCGCATCGGATCCGTGTCCAGCAGGTCGAGGCCCATGAGGTCCGCGTCGGGCAGCCGCAGCACGATGCCGTCGTCCGCGTGCATCACCTGGGCGTCCATGCCGTACCGCTCGGCCAGCCGCGCGCCGAGCGCGAGCGCCCAGGGGGCGTGGACCTGCGCCCCGAAGGGGGAGTGGACCACCACGCGCCAGTCGCCCAGCTCGTCACGGAAGCGCTCCACCACGATCGTCCGGTCGTCCGGCACATGGCCGCAGGCCTCGCGCTGCTCGCCGAGGTACGCGAGCACGTTGTCGGCGGCCCAGGCGTCGAGCCCGGCGGCCAGCAGCCGCGCGCGGGCCTTCTCGGGGGTGAGGGCGCCGACCTCCCGCAGGAACGCGCCCAGCGCCCGGCCCAGTTCGAGCGGGCGGCCGAGCTGGTCGCCCTTCCAGAAGGGGAGCCGCCCGGGGACGCCGGGGGCGGGGGAGACCAGGACGCGGTCGCGGGTGATGTCCTCGATCCGCCAGGACGTGGTGCCCAGGGTGAACACATCGCCCACCCGTGACTCGTAGACCATCTCTTCGTCCAGCTCGCCGACCCTGCCGCCGCCCTTCTTCGGGTCCGCGCCCGCCAGGAAGACGCCGAACAGCCCGCGGTCGGGGATGGTGCCGCCGGAGGTCACCGCGAGCCGCTGCGCCCCCGGCCGCCCCGTGACCGTCTGGGCGACCCGGTCCCACACCAGGCGCGGCCGCAGCTCGGCGAACGCGTCGGAGGGATAGCGGCCCGCGAGCATGTCGAGGACCGAGGTGTACGCCGACTCCGGGAGCGAGGCGAACGGGGCGGCACGGCGGACCAGGGCCAGCAGCTCCTCCACGTCCCAGCTGTCCATGGCCGTCATGGCGATGAGCTGCTGGGCGAGCACGTCCAGCGGGTTCGCGGGCACCCGCAGCGACTCGATGGCCCCCTCCCGCATCCGCTCGGTGACCACCGCCGCCTGCACCAGATCGCCGCGGTACTTGGGGAACACCACACCCGTGGACACCGCGCCCACCTGGTGGCCCGCCCGGCCCACCCGCTGCAGCCCGGAGGCCACCGAGGGCGGCGACTCGACCTGCACGACCAGGTCCACCGCGCCCATGTCGATGCCCAGCTCCAGGCTGGAGGTGGCGACGACGGCGGGCAGCCGGCCCGCCTTCAAGTCCTCCTCGACCAGGGCCCGCTGCTCCTTGGACACCGAGCCGTGGTGGGCGCGGGCGAGCAGCGCGGGTGCGCCACGGGCGGCACCGGCCTCGGCCATCAGCTCGGCGGGGGAGTGGTCCTCGGGCAGCGCCTCACCGGTGGCCCGCTCGTAGGCGATCTCGTTGAGCCGGTTGCACAGCCGCTCGGCCAGGCGGCGGGAGTTGGCGAAGACGATCGTGGACCGGTGCGCCTGGACGAGATCGGCGATCCGCTCCTCCACATGCGGCCAGATCGACGGCTTCCCGCCCGGCTGCCCGTCCTGCGCCGGGGAGCCGCCCAGCTCCCCCAGATCCTCCACGGGGACGACCACCGACAGGTCGAACTCCTTGCCCGAGGGCGGCTGGACGATCTCCACCGCGCGCCGCGGCGACAGGTAGCGCGCCACCTCGTCCACCGGGCGCACCGTCGCCGACAGGCCGATCCGCCGGGCGGGCCGGTCCAGCAGCTCGTCCAGCCGCTCCAGGGAGAGGGCGAGATGCGCGCCGCGCTTCGTCCCCGCGACGGCGTGCACCTCGTCCAGGATCACCGTTTCCACCCCGCGCAGCGCCTCCCGGGTGGCGGAGGTGAGCATCAGGAACAGTGACTCGGGTGTGGTGATGAGGATGTCCGGCGGGCGGGTGGCCAGGGCGCGGCGCTCGGCGGCCGGGGTGTCGCCGGAGCGGATGCCGACCCGGAGGTCCGGCTCGGGCAGGCCGAGCCGCACCGACTCCTGACGGATGCCGGTGAGCGGGCTGCGCAGGTTGCGCTCCACATCCACCGCCAGGGCCTTCATCGGTGACACGTACAGCACCCGGCAGCGCTTGCGGGGCTCGGCGGGCGGCGGCTCGGCGGCCAGCCGGTCCAGCGCCGCGAGGAACGCCGCCAGGGTCTTGCCGGAGCCGGTGGGGGCGACCACCAGCACATCCGAGCCCTCGCCGATCGCCCGCCACGCCCCCTCCTGCGCGGCTGTGGGCGCGGTGAAGGCACCGGTGAACCACCCGCGGGTGGCCGGGGAGAATGCGTGCAGCGCCGACCGTGCCATGCCCCCCATCGTGCACCGCCCCACTGACAACGGGTCGTCCGCGCAGGTCAGCGCGGTATCTCCTAAACCGCCCGGCCGTAGGCGCGCAGGGTGAGCAGTGTCTCCACGGTCACCACCGGCCGCCACTCCAGCGCCGCCCCCGGGGTCCAGGTCCGGCGCCGGGCCGGCCAGCCGCCGTCCTCCCGCTGCGCGTCCGCCAGGAAGTCCAGCGAGCGCTCCACCTCGGCGTCGGTGAACCAGCGGCGGGCCAGCGAGCCGGGCGTGCGGGCGAGGTCGTACACGAAGGTGTGTTCGCCGGGGCCGTGGCCGGGCGGCAGGGGGCCGTCCTCGGCGCGCTTGGGGTCCAGCACCACCAGCCGCCGTTCCCGCACCCGGCGGCCCAGCCGCTCGGCCACCTCCTCGGCGCGCGCCCGGTCCGGCGCGCCGTCCAGGAAGGCGATGGCCGCTGCCACCTCGTACGGCCGCGCCGGGGCGCCCTCCTCCAGCGCCGTCACCGCCGCCCAGCAGAAGTCGGTGGCCCGGAACAGCCAGGCGTGCCACACCTCGTTGCGGTGCAGCAGCCCCACCACCGGCCCGGTGGTCAGCAGATCGCCGCGCGGATGGTCCGGCGGCCGGATCCAGGGGGCGGCCGGGTAGTCGCGCAGTGCCGGGAGGCACGCGGGCAGCGCGCCGTCCCGGGTGGAGATCGCGGTCAGATAGCGGCACAGCCGCTCCACCCGCTGCCCGCCGCAGCGGCCGATGCCGTCGAGCACCCGCAGGGCGTGCACGACGTGCTGCGGCTGGCTTACCGGGCCGCGCAGATCCGGCTCCAGGGCGTGGCCGTAGCCCCCGTCTGCGCCCAGGTACGCGGCGAGCGCGGTCTCGACCGGCTCGGCGTCGGCGTCCTGGAAGTGATACGCGAACCGGCGCTGCTCGAGCACGCGTGCCGTCAGCCACACGAACCGCGCGGCGCGCGCGAGCGGCGAGGCGGGCGCGGGCGGGGTGGGCTGGGAGGAGGGGACTGCTGCGGATCGATCCATGGGACAGACCGTAGGGCGGGAAACGCCTGCGGAAGGGGGCTCATGCCCCGGTGCACCCCGGGAGCGCGATACTGGGCGCATGCGGTTGACGGTCTTCTGGCAGCGGATGGCGGATTACTTCGGCGAGACGTACGCCGACTCCTTCGCGCGCGATCATGTGATGTCCCAGCTCGGCGGCCGGACCGTCCACCAGGCGCTCGCCGCGGGATGGGATGCCAAGGACATCTGGCGCGGAGTGTGTGCCGCGATGGAGATCCCTTCCGAGAAGCGCTGACAAGGGCTGGGCGCGGGCCGGGACGTGTGAGGAAAGTCGGACTCCTGGGGTGGCCGGATTTTTTTGACGGGTGTACGCCACACTTGCCGGGTGGCCCCGACCGAAGAGACCCTCTCCCCCGACGCCGACGGCGTCCCGACCACAGCACAGGCCCCCAAGGACGCGCCCGCGGAGCCCGTGCGCATGCCGCGCTGGCTGCCCCGCGCCATGGTGCTCGCCCTCGCGCTGGTGGCCTGTTACCGGCTTGCCACCTGGGCCTTCGATCAGCTGACCGGACTGCTGCTCAACATCCTGATCGCGTTCTTCCTGGCGCTCGCGATCGAACCGGCCGTGGACCGCATGGCCGCGCGCGGCGTCCGCCGGGGCCTGGCCACCGGGATCGTCTTCCTCGGCATCCTCGTCGTCGCCGCGGGCTTCTTCACCCTGCTCGGCTCGATGCTGGCCGACCAGATCATGACCATGGTCGAGGACTTCCCGAAGTACCTCGATCAGGTGGTCAGCTGGATCAACGACACGTTCCACACCCGGCTGTCGCGGCTGGAGATCCAGGACAGCCTGCTCCACTCGGACTGGCTGCAGAGCTATGTGAAGAACAGCGCCGACAATGTGCTGGACGTCTCCGCGCAGGTGCTCGGCGGGCTGTTCAGGCTCCTCACGGTGACGCTGTTCGCCTTCTACTTCGCCGCCGACGGCCCCCGGCTGCGCCGCGCGCTGTGCTCCGTCCTGCCGCCGAACCGGCAGACCGAGGTGCTGCGGGCCTGGGAGATCGCGGTCGCCAAGACCGGTGGCTACATCTACTCGCGCGGGCTGATGGCGCTGATCTCCGGTGTCGCGCACTACATCCTGCTGGAGAGCCTGGGCGTGCCCTACGCCCCGGCGCTGGCCGTCTGGGTGGGGCTGATCTCGCAGTTCATCCCGACCATCGGCACGTATCTGGCGGGCGCCCTGCCGATGCTGATCGCCTTCACCATCAACCCCTGGTACGCGATCTGGGTGCTGGTCTTCGTGGTGGTCTACCAGCAGTTCGAGAACTATCTGCTGCAGCCGAGGATCACGTCGCGGACCGTGGACATCCACCCCGCGGTCTCCTTCGGGTCGGTGATCGCGGGCACCGCGCTGCTCGGCGCGGTGGGGGCGCTGATCGCGATCCCGGCGACCGCGACGCTGCAGGCGTTCCTCGGCGCGTACATCAAGCGCTACGACGTGACGGACGATCCGCGGATGCACGGGCGGACACGGCGGCGCGGTGCCTCCGCGCTGGCGCGCATGCGACACGCGCTGTCCCGGCGCAGTTGACACAAAAATCGAACATCCATTCTGATGGAGGCCCGGCCCGGTTATCCACAGGCCGAGCACGTCCGGGCCGCTTGTCAGTGGCAGGCGCTAGCGTCATGGACGTGAAGCGATCGACTCAAGCAAACCGGGTGGAACCCATGGCAGGAAACGACCGCGAGAAGGCGCTCGACGCCGCGCTCGCACAGATTGAACGGCAGTTCGGCAAAGGCGCCGTGATGCGCATGGGCGACCGGCCGAACGACCCCATCGAGGTGATTCCCACCGGGTCGACCGCTCTTGACGTCGCCCTCGGCGTGGGCGGCATTCCCCGTGGCCGCGTGGTGGAGGTCTACGGCCCGGAGTCCTCCGGTAAGACGACCCTGACCCTCCACGCGGTGGCCAACGCCCAGCGGGCGGGCGGCGCCGTGGCCTTCGTGGACGCGGAGCACGCGCTCGACCCCGACTACGCGCAGAAGCTGGGCGTGGACACCGACTCGCTGATCCTGTCCCAGCCGGACAACGGCGAGCAGGCGCTCGAGATCGTGGACATGCTGGTCCGTTCCGGCGCGCTCGACCTCATCGTCATCGACTCCGTCGCCGCCCTGGTGCCGCGCGCGGAGATCGAGGGTGAGATGGGCGACTCCCACGTCGGTCTCCAGGCCCGGCTGATGAGCCAGGCGCTCCGCAAGATCACCAGCGCGCTGAACCAGTCCAAGACCACCGCGATCTTCATCAACCAGCTGCGCGAGAAGATCGGCGTCATGTTCGGCTCCCCGGAGACGACGACCGGTGGCCGGGCGCTGAAGTTCTACGCCTCGGTCCGCATCGACATCCGTCGTATCGAGACCCTCAAGGACGGTACGGACGCGGTCGGCAACCGCACCCGTTGCAAGGTCGTCAAGAACAAGGTCGCGCCGCCCTTCAAGCAGGCCGAGTTCGACATCCTCTACGGCCAGGGCATCAGCCGCGAGGGCGGTCTGATCGACATGGGTGTCGAGCACGGCTTCGTCCGCAAGTCCGGTGCCTGGTACACCTACGAGGGCGACCAGCTCGGCCAGGGCAAGGAGAACGCCCGCAACTTCCTGAAGGACAACCCCGATCTCGCCAATGAGATCGAGAAGAAGATCAAGGAGAAGCTCGGCATCGGTGTGAAGCCCGCGGACCCGGCCGCCGAGCCCGGCCCGGACGCGGTGGGTACCGCGCCCGATGCCGCACCGGCGAAGCCCGCGGCGGCCACGGCGGCCAAGTCCGGGGCGAAGGCGGCCAAGACCGCCACGGCGAAGAGCTGATCCATGACACGGCGGACCGACTGGCAGGACGGCCCGGACCGTCCGGAGCCCCCGGACCGTCCGGATCGCGGCGCCCCCTCCTCGTCGAGGGCCGAGCAGGGGACGCCGCTCGGCCCGGAGGAGCAGGCGCGGGCGATCTGCCTGCGCCTGCTCACCGGGACCCCGAGGACCCGTAAGCAGCTCGCGGACGCCCTGCGCACCCGCGGCATCCCCGACGAGGCGGCGCAGGAGGTGCTGTCCCGCTTCGAGGACGTCGGGCTGATCGACGACGCGGCGTTCGCGGGCGCCTGGGTGGAGTCCCGGCACCACAGCCGGGGCCTGGCCCGTCGCGCGCTCGCCCGCGAGCTGCGCACCAAGGGCGTCGACTCCACGCTGATCGCCGATGCCGTGGGGCAGCTCGACGCCGACCAGGAGGAGCGGACCGCCCGCGAACTGGTCGACCGCAAGCTGCGCACCACCCGCGGCCTTGACCGGGAGAAGCGGCTGCGCCGCCTCGCCGGGATGCTGGCCCGCAAGGGGTATTCCGAGGGCCTGGCTCTCCGGGTGGTGCGGCGCGCGCTGGAGGAGGAGGGCGAGGACCCGGAGCTGCTGGAGCACCATCTGCCCGACGTCTGACCCTGCGGGCCGCAGGGCCCGGCCGGTACGGGGGCCGGTCGCACGGGGGCGGTCCGGCCGCTCGGGTCAGCGCGTCGGGAGGGACCCAGCGGCCGGGATGTCAGCGCACCGGCAGATCAGCGCACCGGGAGACCGGCGGCCCGCCACGCCTGGAAGCCGCCGACGAGGTCGGTCGCCCGCGCCAGGCCGAGCTGGCGCAGCGAGACCGCCGCGAAGCTGGAGGCGTAGCCCTCGTTGCACACCACCACGACCGGCAGATCGTGGTGGGTGGCCTCGGGCAGCCGGTGGTCGCACTGCGGGTCGAGCCGCCACTCCAGCTCGTTCCGCTCGACGATCAGCGCCCCCGGGATGGTGCCGTCGCGCTCCCGCAGCGCCGCGTACCGGATGTCCACCAGCAGTCCGCCCGCCGACTGCACGGCAGCAGCTTCCTCGGGGCCGACCCGGTCCAGCCCCTGGCGCGCCTCGGCCAGCAGCTCGTCCACGCTTCGCTTCGCCGTGTTCGCCGTGTTCTCAGTGTGCGCCGCGCTCATCGCTCTACTCCCATTCCTGCGGCCGCTCGACCTGCTCCAGCCGCAGCACCTGGCCGGTGCGGCTGTAGCGCCGCATCAGCGGCAGCGGCGGATAGTAGGCGTGCACCGACACCGCGTGCCGTTCCGACGACGGGTTGATGACCTCGTGGACATGGTGCGTTCCGAAGGCCCGGCCCCGCCCGGCGGACAGCCGCCGTTCGCGGTCCACGCCCTCGGCCAGTTCGAGGGTCTTCCAGCCCTCGGTGGGCAGCCGTACGGCCAGCGACTGTTCGTTCAGCTCACCGGACGCCGTCACGAACGCCCCGTGCGAACCGCCGTGGTCGTGCCAGCCGGTGCCGGTGCCGGGCGGCCAGGCGATCAGCCACGCCTCGCTGCCGCCGGGGCCGTCCAGACGCAGCCAGGTGCGGCCCTCGGGATCGAGCGGGAGCGAGGCGACGAGTTCGGCGTCGGCGGCGGTACGGCTGACGAAGTCCAGCAGATCGGCCGCGCTGGGCGGCGAGGCGTCAGCGGGGGAGACGCGCACCGGAGTGGAAAGAGAAACGTCGGACACGGGAACCGTCCTGGGTGATCGCGAAAAGGAGCATGGCCATGCCACGCGGGAGAAAAGTCGGATCAACAGGACGGACGACACACGCAGCCCGCGTAGCGGAGGAGGTCCAGATGGACCCTCCGCCAGAAGCGAGGCAGGCCGGTGTCAGTCACGCTCCGCAGTGAAGCATGAGCCGGACAGGGAGGTCAATCGTCCCGGAGGCGGTCCCGGGCGGCTCCGATACCGGCGTACGACGTCAGCGCCATGAAGGGCGCGGGGGCGCGTGACAGACGCCTCACTCCCGGGGTGCCGTACGCCCGGCGTGACTACCGGCGCGCCGTGGCCTCCGTGTCCCGCTGTTCTCGCTGCTCGGTGTCCGCGCCCCGGGCGGTGTCCCCGCCCCGCGCCGCGTCCGCGCACGCGTACAGCTCGGCGGGCCGTACGCCGGACAGCGCCGCGGCGAGATGACCGTCCGGCCGCACCAGCAGCACCGTATGGGCCGGAGCCCCCGGGTACTCCTCGGCGACCAGCAGTTCCGTACGCATCGGCAGGGCCGAGACGGCCGCTGCCAGCCGGGGCATCAGCCCGGCGCGCATCCAGTGGCGGCGGTCCCACACCCCGGTGCCCGGGGCGACCAGCACCACCAGCAGCTCCCGGCCCAGCCGCTCCCGTAGCCGCACCACCGCACCGTCCGGCGCGGTCACGCGGACATCGGCCACCGGCGCCCCGGTCGGCGTGCCCACCGTGACGGAGCCCTCCGGCGGCGCCGCGGGGGTCAGCGGGGAGCGGTTGTAGACGGGAGGCGCGCCCAGCGGACCATGGCCGAGGTGACCGTCAGTGAGCAGCGCGTCATGGCCGCGCGTGCCCCCGGGCAGCACCGTGCGCCGTACCGCGCGCCACCCCCCGGCCGCCCGGACCAGCGGCAGCGCCTGGTCAGCGGTGCGCAGCCGCGCGGCGACGGCCGTCCGCCGCTCCGCCTGATAGCTGTCGAGCAGGGCGTCGGAGGCGCCGTGGTGCCAGGCCAGGGACAGCTTCCAGGCCAGATTGCCGACGTCCCGCAGCCCCTCTTCGAGCCCCTGGGTGCCCAGGGCGCCGTGCAGATGGGCGGCGTCCCCGGCGAGGAAGGCGCGGCCCACGCGCCAGCGCCGGGCGAGCCGGTGGTGCACGGTGTGCACGCCGGTGTCCAGAAGCTCGTAGGGGATCGCGGTCTCCTCGCACCACCCCGCGAGGGTGTCGCGCACCCGGACCATCAGGGCGTCCGGGGTGACGAGGTCGCGGCCCGGCGGGAGCAGCCAGTCGATCCGCCAGACGCCGTGCGGCAGCGGCCGGGCGGTCACCTCCGCGTCGATGCTGCGCCACGGCGGTGAGCGGTGCAGGACGGCCTCGCCGGGCCAGGGCAGCTCGGCGCGCAGGGCGGCGACGGCGTGCCGTTCCACCGCCGTACGGCCGGGGAAGCGCACGCCCAGCTGCTTGCGGACGGTGGACCGGGGGCCGTCGCAGCCGACCAGATGGCTGCCGCGCCACCAGGTGGCCTGGGCGCCCCGGGTCCGTACGCTCACCCCGCGCGCGTCCTGCTCCACGGTCTCGATCCGGGTGCCGGGGACGATCCGTACGAGGTCCTCGTCGCCGATGGCGGCCAGCGCCGCCCGCAGCGCCCGGGTCAGCTCGTGCTGGGGCAGATGCAGCGGCGAGGAGACCGGCGCTTCGGAATCGTCGCCGTCCCGCAGGTCGCCGTTCCCGGGGGCGTGCGCCGCCGGGGGAGGGGCGCCGAAGAGCGGGCCGGGCTCCAGGGGTACGTGCCGGACGAGCTGGCGCCTGCGCATCGTGCGCCACCCCGTCCACGGCCGCGCGCCGGCCGTGGCCCGGCAGCCGAGCCGCTCCAGCAGGGCGGCGGTGTCCGGGCGCAGCACAGCAGTACGGGCCAGGCGCGGCTCGTCGCCCCCGGTGGTCTCGTCGAGCAGCACGACGGGGACGTCCAGACGGGCGAGGGCGAGGGCCAGGGTGAGCCCGACCGGGCCCGCCCCGGCGACGATCACCGGGTCCACGGCGCGGTTCCCATGGCCCTGTGGGGCGTACGTGACGTACGGAAACTGGCAGTTGAAACCCGGTGAGCGATCACAGAAAGCATGCAACCGACTGCGAGTGCCCGCGTCAAGCGGCAAGTTCAGTCATGCGGTTCAAGTCGCCGTCGACTTTACTAAGGCTTGCTGTGGTGCCCGGTACGTACACTGCAGTGTGATCGGCCGTATCTGGA
>NZ_JBSFGE010000045.1:0-32180 GCF_053596435.1 Streptomyces sp. NPDC001700
ATCCCCACACCACCGGCACCCGCGTGCACCAGCACACGCTCACCCGCCCGCAACCCAGCCAGATCCCGCAACCCGAACAACGCCGTCAGAAACACAATCGGCGTCGTCGCCGCCCGCTCCCACGACCAGCCGTCCGGGATACGGACGACGCGGCGGTGGTCGGCGACCATGACAGGGCCGAAGGCCCGCTCCACCATGCCCATCACGCGGTCACCGACCGCCAGCTCCGTCACCCCGAAGCCAACTTCGGTGACCACGCCCGCGACTTCGCCGCCCATCACGGCGCCGCCCGGGTACATGCCCAGGGCGATGAGCACGTCGCGGAAGTTGACGCCCGCGGCGCGCACGGCGATCCGCACCTCACCATCAGCGAGCGGCACTATCGCGTCGTCGCTCACCTGGATGTCGAGACCGTCGAGGGTGTCGCTGCCCATGGGGCCGACAAACCAGCCGGTCTCCCCCGTGGGTGGCACCAGCGTGCCGTCAGTGCCGACACGGGCCAAGCGCGGCACGTATGCGACTCCCTCCCTCAGGGCGACGAGTGGCTCGCTCGCGGTGAGGGCCGCTGGCAGGGCCTGTGCCGACGACGTCTCGGCGTCGAGGTCGGCCAGCAGGATGCGCCCGGGGTTCTCGGACTGGGCGGCGCGGATCAGGCCCCACACGGCTGCACCAGCGAGGTCCGTGACATCGGCGTCGGAGCTGACCGAAACCGCACCGCCGGTGACGACGACGAGTCGTGCGTCGGCGAACCGGTCGTCGGCGAGCCAGGTCTGCAAGACGTCCAGGACGTGGTTCACCGTGGCACGGGTACCGTCCGCCGTTACGCCGTCCGCGTCCCCAGTGGTGCCGGAGCACGGGAGCAGCACGAAGTCAGGTGCCTCATGTGCCTGCTCGGGGAGTGCCACGAGCTCTGTGAGGGAATCGGCGGTGTGCACGGTGACGCCGATGTCGGCGGTCCACGGTCCGATCGCCGCCCATCGCGCGGGCGTCGCCTCAGCAGGGTTCAGGGCCGTCCATTCCGTACGGAAGAGGGAATCCCGGTAAGCGCTGGAGATGACCGGCTGCTGCGCGGATGCCGCGCGGAGCACGAGGGAGTCGACGGAGGCAACGGGCGCGCCGGTCTCGTCGGCGACCTCCACCGCCACCGCGTTCGCGCCGGCCGGCGTCAGCCGTACCCGCACCGAGGCCGCGCCGGTCGCGTAGAGCGACACACCGCTCCATTCGAAGGGCAGACTCGCGCCACCGGAGCCCTCGACAAAGTCGCCGAGCCCGATGGCGTGCAGGGATGCGTCGAGCAACGCCGGATGCAACCCGAACGCCGCAGCCCGGTCCTGCTCCTGCTCGGGCAGGGCGATCTCGGCGAAGACCTCGTCACCGCGCCGCCAGGCCGCACGCAGTCCCTGGAACACCGGACCATACGCCAGACCTGCCTGGGCAAGCCCCGCGTACAGACCATCGATCTCAACCTGCTCCGCGCCCTCCGGCGGCCAGGCCGCCAGATCGACGTCCGTCGCGCGACGCGTACCCGCGAGCCAGCCGGTGGCATGCCGGATCCACTGCTCGTCCGACGCCACGCCATCCGCCCGCGAATGCACCGACAGCGGACGCCTTCCAGCGGCATCCGGCGCGCCCACAGCGAGCTGAACGTGCACACCCCCGTGTTCGGGCAGCACCAGCGGCGCCTCCAGCGTCAGCTCCTCGACCGTGTCGCAACCCACCTGGTCACCGGCCTGGACGCCCAGCTCCACGAACGCCGTACCCGGAAGGAACACAGCACCCGACACCACGTGATCGGCGAGCCACGGATGGGTCTGCACCGACAGCCGACCCGTCAGCACCACGCCATCGGCACCCGCCAACGACACCACCGCACCCAGCAACGGATGGTCCGCGGAGCCCAACCCCACCGACGTCACATCGCCCGCGAACCCCACCGCCGCCTCCGGCCAGAACCGCTCACGCTGGAAGGCGTAGGTGGGGAGATCGACCGTCGTGGCACCGGGAAGAACCGCGTTCCAGTCCGGGGTGACACCCGCGACGTGCAGTCGGCCCAGGGCGGTGACGAGGGCTTCCGGTTCGGCGCGGTCCTTACGCAGGGCCGCGATCAGCTGCGCGTCTCCGGTAAGGGACTCCTGCGCCATCCCGGTCAGCACACCATCCGGACCCAGCTCCAGGAACACCGAGACACCCTGCTCCTCCAGCCAGCGCACCCCGTCACCGAAACGCACCGCCGCACGCACATGACGCACCCAGTACTCAGCCGACGCCACATCCGCCGACGCCTGACCGGTCACATTCGACACCACCGGGATCGACGGCCGCTCGTACGTGAGCGACTCGGCGACCTGGCGGAAGTCGTCCAGCATCGCGTCCATATGCGGCGAGTGGAACGCGTGACTCACCCGCAACTGCTTCGTCTTGAACTCCAGCTCCGCGAACGCCGAGCCCAGCTCCACGACCACGTCCGCGTCACCGGCGATCACCACCGAGGAGGGGCCGTTCACCGCGGCGAGAGACACTTCGGTCTCCCGGCCCTCCAGATACGGGGCAACGGTCGCCTCATCCGCACCCACCGCCAGCATCGCGCCACCCACCGGCAACGCCTGCATCAACCGCCCACGAGCCGCCACCAACGTCACCGCATCATCCAGGGACAACACCCCAGCCACATGCGCCGCCGCCAACTCACCAATGGAATGCCCGGTCACGTAATCCGGACGCACACCCCACGACTCCACCAGCCGATACAGAGCCACCTCAAGAGCGAACAGACCCGGCTGCGTGAAGCCGGTCTGATGCAGCAGCTCCCCATCCTCGAACATCACCTCACGCAACGGCCGATCCAGCACCCGGTCGAACCCCGCACACACGGCGTCCAACGCCTCGGCGAAGGCCGGATATGCCTCGTACAACTCCTTGCCCATACCGGGCCGTTGCGCCCCCTGCCCGGAGAACAGAACCGCCAACTGCCCGCCGGAACCGTGGAAGGCACCACTCACCACACCCGACGCCGGTGCCCCCTCCGCCAGCGACTCCAGCCCCCGTACCAACCCCTCCCGCCCGGAGCCGACGACCACGGCACGATGCTCCAAGGCCGCACGCGTCGTCGCCAGCGAGAACGCCACATCAACCGGCGAGAAGTCATCAGCCAGCGCCGACCGCAGCCGCCGCGCCTGGGCGCGCAGAGCCTCCGGGGTCTTACCGGACAGGGTCCACGGAATGACAGCACGTTCGGGAAGCCGCCGAGCAGACCGATCGGGCTGATCGACTGCGGGCGCGTCGGAGGCGTGGGATGCCGGAGGCGCCTGCTCGACGATGACGTGGGCGTTCGTGCCACTGAAGGAGAACGATGAGACGGCCGCGCGGCGAGGCCGGTCGGTCGTGGGCCACGGGCGGGCCTCGGTGAGCAGTTCGACGGCGCCCGCCGACCAGTCGACGTTCGGGGTGGGGTCGCTGACGTGCAGGGTCTTCGGCAGTGTGCCGTGGCGCATCGCCATGACCATCTTGATGACGCCCGCGACACCTGCGGCGGCCTGGGAGTGGCCGATGTTCGACTTGATGGAACCGAGCCACAGCGGCAGTCCGGGGTCACGGTCCTTGCCGTAGGTGGCCAGCAGCGCCTGCGCCTCGATCGGGTCACCCAGCGAGGTGCCCGTGCCGTGCGCCTCGACCGCGTCCACGTCCGCGGTGGTCAGGTGCGCGTTGGCGAGGGCCTGGCGGATCACCTTCTGCTGGGAGCGGCCATTGGGCGCGGTCAGGCCATTGCTGACGCCGTCCTGGTTGACGGCGGTACCCCGGATGACGCCGAGGACGCGGTGGCCGTTGCGCTCGGCGTCGGAGAGACGCTCCAGGAGCAGGAGGCCCACGCCCTCGCTCCATCCCGTGCCGTCGGCGTCGGCGGAGAATGCCTTGCACCGGCCGTCGGACGCGAGCCCTCGCTGACGGCTGAACTCCGTGAACGCGCCGGGAGTCGCCATGATGGCGACGCCGCCCGCGAGCGCCAGGGAGCACTCGCCCTTGCGCAGGCTGTGGCAGGCGAGGTGCAGGGCGACGAGCGCGGAGGAGCAGGCCGTGTCCAGGGTGAGCGCGGGGCCTTCCAGGCCAAGGGTGTACGCGATACGGCCGGACACGATGCTGGTGGCCGTGCCGGTGGCGAGATGGCCTTCGACGGACGCGGCCTCCGGCGACATCTCCAGGGCGTTGCCGTAGCCCTGGGAGTACGCGCCGACGAACACGCCGGTCTGGCTGCCGCGCAGCGACGACGGATCGATACCCGCGCGTTCGAAGGTCTCCCACGCGGTTTCGAGGAGAAGGCGCTGCTGCGGGTCCATGGCGAGGGCCTCGCGCGGAGCGATGCCGAAGAAGCCGGCGTCGAACTCGGTGGCGCCCTCGAGGAATCCGCCCTCGCTGGTGTAGCTGGTGCCGCTGTTCTCCGGGTCGCCGTCGTAGAGGCTCTCCAGGTCCCAGCCGCGGTCGGCGGGGAAGGGCGAGACACCGTCGGCGCCGTTGGCGACGAGCCGCCACAGGTCCTCAGGGGTACTGACGCCACCCGGGTAGTGGCACCCCATGGCGACCAGGGCGATCGGCTCGGAGTCCTGGTTCTCCACTTCGCGGAGCCGCTTGCGGGCTTCGCGGAGGTCGGCGGTGACGCGCTTGAGGTACTCGAGGAACTTCTCTTCGTTGGACATGGAGTCAGCTCCTCGGCAGAGAAACAGAGAGCGGGGCAGGGAAAGGGGCACGGGCCGACCGAGGGACGGGCGCGGAGACCGGGGCGGCAGGGAGCTTGTTCATCGGGATGTTCAGACCGTTCCCAGCTCGTGGTCGATGAGGTCGAAGATCTCGTCCGCGGTCGCGGCCGCGAGGTCGCTGTTGTCGTCGCTGCCGTTGGTCGCGGTGCCGCCCTCACACAGCGCGAGGAAGGACCGCAGCCGCTGCTCGACGCGTGACCGGTCCTCGGCGCCGAGGGCGCCCGCGGTGAGCAGCGACTCCAGCTTGTCCAGCTCGGTGTCGAGCGGTGCCGTCGCGGGGACGTCGTCGAGCGGTAGCTCCTCGAGCAGGTGCGCGGCGAGGTCCTGCGGGGTGGGGTTGTCGAAGACGAGAGTGGGGGGCAGCCGCAGGCCGGTGGCCGTGTTCATGCGGTTGCGCAATTCCACCGCCGTGAGCGAGTCGAATCCCATCTCCTGGAACGGCCGTTTGAGGTCGACCGCCGCGGCCGACGGGTAGCCGAGCACTGCGGCGACGTGCTGAGCGATCAGGTCGGCGAGGGCAGCGAGGCGCTGCTGCCTGGTCAGGACGACGAGCCGCTGCGCGAGCGTCGGACCGTGATCCCGCTCCGCGCCGGTGTGCGCGGCGGCGCTGCGGCGCGCCGGGGTTCGGTGCAGCCCTCGCAGCAACGGAGGCAGGGCGGCGCCCTGTTCGCTCAGCTGTGCGAGGTCGAGCGATATGGGCACGAGCAGGGCGTGCCCGGTGCCCGTCGCGGTGTCGAACAGTGCGAGGCCCTGGTGGGTTGTCAGGGCGCCGATGCCACCGCGGCCCATCCTGGCCAGGTCGGCCTTGCCGAGTTCGCCGGTCATCGCGCTGCGCTCGGCCCACATGCCCCAGGCGAGGGACTGACCCGCGAGCCCCTGGGCGCGGCGGTGCTGGGCGAGCCCGTCCAGAAACGCGTTCGCGGCGGAGTAGTTGCCCTGCCCAGCGCCGCCGAAGGTCGCAGCGGCCGAGGAGAACAGTACGAACATCGCCAGGTCGAGGTCGCGGGTCAGCTCGTGCAGGTTCAGGGCCGCATCGGCCTTGGGCCGTAGTACGGCGGAGAGGCGTTCGGGGGTCAGCGAGGACAGCACGCCGTCGTCGACGACACCCGCCGTGTGCACCACGCCGGTGAGCGGGTGTTCCAGTTCGTCGAGCACGGCTGCCAGGGCCTCGCGGTCAGCGGCATCGCACGCTGCGACGTGCACCTGCGCCCCCATCTCAGACAGGTCCGCGAGCAGTTCGGCGGCGCCGTCGGCTTCCTGACCGCGCCGGGACAGCAGCAGCAGGTGCCGTACGCCGTACCCGGTCACCAGGTGGCGGGCGAGCAGGGCGCCGAGGGTGCCGGTACCACCGGTGATCAGCACGGTGCCGTCGGGGTCGAGGGCGCGCGGTCCGGAGCCCGGCACCGTCGACTCACCGGCACCGGCACCGGCACTCGCGGAGCCGTCGGCCTTCGCCAGCCTCGGTACCAGGACGTCGCCCTCCCTCAGCGCGACCTGTGGCTCGTCCATGGCGAGCGCCGCTGGCAGAGCTGCGTACGCCTCGGGTGTGCCGTCGAGATCGGCGAGGACGAAGCGGCCCGGATGCTCCGATTGGGCCGAGCGCACCAGGCCCCACACCGCGGCGGCGACCGGGTCGACGGCGTCGCCCTGCCGTACGGCGATGGCGCCTCGCGTGAGTACCACGAGCCGAGCGGCGGCGAAGCGCCCGTCGTCGCCCCAGGAGCGCAGCGTCCCGAGGACCCGTGCGGTCAGCTCGTGGACAGCGGCCGCAGTCGGCTCGGACCCTCCAGCACAGGGCAGGACCGCGAACTCCGGTATCACGGCGTCGATTTCGGACAGACCGGCGTAGGTGCTCACGGTGTGACCCGCGGTGACGAGCCCTGTGGCCACCTCGCCCACGATGTCGCTTTCACCGTCTGTGCCACTGGCCATACCGACGCTCCCGGCAGCGTCCCCCAGCAGGACGAAACCGTCCTGTGGCCCGTCGGCCACGGGAACCGTCACCGCGGTGCCCCATTCCACCGTGAACAGCGCGTCGGGTCCGGTCGTCCGTACGGGCGCGAGCTGCTTGTCGGTCACCTCGCGGAACACAAGGGCGTCCACGGAGGCGACGGGCAGCCCGGCCGCGTCGGCCACGGTCACGGTCACGGCACCCGAATCGCCGGTGGCCAGCCGGACCCGTACGGCAGGGGCGCCCGTCGCGTGCAGACGCAGCCCGGTCCATGAGAACGGCAGCCGAGCCCCGGAGCCGTCGCCCTGCGACGGGACGTCCTCGGCGGCGGACAAGCCGAGCACGTGTAGCGCGGAGTCGAACAGCGCCGGGTGCAGCCCGAACCGGGTGGCGTCCGGTGCGTCCGCCTCGGCCACCTCGGCCTCGGCGAACAGTTCGTCACCGCGCCGCCACGCGGCACGCAGTCCCTGGAACGCCGGACCATAGCCGTAGCCGGTCTCGATGAGACGCTCGTAGAAGCCGTCGACGTCAAGGGGCTCGGCACCGGCGGGCGGCCAGACGTCGAGCGCTTCGGGCCGACTCGCCCCGGACCCGGGCCCGGACTCAGACCGGGAGTCCGGGAGCAGCACACCGCTGGCATGCCGGATCCACGAGGCGTCGGCGGACGCGCCTTCCGGCCGCGAGTACACGGCCAGCGTGCGGCTGCCGTCGTCCCCGGCCGGGCCGACGGCTACCTGAAGGTGGACGCCACCACGTTCGGGCAACACCAGCGGTGCTTCCAGGGTCAGTTCGGCCACGTGCTCGCAGCCGACCTGGTCCCCTGCCTGGATCGCCAGCTCGGCGAAGGCCGTCCCGGGCAGCAGCACGGCGCCGCCCACCGTGTGGTCGGCGATCCACGAATGCGTCTGCCGGGAGATACGGCCCGTCAGTAGTCGGCTGTCGGCGTCTGCGAGCGCGACGGCGGCGCCGAGCAGCGGATGCCCGGTGCCCGACTGCCCGATCGACTCCACGTCACCGGTCTGCGCGGCAGCACGCGGCCAGTAGCGATGGCGCTGGAAGGGGTACGTGGGCAGATCCACTCGGCGGGCGCCGGTGCCGGTGAAGTACGCCGACCAGTCCGGAGTCACGCCCGCCACGTGCAGACGGCCCACGGCCGTGGCCAGGGCTTCCGGTTCGGGGCGGTCCTTGCGCAGGGCCGCGATCGCCTCGCCCTCGCCGGTGAGGGACTCCTGCGCCATGCCCGACAGCACACCATCCGGCCCCAGCTCCAGGAACACCGAGACACCCTGCTCCTCCAGCCAGCGCACCCCGTCACCGAAACGCACCGCCGCACGCACATGACGCACCCAGTACTCGGCCGACGCCACATCTGCCGCTTGGCCGGTCACGTTCGACACCACCGGGATCGACGGCTGCCCGTACGTCAACGACTCCGCGATACGGCGGAAGTCGTCCAGCATCGCGTCCATATGCGGCGAGTGGAACGCATGACTCACCCGCAACCGCTTCGTCTTATGACCGAGCCCAGCGAACACCGAGCCCAGCTCCGCGACCGCCTCGGCGTCCCCAGCGATCACCACCGACGACGGACCGTTGACGGCGGCCAGAGACACCTGACCCTCACGGCCCTCCAGATACGGGGCCACCGTGGCCTCATCCGCACCCACCGCCAGCATCGCGCCACCCACCGGCAACGCCTGCATCAACCGGCCACGAGCCGCCACCAGCGTCACCGCATCATCCAGGGACAACACCCCAGCCACATGCGCCGCCGCCAACTCACCAATGGAATGCCCGGTCACGTAATCCGGACGCACACCCCACGACTCCACCAGCCGATACAGAGCCACCTCAAGAGCAAACAGACCCGGCTGCGTGAACTCGGTCCGATCCAGCAGCTCCCCATCCTCGAACATCACCTCACGCAACGGACGGTCCAGCACCCGGTCGAACCCCGCGCACACGGTGTCCAGCGCCTCCGCGAACACCGGGAAGGATTCGTACAACTCCCGGCCCATACCGGCCCGTTGAGAACCCTGCCCCGAGAACAACACCGCCGTCAGACCGTCCCGGCGCGCCGTCCCCATGAGGACGCCCGCAGCCGTTTCGCCCTCGGCGATGCGGTCGAGCCCTTGTCGCAGAGTTGTTTCGTCGGTGCCGATGACGACGGCCCGGTGTTCCAGGGCGGTGCGAGTGGTGGCCAGGGAGTACGCCACGTCGAGCGGTGAGAGGCCGGAGCCGAGATGGACGCGCAGTCGTTCCGCCTGGGCCCTGAGCGCGGTCTCGGACTTGGCGGACAGGACCCACGGCAGCACTCCCCCGGGAGCCGTGACGGCAGGGGGTACGTCCGCGTTGGTGCCGGAGCCCGTGTTGGCCCGGGCGTTGACCTGCGGAGCCTGCTCGATAACGGTGTGCGCATTCGTACCGCTCACCCCGAACGACGACACAGCGGCCCGACGCGGACGACCTGTGGCGGGCCACGGCACGTTCTCGGTCAGCAGTTCCACGGCACCCGCCGACCAGTCGACCTGCGTCGAAGGCCGGTCGATGTGCAGGCTCCGCGGCAGCACACCGTGGCGCATCGCCATGACCATCTTGATGACTCCGGCGACGCCCGACGCCGACTGTGTGTGGCCGATGTTGGACTTCACCGACCCCAGGCGCAGCGGCTCCGCGCCGTCCCGCTCCTGCCCGTAGGTGGCGAGCAGCGCCTGCGCCTCGATCGGGTCGCCCAGCGTCGTACCCGTGCCGTGTGCCTCCACCACGTCCACCTCCGCCGAGGACAGACCGGCGTTGGCCAGGGCCTGGCGGATGACGCGCTGCTGCGCGGGGCCGTTCGGGGCGGTGAGGCCGTTGGACGCGCCGTCCTGGTTGATCGCCGAGCCGCGTACCACCGCCAGGACCTCATGACCGTTGCGGCGCGCGTCCGAGAGCCGCTCCACCAGCAGCAGACCCACGCCCTCGCCCCAGCCGGTCCCGTCCGCCGCTTCCGCGAACGGCTTGCAGCGGCCGTTGGAGGCGAGCCCGCGCTGTCGGCTGAACTCCACGAAGGCCATGGGGCTGATCATCACGGTAGCGCCGCCCGCGAGGGCCATCGAGCACTCGCCGCTGCGCAGTGCCTGGGTGGCGAGGTGCAGGGCGACGAGCGAGGACGAGCACGCCGTGTCCACCGTCACCGCCGGACCTTCGAGACCGAACACGTAGGACAGTCGGCCCGACATGACGGCGGTGGCGTCGCCGGTGACGAGGTAGCCCTCGACACCTTCCTCGACACCCGCCACGGTGGCCCCCCACCCTTGCGCGGCGGTGCCGACGAACACACCGGTCTGGGTGCCGCGCAGCGTCGTCGGGTCGATGCCCGCGCGCTCGAAAAGCTCCCACGTCGTCTCCAGGAGCATGCGCTGCTGCGGGTCCATGGCCATGGCCTCGCGCGGCGAGATGCCGAAGAACTCCGCGTCGAACTCGGCGGCTTCGTGTACGAATCCGCCTTCGGGCGTAACGGTGGTGTCCGCGCCGAACAGCGCCTCAACATCCCATCCGCGGCTGGTGGGGAACTCGGTCATGGCGTCGGTGCCGGACGCCACCAGGCCCCAAAGCTGCTCAGGGGAACGTACGTCGCCCGGGTAGCGGCAGGCCATGCCGACGATGGCGATGGGTTCGTCGGCGGCGTTCGCGGAGGGCAGGGCCACATCGGCAGCCGTGGCCCGGCCGGTGACCTCGCGGCACAGGAAGTCCGCGAGCACGGTGGGGCTCGGGTAGTCGAAGACCAGCGTCGCGGGGAGCTTCAGGCCGGTGGCCCTGACGAGGCGGTTGCGGACTTCCACGGCGGTGAGCGAGTCAAAGCCCATCTCCCGGAAGGCACGGTTTGCCTCCACGGCGTCGACCGACGCGTATCCCAGCACAGCAGCCGCCTGCGTGCGCACCAACTCCAGTACCACACGGGCCTGTTCGTTCGCCGTCAGCCCTGCCAGACGCCCCGCCAGCTCCGACCCGTCGGCTTCGTCGGCTGCGGGGCCGGACCGCTCCGCCGCCGCGACCTTCGCCGCTTCGGGGATGTCGGAGATCAGCGGACGCGGACGGGCCGCGGTGAAGCCGGGCACGAACCGTGCCCAGTCCACGTCGGCCACCGCGACGAACGTCTCGTCGTGTTCCACCGCCTGCACCAGGGCCGACACGGCGAGGTCGGCGGACATGGTACCGACGCCGCGCCTGCTCAGGTGCTCCTTGGTGCCCTCCTGGGCGGCCATGCCGCCTCCGCCCCAGGCGCCCCAGGCCACGGAGGTCGCGGTCAGCCCGCGCGCCCTGCGGTCCTCCGCCAGCGCGTCGAGGAAGGCGTTCGCGGCGCCGTAGGCGCCCTGCCCACCGCCACCCCACACACCGGCGTTGGACGAGAACAGCACGAACGCGTCCAGCTCGGACTCGCCCAGCAGCTCGTCCAAGTGCCGGGCACCCGACACCTTCGCGTCGGCGATACCCGCGAAGGCCTCCAGGCCTGTGTCCATCAGAGGCTGCAACTGGCCGACGCCGGCGGCGTGGACGACCGCGGTCGGCGGATGCTCGGCGAGCAGGGCGGACACCGCGTCACGGTCCGTCACATCACAGGCGCTGACGCTGACCCGGGCCCCGAACTCCGTCAGCTCTTCCACCAACTCGGCTACACCTGGCGCTTCTTGTCCGCGACGGCTCGTCAGTACGAGATGCTCGGCACCGTTCCGCGACGCCCACCGGGCCACATGCGCGCCCAACGCACCGGTACCCCCCGTGATCAAGATCGTCCCGCGAGGTGACCACGACCGGACAGCCGGCGCGTCGCCCAGCGGCGCCCGCACCAGACGTCGTACGAACACACCCGAACCTCGTACGGCCAGCTGATCCTCATCCCCGCCGGCCCCTGCCAGCACGCCCAGGAGCCGGGCGCTGGAACGCTCGTCCAGCACCTCAGGGAGATCGACCAATCCACCCCAGCGATCGGAGTGCTCCAGGCCGACGACCCGGCCGAAGCCCCACACCTGCGCCTGAGCGGCGCTCGCGAGCCGGTCCGAGCGTCCCACCGAGACCGCGCCCCGCGTCACCAGCCACAACGGGGCGTCAATGTCGGCGTCACCGAGCGCCTGCGTCAAGGTCACGGTGCCGACGAGGCCGCGGGAGAGAACCGGATGCTGCCCATCCGGGCTGTCATCGGTGCCCACGAGGGACAGAATGCCGTCGAACCGGGCGTCCGGTGCTTCGGCGAGCAACGTGGTCAGGCGCGCGGCCAGCTCGGCACGGTCGGTTGCCATGCCGGTATCGGTGTCGGCGTCCGCGAGTTCGAGGCGGACGACATCCGCGCCGTGCTCCTCCATCAGCCGGGCCAGGCCGAGGTCGCCGTGGTCGCCGTAGCCGGACGGAGCATCCTTCGCTCCGGTGACGACCAGCCAGCGACCGGACAGCGCCGTCGCGGCGCGCGCGGTGGCCATGGGCTTCCAGGTCACGGTGTAGCGCCAGTCGTCGACGCGTACCCGGTCCTTGCGGTTGCGACGCCACGACGAGAGCGCGGGCAGTACCGTGTTGAGCGCCTCGTCGTCCAGGCCCAACGTCTCGGCGAGCGCGGTCACGTCCTCGCGTTCAACGGTTTCCCAGAACGCCGCGTCCACGGGGTCGGCGGCGGAGACCGCCGTCTCCTCGGCGGAGACCGCGTCGAGCCAGAACCGCTCGCGCTGGAAGGCATAGGTGGGCAGTCCGACCCGCCGACCGCCGGGGAAGAACGCGCGCCAGTCGACCGGCAGCCCGCTCGTCCAGCCCTCGGCCAGCGACGCCACGAACCGGTCGAGCCCGCCCTCGTCGCGCTTCAGCGAGCCGACGACCACCGCGTCGACCGTTTCCTGGACGCCGACGGTCAGTACCGGGTGCGCCGACGCCTCGATGAAGTACCGGTAGCCCTGCTCAGCCAGCGCCTTCGTGGCCTCCTCGAAGCGGACGGTCTGGCGAAGGTTCGTGTACCAGTACTCCGCGTCCATCACCGACGTGTCCAGCCAGTCGGCCGTCACCGTCGAGAAGAACGGCACCTCGGCGGCACGGGGCTCGAGCCCCGCCAGAACATTCAGGAGTTCGATGTTGAGGGCCTCCACGTGCGCCGAGTGGGAGGCATAGTCGACCGGGACACGGCGCGCCCGGACCTCCTCCGCCTCACAGGCCGCGAGCAGCCCGTCCAGCTCCGCGACCTCACCAGAAACGATCACGGACGAGGGCCCGTTGACCGCCGCCACGGACAGTCCCCCGGTCAGCCGCTTCCGCACGTCCTCCACCGGCAGCGCGACCGACACCATGCCGCCCAGACCCGACAGGGCGAGGATCGCCTTCGAACGCAGGGCGACAACCTTGGCCGCGTCGTCGATGGACAGCGCTCCCGCCACACAGGCCGCCGCGATCTCACCCTGCGAGTGCCCCACCACGGCATCGGGCCGCACCCCGTACGAAGACCACAGTTCGGCCAGGGAGACCATCACGGCCCAGAGCACGGGCTGGACCACGTCCACCCGCTCCAGTGCCTCCACGTCCTCCAGGACATCGAACAACGACCAGTCCACGTACGGCGACAAGGCCTCCGCGCACTCGCGCATCCGCTCCGCGAACGCCGGCGAGGACTCGATCAGTTCGGTGGCCATCCCGACCCACTGCGACCCCTGCCCCGGGAACACGAACGCCACCTTGCCGCGGGTGACATAGGCGGTTCCCTCGACGTTCGTACCGGCCGGGAGGCCGTCGGCGAGGGCGGTGAGGCCGGCCAGGGGGTCGTCGCCGATGACTACGGCGCGGTGTTCCAGGGCCGCGCGACCGGTGACCAGGGTGTGGCCGACGTCGGCCGGGGCGAGACCGGGGTGGGCCGCCAGGTGGTCGCGCAGGCGGGCGGCCTGGTCGCGCAGTGCGGCGGCCGAGCGGCCGGACACGAGCCAGGGCACGACGGCGGGTACGGCGGCGTGCGCGGTGTCCCCGGACTCGATGTCGTCGGGCGGCTCGATGTCATCGACGGGCTCGGCGGCCGGGGCTTGTTCAAGAAGGGTGTGGGCGTTGGTGCCGCTGATGCCGAACGAGGACACGGCGGCACGGCGCGGCTGTCCCGTCTCGGGCCACGGCCGTGCCTCGCTGAGCAGCCGGACGGCGCCGGACGTCCAATCGATGCGTGAGGACGGGGCGTCGGCGTGGAGCGTCTGGGGCAGGAAGCCGTGGCGCATCGCCATGACCATCTTGATGATGCCCGCGACGCCCGCGGCGGCCTGGGTGTGTCCGAGGTTGGACTTGACCGAACCGAGCCAGACCGGCTGTTCCTCCGGACGGCTGCGGCCGTATGTGGCGAGCAGTGCCTGCGCCTCGATGGGGTCGCCGAGCGGTGTGCCGGTACCGTGCGCCTCGACGGCGTCAACCTCGGCGGCCGAGAGCCCGGCGTTGGCGAGGGCCTGCCGGATGACCCGCTGCTGCGAGGGGCCGTTCGGGGCGGTCAGACCGTTGGAGGCCCCGTCCTGGTTGATCGCCGAACCGCGGACGACCGCGAGGACCTCGTGGCCATTGCGGCGGGCGTCGGACAGGCGCTCGACGAGAAGCAGGCCGACGCCCTCACCCGCGCCCATGCCGTCGGCGGACTCGGCGAACGCCTTGCAGCGGCCGTCGGACGCGAGGCCGCCCTGACGGCCGAACTCACCGAAGATGCCTGGGCTCGCCATCACGGTGACGCCGCCGGCGAGGGCCATGGAGCACTCCTCGCGGCGCAGCGCCTGGACCGCGAGGTGCAGGGCGACCAGGGAGGACGAACAGGCCGTGTCGACGGTGACCGCCGGCCCCTCCAGGCCCAGGGTGTAGGAGACGCGGCCGGAGGCGACGCTGCCCGCGCTGCCGTTGCCGAGGTAGCCGGCGACGTCCTCGAAGCCCTCCGGAACCTTGATCTGACGGGCGCCGTAGTCGTGATACATGACGCCCGCGAAGACGCCGATGCGCTCGCCGCGCACGGAAGTGGGGTCGATACCCGCACGTTCGAAGGCTTCCCAGGCCGTTTCGAGGAGGAGCCGCTGCTGCGGGTCCATGGCGAGGGCCTCGCGCGGGTTGATGCCGAAGAACGCCGGGTCGAACTGGTCGGCGTCGTGCAGGAACCCGCCCTGCAAGAGACCCGCGTCCTCGGGGTCGACGGAGTCCAGGTCCCAGCCGCGGTTGGCGTGCGGCGGTGTCACGGCGTCGATACCGCCGGCCACCAGCTGCCACAGTTTCTCGGGGGTGTCGACATCGCCGGGGAACCGGCAACTCATCGCCACGATCGCGATGGGCTCCTGGTCCCTGTCCTCGAGCTCGCGCACCCTGCGGCGGGCGTGACGGAGATCCGTAGTGGCCCGCTTCAGATAATCGCGGAGCTTATCTCCGTTCCCCATGTGACATCGGCTCCTCATTGCGGTGGGACGGGGCGGGCGTAACGGTGGGCGAGAGGCGGCGGGGGCTCAGTCGGAGCCCAGCTCGCTCTCCAGCAGGTCGAACAGTTCTTCGTCGCTGGCCGTGTCGAGGTCGTCGTCGACCTCGGTCGTAGCGTCCTTGGCGGATCCGAGGGCGGAGTTCCAGCGGGCCACCAGGGCCTGCAGGCGCTCGCCGACCCGGGTCTGTTCGTCGGCGTCGGTGTCGGTGCCGGCGGGTGCCGACGCCACCGACGCGAGGAGGAACTCCAGCTTGTCGATCTCGGCGAGCAGCGGGGCCGTGCCCGCAGCCCCGCCACCGGGCAGTTCTGCCCGCAGGTGGGCCACGAGGACTTCCGGTGTGGGGTAGTCGAAGATCAGCGTGGCGGGCAGGCGCAGGCCTGTCGCCGTATTGAGCCGGTTGCGCAGCTCCACCGCGGTCAGGGAGTCGAAGCCCAGTTCCTTGAAGGCACGGTCGGGTTCGACGGTGCTCGCGGAGAGGTGGCCGAGTACGGACGCCACGTGCGAGAGCACCAGGTCCATGAGCGCCCCCTCGCGTTCATCGGCGGAGAGTCCGGCCAGCCGTCGCCCGAGCGACGACGAGTCCTCGGCGACGGGAGTGGTGCCCGTCTCCGCGCGGCGCCGCGCGGGTACCCGTACCAGGCCGCGGAACAGGTGCGGCAGAGTGCCGGACGCCGCGAGGGTGCGCAGTGCCGGGAAGTCCACGCCGATGGGGACGACGGCTGCGGCGGGTGCCGTGAGGGAGGCGTCGAAGAGGGCGAGGCCCTCTTCGGAGGAGAGTCCGACCACGCCGGAGCGGGCCATCCTGTTGACGTCGACACTGTCCAGGTCGCCGGTGAGGGTGGAGCGTTCGGCCCAGAAGCCCCAGGCGAGCGAGACCACGGTCCTGCCCTCGGCCCGCAGCCGGCCGGCCAGGGCGTCGACCGCGGCATTGGCGGCGGCGTAGTTGCCCTGGCCCGGCGATCCGAACACACCGGAGCTGGAGGAGAACACCACGAACGCCGAGAGGTCGAGTGCGGCGGTCAGCTCATGGAGGTGGACGACCGCGTCCAGCTTGGGGCGCAGCACGTGCTCGACGCGCTCCGGTGTGAGGGACGGGATGATGCCGTCGTCCACGGTGCCCGAGGTGTGCACAACCGCGGTGAGCGGGTGGGTGGCGGGCACGGCGGCCAGCAGCCGCGCCAGCGCGCCACGGTCGGCGACGTCGCACGCGGTGATCGTCACTTCGGCGCCCTCGGCGCGCAGTTCCGCCTCCAGTGCGGCGGCGCCGGGCGCGCCGGCACCGCTGCGGCTCGCGATCAGCAGGTGGCGTACGCCGTGCCGGGTGACGAGGTGGCGGCTGACGAGCCTGCCGAGGGTGCCGGTGCCGCCGGTGACGAGCACCGTGCCCTCGGGGTCGAAGCTGGGTTCGCCCGTGGCTTCCCCGGCCGTGGCCGGGGCTTCGGCAAGGGGGGCCCGGGCGAGGCGGGGTACGCGTATCTCGCCTTCGTGGAGGGCGAGTTGGGGCTCTCCCGTGGCAAGGGCCCCGGGTAGCAGCCGCTGGGAGCGCTCGTCGGCGTCGAGGTCGACGAGGACGAACCGGCCGGGGTTCTCGGACTGGGCCGAGCGGACCAGACCGTTGACGGCGGAGCCGACGAGGTCTTCGGCGGGCGCGTCGGGGCCGGTGGCGACGGCCTGCCGGGTGACGAGCACGAGCCGCGACCCGGCGAGGGCGTCGTCGGCGAGCCACTCCTGCAACAGGGCGAGCCCGTCGGCGACGGCGGCGCGGACCAGGTCCGGCAGTTCGGCCGTCGCCGCCCGCGCGTGGGTGAGGGAGACCAGGACCGTGTCGGGCGCGGGCGCCCCGCCGAGCACGTCGTCGCGCAGTGCGGCGAGGTCGGGGAAGACCTCAGGCGTGGCCCCGGCCGCCTTGAGGGCGTCGGCGAGCCCGGTGCCGTCGGTGTCGAGTACCGCCCATCGCTCGCCGCCCGGCAGGGCGGGCGGCGTGGCGGGCAGCGGTGTCCACTCCAGGGCGAACAGCGCGGCGCCGCCGGCCGCGAGGGTGTCCTGCAGCTGCTCGGCGCTGAGCGGGCGGAAGGCGAGCGTGTCGGCGGTGGCCACGGGGGTGCCCGTGCCGTCGGCGACGGTGAGGGAGATCGACTCGTGTCCCGTGCGGACGAGCCGTACGCGCAGTACCGAGGCGCCGGTGGCCCGCAGGGTAAGGCCGGACCAGGCGAACGGCAGCCTCGCGCCGGCGCTGTCGTTCAGGACACCGCCCAGGGCGGAGGCGTGGAGCGCCGCGTCGAGCAGGGCCGGGTGCAGCCCGTAGTGGGCGGCCTCGGAGCGCACGTCCTCGGGCAGGGCGACTTCGGCGTACACCTCGTCGTCACGGACCCATGCGGCGCGCAGGCCCTGGAAGGCCGGGCCGTAGCCATAACCGCCGTCTGCCATCCGCTCGTACAGGTCGGTGACGTCGACGGGCTGTGCCCCGGCGGGCGGCCACGCGACCAGGTCGGCCGGTGCCGTGGGAGTGGCCTGGGCGAGGACGCCGCTGGCGTGACGCGCCCAGGGCCGCTCGGACGAGCTGTCGCCGTCAGTGAGATCGGTCGGGCGCGCGTGCACGGCCAGCGCGCGGCGGCCGGTCTCGTCGGGGGCCTCCACCACGACCTGGAGCTGCACTGCGCCGCGCTCCGGCAGGACCAGCGGTGCTTCGAGGGTCAGCTCTTCGATGGCGTCGCAGCCGACCCGGTCGCCCGCGTGCAGGGCGAGTTCGACGAACGCCGTGCCGGGCAGCAGGGTCACACCGGCCACGGCGTGGTCGGCGAGCCACGGGTGGGTACGGGTGGACAGCAGACCGGTGAAGAGCACGCCGTCGCCGCCCGCGATGTGGACTCCGGCGCCCAGCAGCGGATGCTGGGCATCGTCCAGACCGATGGCCGTGACGGGGTCGAGGGCGGAGTACGGCACGTCCACCCAGTAGCGCTTCCCCTGGAAGGGGTACGTCGGCAGGTCGGCGCGCAGCCTGCCGGCCCCGGCGAACACGGTGGTCCAATCGACGGCGACGCCGTGCGCGTGCGCCTCGGCGAGCGAGGCCAGGAAGCGCCGCTCGCCTCCTTCGTCGCGCCGCAGGGTGCCGACGGCTGCCCCCTGGGCACGCGCGTCGTCGATGGTCTCCCGCACGCCCACGGTCAGCACGGGGTGCGCGGACGCCTCGACGAAGACGCCGTAGCCCTGCTCGACCAGCGCGCGGGTGGCTTCTTCGAAGCGGACGGTCTGGCGGAGGTTCGTGTACCAGTACTCCGCGTCCATCACCGACGTGTCCAGCCAGTCGGCCGTCACCGTCGAGAAGAACGGGACATCCGCGGCGCGGGGCGCAAGTCCCTTGAGAACACTGGACAGTTCAGCGTGAATGGCCTCCACGTGCGCCGAGTGCGAGGCGTAGTCGACGGGGATCCGACGCGCCCTGATCTCCTCCGCCTCGCAGGAGGCGAGGAGGGCGTCCAGCTCGGCGGTGTCGCCGGAGACGACCACGGACGAGGGCCCGTTGACCGCCGCGACAGACAGCCCGTCGCTCAGCCGCTCCCGCACCCGTTCCACCGGCAGCGCCACCGACACCATGCCGCCCAGACCCGACAGCGCCAGGATCGCCTTCGAGCGGAGGGCCACGACCCGGGCCGCGTCGTCGATGGACAGGGCCCCGGCCACGCAGGCGGCCGCGATCTCACCCTGGGAATGCCCCACCACGGCGGCGGGCTTGACACCGTACGAGCGCCAGAGCTCGGCGAGTGACACCATCACCGCCCACAGCGCGGGCTGGACGACATCGACGCGCTCCAGCGCCTCCGCGTCCCCGAGGGCGTCGAACAGCGACCAGTCCACGTACGGCGAGAGAGCGGCCGCGCACTCCCTCATCCGCGCCGCGAACACCGGTGAGGACTCGATCAGTTCGGCCGCCATGCCGACCCACTGCGCCCCCTGCCCGGGGAACACGAACGCGGTGCGGCGTTCGCCACGGGCGATGCCCTGGATCAGCGAACCGGTGCCGTTCCCGGCGGCGAGCGCCGTGAGGGCGTCCGCGAGGGTGGTATGGCCGTCGGCGAGGACGATCGCGCGGTGTTCGAACCGCGTACGGCCGGTGGCGTAGGTGTGGCCCAGGTCGGCGAGCGCGAGGCCGGGACGTGCGGCGAGGTGGCCGAGCAGTCGCCGTGCCTGGTCCCGCAGGGCTTCCTCGGTGCGACCGGACAGGGGTACCGGTACGAGGGCAGGCAGCGAGGACTGCCCCTCCCCGGCGTCCTGACCGCTGGGGGCGGGCAGATCGGGCCGGGGAGGTTCGGGCGCCTCTTCCAGGATCAGGTGCACATTGGTGCCGCTGACACCGAAGGCGGACACGGCGCCGCGGCGCGGTCGGCCGAGTTCGGGCCACGGGATCGATGAGGTGAGCAGGCTGACGGCGCCCGCCGACCAGTCGACGTGAGTGGAGGGTTCGCTCACGTGCAGCGTCTTCGGGAGCAAGCCGTGCCGCAGGGCGAGCACCATCTTGATGACGCCCGCGACACCCGCGGCGGCCTGCGTGTGGCCGATATTGGACTTCACCGTGCCCAGCCGCAGCGGCATCTCGGGGTCACGGCCCTGACCGTAGGTGGCGAGCAGGGCCTGCGCCTCGATCGGGTCGCCCAGCGTCGTGCCCGTGCCGTGGGCGTCGACGGCGTCGACGTCGGCGGTGGACAGTCGGGCGGTGGCGAGGGCCTGGCGGATGACGCGCTGCTGCGCGGGACCGCTGGGCGCGGTCAGACCGTTGGAGGCGCCGTCCTGGTTGATCGCCGAGCCGCGGATGACGGCGAGGACCTCGTGGCCGTTGCGCTGCGCGTCGGACAGACGCTCCAGGAGGACCATGCCGACGCCCTCGGCCGGGCCGAACCCGTCGGCGTCGTCGGAGAACGCCTTGCAGCGGCCGTCGGCGGACAGGCCGCGCTGGCGGCTGAACTCGATGAACGCCACGGGAGTCGACATGATGGTGACGCCGCCCGCGAGGGCCATGGTGCACTCGCCGCCCCGCAGCGACTGCCAGGCGAGGTGCAGCGCGGTCGCCGACGAGGAGCACGCGGTGTCCACGGTGACCGCCGGGCCCTCCAGGCCCAGTACGTACGAGACGCGGCCGGAGATCACGGCGGCGGCGCTGCCGGTGACCAGGTAGCCGTCGACCGCCTCGTCGGAGCCGTAGATGCGGGAGCCGTAGTCCTGGCTGTTGGAGCCGATGAACACGCCGGTGCGGCTGCCGCGCAGGGTGGCCGGGTCGATGCCGGCGCGTTCCACGGCCTCCCAGGCGGTCTCCAGGAGGAGCCGCTGCTGCGGGTCGGTGGCCATGGCCTCGCGGGGACTGATGCCGAAGAACTCGGCGTCGAAGTATCCGGCGTTGTCGAGGAAGCCGCCACCGCGCACATAGCTCTTGCCGGAGGCGTCCGGGTCGGGGTCGTACAGGCTGTCCAGGTCCCAGCCGCGGTCGTCGGGGAACGCGGCGACGGCGTCGCCGCCGGCCGCGATCAGCCGCCAGAGGTCCTCGGGCGAGGCGATGCCGCCCGGGTAACGGCAGCTCATCGCCACGACCGCGACCGGGTCGTCGTCGGGGGGCGTGACCGCGGCGGCGGGCTCGGCCACTCCCGCCCGCACGCCGAGGAGTTCGCCGCCCAGGTACTCGGCGAGCCGCTGGGGCGTCGGGTAGTCGAAGACGAGGGTGGCGGAGAGCGTGAGGCCGGTGCGTGCCTTGAGGCGGTTGCGCAGTTCGACGGCGGTGAGCGAGTCGAAGCCCAGCTCGCGGAAGGCCCGTCCCGCTTCTACCGCCGTGGGGTCGGCGTAACCGAGCACGGCCGCGGCGTTCGTACGGACCAGTTCGACGAGCATCCGCGTACGGTCGTCCGGTGCGGCGGCCGCCAGCCCGCGGACCAGCTCGGACTCCTCGGCCGTGCCGCTGTCCGTGCCGGCGCCGTCCTCGGCCACGGCCTGCGCTTCGGGCAGCGACCGCAGCAGTGGGCTGGGCCGGGCGGAGACGAAGCCGGGCACGAAGCGCGCCCAGTCGACGTCGGCGATGGACACGGTGGTCTCGTCGAGTTCGACGGCCTGCACGAGCGCGGCCACGGCCAGGTCGGGGTCCATCGTCAGGACGCCGCGGCGGCTCAGGTGCTCCTGGGTGCCCTCGCCCGCGGCCATTCCATCGCCGTCCCAAGCGCCCCAGGCCACCGCGGTGGCGGTGCGGCCCGCGGCGCGCCGAAGGTGGGCGAGGGCGTCCAGGTAGGCGTTGCCCGCGGCGTACGCTGCCTGGCCGCCGCCGCCCCAGGTGGCGGAGTTCGACGAGAACAGGACGAACGCGTCGAGGTCGGTGTCGGCGAGGAGTTCGTCGAGGTGCTGGGCGCCAGCGGTCTTCGCGCCGACGATCCTGGCGTACTCGGCGGTGTCGATGTCGGTGAGGAGCGTCGACTGGCCGACGCCCGCCGTGTGCACAACGGCACTCAGCGGCTGGTCGTCGGAGAGCGAGTCGAGGAGGGCAGCGAGCGCGTCGCGGTCGGCCACGTCGCAGGCCGCGATGGTGACGCGCGCGCCCAGCTCGGTGAGACGGGCCTCCAGTTCGGCGGCGCCGTCGGCAGCCGGGCCGCGGCGGCTGGTGAGCACCAGGTGCTCGGCGCCGTTCCGGGCGAGCCAGGTGGCCACGTGACCGCCGAGGGCGCCGGTGCCGCCGGTGACCAGCACGGTGCCACGGGGCTGCCAGGTCCGGGTGGGGGCGGTGTCACCGAGGGGTGCGCGCTGCAGGCGCCTGCCGAACATACCGGAGGTGCGCAGGGCGACCTGGTCCTCGTCGTCGACCCCCGCGAGCACGGCGACGAGGCGCTTTCCGGCGCGCTCGTCGGCGGTGGGCGGCAGGTCCACGAGGCCACCCCAGCGGTCGGGGTGTTCGAGGGCGGCGACCCGGCCGAATCCCCACACGTGGGCCTGGGCGGTCGCGATGGGCTCCTCGTCGAACGGCAGGGCGACGGCGCCACGGGTGGCCGCCCACAGCGGGGCGGTGAGCCCGAGAGCGCCGAGTGCGCGGAGGAGGTCGAGGGTGGTGGCGGCGCCCCGCGGCACGACGAGATGGTCGGCGTGGGGCCGTTCGTCCAGCGGCAGCAGGGTGAACACACCGGCCGCTTCTCGGCCGTCGAGGGCCTCGGAGATCCGCTCGGTGAGCAGGTCAACGCCACCTTCGTCCCCGCCGAGTTCGAGCGTGACGACGTCCGCTCCGGCGGCCGTGAGGGCGGCGGGCGCGGCCTGCTGCCAGGCGTGTCCGGCCAGGTCGGCGTGGGCGACGACGAGCCAGGTGCCGGTGAGGGCGGCGGCTGCGGGCTCGGTGACGGGCTGCCAGGTGACGCGGTAGCGCCAGGAGTCGACAGTGGATCGGCGGCGGCGGCCCTGACGCCAGGCGGACAGGGCGGGCAGCATCTCGCCGATGGACTCCTCGCCGACGCGCAGCGCACCGGCAACAGCCGTCAGGTCGCCCCGCTCGACGGCGTCCCAGAACTCCTGCTCGCCTTCGTCGGCGGCGCCGGGGGCCTGCCACGCGGCCGCGGGCACGTCGAGCCAGTAGCGCTCGCGCTGGAAGGCGTAGGTGGGCAGGTCGACGCGGGCCGCGCCGGGGAACAGCGGTTGCCAGTCGACGGGCACACCGCGGGTCTCGGCTTCGGCCAGCGCGGTGACGAACCGCCCGATGCCGCCCTGGTCGCGGCGGAGGGTACCGGTGACGACGGCCTGTGTGCCGAGGTCCTCGACGGTCTCGGCGACCGGCACGGTGAGTACGGGATGTGCGCTGACCTCGATGAACGCCTGGTGTCCTGCGCGGACGAGGGCCCGGACGGCGGAGTCGAAGCGGACGGTCGTGCGCAGGTTGGTGTACCAGTGGCCGGCGTCCATGACCTCGGTGTCGAGGAGGTCGCCGGTCACCGCCGAGTACAGCGGTACCTCGGCGGGGCGCGGCCGGATGCCGGTGAGGGTCTCGGCGAGTTCGTCCTCGATGGCTTCGACGTGCGCGGAGTGCGAGGCGTAGTCGACGGGGATGCGGCGGGCTTGCACCCCGTCGGCCTCGCAGGATGCCAGGAGGGAGTCGAGGGCGTCGCTGTCGCCGGAGACGACGACCGAGGTCGGGCCGTTGACGGCGGCGACGGACAGGCCATCGGTCAGCCGCTGTTCGACCTCATCGAGCGGCAGCGGTACCGACACCATGCCGCCCAGGCCCGACAGCGCCAGGATCGCCTTCGAGCGGAGGGCGACCACCTTCGCGGCGTCCTCGAGGGACAGGGCTCCGGCCACGCAGGCCGCTGCGATCTCGCCCTGGGAGTGGCCCACGACCGCGGTCGGCCGCACTCCGTACGAACGCCACAGGTCCGAGAGCGACACCATCACCGCCCAGAGAACCGGCTGGATCACATCGACGCGCTCCAGCGCCTCCGC
This sequence comes from Streptomyces sp. NPDC001700, assembly GCF_053596435.1. Lineage (NCBI taxonomy): Bacteria > Bacillati > Actinomycetota > Actinomycetes > Kitasatosporales > Streptomycetaceae > Streptomyces > Streptomyces sp. NPDC001700. Next base: position 23,580 of record NZ_JBSFGE010000045.1, read on the forward strand.
GTCCTCCAGGACGTCGAACAGGGACCAGTCGACGTACGAGGACAGAGCGGTGGCACACTCTCGCATCCGCTCCGCGAACACCGTTGAGGACTCGAGGAGTTCGGCGGCCATGCCGACCCACTGCGACCCCTGCCCCGGGAACACGAAGACGGGCCGGTCGGCGCCGCCCTGGGCGGTGTGCTCCACCACGCGGGGGTCGGGGGTGCCCGTGGCGAGGGCGTCGAGGGCGGCGAGCAGTTCCTCGTGGTCGGTGCCGACCACGACGGCGCGGTGCTCCAGGCGGGCGCGGGTGGTGGCGAGTGAGAGGCCGATGTCGCCGGGCGTGGCATCGGAGGCGGCGACGTGGGCGCTCAGGCGGCGCGCCTGGTCGCGCAGTGCCTCGGCCGTCTTGGCGGAGAGCAGCCACGGCACGACGGCCGGGGCGGCCGTCGGCCGCGCCTGCTCCGTGGGTTCGGGTTCGGTCCCGGGCTCCTGCTCGACGATGACGTGGGCGTTGGTGCCGCTCACGCCGAAGGAGGAGATGCCGGCGCGACGCGGCCGGTCCGTCTCCGGCCACGGGCGGGCCTCGGTGAGCAGTTCGACGGAGCCTTCGGACCAGTCGACGTGCGGGGTCGGTTCGTCCACGTGCAGCGTCTTGGGCAGCGTGCCGTGGCGCATGGCCATGACCATCTTGATGATGCCCGCCACGCCCGCGGCAGCCTGGGTGTGCCCCATGTTCGACTTGACGGAGCCGAGCCACAGTGGCTGGTCGGCGTCGCGGTCCTGGCCGTAGGTGGCGAGCAGGGCCTGCGCCTCGATCGGGTCGCCCAGCGTCGTGCCCGTGCCGTGGGCCTCGACCGCGTCCACGTCCGCGGGGCTGAGCCCGGCGGACGACAACGCCTGGCGGATGACGCGCTGCTGCGAGGGTCCGTTGGGCGCGGTCAGGCCGTTCGAGGCACCGTCCTGGTTGACGGCGGAACCACGGACGACCGCGAGAACCTGGTGTCCGTTGCGGCGCGCATCGGACAGCCGCTCCACCAGCAGCAGACCGACGCCCTCGCCCCAGCCGGTGCCGTCCGCCGCGCCCGCGAAGGACTTGCAGCGGCCGTCGGCGGCCAGCCCGCGCTGGCGGCTGAACTCGACGAACGTACCAGGTGTCGACATGACGGTGACGCCGCCGGCAAGGGCCATGGCGCACTCGCCCGTGCGCAGCGCCTGGACCGCCAGATGCAGGGCCACCAGCGACGACGAGCAGGCCGTGTCGACGGTGACGGCGGGGCCTTCGAGGCCGAAGGTGTAGGAGACCCGGCCGGACGCGACGCTGCCCGCACTGCCGTTGCCGAGGTAGCCCATCACCTCGTCGATGCCCTCGCCGGACGCGCCGAGCGCCAGGGTGGAGTAGTCGTGGTACATCACCCCGGCGAACACGCCCGTACGGCTGCCGCGCAGTGACGCGGGGTCGATACCGGCACGCTCGAACGCCTCCCAGGCCGCTTCGAGGAGGAGCCGCTGCTGCGGGTCCATGGCCTGCGCCTCGCGCGGGCTGATCCCGAAGAACGCCGGGTCGAAGTGGTGGGCGTCGTATACGAACGAACCCGACCGGGTGTACGAGGTGCCGTTGCGCCCGGGCTCCGGGTCGTAGAGCCCGTCGAGGTCCCAACCACGGTCGCCGGGCAGTTCGGCGACCGTGTCGGTGCCGGACGCGACGAGCCGCCACAGGTCCTCCGGCGAGCTGACGCCGCCCGGGTAGCGGCAGCTCATCGCGACGATGGCGATGGGTTCGTCGGCAGCCGCGGCCGGCTGTGCGACGGTGCCGGGCTGCGATCCGGTGCCGAGCAGCTCGGTCAGCAGGAAACCGGACAGGGCGGTGGGCGTCGGATAGTCGAAGACGAGGGTGGCGGGCAGGCGCAGGCCCGTGGCCGCGTTGAGCCGGTTGCGCAGTTCGAGCGCGGTGAGGGAGTCGAAACCGAGGTCGCGGAAGGCGCGGCTGTCATCGACCGAGTCCGGCCCTGCGTAGCCGAGCACCCCGGCGACACTCGCCCGGACCAGGGAACGCACCTCGATCTCCCGCTCGGCGGTGGGCCGTGCGGCCAGGCGCCGTGCCAGCGACGAAGCGCCGTCGACGGCGGTACCGGCGGCGCGCCGCACCGGCACCCGTACGAGGTCGCGCAGCACAGTGGGTACGTCGGCGAGGCCGGCCCGGGCCTGGGAGCGCAGCACGGCCAGGTCGAGGCGGACCGGGACGAGCACGGGCCGGTCCGCGGCGAGTGCCGCGTCGAACAGGGCGAGACCGTCCTCGGAGGTCAGTGCCGCGGCACCGGCGCTCTCCCGGCGGGCGAGGCCCGCGTCTGTCAAGTGGTCCGTCATGCCGGAGCGTTCGGCCCACAGCCCCCAGGCGAGCGAGGTCGCGGGCAGCCCGAGGGCACGTCGCCGCGCGGCCAGCGCGTCGAGGAAGGCGTTGGCGGCGGCGTAGTTGCCCTGGCCCGCGGCGCCGACGGTGGACGCGGCGGACGAGAAGACGACGAACAGCGACAGGTCGGCGTCACGCGTCAGCTCGTGCAGGTTGACGGCGGCGTCCACCTTGGGCCGCAGTACGTGGTCGACGCGCTCGGGAGTGAGCGAGGAGAGGACACCGTCGTCGAGGACGCCGGCGGTGTGCACGACGCCGGTCAGGGGGTGCTCGGCGGGCACGGCGGCGAGGAGCGCGGCGAGGTCGCCGCGGTCGGCGACGTCGCAGGCCGCGAGGGTCACCTCGGCACCCAACTCGCTCAGCTCCGCGGCGAGTTCGACGGCACCGGGGGCCGTGTCGCCGCTCCGGCTGGCGAGCAGCAGGTGTCGCACTCCGTACGCGGTGACGAGATGCCGGGCGAACAGGCGGCCGAGGGTGCCGGTGGCGCCGGTGACGAGCACCGTGCCGGTGCCGGGGACGGTCGCGGCGGCACCGGAGACGTCTGCCCCGGTTCGGGCGAGGCGGGGAACCAGGAGGGCGTCACCGCGGAGGGCGAGCTGCGGCTCGCCGAGGGCGACGGCCGCGCGTACCAGTTCGGCGGGCACGCTGTCGCCGTCCTCACCGCTCTCGCCGTCGGAGTCGAGGTCGAGCAGCGTGAACCGGTCCGGGTTCTCGGACTGTGCGGTCCGTACGAGTCCCCATACGGGGGCGTGGGCAAGGTTCGGCACCCCGGCCCCGGGCTCAGCGGCCACCGCACCCCGGGTGACCACCACAAGCCGCGCTCCGGCGAACCGTTCATCGGCCAGCCACTCTTTGACGACCGCCAGGGTTTCGTACGCGGCGGCCCGCACCGCGGCGGGCAGCGCCGTGCCGTCGGCGCGGTCCAGCCGCCCGGGGCTCCACAAGACGGTCGTCGGTACTGAGGCTTCGGCGCCGAGGACGGCGAGGCTCTCGTACCGGTCGGCGCCGAGGGCAGACCGCAGTCCCAGATCGTCGGCGCCGAGGACGGCGAGTCCGCCGTTGGCTGCGGTTCCCCGCGGCGTGGTGACGGGCCTCCAGCGCAGGTCGAAGAGGGCTTCGTGGGCGTGCGCGGGCTGTGCGGCACCGCCGTCGGCGACCGGTCTGAGCGCCAGGACGTCGACCGACGCGACAGGGGCACCCTGCTCGTCCGCCACGTGCACGGCCACGCCCCGAGCGCCGGCGGGGGAAAGCCGCACCCGCAGCGCTGTGGCGCCCGTGGCGTACAGCGACACCCCGCTCCAGCTGAAGGGCAGCAGCGCCTGCGCACCGTCCGCTCCGACGTCGAGGAGACCGAGTCCGACCGGGTGCAGGGCCGCGTCGAGCAGCGCCGGGTGCACCCCGAACCGGGCTGCCTGCGCGCGCTGTTCCTCGGGCAGGGTGACCTCGGCGAACACCTCGTCGCCGCGTCGCCAGGCCGCTCGTACGCCTTGGAAGACCGGCCCGTAGCCGAGACCGACCTCGGCGAGCTGCGGATACAGGGACTCCACGTCGATGGGGACCGACTCGGACGGCGGCCAAACGGCGAGGTCGAAGCCCGCCCCGGCGCCCCCGCCTTCGACGAGGGCGCCACTGCCGTGCCGGGTCCACGGCTGGTCCTCACCCTCCTCATCAGGGCGTGAATACACCGTGAAGGGCCGCCGCCCGGCGTTCTCCCCCGGCGACACCACGACCTGAACCTGCACACCGCCACGCTCCGGCACCACCAGCGGCGCCTCCAGCGTCAGCTCCTCCACCCGGTCACACCCGACCAGGTCCCCCGCCCGTATCGCCAACTCCACGAACGCTGTGCCCGGCAGGAACACCGCACCGGACACCACATGGTCGGCCAGCCACGGATGGGTCCGCACCGACAGCCTTCCGGTGAGCACCACACCGTCGGCGTCCGCCAGCGAGACCACGGCACCCAGTAGCGGATGATCGGCCGTCCTCAGCCCCACCGACGCCACGTCACCGAAGAACCCGGTAGCGGCCTCCGGCCAGTACCGTTCGTGCTGGAAGGCGTAAGTGGGCAGGTCGACGCGGCGGCCGCCGGCCAGCAGCGGCGACCAGTCCACGGGCAGGCCTCGCACCCAGCCCTCGGCCAGAGACGTGGCGAACCGGTCCATGCCGCCCTCGTCGCGGCGCAGGGAACCCAGGACCAGCGCGTCGATCCCCGTGTCGTCGAGGGTCTGCTCAACCCCGGCGGTCAGGACGGGGTGGGCGGATGTCTCGATGAAGAAGCGGTGGCCCTGTTCGGCCAGCGCCTTCGTGGCCTCCTCGAAGCGGACCGTCTGGCGGAGATTGGTGTACCAGTACTCCGCGTCCATGACCGTGGTGTCCAGCCAGTCGGCGGTCACCGTGGAGAAGAACGGCACCTCGGCCGCCCGGGGCTCAAGCCCCGCCAGGACATTCAGCAGTTCGCCGTGGATGGCCTCCACGTGCGCCGAGTGCGAAGCGTAGTCCACCGGGATGCGGCGGGCCCGGATCTCATCCGCCTCGCAGACGGTGAGGAGGGCGTCCAGCTCGGCGACGTCACCGGAAACGACCACGGATGAGGGACCGTTGACCGCCGCGACGGACAATCCCCCGGTCAGCCGCTCCTCGACCTCCTCCACGGGCAGTGCGACGGACACCATGCCGCCCAGACCCGACAGCGACAGGATCGCCTTCGACCGCAGGGCGACGACCTTCGCGGCGTCCTCGAGGGACAGCGCCCCCGCCACACACGCCGCGGCGATCTCACCCTGCGAATGCCCCATCACAGCGGCGGGCTTGATGCCATGCGACTGCCACAATCCGGCGAGCGAGACCATAACGGCCCACAGCACCGGCTGGACCACGTCCACCCGCTCCAATGCCTCGGCGTCACCGAGCACATCGAACAGCGACCAGTCCACGTGAACCGACAGGGCGTCGGCGCACTCGCGCATGCGCTCCGCGAACACCGGTGAGGATTCAATGAGTTCGGCCGCCATGCCGACCCACTGCGAGCCCTGGCCTGGGAAGACGAGGGCCACCTTGCCCCGCAGGTCCGCGACGCCCTGTACGACACCAGCGACGGGCTCGCCCTCGGCGAAGGCGGTCACCGTGGACGTCGGGTCGGTGGCGACGACGACGGCACGGTGGTCGAGGGCGGCACGCGTCGTGACCGTCGAGTAGCCGATGTCGAGCGGGGAGAGATCCCGGTGGCCGCTCAGGTGGTCGCGCAGCCGCGCGGCCTGTGCGCGTACGGCGGTGTCGGTCCGGCCCGAGAGGGCCCACGGCACCACGGCGGCGTGCGGCGGGGTGGGCTCGGCCGCGGCGTTCGCGTGTGCCTCCTCGCGCCCGCCTTCGTTGACGCCCTTGTCGCCCCCCTCGCTCCCGGCCTCGTCCACCGCCTCGGGAGCGGGCGCCTGCTCCAGAATGGTGTGCGCGTTGGTGCCACTGACGCCGAACGACGACACGGCCGCGCGGCGCGGCTGTCCCGTCTCGGGCCACGGCCGTGCCTCGGCGAGCAGTTCGACGGATCCGGCGGTCCAGTCGACGTGTGGGGTCGGCTCGTCCACGTGCAGGGTCTTCGGCAGTGTGCCGTGGCGCATCGCCATGACCATCTTGATGACACCGGCGACACCGGCCGCGGCCTGCGTGTGCCCGATGTTGGACTTGATGGAGCCGAGCCACAGCGGACGGTTCTCGGGGCGGCCCTTGCCGTAGGTGGCGAGCAGGGCATGCGCCTCGATCGGATCGCCGAGCGTTGTCCCCGTACCGTGCGCCTCGACCACGTCGATGTCGGCCGGCGCGAGACCGCCGCTGGTGAGGGCCTGGCGGATGACACGCCGCTGAGAGGGGCCGTTGGGCGCGGTCAGGCCGTTCGAGGCACCGTCCTGGTTGACGGCGGAACCACGGACGACCGCGAGAACCTGGTGTCCGTTGCGGCGCGCATCGGACAGCCGCTCCACCAGCAGCAGACCGACGCCCTCGCCCCAGCCGGTGCCGTCCGCGGCGGCGGCGAACGGCTTGCAGCGACCGTCGGCGGCCAGGCCGCGCTGGCGGCTGAACTCGACGAAGAGGCCGGGCGCCGACATTACGGTGACGCCACCGGCGAGGGCCATGGCGCACTCTCCGGTGCGCAGCGCCTGGACCGCCAGATGCAGGGCCACCAGCGACGACGAGCAAGCCGTGTCCATGGTGACCGCGGGGCCTTCGAGGCCCAGGGTGTAGGAGACCCTGCCGGAGAGGACTGCTGCGGCGTTGCCGGTGCTGAGGTAGCCCTCGACTCCCTCGGCATCGGCCCCGAGCAGCGTGTTGATGTAGTCCTGACTGTTGATGCCGGCGAAGACGCCGACCGGACTGCCCTTGAGCGACAGCGGATCGATGCCCGCGCGTTCGAACGTCTCCCACGCCACTTCGAGCAGCTGTCGCTGCTGCGGGTCCATGGCCAGTGCCTCGCGCGGCGAGATACCGAAGAGTGCCGGGTCGAAGGCGCTCGCGCCGTCGATGAAGCCGCCACCTCGCACATAGCTGGTGCCGGAAGCGTCCGGGTCGGGGTCGTAGAGACGCTCGAGGTCCCAGCCGCGGTCCTCGGGGAAGCCACCGATCGCGTCGGTACCTTCGGCGACGAGCCGCCACAGATCCTCGGGCGACCCGACGCCGCCGGGGAAGCGGCATCCCATGGCCACGATCGCGATGGGTTCCTGGCTCGCGGCCTCCATGTCGCGCAACCGCCGGCGCGCTTCATGCAGATCGGCGGTCACCCACTTGAGGTAGTCACGAAGTGTCTCCTCGTTCGCCACTTAACGCCACCTCTCCGGAACCGACAGCATCTGCGCGGCCGTCGACGAGACTTGCCCTGCTGGGATCGTGATCGGCGTGGCCGGCGCACGCCACACGCAGCCCTGATGCCGCTGGGTACCGATACGCCAGCGGCCGAATACGCATGCGTACACATCGGTGGTTGCACCAGCAATAGGAAGGAGACTTAATTCCCGTTCCAATTCAGGGCATGACCACGCGATGCTATTTTTCATTGCTGTTACGCTATTCGCGCGGAGGCGGCGGGAACAACCCCTATCCGCCCCTACCGAAACAGGCCGAGAACCCCTCTGACCTCCGGTTCTTCGTGGCCTGGCCGACCCCTGAGGGGCCGGCCAGGGCGGCTAGCGTCCGAGCTCGCGGTGGATGAAGTCGAAAAGCTCGTCGTCGGTGGCGTCGTCGAACTTCGCCGTCCCGTTCGCACCATCCTGCTCCGCGTCCGCGTCGGCGAGCCGGGCGGCGAGGACCTGCAGGCGTTCGGCGATCCGAGTCCGGGCCAGATCGTCGGAGACCCCTCCGGCCAGGGCGCCTTCGAGCTGCTCCAGGGCGGCCATGCCCACGGCGGTGGAGTCCCCCGCGCCGTCGCTGAGACCGGCTCCCAGCTCCTCGGCGAGCACAGCCGGTGTGGGGTAGTCGAAGACCGCACTCACGGCCAGGGGCAGACCGGTGGCCGTGGCCAGCTGGTTGCGGATTTCCACCGCGGTCAGCGAATCGCAGCCGAGTTCACTGAATGTACGGGCAGGGTCGAGGGCGGCGGAATTCGCATATCCCAGCACGGCCGCGGCATGCACGCACACCAATTCCAACAGCGCACCCGCCCGTTCACTTTCCGGCAATTGCGCGAGGCGCTGACGAAGTTCGGCAGATTCCTCTCGCGGAGCGCTGCCGTCTGTGGTGACGTGCTCGCTCGGGCGTCGTACTTCCGGTATCCCGTCGAACAACGCGACACGCCCGCCGGTCCCGAACCGCTCCCAGTCCACATCGGCCACGGCCACGACCGCGTCACCACGGTCGACCGCCTGCCGCAGAGCCGCCAGAGCACGCTCCGGCACCAACGGCGACAGACCACCCCGCCGAGCCCGCTCCTCGACCTCCCCCGACGCCATACCACCACCGGCCCACGGCCCCCACGCCACCGACGTCGCGGCAAGACCCAGCGCACGCCGATACTCAGACAGCGCGTCCAGATACGCATTGGCCGCCGCATAACTCGCCTGCCCCATCCCACCAATGACACCAGCGAACGAGGAGAACAGCACGAACGCCGACAGATCCATATCCCGGGTCACGTCGTGCAGCACCCACGCCGCATCCGCCTTCGCCCGCAGCACCCCCGCCACCCGCTCCGGCGTCAACGACTCCACCACGCCGTCATCCACCAC
>NZ_JBSFGE010000046.1:0-28576 GCF_053596435.1 Streptomyces sp. NPDC001700
CCGCGGGCACCGCAACCCAGTACTCCCCCCATCCCCCCTATAAGTCCCAACAATAACACACCGCCCCCTAACAGGCGCGGGGGCGGCGGCCCCCCCCCCCCCCCCGGCCCCGGCACAGGCACTCCCCTACGCGGGGGCGCCCGAGGTGTAGCGCCGCAGCAGCGGCGACAGCACCAGCACCGACTTGGTGCGCTCCACGAACGGCTCGCCCGCGATCCGCTCCAGCACCCGCTCGAAGTGGCGCATATCGGCGGCGAACACCTGGACGACGGCGTCCGCGTCGCCGGTCACGGTCGACGCCGACGCCACCTCCGGGTAGCGCGACAGGCCTCGGCGGATGTCGTCGGGCGCGGTGTTGTGGCGGCAGTACAGCTCGACGAACCCCTCGGTCTCCCAGCCCAGCGCCGCCGGGTCCACCCGTACGGTGAAGCCGGTGATGGCGCCGTCGGCCCGCAGCCGGTCCACCCGCCGTTTGACGGCGGGGGCGGACAGGCCGACCTGTTCGCCGATATCGGCGTAGGAGCGGCGGGCGTCTTCGGCGAGGGCGTGGACGATGCGTTCGTCGAGATCGTTCAGTCGCACTGAGGGGGTGTCACTTCTCTGCTGTGGCCAGTCGGGATCGGCGGAAGCCGTATCCGAAGTACAGCACAAGGCCGACGGCCATCCAGACACCGAAGACCACCCAGGTCACCATCTCCAGACTGTTCATCATCCACAGGCACAGCCCGAAGCCGATGAGCGGGAAGAGCGGCGACAGCGGCACCCGGAAGGTCCGCGGCATATCGGGACGGCGCCGCCGCAGCACGATCACGGCGATGTTGACCAGCGCGAACGCGAAGAGCGTGCCGATGCTGGTGGCGTCGGCGAGCTGGCCGAGCGGGATCGCGGCGGCCAGGACGCCGCAGAAGAGCGAGACGATGACAGTGTTGGCGCGCGGCACCTGGGTCCCCGGGTGGATCTTGGAGAAGACCGGCGGCACCAGCCCGTCGCGGGACATCGCGAAGAGGATGCGGGTCTGGCCGTAGAGCACGGTCAGCACCACGGAGGCGATCGCGATGACCGCACCGGCCGCGAGCACCACGGCCCAGAAGCTCTGACCGGTGACGTCCTCCATGATCCCGGCGAGCGCGGCCTCGGTGCCCTCGAACTTCTTCCACGGCAGGGCACCCACCGCGACCGCCGCGACCAGGCAGTACAGCGCGGTGACGATGACGAGCGAGAGCATGATCGCGCGCGGCAGGTCGCGCTGCGGGTTCTTGGCCTCCTCGCCCGCCGTGGAGGCGGCGTCGAAGCCGATGTACGAGAAGAAGAGGGTGGCCCCGGCGGCGCTGACACCCGCCATGCCCAGCGGCATGAACGGCGTGTAGTTCCCGGCCCGGATGCCGGTGAAGGCGACGGCGCAGAACAGGATCAGCGCGGCGATCTTCACCCCGACCATGATCGCGTTGGCCCGGGCGCTCTCCTTGGCGCCGCCCAGCAGGAACGCCATGGACAGCAACACCACCAGCAGCGCGGGCAGGTTGAAGATGCCGCCGTCGCCGGGCGGGGCGGCCAGCGCGTCGGGGATGGTGATGCCGAGCGTGCCGTCCAGCAGTTCGTTGAGGTACTGCCCCCAGCCGACGGCGACGGCCGCGACCGAGACGCCGTACTCCAGGATCAGACACCAGCCGCACACCCAGGCGACCAGCTCGCCCATGGTCGCGTAGGCGTACGAGTACGAGGACCCGGAGACCGGGATCGTGCCCGCCAGTTCCGCGTACGAGAGTGCGGAGAACAGCGCGGTGAGCCCGGCTATGACGAACGACACGATGACCGCGGGGCCCGCGTCCGGCACCGCCTCGCCGAGGACGACGAAGATGCCGGTGCCCAGCGTCGCGCCGATGCTGATCATCGTCAGCTGCCAGACGCCCATGGAGCGCCGCAGGCTCCCGCCCTCACCCTGGCCACCCTCGGCGACCAGCCGCTCCACCGGTTTGCGCCGCATCAGGCGGGCGCCTAGCCCACCGGCCGGAGGACCTGACTCCGGTCGCTGGGGGGTGGGAGGGGCTGTGCCGTGCTCCAACACGTGGGGGGCTCCTTAATCGCTGCCATCGGCGTAGGTATCTGGTGGCGTACGACCGAACGCGGGCATAGGAATGCCCGGGTGACAAATCCGCAGATGGGAATCGCCGAGCAGTCGGTCCCCGCCACTCAGCGTTAGCGCAAGACCCTATGAGTCGTCCGGCCGCGGCCGTAATGCACCATCCTTGCGCATACGTGTCCGATCATTGCGCGCGGGGGCGCTCGCCAGGGAATCATTGCGACACCCGTGCGCGGGTCACCCCCCGGTTCACCCGAATGCCGCGATACGGCACCAATTTGGCGGTCGTTGGTGGGGACGTGACGACTGACAGGCTGCAGCCCCCTGACCACGCTCCGCTTACGGCCGAACCCGTGTTCCGGGCCCGGGACCACGGGGCGGAGGACGAGCGGTTCCCGCACGACTACCCCCTCGAATACTGTTCGAGGGTCTGGGAGGACTTCCTCAAGACGCTGGGCAGGATCGAGGACGACTTCCTCCAACGCTCCGGCCCGGCGGAGCCGGGCGTCGAGGCGGGCGTCCAGGCATGACGTACACCGAGCCGAGGCCGGGCGGCTACGGGCCCCACCCCACCGGCCACCGCCCGCCCCCCGACCCCGCGGAGCGGTTCGACACGGGCGTCGCGTACCAGATGAATCCTTTCCCCCTGCCGGACCCGGATTCCCTGGAGGGCCGCTGGGACCTGGAGGGAGACCTGGCGCGGCTGCTCCAGAGCACCGGGGCCATCCCCACCGTCCCCCCGGCCCCGGCGCCCGGTCCCGTCCCAGGCACTGTTCCCGGCCCTGTTCCAGGGCCTCTCCCCGGTGCCGTCCCCTTCGAGGATCCGGTGCACTCCACCGGCCCGGTCCCCCTCACACCCCCCTCGCACACCCATGTGCGCGGGCGCGGCAAGCGCCGCCGGGTCCGTTTCCGGCTGCCGACCATGCCGTGGCTCCAGATGATCAGCCTGATCTTCGCGGCGATGACCACCGTGATCGTCGCCATGCTGAGCGTGCTGGGCGGAATGATCTCGTACCGCCCACTGCGCTATCTGGCCTCCCCCAGCACCTCGGAGTCCATGGCGGCGTGGTGGCCCCTGCTGGTCTACGGGCCGTGGCTGGTCGCCTCGCTGTCCGTCCTGCGGGCCGCGCTGCACCGCCGTGGGGCGGCGCACTCCTGGGTGGTGGTCGTGCTCTTCTCGACGATCGCGGTGTTCCTGTGCGTCGCGCACGCCCCCAGGAACGCGCCCAGCATGGCCGTCGCCGGTCTCCCCCCGGTCGCCGCGCTGGTCTCGTTCCACCAGCTGGTACGTCAGATCACCCTCACCAGCCCGCCCCGGCACGCCCTGCCCCGCCGGGGCGGTGACCCGCGAGGCGTCATCCGGTGATGCGGTGAAGCGATATGACGGTGGCCCCACTCACCCGAGCCGAGTGGGGCCACTGTCATGTGCTCATGTGCTCACTCCCAGCTGGCGTGCAGCGGCTTGCCCTCGGCGTAGCCCGCCGCGCTCTGTACGCCGATCACGGCGTGCTCGTGGAACTCCTCCAGCGAGCCCGCGCCCGCGTAGGTGCAGGAGCTGCGCACGCCCGCGATGATCGAGTCGATCAGGTCCTCGACGCCTGGCCGGGTCGGGTCCAGGAACATCCGCGAGGTCGAGATGCCCTCCTCGAACAGCGCCTTGCGGGCGCGCTCGTAGGGCGACTCCTCGCTGGTGCGGCTGCGCACGGCGCGCGCGGACGCCATGCCGAAGCTCTCCTTGTACGGCCGCCCGTCGGCGGCGTGCTGGAGGTCGCCAGGGGACTCGTACGTCCCCGCGAACCACGAGCCGACCATCACGTTGGACGCCCCGGCCGCCAGCGCCATCGCCACGTCGCGCGGGTGCCGGATCCCGCCGTCCGCCCAGACGTGCTTGCCCAGCTTCCGCGCCTCGGCGGCGCATTCCAGCACCGCCGAGAACTGCGGGCGGCCCACGCCGGTCATCATGCGGGTGGTACACATGGCGCCCGGTCCGACGCCGACCTTGACGATGTCGGCGCCCGCCTCGATCAGATCGCGCACCCCCTGCGCGGCGACCACGTTGCCCGCGACGACGGGGACCCGCGGGTCCAGCGCGCGGACCGCCCTGAGCGCGGTGATCATCGACTCCTGGTGGCCGTGCGCGGTGTCCACGACCAGGGTGTCCACCCCGGCGTCGAGCAGCGCCTTGGCGTGGCCCTCCACATCGCCGTTGACGCCCACGGCGGCGGCGATCCGCAGCTGTCCGCGCCCGTCCACGGCGGGCTCGTACAGCGTGGCGCGCAGCGCGCCCTTACGGGTCAGGATTCCGGCCAGCTTCCCGTCCGCGTCGACGGCCGGGGCGAACTTGCGGTGCGCCGCGTCGAGGCGGCCGAAGGCCTCCTGCGGGTCGATGTCGGCGTCGAGCAGCAGCAGTTCCCGGGACATCACCTCGGACAGCTGCGTGAACCGGTCCACTCCGGTCAGGTCGGACTCGGTCACCACGCCCACCGGACGGCCGTCCTGCACGACGACGCCCGCGCCGTGCGCCCGCTTGGGCAGCAGCGACAGCGCGTCGGCGACGGTGCCGGAGGGAGCGAGCACGATCGGGGTGTCCAGGACCAAGTGGCGGCCCTTGACCCAGCGGACGACATCGGCGACGACGTCGATCGGGATGTCCTGCGGAATGACGACGAGGCCACCGCGCCGGGCGACCGTCTCGGCCATCCGGCGCCCCGCGATCGCGGTCATGTTCGCGACCACGAGCGGGATGGTGGTGCCGGTGCCGTCGGGTGAGGCCAGGTCGACGCCCTGGCGGGAGCCGACCGCGGAGCGGTTCGGCACCATGAACACATCGTCGTATGTGAGGTCGTACTGCGGCTTCTGATCATTGAGGAAACGCACGTACTTCAGTGTCCCATGCGGACCTTAATACAAACCGTAATACGAACCGTCATTCCACGGGCCCGGCGCCAGGGGCGCCGGGGCACAGGCCTACACCCCGTCGGGGTCGGCCCGGTCGAGGGCGGGGCGGGGGCCGGGGTCCGCTTCCAGGAGCAGGTGGTCGGCCGCCGCCGTGTCCGTCACCAGGCTGGTGACCAGACCCGACCGCAGCACCGCGCCGATCGCCTCCGCCTTGCGGCGGCCGCCCGCGATCGCCACCACCTCGGGGATCCGGCGCAGCCGGTCGGCCTCCACCGTGATGCAGCGCTCGCCCAGGTCGCGGCCGATGCGGCGGCCCTCGGCGTCGAAGAGGTGGGCCGACATCTCGGCGGCGGCGCCGAGGCTCTCGTAGTGGGCCCGCTCCTTCTCGCTGATCATGTCGTAGACCGTGGAGATCCCGGCCTCCCACGAGCCGATGGAGACGCAGGCCACGGTGACCTTGTCGAAGTACTCGAAGGCGCGGGCGATCCCGGTCTGCCCGCGCAGCGCGTCGGCGGTCGCGGTGTCCGGCAGCAGCATCGGCGCGTAGATCGGGTGGGCCTCGCCGCCGGAGACGGCGGCGGCGCGCCGGACCGCCTCGACGGAGCCGCGCTCGGCCGTGCCCGCGTCGTACACGCCGGTCAGCTGGACGACGGTGCACGGGGGCAGCCGGTGCAGCGCCGCGGCCATGTGGATGGTGGAACGGCCCCAGGCCAGCCCGAGCACATCGCCCTCGTTCACCAGCTCGCCGAGCAGGTCCGCGGCGACCTCGCCCAGGTTCTCCGGGTCCGGGGAGTCGGCCTCGGCGTCGGCCGGGGACTCGACGACGACCGCGTGGCGCAGCCCGTAGCGGGCGCGCAGCGCGTCGGAGCGCTCCGCGTCGAGTTCGGCGGGAACCCGGATCTCGATCCGCACCAGGTCGCGTTCGAGCGCGGTCTCCAGCACGCGCGCGACCTTGAAGCGGCTGACCCCGAACTCCTCGGCAATCTGGATCTTGGACTTGCCCTCGAGGTAGAAGCGGCGCGCCATGGCCGCCGCCTGCACCAGTTCGGCGGGTCCCATCCGCGTGGCTGAACGGCCCGTCGACACCGCGGTCTCCTCACTTGTCAATGTTCCGGCCTCACCGTTCATCCTGTCAGAAACGGTGGAGTTGGTTCGTGCTTTACCGTGACGTTCACCGAGCGGTGGCTCAGTGGCCGCACAGTCCGCCTGTGCCCGCCGCCTTCTCGGCCAGGGCGCGGAGGTCGCGTACGGCCTGGTCCGGGTCCTGCGCCCCGTAGACCGCGGAACCCGCCACGAACACGTCGGCGCCCGCCTCCGCGCACCGCTCGATGGTCGAGGCGGAGACCCCGCCGTCCACCTGGAGCCACATCTCCAGGCCGTGCCGGGAGATCAGCTCACGGGTGCGGCGGATCTTGGGCAGCATGATGTCGAGGAACGCCTGCCCGCCGAAGCCGGGCTCCACGGTCATCACCAGCAGCATGTCCAGCTCGGGCAGCAGGTCCTCGTACGGCTCGATGGGGGTCGCGGGCTTGAGCGCCATCGCCGCCCGCGCGCCCTTGGCCCGGATCTCGCGCGCCAGCCGTACGGGCGCGGCCGCGGCCTCCACGTGGAAGGTGACCGAACCGGCGCCCGCCTCCACGTAACTCGGGGCCCAGCGGTCCGGGTCCTCGATCATGAGGTGGCAGTCCATGGGCGTGTCCGTCGCCTTGCCCAGCGCCTCCACCACCGGCACTCCGAGGGTCAGATTGGGCACGAAGTGGTTGTCCATCACGTCGACATGGAGCCAGTCGGCGCCCTCGACGGCCTTGGCTTCGTCAGCCAGGCGGGAGAAGTCCGCGGACAGGATGCTGGGGTTGATCTGCACGGCCATGGGACCAGCCTGCCACGCCCGCGGCCGGGCCATGGACGCGGGATGATCACGATCCGGCCGCCGCCCGCTGTCCGCCCGCTGTCCGCCTCGGTTGCCCCGCTCCGGTTGCCGCCGCGCGGAAGCCGCGATGGGCTGACGAACGGGGACAGGTACGACAGAGGCAACCGACCATGACGGAGAAGCGAATAGGCCCACGGCGAACCCGCGCCGCACTCTCCATGGCGCTGGCCGCGGGGCTGCTGGCCCCGGCGCTCGCCGGGGCGGGGACCGCCACGGCCGCGACGCCCCGGCCCTCGCGGACGGTCTGCGTCTCCGACCGGGCCGGTCAGGCCGCCAGGCTCGCCCGGGACATCACCGCGGCGCTGCACGGCCGGTCCGCCACCACGGCGGTCAGCCTCCGGGTCCCGGCCACGCACACCCGCTGCACGCTGCGCGCGGACCGGCCGTTCGACTCCGCGAGCGTGGTGAAAGTGACGGTGCTGGCCACGCTGCTGTGGGACGCCGAGAAGCACGGCCGGACGCTGACCCGGCGCGAGTCCCGGCTCGCCACCGCCATGATCACGAAGTCGGACAACAACGCCACCAGCGCGCTGTGGCGGCAGCTCAAGGTGGTCAGGGTGAAGGCGTTCCTGCGGGCCGCCGGGATGACCAGGACCGTGCCCGGCGGCGGTGGCTACTGGGGGCTCACCCAGATCACCGCGAACGACGAGGAGAAGCTGCTGGAGCGGGTGACGCGGCGCAACACGGTGCTGGGCGACCGCTCCCGTACGTACATCCTGCGGCTGATGCGTGGCGTCGTGCCGTCCCAGCGCTGGGGCACCCCGGCGGGCGCGCCGCGCGGCACCACGATCCAGGTGAAGAACGGCTGGCTGCCCCGGGCGGCGCACGGCTGGCGGGTGCACAGCATCGGCGCGTTCACCGGGCGCGGCCATGACTACACGCTCACGGTGCTCACCCAGGACAACGCGAAGATGCACGACGGGGTCGCCGCCATCCAGGCCGTGGCCCGCGCGGTCCACAAGGACCTCGGCCCGAGGTCGGATACGGCGCGGCCGTACGCCCCGACCCGCGCCCCGCAGGAAGCGATGCCCGCTGTCCCGTAGCGGGGGATACGGAACCGGGGGATACGGAACCGCCCCGGCCGGGCGCGAGGCCGAGCCGGGGCGGAACGCGGGCGTTACGGAGACGACCGTCAGCGCAGGGCGGCCAGCGCCTGGTTGAGGGTCTGCGACGGACGCATCACGGCCGACGCCTTGGCACCGTCGGGCTGGTAGTAGCCGCCGATGTCGGACGGCGAGCCCTGGACGGCCAGCAGCTCGTCCACGATGGTCTGCTCCTGCTCCGTCAGGGTCGCGGCCAGCGCCTTGAACGACTCCGCGAGCTGGGTGTCCTCGGTCTGCTTGGCCAGCTCCTGGGCCCAGTAGAGCGCCAGGTAGAAGTGGCTGCCACGGTTGTCGATGCCACCGACCCGGCGGCTGGGCGACTTGTTCTCGTGGAGGAACGTGGCGGTCGCCCGGTCGAGGGTGTCGGCGAGCACCTGGGCCCGCGCGTTGTTCGTGGTCTGCGCCAGGTGCTCGAAGCTGACCGCGAGCGCCAGGAACTCGCCCAGGCTGTCCCAGCGCAGGTAGTTCTCCTTGACCAGCTGCTGCACGTGCTTGGGCGCGGAGCCGCCCGCGCCGGTCTCGAACAGCCCGCCGCCGTTCATGAGCGGCACGACCGACAGCATCTTGGCGCTGGTGCCCAGCTCCAGGATCGGGAACAGGTCGGTCAGGTAGTCACGCAGCACATTGCCGGTCACCGAGATCGTGTTCTCGCCACGGCGGATGCGCTCCAGGGAGAAGGCGATCGCGTCGACGGGCGACATGATCTCGATCCGCAGCCCCTCGGTGTCGTGCTCCGGGAGGTACTGCTTGACCTTGGCGATCAGGTTGGCGTCGTGGGCGCGGCCCTCGTCCAGCCAGAACACCGCCGGGTCGCCGGTCGCGCGGGCGCGGGTGACCGCCAGCTTGACCCAGTCCTTGATCGGCGCGTCCTTGGTCTGGCACATCCGGAAGATGTCGCCCTCGCTGACCGTCTGCTCCAGGACCAGGTTGCCCTGGCCGTCGGTCACCCGCACGGTGCCGGTGGACGGGATCTCGAAGGTCTTGTCGTGGCTGCCGTACTCCTCGGCCTTCTGCGCCATCAGACCGACGTTGGGCACCGAGCCCATGGTCGACGGGTCGAAGGCGCCGTTGGCGCGGCAGTCGTCGATGACGACCTGGTAGATGCCCGCGTAGCTGCTGTCCGGGATGACCGCGAGGGTGTCGGCCTCCTCGCCCTTGGTGTCCCACATGTGACCCGAGGTGCGGATCATGGCGGGCATGGAGGCGTCGACGATGACGTCGCTCGGGACGTGCAGGTTGGTGATGCCCCGGTCGGAGTCGACCATGGCCAGCTCCGGGCCCTCGGCCAGCTCCGCCTCGAAGGACTCCTTGATCTTCGCGCCCTCGGGCAGCGACTCCAGGCCCTTGAGGATGCCGCCGAGCCCGTCGTTCGGGGTGAGCCCGGCCGTGGCCAGCACCTGGCCGTACTCGGCGAAGGTCTTCGGGAAGAAGGCCCGTACGACATGGCCGAAGATGATCGGGTCGGAGACCTTCATCATCGTGGCCTTCAGGTGCACCGAGAACAGCACGCCCTCGGCCTTGGCCCGCGCGACCTGCTCCTTCAGGAACTCGCGCAGCACGGCGACGCGCAGCACGGACGCGTCCACGACCTCGCCCGCGAGCACCGGCACCGACTCGCGCAGCACGGTGGTGGAGCCGTCGTCACCGGTCAGCTCGATGCGCAGCGAACCGCCCTCGGCGATCACGGCGGACTTCTCGGTGGAGCGGAAGTCGTCGCCAGTCATGTGGACGACGTTGGTCTTCGAATCGGCCGACCAGGCGCCCATGCGGTGCGGGTTGGCCTTGGCGTAGTTCTTGACCGAGGCCGGGGCGCGGCGGTCGGAGTTGCCCTCGCGCAGAACCGGGTTCACGGCGCTGCCCTTGACCTTGTCGTACCGGGCGCCGATGTCCCGCTCCTCGTCGGTCTTCGGGTCGTCCGGGTAGTCCGGCAGCGCGTAGCCCTGCTCCTGCAGCTCGGCGATGGCCGCCTTCAGCTGCGGAATGGACGCCGAGATGTTCGGCAGCTTGATGATGTTGGCCCCGGGCGTCTTGGCCAGGTCGCCCAGCTCGGCGAGGGCGTCCTCGATGCGCTGGCTCTCCTCGAGGCGCTCCGGGAACTGAGCGATGATGCGCCCGGCCAGGGAGATGTCCCGCCGCTCCACGGAGACCCCGGCCGTCGAGGCGTAGGCCTCGACCACAGGCAGGAACGAATACGTCGCCAAGGCCGGGGCCTCGTCGGTGTGCGTATAGATGATGGTCGAGTCAGTCACCGGGTGCTCCGCTCCACGTCTGTAACATTGCTCGACATCAAGATATCCCGTGACCGCCTTCTGTTCGAACGCCCCCCGCCCCTTCAGCCCGTGCGGCGCAGCAGGGCCAGGTACATGGCGTCGGTGCCGTGGAGGTGGGGCCACAGCTGGACGTCGGGGCCCTCGCCGAGCGCGGGGACGCCGGGCATCAGGGGGCGGGCGTCGATCCACTCCGCCGTGGCGGCCTCGCCCTTGCGGGCCTCGCCCAGGACGTCCTCGACCACGGCGCGGGTCTCGGCCGGGTGCGGGGAGCAGGTCGCGTAGCCGACGACGCCGCCGATCCGTACGGCGGCCAGCGCCTCGCGCAGCAGGCCGCGCTGGAGCGGGGCGAATCCGGCCAGGTCCTCGGGGCGGCGGCGCCAGCGGGCCTCGGGGCGGCGGCGCAGGGCGCCGAGGCCGGTGCACGGGACGTCCACCAGCACCCGGTCGAAGCTCTCGGGGCGCCAGGGCGGGCGGGTCCCGTCGGTGGTGATCACCTGGTACGGGCCGGGGTTGCCGGTGAGGGCCCGCTCCACCAGCCGGGCCCGGTGCGGCTGCTTCTCGGCGGCCACCAGGGCCGCGCCGCGCCCGGCGGCGACCGCGCCGAGCAGGGCGGCCTTGCCGCCGGGGCCCGCGCAACCGTCCAGCCAGCGCCGGTCGGGGCCGTCCAGCGGGGCGTTCGCGAGGGCGAGGGCGACGAGCTGGCTGCCCTCGTCCTGCACCCCGGCGCGCCCCTCCCGGACCGCGTCCAGCGCGCCGGGCTCGCCGCCCTCGGTGAGCCGCACGGCGTACGGGGACCAGCGGCCCGGCAGCGCGGACTCCTCGCCGACGGCGGCGACCAGTTCGTCGGTGCCGGACCGGCCGGGGCGGGCGACGAGGGTGACCTCGGGCCGTTCGTTGTCGGCCTCCAACAGGTCCTCGATCCCGGCGCGGCCGCCGCCGAGCGCGTCCCACAGCGCCGAGACGATCCAGCGCGGGTGGGCGTGCACGACGCCGAGGTGGTCCTCGGGGTCCTCGTCGTACGGCGGGGCGACCCGTTCCAGCCAGGTGTCGAGGTCCGCGGCGGCGATCTTGCGCAGGACCGCGTTGACGAACTTGGCGCGGCCGTCGCCGAGCACCACCCGGGCCAGTTCGACGGTCGCGGAGACGGCGGCGTGGGTGGGGATGCGGGTGCCCAGCAGCTGGTGGGCGCCCAGGCTCAGCACGTCGAGGACGGGCGGGTCCACCTCGCGCAGCGGGCGGTCCACGCATTCGGCGATGATCGCGTCGTAGGTGCCCTGGTGGCGCAGGGTGCCGTAGACCAGCTCGGTGGTGAGCGCCGCGTCCCGGGCGTCGAAGCCGTCGTCCTCCCGCGCCTTGCGGAGCAGGGGCGGGAGGACGAGGTTGGCGTACGCGTCCCGTTCGTCGACCGCCCGCAGCGCCTCGAAGGCGAGGATCCGTACCGGGTCCTTCTTCGGTCGGCGGTAGGGCTTGCCGGGGCGGCTGCGACGGGGAGGGCCGGGCTGGTGGCTCACGGGAAATGTGCTCCGGAAGGTATGGGGTGATCAGCACACCAGCCTACGCGGGTCAGCTGAGCGCGTTCGCCGTCTCCCCGGGGATCCCCCCGTTCGCGGGGCGCTGTGCGAACTGGGTGCGGTACAGCTCCGCGTAGCGCCCCTCGGCGGCCAGCAGCGCGTCATGGGTGCCGCGTTCCGCGATCCGGCCTTCCTCCACGACGAGGATGAGGTCCGCCGCCCGCACCGTGGACAGCCGGTGGGCGATCACCACGGCGGTCCGCCCCTCCAGCGCCTCGGCCAGCGCCTCCTGCACGGCCGCCTCGGAGGTGGAGTCCAGATGGGCGGTGGCCTCGTCGAGGATCACCACCCGGGGGCGGGCCAGCAGCAGCCGGGCGATGGTCAGCCGCTGGCGCTCACCGCCGGAGAGCCGGTAGCCGCGTTCGCCGACGACCGTGTCGAGACCGTCCGCGAGCGACGCGATCAGCCCGTCGAGACGGGACCGGCGCAGCACCTCCCACAGCTCCTCCTCGGCCGCCTCGGGGCGGGCCAACAGCAGGTTGGCGCGGATCGTGTCGTGGAAGAGGTGGCCGTCCTGGGTGACCATGCCGAGGGCTCCGCGCAGCGAGGCGGCGGTCAGGTCGCGGACGTCCACGCCGGACAGCCGGACGGCGCCCTCGTCGGTGTCGTACAGGCGCGGCAGCAGCTGCGCGATGGTCGACTTGCCCGCGCCGGACGATCCCACCAGCGCGACCATCTGGCCGGGTTCGGCGCGGAAGGACACGTCGTGCAGCACCTGGACGCCGCCACGGGTGTCCAGCTGGGCGACCTCCTCCAGGGAGGCCAGCGACACCTTGTCGGCGGACGGATAGCCGAAGTCGACGTGGTCGAACTCCACCGCCACCGGCCCCTCCGGCACCTGGCGGGCGTCCGGCTTCTCGGTGATCAGCGGCTTCAGGTCCAGCACCTCGAAGACCCGCTCGAAGCTGACGAGGGCGCTCATCACCTCCACCCGCGCCCCGGCCAGCGCGGTCAGCGGCGCGTACAGCCGGGTGAGCAGCAGCGCGAGGGAGACGACGGCGCCGGGGTCGAGGCTGCCGCGCAGCGCGTAGTAGCCGCCGAGGCCGTAGACGAGGGCGAGGGCCAGGGCGGAGACGAGGGTCAGCGCGGTGACGAACGAGACCTGGACCATCGCGGTGCGGACGCCGATGTCCCGCACCCGGCGGGCCCGCGCGGCGAATTCGGCGGACTCGTCGGCCGGGCGGCCGAAGAGCTTCACCAGCGTCGCGCCGGGCGCGGAGAACCGCTCCGTCATCTGGGTGCCCATCGCGGAGTTGTGGGCCGCCGCCTCGCGCCGCAGCGTGGCGAGCCGTCGGCCGACCCGGCGGGCGGGCAGCAGGAACACCGGCAGGATCACCAGCGCGAGCAGGGTGATCTGCCATGAGATGCCGACCATCACGACGAAGGTGAGCAGCAGCGTCACCGCGTTGCTCACCACTCCGGAGAGGGTGTCGCTGAACGCCCGCTGCGCGCCGATCACATCATTGTTGAGGCGGCTGACCAGCGCACCGGTGCGGGTGCGGGTGAAGAAGGCGACCGGCATCCGCTGCACATGGTCGAAGACGGCGGTGCGCAGATCGAGGATCAGCCCCTCGCCGATGTTCGCGGACAGCCGCCGGGTCAGCAGCCCGACGCCCGCCTCGGCCACCGCGATGGCGGCGATCAGCCCGGCCAGGCCCAGGACCGTGGACTGGTGGGCGTGGCGGTCGATCGCGTTCACCACCCGGCCCGCGAGCAGCGGGGTGGCGACCGCGGTCACCGCCACCACCGTGCTGAGCAGGACGAACAGCAGCAGCGGGCGGCGGTGCGGGCGGGCGAAGGTCCCGATGCGGCGCAGGGTCGCCCGGGAGAAGGGCCGCCGGTCGTCGTTGGCGTGGGTGGCCTGGTACAGGGAATGCCACGCGGTGACTTCCATGCTCATCGCGCACCTCCGAAGGGTTCCGGGGTGCCGCCACGGAGTTACGCCGGTGGGTCCGGACCGGCGGCACGATCAGGACGGTAGGACTTCAACCAAGGTTGAAGTCAACGACCGGCCTCCCCCGGCGCGCCCCAGCGCCCTCCATGCCGCGCATGCGGGGGTGCGTGTCAGCCGCCCAGCCGCTCGCCCTCGGCGATCCGTACGCCACGGGCCCAGTCCGCCGCCCGCATCGGCTTCTTGCCCTGCGGCCGGACCCAGGTCAGCTCCACGGCGTGGCTGGCCGTGCCCGCGTACACCGCCTTCTTGGTCGCGGCGAGCGCGCCGGGCGCCAGCTCCGTACGGTCCGCCGCCGGGGCCGCCGAGACCACCTTCAGCCGCTCCCCGCGGAACGTGGTCCACGCGCCCGGCGCCGGGGCGCACGCCCGCACCAGCCGGTCGACCCGCAGCGCGGGCGCCGACCAGTCGATCTCCGCGTCCTCGACGTTGATCTTCGGGGCGAGCGATACGCCCTCGGCGGACTGCGGCACCGCGCGCAGCGAACCGTCCTCGATGCCGTCCATCGTCGCCGCGAGCAGCCCGGATCCGGCCATGGCCAGCCGGGCCAGCAGATCGCCGCTGGTGTCGGTGGGCCGTACGTCCTCGGTGACCACCCCGTACACCGGCCCGGAGTCCAGTCCCTCCTCGATCTGGAACGTCGACGCGCCGGTCACCTCGTCGCCCGCGAGCACCGCGTGCTGCACGGGCGCCGCGCCGCGCCACGCGGGCAGCAGCGAGAAGTGCAGATTGACCCAGCCGTGTGCCGGGATCTCCAGCGCCGCCTTGGGCAGCAGCGCGCCGTACGCCACCACCGGGCAGCAGTCCGGGGCGATCTCGGTGAGCCGGGCGAGGAAGTCCGCGTCCCTCGGCTTGGCCGGTTTCAGCACCTCGATACCCGCCTCCTCGGCCCGCTCCGCGACCGGGCTGGCCACCAGCCGACGGCCGCGCCCGGCGGGCGCGTCGGGACGGGTCACGACCGCCACCACCTCATGCCGGTCGGACGCGATCAGTGCGTCCAGCGCGGGCAGAGCGACCTCGGGGGTACCGGCGAAGACGAGCCTCATGGGTGACGGACTACCTCTCGTTGCGGGGCGTGACGCGGGGCCGTGATGCGGGGCGTGACACGGAGCGTGAAACGGCGGAAACGGCGTCTCAGTCTATGGTCCGGCACCCCAGGGGGCGTACGGGCCAACTCCCGCACGCCCCGGACCGTGACCGACGGGCGGGTGCCGCGTTGGTCAAGAGAGATTGACCGCGCCGGGCCGCGACCCGCGGCCCGGCACCCTTCCCGCCCGCCCCCTTCACCGCCGGTTCGAGAGGCTTGTTCATGGCCGACCACGCAACTCACGACGCCCAGGCACGGGCCAGCCTGCACCTCCTGGTCCGGGACATCGAGCGGGTCCGCCGACAGGTGGACGCGCTGCGCACCCTCACCGCCCAACTGGGCAACGTCTACCGGCCGCGGCGCACCGGACCGTCCGCGGGCTTCGTCGTCTACGGCCGCGCCCCGGCGCCCACCGTACGGCTCGCCCAGGAGCTGCGGGACAGCGTCGAAACCCTGGTCACCGCCGCGGTGGACTTCGACCGCTCGCTCGGCTTCTCCTGGGACGCGGTGGGCTCGGCGCTCGGCGTCACCAAGCAGGCGGTGCACCGCCGTTACGGCTCGCGCCGCACCTCGGCGTCGGCCCCGGCGGAGGGCGGCGACCCCACGGCAGCCCACACCCCCGAGCCCGCCGCCGCACCCCCGCTCCCGTCCGTCCCGGCCGCCCGCTCCGTCCCGCACCCCGCCCCGGCCCTCCCCGAACCCCGCCCGGGCGTCTTCCCGAGCCCCCGCAACGGCTAAGAACGCCCCCCTTTTTTGAGGCTGGTTTTTGAAGCTGGCTTTTGAGGCTGGTCGCCCTCAGCCGATGTCCAGGGGGTCGACCCGGACCGTCGGGTCCTTGTCGCCACGGGCCAGCCGTAGCGCCTTGGCCTCCTTGACGGCGGCCGCCAGGGCGCGGCCCTGGCCCGGGGGCACCCGCAGCAGGGCGCGCTCCCACTGCGCGCCGGGCGGCGGATCGCCGGGGCGGCGCGGGCGGCCCTGCGGAGTGGGGGCCAGCGGGACCGGACCCAGGGTCTCCGTCCCCTCCGGCAGCGGCGCCGACGCGATCAGCTCGGCCACCGACTCGGCGGGCCCGGCCACCGCCGCCATCCGCGAGACCGGCGGGAAGCCCAGCTGCGACCGCTCGGCGAGTTCGCGCGCCGCGTAACCGGCGGGGTCCCAGCGGACCAGCGCCTGGACCGGCCGCTGCGTCGGTTCGGCGGTCACCACGACGAGCCCGCCGTCCTCTTGCCCCCGCACCAGCGCGGCCGCTTCCAGCCAGCGGCGCAGCGCGTCCTCGCCCGCGCGCAGGTCGGGGCGGCCCAGCAGGGCCCAGCCATCCAGCAGCAGGGCGGCCGCGTAACCGCCCTCGGCGACCGGTTCCGCGCCGGGGGTGCTGACGACGAGCGACGGACGGTCCGGCACGGTGTCCAGCACGTGGTCCCGGCCCGAGGTGCGGACCGGCACGGCGGGGAAGGCGCGGCCCAGCTCCTCGGCGGTGCGCCGGGCGCCGACGACGCTCGCCCGCAGCCGGAAGCCCCCGCACTCGGCGCAGTGCCAGGCGGTCTCGGCCCGCCCGCACCAGCCGCAGGCCAGCCGGTCCGCGTCCCGCGCCTCCAGCGGGCCCGAGCAGTGCCGACAGCGGGCGGGCTCGCGGCAGCGCTCGCAGGCCAGCCGGGGTACGTAGCCCCGGCGCGGCACCTGCACCAGCACCGGGCCCCGGGTCAGCGCCTCCCGTACGGTCTGCCAGGCGAGCGTGGGCAGCCGGGCCGCGCGGGCCTCGGCGTCCCGGGCCACCTCGCCCTCGTCGACGGTACGGATCAGCGGGGCCGCCGCGCGCACCTGCTCGCGGTCGGCCTCCAGGGGCCGGGCCCAGCCGTTCTCCACCAGCTGGGCGGCTTCCACGGTGCGGCCGAGGTCGCCCAGCAGGAAGCCCGTCTTCTCGTGGACGGCGCGCAGCAGCAGGACGTCGCGGGCGTGCGGCTGCGGGGCGTGGTCGTCGCTGTGGCTCTGGTCGCCGTCGTCCCAGATGCCCACCAGACCGAGGTCGCGGACCGGCGCGAACATGGCCGCCCGGGTGCCGACGACGGCCCGCACCGACCCCCGGCTGACCGCCAGCCACCGCCGGTAGCGCTCCTCGGGCCCGAGGTCCGCCGTCAGCAGCACATGCCGCCCCGCGCCGCCGAGCGCCCGGGTGAGCGCCGCGTCGACCCGGGCGGCGGTACGGCCGTCCGGCACGACGACGAGCGCGCCGCGCCCCGACGCGAGCGTGGCGGCGACGGCGGCGGCCCACTCGTCCGGCCAGTGCGGCCCGGGCAGCGCGGTCCATACGGCCCGGGGCGTGCCGCCGCCCGCCAGCGCCTCCAGGAACCCGGGCCCGGCCGGATAGCGCTGCCAGCTGCCGGGCGCGGGCGCCCCGGGCGGGGGCAGCGGCGGCGGGGAGGTCTCGGACTCGGCGCGGACGTGGCGCTTGGGCATGGCCAGCTGCAGGACGTCGGCCAGCGATCCGGCGTACCGGTCGGCGACGGCCCGGCACAGCGCGAGCAGCCCCGGCCCGAGCACCGGCTCGGGCGAGACGACCTGGGCGATGGCGGCCAGCGGCCCCCGGTAGTCGGACTCGGCGACCCGCTCCACGATGTACCCGTCGAGCAGCCCGCCGCCCTCGCGCCGCCCCTCGCGCACCCGCCCCGTCCCGGCCCCGAACCGCACCCGCACCCGCACCCCGGGCCGCGCCTCGGCGTCCATCTCGGCCGGGACCGCGTAGTCCCACAGCTTGTCGAGGTGGACCGGCCCCTTGTCCACGAGCACCTTGGCCACCGGAAGCTCCTTGGCCAGCGCGGCTCCGCGCCAGGTCCGAGGCTTGGCCCGGGGCACCTTGGCCTTGCGCACACTGTCCCGGATGAGCGCGAGCTGCTCACCCCCCTGCGGCTCCTCCGCCGGAGTCTCACGCTGCTCGTCGTCCCTGCTCACAGCTTCAGTCCTACCAGAAGCCGCCGACACGGACGCGGCGGTCGGCCGACGCTCGGCCATCTCGACAGGCCGGGCCGTTTCCACTTGCCTGCCAAGTGGAAACGGGAAACCCCCCACTTCGCCTTGTTCCGCCGTGCTGCCCGGCCGCAATCTGACACGCGGCGGCCGCTGGCTGCTCCGGCGGACGGTCACGGAGGTCAAAGTGCTGGAGCAGTCGCACGAGTTCGGACGAGAACTACGCAGGCGACGTCTCGCGGCGAAGCTGTCGCTGGAACGCCTGAGCAAGTTGGTGCACTACAGCAAGGGGCAGCTGAGCAAGGTGGAGCGTGGGCTCAAGCGCCCCACGCCGGAGCTGGCCAGGCTCTGCGACACGCAGCTGAAGGCCGGAGGCACGCTGGCCGACCTGGCGCCCCACCCGGGCCCGGCCGCCCGCGACGTACCGGATCCCAGCCAGGACGATGAGGTGTGGTTGATGCGTTTAGGTAAGAACGGATCGAGTTCCTTTCAACGGGTGGACCGCCGTCAGGTCATCGCGGCGGGAGCGTCCTCCTTCCTCGCAATGGGAGTCGACGGCATTCACCTGTCGGCCGACGCCGGTGGCATGAGTCTGGTCGAGGCCTCCAGGGCGCTATTCGTCCAGTACCGGCAGCTTGGCCAGACCGCGGGGCCCGGAGCAGTGATGCCGCCGCTGATCGCACAGGCCCACTCGCTGGAGCAACTGGCCTCCCGTTCCGACCCCCGGGCTCGGCGTGAGCTGCTGGTGCTCGCGTCCCGGTATGCGGAGTACACGGGATGGATGGCGCAGGAATCCGGGAACGACGAAGCCGCGCTGTGGTGGACGGACCGGGCGGTGACACTGGCGACGGCATGTGAGGACCGAGGTCTCGCCACGTACGGTCTCGTCCGCCGCGCGCTGATCAGCCTGTTCGCCGGTGACGTGGCCAGCGCCCTCGCGCTGGCCGAGGCCGCGCGTGACAGCGACGCACCGCCCCGTATCCGAGGCCTGGCCGCGCAGAAGCTGGCTCAGAGCCATGCCGTAGCCGGGGACTACGTGGCCTGCATGCGCAGTCTTGACCTGGCCCGTGAGTTGCTGGCCCTCGAAGCCAGGGAAGAGGATGCCCCGGTCATCGGCACCTCACAGCTGGCCGACGTCGTGTCCATGTTCACCGGCTGGTGCCTGTACGAGCTGGGTCGGCCGCAACAGGCCGCCGAGGTCCTCGGCCAGGAGACGGCCAGGCTTCCGGAACACGCACTGCGCTCCCGTTCGCGGTATGGCATCCGGCTCGCTCTCGCGCATGCGACGGCAGGGGAAGTCGACCACGCCTGCGAGCTGGCACGCGGTCTTCTCGGTTCGGTCGGGCTCGTGCACTCCGTCACGATCGGAGCCGATCTGCGCCGCCTTGCCCGGGTGCTGGGGCGCCATCCCCGTAATGCCTCCGTGCGCTCCCTCAGTCCGGACCTGTCCGCTGTCCTGACCACCACAGTCGCCTAGAAGGGCCCAGCACCGTGGGAGAAGTGTTCCTCAACTACCGCACCAAGGATGGGAAGGAAGCCGCGTTCATCTTCGACGAAAAGCTCTCGGCACGGTTCGGAAGTGGAAGCGTGTTCCGCGCCACCAAGTCCATCGAACCCGGCGCCAACTACATCGACACCATGCTGGACGGCGTCCGGCAAAGCAGCGTTCTGCTCGCGCTCATCGGCGAGCTGTGGCTGGACGCCCCCGACCGCAGGCGTGCCGGACGCCGGGCGCTGACCAACCAGGAGGACTGGGTGCGCCGGGAGATCGAGGAGGCATTCGCTCATGGGGTGCTCGTCGTCCCGATCCTTCTCGGGCGAGGGGTGGAACAACTGGACCCACGACGGCTGCCGAAGTCGCTGGGCCGACTGGCCGAGCGGCAGTACGAGCGGTTTTCGCTGCGCAGCGCGGTGACTGATATCAACCGGCTGGCCGACCGTCTCGTCAAACAGGTACCGAGGCTCGCCGACCTCGACAGACATGCTGCCACTCCCGAGGTCAGGAATGAGTCCGGTACGCACCATCACGATCAGCGCGGCGGCATCGGAACGCTCCACGGGACGCTCGGAACGTTCGTCCAGGAGTCCAACGGTCCGCTTCACACCGGCAGCGGGAACCAGCAGATCAACAACGCGCAGTTTCACGGCGAGAACACCAACTACATCGCCGGGGACAACCATGGTGGCGTCCAGTTCGGCTCTCCCCGGCACCGTCGCGAGGATGACGCGTGATGGATGAGACCACACGCACGTACGTCCATGAAGCCCATGGCCCCACGCACACGGGCGATGGCAATCAGTACGTTTACATCGACGCCGCGTCGGCACGTGTGGGCAGCCGTGGCAAGGACCCTCGTACCATCGCTCAGGACCAGCTCGACAACCTCTCGCGACGCTTCGTCCCCCCGAAGGGGTTCAGGCAGGCTCACCAGCTCCTGCTACGTCACGGCACTGTGCTGCTCTCCGGCCCGCCAGGCTGCGGCCGACGTACGGCGGCGCTCATGCTGCTGCACCAATGGGCTGAAGACTCCGGCGGTATCCACGAACTCGACCTCGAGGACGAGCCCCCGTATCTGAAGAATGCTTCCGTCAGCCGGGGCGACAGCATACTGCTGGATCTGTCGGATACCGACGAGATCCGCCACAACGCGGTACACGACGAACTCTCCGGTTTCCGGGCCGAAGCACAGCTGCGCGGGACCCGGCTGGCGATCGTGCTACCACAGGCTGTGGAGCAGCAGCGAAGGACCGACTTCTTAGCATTCACCGCGGAGATCGAACGGCCGGCGGCAACAGATCTCCTCATGCGGCATCTGCGGGTAGACGACATCCGTCCCGCTCTCACCGACCTGGCATCGCCGGACTTGACGCAGTACATGGCGGACGCTGGGGCAGGGGAGCTGGCGAGACTGGCCGACCTCATACGGCGTGCCAGGGACGACGGAGGACCCGCCGACACATTTGCCCAGTGGGCGGAAAAGGCCCTAGCCGCGCTCAACAAACGTGGTGGCGAAGTCAAGACGTTCGTGGCTTCCCATGAGGACGGGTATCAGAGAGCCTTACTGCTGTCCCTGGCCATGTTCCACGAATCCACACCAGACACCGTCTTCCGGGGCGCCACATCCCTGCTCGAGGTGGTGGGCCACCCGGACCGGGAGACCCCTCGACTCAACCACACCGACTTGGCGCGGCAGTTCGCCGACATCGGAGCCGGCGCTGATTCCGACGGTCGGGTCCGATTCCACACCTGGGCTTACGATCCTGCCGTCCGCGCCCACTTCTGGACGTATTTTCCCGACCTACGGGACGACTTCCGGCGGTGGGTACGGAACTGCGTCAGCTGGCTCGGCCAGGACACCCGCACCACGCTGATCGAGCGGTTCGCCGAGCAGGCGCTGCGCACAGACCGCCCCGATGATCTGTGGTGGCTGGCCGAGCAATGGACCAAGCCGGGCTCCTCGGGCGATCTACTGCCGGATGCCACCCAGGTCCTGGCCGAAGGACTGCGGCACGACCGGCATGGCCACCTGTTCCGCCGGAAGATCTACGAATCCTCCCTCATCGCCGACCTGCCCCGATGGCGTAGACACGCCCTCATCACCGTCTGCTCCGACGTGATGGCCGTACGTCACCCGAACCAGGCGCTGGTACGGCTGCACCATTTGGCCCGGAGGGAAGGCAAACCCAGCAAGCGCCGGGCCATGGAGGAGTTACTCACCCTCGCGCAGAACGACAGCCGCCTGTTCCATCGGCTATTGGAACGCATCGACCTCGAGCGCTACCCCGCCGACGCCGAGATCTTTCTTGCCCTCGCCGTCACCGCTTCCCGTACGCGCGCCCTGTACGCGAGCGTGACGGTGCGGACCTTGCTCACCAGGGGCTGGGCAGCGGTACTCCGGGAACGCCCGTGCGAGGAATGGCACAAACCCGTCGAAGGCTGGCTGGACGCCACGACCACGACGGCCACCCATCGTGAAGCACTGCTGGACGTGCTACTCGACGCCTGCGAACGCGCCGAAGTCTTCAATCGTCTCTATGTGATCTCGCGGAACTGGGCCTCGGCCTCGTCCGCTGATCGGGCCCCGCTCGCCCGCCGCTTCGCTCTGAAAATCGATGCCGCCCAGGGCATCCAGACCGAGGAGACCGCCCCATGAGCTCTGGCCACAAGACGATGACTGGCTTCGTCACCGTCATCTGCGCGCTGATCCTGGCCATCGTCGGCCTACTTATGCACTGGCCACTTTGGGTCTGGATCATCATCGCCGTACTGCTCCTGACCGGCTCAGCACTGGCCGCCAGAGCGGTGGAGCCATCCCGTGGGCCGATTCCCCCGGACCGCACGCTGGAACCCGATCTGCCCATACCCGAGCCGGAACGCTGGGAATGTGTCGTGAGCGAGGTGGCGCTGCCCAGCGCCGTACCCGACTACGACTTCCTGTTCTCCGCCACGATCCGGTGGTGCCCCGGTTCCGCCCCCGCCGACGCTCCCTACGTCAACCCAGGCGCGCTCGCCGTCGACGCGGTACTCGACCGGGCACGGCGGATCACCGCGACCCAGCCTCCGCATCGGAGCTCCCTCGCACAGCACCAGCTCAACGGAGCGCTCGGCACGATGGCCGCCGACTCGACCGGGAGGGTGAAAGCGCTCGCGGAGAACGTCACGCTCAGGCTCAGCGAGGCGGACATGGAGCGGCTACACAAACTCTCGACCGTGCGGAAGGACGAGGAGGTCTGGGAACACGAGCGCAACTACGAACGCAATAAGCGCGCGTACCTCGGCGAGGACGTATTGAAGGACCCCGGAAGCGCTGTCGTGTGGTGGATGGCGAAGAACGACGACCACGTCGAGAAGGCCGTCAATCTCATCGGCCCGCTGGCAGAGCTGTCATCGGCCGCGAACAACACGGAGATCCCCGAACGATTCCGGCATCTGGTAGGCGGTCGACCACCAGAGCCCGAGCCGGAATGGACCGACAGCGGCCCCTCACTCGAAGACCTCTTCTTCGATGAGCCCTACAGTACCGAACGTGAGTTCGATGAGGCGGGTGTGACAGATCTGCTGGAACGAGCAATGGACCTGCTGGGGCTAGAAGAAGACTCGGATGGCCGAGCAGTGCTCGGACGGCGGATCGCTGACGCGCTGCGCGCACAAGGCCATGCGGATATCGCGGAAGAAGTGAGGCAGCGCTTCGACGAACCCCCTCCGCCGCCGGAACCGGATCCGGACCTCGACCCCGGCACCTTCGACCCGGACAGCGAGGCCGCCTGACAAGGGCGAAGGCCCGGACGCCGCAGGGGCGTCCGGGCCTTACCGCAAGCCGTGGTCCTTACAGACCGGCCGCCGCGCGGAGGGCGTCGACGCGGTCGGTGCGCTCCCAGGTGAAGTCCGAGTCCTCGCGGCCGAAGTGGCCGTAGGCCGCCGTCTGGGCGTAGATCGGACGGAGCAGGTCGAGGTCGCGGATGATCGCGGCCGGGCGCAGGTCGAAGACCTCGGCGATGGCCTTCTCGATCTTCTCGGCGTCGATCGTGGCGGTGCCGAAGGTCTCGACGAAGAGACCGACCGGCTCGGCCTTGCCGATGGCGTAGGCGACCTGGACCTCGCAGCGCTGGGCGAGGCCCGCGGCGACGACGTTCTTGGCGACCCAGCGCATCGCGTACGCGGCGGAGCGGTCGACCTTGGACGGGTCCTTGCCGGAGAAGGCGCCGCCACCGTGGCGGGACATGCCGCCGTAGGTGTCGATGATGATCTTGCGGCCGGTCAGGCCCGCGTCACCCATCGGGCCGCCGACCTCGAAGCGGCCGGTCGGGTTGACCAGCAGCCGGTAGCCCTCGGTCTCCAGCTTGATGCCGTCCTCGACCAGCTCGTTCAGGACGTGCTCGACCACGAACTCCTTGATGTCGGGAGCGAGCAGCGAGTCCAGGTCGATGTCCGAGGCGTGCTGCGAGGAGACGACGACGGTGTCCAGGCGGACCGCCTTGTGGCCGTCGTACTCGATGGTGACCTGGGTCTTGCCGTCTGGGCGCAGGTACGGGATGGTCCCGTTCTTGCGGACCTCGGACAGGCGGCGGGAGAGCCGGTGCGCCAGGTTGATCGGCAGCGGCATCAGCTCGGGCGTCTCGTCGCACGCGTAGCCGAACATCAGGCCCTGGTCGCCCGCGCCCTGCTTGTCCAGCTCGTCCTCGTCGCCCTCGACCCGCAGCTCGTAGGCGGAGTCGACGCCCTGGGCGATGTCGGGGGACTGTGAGCCGATCGACACCGAGACGCCGCAGGAGGCGCCGTCGAAGCCCTTCTTCGACGAGTCGTAGCCGATGTCGAGGACCTTGTTGCGGACGAGCGTCGCGATATCGGCGTACGCCTTGGTGGTCACCTCACCGGCCACGTGAACCAGACCGGTGGTGATCAGGGTCTCGACGGCGACCCGGGAGGTCGGGTCCTCCTTGAGGAGCGCGTCGAGGATGGAGTCGCTGATCTGGTCAGCGATCTTGTCGGGGTGACCCTCGGTCACGGATTCCGAGGTGAACAGGCGGCGGGACACATCGCTCCCTGGGGTTGCAGCGGCTGCTGGCTGATCATGGGCGGGACCGCCCGGGGGCTGCGCCCGACGCGGTTCCTGGGCCAGTTTATCCGGCGTATCCGCCGGTCGAGTATCCCCGTCTCACAGGACGAGCTGGCCTGACCTGGAACATACCTCGCCTCGAGCTGAAATACAGCAAGGCCTCCATGACAGAAAGCTGTCATGGCCCGAACGGGCGCTCCCGCCTCGATCAACCCACGGTGCCCACAATCCCTACCCACGGAGGGCCAAAGGTCACGCGAATGTCCTGTGAAGATCGCGCGACGGCCGACCGGAGAGCCCGGGGACTCAGCCCAAACGGGCCGCCACCAGATCCCAGACCGTGTCGGCCAGAACCTCCTTCGGGCCGTACGGAACGGGCGTCTCGGTGCCGTCCGCCCCGAGCACCACGGCCTCGTTCTCCTCCGAGCCGAAGGTCTTGTGCTCCCCCACCTCGTTCACCACGAGCAGATCGCAGCCCTTGCGGGCGAGCTTCGTCCGGCCGTTCACCAGAACGTCATCGGTCTCGGCCGCGAAACCGACGACGACCTGGCCGGGGCGGGCGCGCTCGGCGGAGATTTCCGCCAGAACATCCGGGTTGCGCACCAGGGCGACCGGTTCGGGCTCCTGCCCGTCCCGCTTCTTGATCTTTCCCGGGGCGTACTGGGCGGGCCGGAAGTCGGCGACCGCGGCGGCCATCACGACGGCGTCGGCGTCCGCGGCGGCCTTCAGGACCGCCTCCCGCAGCTGGACCGCGGTCCCCACCCGCACCACATCGGCGCCGGCCGGGTCGGGCAGCTCACTGTTGGCCGAGACAAGAGTCACCCTGGCGCCCCGGGCCACGGCGGAGCGGGCCAGGGCGTACCCCTGCTTGCCGGTGGAGCGGTTGCCCAGGTAGCGCACCGGGTCCAGCGGCTCGCGGGTGCCTCCGGCGCTGATCACCACATGGCGTCCGGCCAGGTCCGGGCGGGCCGCCTCGGGCCCGCGGGTCAGCACCCGGCGGCAGACCTCGAAGATCTCCTGCGGGTCCGGCAGCCGCCCCTTGCCGGTGTCCACACCGGTCAGCCGCCCGACGGCGGGCTCGATGACCACGGCGCCGCGGCGGCGCAGGGTCGCCACGTTCTCCCGGGTCGCGGGGTGCTCCCACATCTCGGTGTGCATGGCGGGGGCGAAGACGACCGGACATCGCGCGGTGAGCAGCGTATTGGTGAGCAGGTCGTCGGCGAGGCCGTGGGCGGCCTTGGCGAGCAGGTCGGCGGTGGCGGGGGCGACCACGACCAGGTCCGCGGACTGGCCGATGCGCACATGCGGCACCTCGTGGACGGACTCCCACACCTCGGTGCCCGCCGGATACCCGGAGAGCGCCGACCAGGTCGCCTCGCCGACGAAGTGCAGGGCGGACGCGGTCGGCACGACGCGTACGTCATGCCCGGACTCCGTCAGCCGCCGCAGCAGCTCACACGCCTTGTAGGCGGCGATCCCGCCGCTGACCCCCAGCACGACCCGGGGTGTGTCCGCCTTGGCCATCGCTCGCCTCTTCCCCGCCGTTTACGAAGATACGTACCCATGACACACCACAAGCCCGGCAGCGAGGCCGCCGGGCCGGTGATGAGCGATCTTAAACCTACTGAGCCGGGCCCTCGATGGCCTCGGAGGTCAGCAGACCCGCGTTGATCTCGCGGAGCGCGATCGACAGGGGCTTCTCGTGGACGTGGGTGTCCACCAGGGGGCCGACGTACTCGAGCAGACCCTCACCGAGCTGCGAGTAGTACGCGTTGATCTGACGCGCGCGCTTGGCCGCGTAGATCACGAGGCTGTACTTCGAGTCGGTCGCCTCGAGCAGCTCATCAATCGGAGGGTTGATGATGCCCTCGGGCGCGGTCATGGGAGAGGACACTCTCTAGCCTTCCTTATTACGCCTCATGGCAAGAATGAATTGAAGATCAAGCCACTCGCATCAAGGCTAGCAGCTCAGCCGCCACGTCCTCGACGGAGGTATTGACCAGGGTGGTATCGAACTCGGATTCGGCGGCCAGTTCGATCCGGGCCGCCTCCAGCCGACGCTCGATGACCTCGGGCGCCTCGGTCCCCCGGCCGGTGAGCCGGCGGACCAGCTCCTCCCAGCTGGGCGGGGCGAGGAAGACCAGCTGGGCCTCCGGCATGGACTCGCGGATCTGCCGCGCGCCCTGCAGGTCGATCTCCAGCAGCACCGGCTCGCCCGCGTCGAGCCGGTCGATGACCGCCTCGCGGGGGGTGCCGTAGCGATTACCGGCGAACTCGGCCCACTCCAGCAGCTCACCGTTGGCGATGAGCTTGTCGAACTCTCCGTCGTCCACGAAGAAGTACTGGACACCGTGACGCTCACCGGGGCGGGGCTTACGAGTCGTGGCGGAGACCGAGAGCCAGACCTCGGGGTGTGCTTTGCGCATATGCGCGACGACCGTGCTCTTACCGACCCCGGAGGGGCCGGAGAGCACGGTCAGCCGCGGACGTACTGGATGTGCTGCCATGCAGCAGATTATCCAGGTTCCCGGCGGTGCCGGAAAACGTCAGCCGGCGGCACCGCCGAACTCACGCTCGAGCGATGCGATCTGGTTGGAGCCGAGCCCGCGCACACGACGGCTTTCGGAGATACCGAGCCGCTCCATGATCTGCTTGGCGCGGACCTTGCCGACGCCGGGCAGGGACTCCAGGAGGGCGGAGACCTTCATCTTGCCGATGACATCGTTCTCCTGGCCCTGCTTGATGACCTCATGCAGAGACGCGCCGGAGTGCTTGAGCCGATTCTTGACCTCGGCGCGCTCCCGGCGAGCCGCGGCGGCCTTTTCGAGCGCGGCTGCGCGCTGTTCAGGGGTAAGGGGCGGAAGAGCCACGCCTACGTCACCTCGGATGTCGAACTGATCGGATAGGGACCGGTGAGGAACCTAGTCGGCCCTCACCTGGGGAGCAACGCGCAACGCAACAGCGCGTTCGCTCTCGTCGGAGACTAGCGGCCGATCCCGCTCCAGTCAGCGAGAACAGACGAAAAGTCCTGGTCAGACTCGCTCGACTGGGACATTCATGGACAAAATAGCCCGGTTATTCAGCCACGGCACGCACGTCATCAGCCATTCGGGCCGCCGCCTCGACCAGTGCGGAGGCATCCGGTCCGTACTTCAGGACCCCTCGGCTGACGCTCGGAACGACGTTACGGACCGCCGCGCCGAACACCGCCGGGAGGTCCGCCGGGGTCGCGCCCTGGGCGCCGATGCCGGGCGCCAGCAGCGGCCCGTCGATCGCCAGCTCCGCCCCGATCCGCTCCGCGGTGCCGCCCAGGGTCGCCCCGACGACCGCCCCGTACGAGCCGAGCGCGCCCTGTCCGGCCTCCTCGGCGTTCTCCGCCTTGAGGTGGGCCAGCACGGACGCGGCGACGGTCGTCCCGTCCGGCCGCACCGCGTGCTGCACCTCGGCGCCCTCCGGATTGGTCGTCAGCGCCAGTACGAACACCCCCGCACCGCTCGCCCGCGCGGCGTCCAGCGCGGGGCGCAGCGAGCCGAAGCCGAGGTAGGGGCTGACAGTGACCGCGTCCGAGAACAGCGGGCTGGCGGGGTCGAGGTAGGCGGCGGCGTACGCGGCCATGGTGGACCCGATGTCGCCGCGCTTGGCGTCCATCAGCACCAGCGCCCCGGCGTCCCGCGCGTCCGCCACGGCCCGCTCCAGCACGGCGATGCCGCGCGACCCGAAGCGCTCGAAGAAGGCCGACTGCGGCTTGAGCACGGCGACGCGCCCGGCGAGGGCGTCCACCACGGTCCGCGTGAACCGCTCCAGCCCCGCCACGTCGTCCCCGAGCCCCCAGTCGGCGAGCAGGGAGGCATGCGGATCGATGCCGACACAGAGCGGGCCACGGTCGTCCATGGCCCGGCGCAGGCGCGTACCGAAGGGGGTGGGGGCTGAGGTCGTCATGAGGTCTCTCCTCGGAGTACGTGCGGGATACCGGCTGCCGCCCCCAGCCGGTGCCTCCGGCGTGCGGGGACCAGGGTCCGGGCGGAGATGCCCCCCACCCAGCCCCTCCGGCATGCGGGGAGCAGGGCCCGGGGCGGAGATGCCCCCACCCAGCCCCTCCGGCATGCGGGGAGCAGGGCCCGGGGCGGAGATGCCCCCCACCCAGCCCCTCCGGCGATTGAGGAGCGGG
>NZ_JBSFGE010000047.1:0-24838 GCF_053596435.1 Streptomyces sp. NPDC001700
CGGGGCTCTCCTGGGAGTTGTCGGGTGAGGCTGTTCGTGCAGCTTGGCCCATGCTTGGTAGTGCGCGTACAGGAGGGCGAGGCCCACCTCGCAGCCTTCGCTCGGCAGTCGTGGCATCTCGCGGCGTGGTTGAGGGCCGTGTGTCACGCCGTGTGGGTTTCGGTCTTACGGCCGAGCCCGGGGCTGGTCATCGCGTGTGTCGGGGTCGGCGGGGCGGGTGATGGGGGTGCGGTGGAAGGGGTCGTGTTGTTTGGGGAAGCTGGCGGCGCATTTGCCGGGGCAGGCGTAGACGGTGTGGCCGCCGACGCTTGCGCTGTGCGCGATGGCGGCGATGGCCGGTTCGCTGGTCGTCTCCTGGCAGCGGGCGCAGACTTGGGGTGCCACCGGACGCCGTCCTGGCTAGTGTCGGGCTTGCTGACTACGGCGTGGGCCAAAGCCTCGTACAGCTGCCACGGGTCGGTCAGGTAGCGGTCGTGGCTGTATTCCACGCGCCAGTACGTGCCGGGGCGGGTCAGGCGGTCGGCGGGCGGGACGCCGAGGTAGGTGGTTACGCCTTCTGTCGCGGTGAGGGCGTTCACGTGCCGCAGGTTCCAGGAGCTGGCGGTGCCGCAGGGGATGAGCCACCGAGCAACCCCCGCAGACGTGGGGCCGACCAGCTCGCGCCGCGCGCACGCGCTTTGACCTAGGGAGAGCAACCCCCGCGGACGCGGGGCCGACCGGCGGTATGACCATGAGCAACGACGACCTCTACGAGCAACCCCCGCGGACGCGGGGCCACGAGCTGGAAGGCGCGAGTTCCGTGCTTCGCCCAGAGCAACCCCTGCGGACGCGGGGCCGACCAGCGGCAGCACCGACACGCTGAGCGCCACCAGGAGCAACCCCCGCGGACGCGGCCGACGATCCAATCGCCGGGGCAGACCGTGTGTCCGGCCGAGCAACTGCCGCGGACGCGGGGCCGACCTGGACCCTATGGCTCAGCTCATGGTGACGCTCGAGCAACCCCCGCGGACGCGGGGCCGACGGGCTCGGCCTGGAGCACTTCGTCGGTGTCGGGGAGCAACCCCCGCGGTCGCGGGGCCGACGGCGATCGACACCACACCGACCGGCGCCAGGACGAGCAACCCCTGCGGTCGCGGGGCCGACCCGAAGGCGGCCAACGGTGACACCGGCCAGCTCGAGCAACCCCCGCGGTCGCGGGGCCGACCCCTGGCTCAGGATGGTGGTGACGCGGCGGAGCGAGCAACCCCTGCGGTCGCGGGGCCGACATGCCGTACATCCGTGCGTTGCCGTCCATTGTGGAGCAACCCCCGCGGTCGCGGGGCCGACCCGCAACCCTGGCGCGGGCCCGGCCCACCCACCGAGCAACCCCCGCGGACGCGGGGCCGACACCGACGACTTCCTCCACCAGGGCGCCAGCATCGAGCAACCCCCGTGGACGCGGGGCCGACCCCATGCTCAGGATGTTGGCCGCCGTCTGGTCCGAGCAACCCCCGCGGACGCGGGGCCGACGCTGAGGGACCGGACGTCCTGTACGTCGATGGAGAGCAACCCCCGCAGACGCGGGGTCGACGCGCGGAGCAGCGCCCTGGTCAGGCGAGTGAGGGAGCAACCCCGCGGACGCGGGGTCGACGAAAAGTTGCGGTTCCACTCCGCCGAGTAGCCGGAGCAACCCCCGCAGACGCGGGGGGCCGACACCCGCGCAGTCTCTCGACGTTGAGATGCGCGCGAGCAACCCCGCGGACGCGAGGCCGACCGGGTTTGCCCGTGCCGCCCAAGT
The DNA here is from genome assembly GCF_053596435.1 of Streptomyces sp. NPDC001700. Classification (NCBI taxonomy): domain Bacteria; kingdom Bacillati; phylum Actinomycetota; class Actinomycetes; order Kitasatosporales; family Streptomycetaceae; genus Streptomyces; species Streptomyces sp. NPDC001700. The sequence goes on from NZ_JBSFGE010000047.1 coordinate 1,778, forward strand.
CGTCCTCTGAGTAACCCCCGCGGACGCGGGGCCGACCTTTCACTTGCGAAAAGTAGAAGGTGGCGGGCAGAGCAACCCCCGCAGACGCGGGGCCGACGGCACCCGACCACGCTCGGGTGACCGTGATCATGAGCAACCCCCGCAGACGCGGGCCCGACGCGGCGGCGGCCTCCGCCTCATCGGCGAGCCGGGAGCAACCCCGCGGACGCGGGGCCGACCTCATAACGCTCGGGTCATACGCGACAGAAGTCGAGCAACCTCTGTGGACGCGGGGCCGACGGGGGCGCGGCCGGATCCGGGGTGAGGTCCCAGGAGCAACTCCCGCGGACACGGGGCCGACGAGCCGGAGACTCAGGGCGAGGGCTACGTCCCGGAGCAACCCCCGCGGACGCGGGGCCGACCTGGCCTGGGCGGAGGGCACGAGCTGCACGGTCGAGCAACCCCCGCGGACGCGGGGCCGACGTGCTGTGGATCATCGCGTCCAGGTGGCCAGCGGAGCAACTCCCGCAGATGCGGGGCCGACGACCGGCTGCACTCCCACGCCGCCACCATCACGGAGCAACCCCCGCAGACGCGGGGCCGACCCGCGGTCGGGGGTCTGAGAGCTTACCCCCCCCTGGAGCAACCCCCGCAGACGCGGGGCCGGCGTGAAGACGACCAGGCCCTTCGGCCGGATGACCGAGCAGCCCCCGCAGACGCGGGGCCGACAGGGGCCCGTTCACCGGGTTCGACCTGAAGGAGGAGCAACCCCCGCGGATGCGGGGCCGACTTCCCATGATCAACTTTTTCATGACGGCCCCCTGAGCAACCCCCGCGGACGCGGGGCCGACGGCGTACAGCCCATGGTCATCAGCGGAGTGGAGGAGCAACCCCCGCGGTCGCGGGGCCGACCTGGGGCTGGGGCTGATGCCCGCCCCGTACCCGGAGCAACCCCCGCGGACGCGGGGCCGACCTCAGCTACGTCTGGGCACTCGGCGGCCGCGCCGGGCAACCCCTGCGGACGCGGGGCCGACGTTGACGGGGGCGACGATGCGGGCGGCGCACAGGAGCAACCCCCGCGGACGCGGGGTCGACCAGAAGTCGAGACTGAACAGCGGGGCGAACAAGGAGCAACCCCCGCGGACGCGGGGCCGACTCGGGAGGCGGCGAGGCGTCGCTGTATCTCTCGGAGCAACCCCCGCGGACGCGGGGCCGACCGGGTCGGCACACCTGCGTTGATCTGGCCCGAGCAACCCCCGCGGACGCGGGGCCGACGGCGCCTCGGGGGCATCGGGCCCCCGTCGTGCGAGCAACCCCCGCGGACGCGGGGCCGACGACCACGCCGGACCGGCAGGCACCAGGCCGGTGGAGCAACCCCCGCGGACGCGGGGCCGACTTCCGGAAGTTCCACGGGGACCGCTACAAGAACGAGCAACCCCCGCGGACGCGGGGCCGACCCACGCACGGTGACGTAGGGGGCCGCTGCCCAGGAGCAACCCCCGCGGACGCGGGGCCGACGTGCGGGATGCGGAAGACTTCTCCACCGTTTCGATGTCTCATGAGACGCCCGCATACCAACCTCGCGAAGACGGACGTCTTTCCTTCCGACCTGCGACAGCTCGTCAGGCTCCGGTCCGTGAGACACCCAAGTAGGCTTCGAGGGCCGCCTTGATCACTTCATAGGGCGAAGAGTCGGTTCGGCGCGCGTGAGTGTGGAGCCATTCCTCAAGGTCTGCCGGCAAGTACTTAGCACGGTTATCAAGGTTCTCTAGTGTCGTCACCCACCGGCAATTATCAGGGTTGTAACCCAGGTTGTTGTCAATCCGGTCGATCTCCTTTCCGTCCATGTAGCCATTGACTAACGCCCAGTCCCGAAAGGCGGCAAAGCCCTGCCATTCATCACAGACGGTGACGCCTTTGAGTGAATAGCGGTGCGCATTTCGATGGGTGGTGTTTTTGCAACGGTATTTCATCGATCCCCAGATGCTGTAAAGGCGGGTCTTGTGGCCACCGTGCGTTGTCGCTCTCGCCATCGTCGTCTCGCGAGCGAGACACCCGCAGCTGCGGGTGTTTCCCGATCTTAGGCTCGGAAGCCTCTTTTCCGTGCGGGTCCGGCTCTCGCATGAGCATTCAACTAGGACCCACTGTATCCACTCGCCTCTGCTGTTCTGTCGCCTCCTGTCAAGGAATTCGATGATCGTCAGCCGTCCGTAGACATCCCCGACGGCTGCCGGTGGGCGCTTCGCCGAGCCCTGACGCTTACTGGCCATGGTCGTCTCCTGCCTGCTGGTTCGCCTTGTGCCAGGCTTCCAGAGCCCGACGGATCACTGTGTAGGTGTCGACCTTGTCGTGAGCGGCCCGGGCATCGAGCGCCTCCTGTAGCGGGACGGAGAGGAACCGACTCCGGTTCATCAAGTTCTCAAGGTCGGTGACCCATCGACAGTTTTCCGGCGTGTAACCGAGGTCGTTATTGATTCGGTCGATCTCTAGACCCTCGGCGTATCCGTTCTCGTCCGCCCACTTGGCGAAGGTCAGGAAGTTGCCCCAGGCTGGGTCAACTGTTATTCCGCGACCGCCATATCGGGGGTATTTTTCGGATTTCGGATTGGAGCATCGTTCCCGCATGTTAGTCCAGACGCCGTGCAGCCGACTTCTCGATCGCCCGTGGTATCGGTATCTCTCATAGACCTGGACCTGACCGTTCCAGACCCTCTTGACGTGGATACGTGCTTCAGGGTCGTTGTCGACGCTCGCGTAGCAGTATCCGCAAGCCGATGTCTCCAACTCCTTTAATCTGTCCTCCCGGATATCCGTGTCCTTCTTGCAGGCTGTGCAACGCATCGGAACGAAGTACCGGTTGCGTTTTGGCGATTGCCCACTGCGACCCATCACGATTTTCGTGAATGATGGGCCGGTCACCTCGTGGACGCCGATCCTGGTGCCGACCGGCAGGTCCTGCCGCTTCCTCGCAGGCAACGCAACCCCCCTATTGATGGTGGACTTGACCGCATGATGGTGCTGATCTCGCCATCCTGCTGTAGGGCACTGACAATGACTGGGAGTAACGGACCCGGGATCAGCCGGAGCGTGGTGAGCCGATGGCGACGACGGTTCCGGCATGCGTGTCCAGCTGCTGGCGGAGGGCTTCGTTGTCGTGGTGGAGTGCTGCGATGACGGTGGCGGCGTCGAGCCGCCTGGAGCTGGCTTCTCTGCTGCTTGAGCTCCTCCACCTGGTCGCGGAGGGTCCGGAGTTCGTCGTCGCGGCGAGCTTCGCCAGGGGTTCGGGCGTCGGTGGCTGCTGTGCGGCGGTCCCATTCGGCGAGGATGCGGTGGACCCGGTTCATGGTGGCTCGGCTGACGCCAGCTTCCCGGTAGAGGTTCTCCTTGACCAGCCGTCCGTCGGTCCATGTGGGGCGGCGGGTGGCGATCTGACAGAAGACGCACGCCGAAGCGGCGCTGGCGTTGTGCATGAAGTCTGATGCCAGCGGTGCCCATCACGGCGGTGCGGACCTCGGCGTCGTAGGCGGGTTGACGTGCGGGTCGCGGAAGACTTCTTCAGCGTTTGGGACTCTCATGGAGCGCGAGCCGGCGGAAGCAGCGAGAGCGTTTGAAAACTCGGTTGTCGCCCGTCCCAGATGTCTTGAGAGTTAGCCTCTCAACCTCAGACCACCCGAGCGAGTGACACGAGAGCGCAAGCTCGGCAGGTCGGGTCAAGACAGGAAGGCGGGGGATGACCGCGGAAGCCAGCACAGAGGCCTTTCTGCGACTGATGGCAGACAAGCCTCGCGAACAGACGGCCTTCATGTCCCTCATCGCGGGCCTGCGGACTGTGGGGCTCGAAGCCGAACTTCTGGGAAGCCCTGAGCGGCAGGAAGGCTTGTATGGGTATGCCCCACCGATTCCTGTCGATGCGGAGGTCGCAATCAGTGGAGTCGCCGGGTTCGTCGATCACACTGTGGTGCCTGCGCCGCAAGAAGATCCCCGCCGTGTCGCCACTCAGGATGTCGTTGCGCATGAGCTGATCGGGCGGCTTCAGAACCTGGCGGCGCGAGCGCCAGGTGGTGGCCTCTGGGTGTCCATCAGTGCCGGTCCATGGCTCGGCGCTAAGAAGAAAGAGCGCGAGCTGCTGTATGACCGGGTCGTGGAGATAGCCAGGAAGGCAGTCGAACGGAGAAAGCCCTTCGTAGACCTTAAGAAGCTGCCGCAGCACCCGTTCCCCGTCCCCACGATCGGCTTCTGTGAGGCGCCGGAAGATCACCGGGTGACGATCGCTTTCGATGATCTCACCGTGGGCTGGTCCGGACGCTTCGGTCCCGATGGAAAGTGGTCGTGCACGATCGGCGAGATGCGAAACAGCGTCGGTCGTGCGATCGAGGGGAAGCTGAAGAAACAGTTGGCTCGTGTGCGCGCCGTCGAGGTGGACAAGCCGATCGGCCTGCTGCTCGACAGCAGGCCGATGCATGGAGCGAAGGGCAAACCTGAACCTGTGTTTGATCTTCCCCCCTTGGTGCTTCGACATATGATCTTTGAGATTGCTGAAGATTGGCCCGGTGTCCTGTCCAAGGCATGGCTCATCTCGCCGCATGGCCTCAGCGCGGTCTATGGCGATCCAGATGCATTCGATTGGTGACCTTGCTGCTGGGTAGGCAACGCGACAAGCGTGCCCTCCTGGTAGTGCTCGGCTCGCAGCATCTGGTTGTCGTGGTGGAGCGCTGCGATGACCGTGGTGGCGGCGGTCAGCCGCCGATTGAGTTCGGTGATCTCCTTCTTGGCTGCGGCAAGTTGTCGGCGGAGGTCGTCGATGTCGGCGTCCCGCCGGGCCTCGCCGGGGATGAGGGTGCCGTGGGTGTCGATGTGGGCGTCCCAGTCAGTGAGAACGGTCTTCGCGCGGAACATCGTGGCGGGACTGACGCCCGCTTCCAGCGCGAGGTTGTTCTTTGTGAGCCGGCCGTCGCTGAGCTGCGGCTTGCCAGCCAGGAGCCGGTCCATGGCCGCGCGGAGCTTGTGCTCGGTCTTAGCCGAGACGGTCGTGTCGGTCATCTTCACTGCTCGGCGCCAGGCCCGAAGCCGATCGGCTCGTTCGCCTTGTGGGCGTCGAACAGGTCCCGCAGGCCGCGGAACCGGGCGGCTTCGATCGCCGCGTCCAGGTGCTTGGCCCAGGACGCCGCGGAGGCGGCATAGCCCTGGGTGGTCCGGTTGGCCAGGGCCCGTGAGGCGACGTGCTTGAGCTGGATCCCCAGGGCGATCTCGGAGCCGGGGAACTGGTCGGTCAGCATGGCCATGGTTGGGCGGAACATGTGCGGGGCGACCCGCTCGGACGGGATCGGCTCCAGTCCGTTGACGTCGGTCCTGGCATTCACGTGCTCGACAAACGCCTTGATCCCTTCGTTCGCCGTGAACCGCTCCGCGTTCCTGGCCTCCCCTGCGATGCCGGTGAACAGCCGCTCCGGGTGCGAGGCGATCTCCTCGGCCAGGGTCAGAGCTCGGGCAGGCTCCACCCGGAACCGAGCGCTGGCTCGCGACTAAGGCGGTGATGGTGCACGGTCCAGCTGGAGCGACCCCCGGGGATGAGAGGCCGACGCAGCGCGCATCTCCGCGAGGATCGCGACGAGGGAGCAACCCCCGCGGACGCAGGGCCGACGACCACGTCGACGGGCACCGGCTCATCCTGCGGGAGCACCCCCCGCGGATGCGGGGCCGACGTCAGAAGGGTCAAACTAGACCCTGTTTTTCACGAGCAACCCCCGCGGTCGCGGGGCCGACCGGGCCCGGCTCGGGCTGCCATGGGTTCGCCAGGAGCAACCCCCGCGGTCGCGGGGCCGACGATCGCCCCACCGAGCGGGCGTGCCACGTAGCCGAGCAACCCCCGCGGTCGCAGGGCCGACGGCGCCAGGTACGCCGAGGAGATCCTCGGCGTCGAGCAACCCCCGTGGTCGCGGGGCCGACCGGGCCGACGGCCGCCTGATCCCGAGGAAGTGAGAGCAACCCCCGCGGTCGCGGGGCCGACAAGACCCGCACCGTCCAGCTCACCCTGTGCTGGGAGCAACCCCCGCGGTCGCGGGGCCGACCGGGCTCCCCGGGCCGGGGTGGGGTCGATACCCGAGTAACCCCCGCGGACGCGGGGCCGACCGTCACACGAGTTTCTGCCGCGAGTCGAGTCGGGAGCAACCCCCGCGGACGTGGGGCCGACGCCGCGGGCGAGCCGCCGCCGCTCGGGCCCGACGAGCAACCCCCGCGGACGCGGGGTCGACAGCAAGGATGATGACCCCATGCCCACACGCGCCGAGCAACCCCCGCGGACGCGGGGCCGACCTCCGCGACATCGCCGTCGTCGCGGAGCGGGAGGAGTAACCCCCGCAGACGCGGGGCCGACGGCCTGGCGGACAAGCTCGCCCAGATCAAGCAGGAGGCACCCGCGGGCGCGGGCCGACGGACGGCGCGCGTTCAGCGATGCGCTGCCCAAGAGCAACCCTGCGGTCGCGGGGCCGACCGCAGCTTGTCTAGGGTCAGGTCGAGCGCCTTAGAACAACCCCCGCGGACACGGGGCCGACGGTGCGAACCGTCCGGCCGAGGCGAGGGCCAGCGAGCAACCTCCGCGGTCGCGGGGCCGACCCGACCGCGCCGCAGACCCGGCCGGATCCGCGCGAGCAACCCCCGCGGACGCGGCGCCGATAGGCGAAAAGGGGAGGCGCAACTACGGAATGGAGAGCACCCCCGCGGACGCGGGGCCGATGTGTAGAACATCAGCTCGTCTACCCACAGCAGCGAGCAACCCCGCGGACGTGGGGCCGACGCTCAGAGCGGCCGGTACGCCGGTGGTCGCGGGGAGCAACCCCCCGCGGATGCGGGGCCGACGCGGCAAGGAGTTCGGGCACCGGCGGGTGGGGCGAGCAACCCCCGCGGACGCGGGGCCGACACGGTCGGCGCCCGGCACGCCCCGCACCCCGCCGAGCAACCTCCGCGGACGCGGGGCCCGCGCGGACGCGAGGCCGACTTGTCGAGCAGCGGGTCCCGCAATCCCCTAATCGAGCAACCTCCGCGGACGCAGGGCCGACCAACTGGCGACCGCGAATCCTGGCGTGGCGCCGGGGCGACCTCCGCGGACGCGTAGCCGACTTCGTGACGCCGATCATGAAGGGTGCAGTGAGGGAGCAACCCCTGCAGACGCGGGGCCGACACCGGCCGCATCGACGCCGAAGACCGGGCGGCCGAGCAACCCCCGCAGACGTGGGGCCGACAAGATCGGGATCTATCTGGCCACGCAGCAGGGCGAGCAACCCCCGCAGACGCGGGGCCGACCTCGGCCTGCACCGGGCAGGCGGCGCAAAGCGCCGAGCAACTCCCGCGGGCGCGGTGCCGACTTTCCCGCGCCGAGGACACCGAGGAGTGGGAACGAGCAACCCCCGCGGACGCGGGGCCGACGCAGGGCTTCGGCGACCAGCTGGCGCGTGGACGAGCACCCCCCCGCGGACGCGGGGCCGACCTCACCGATGCGCCAAATGCGGCCACGCTGGCGGAGCAACCTCCGCGGACGCGGGGTCGACTCGGCCATGGCTGTGGTCACTTACGGGTGCTCCGAGCAACCCCCGCAGACGCGGGGCCGACCGCGGTGAATGCCGCACGGGCCAGCTCGATCGGGAGCAACCCCCGCGGTCGCGGGGCCGACCGACGGCACTGGGGGTTGCGGCAGTACATGGGCGAGCAACCCCCGCGGACGCGGGGCCGACGGCTCGTTCGAGACCGAACGCGACCTGGGCGACGAGCAACTCCCGCGGACGCGGGGCCGACCCCGGCGCCAAGAGTCCCGCTGGCCATCTCCGGGAGCAACCCCCGCGGACGCGGGGCCGACCGACAAGCGGCAGACATCCAAGGTCCTCGACAGCCTGGAGCAACGCCCGCGGACGCGGGGCCGACGCTCCCGATAGCGCCGGTGAGCATCGAGCAACCCCCGCGGAGGCGGGGCCAACGTTCCGGGCGGCGAGTGGACCGAGGACAGTCGCGAGCAACCTCCGCGGAGGCGGGGCCGACGGCCGCCTCGGGCGGGGCCTCGACGGGGGCCTCGAGCAACCCTCGTGGTCGCGGGGCCGACGAGCGGGAAGTACTTGATCTCTTCCGGGCTGGCGAGCAACCCCCGCGGACGCGGGGCCGACTACGGTAGCAGGGGGGCGCCGAACGTCTGGCGCCCCAAGCAATCCCCGCGGTCGCGGGGCCAACGAGACGGAGTTCCCCACCGAGGCGCTCCGCAACGAGCAACCCCCGCGGCGCGGGGCCGACGTCGCGCCGGTGGTGCAGCCCTGATGGCGGCCAGAGCAACTCCTGCGGACGCGGGGCCGACTGCAACGCCGGAGCGGACAACCTCCGCAATGCCGAGCAACCCCCGCGGACGCGGGGCCGACCGAAGCACAACCGGGCGCCACTGATCAATACCTGAGCAAACCCCGCGTGTGCGGGGACCACCCACACCATCATTCCTGACCCTCCAGCGAGGGAACAGCCCCGCGTGCGCCGGGACCACACCGCACCTCCCGGCGATCACCTCGCTTGCCCCGGGTGGGGCCAGGTGGGCGTCGGGACGCGCCGGAAGACAAGTGCCTGGCAGGGGACTGTGGGGTGCATTTTGGCATTTCGCGACGGATCTGGGGCCCGCTGTGTCATGATGCCTTTCGCATCTTATGACGTAGATGCTTGGGGGAAGCGAAGTTGTGTAACTTGCTGGACGATGCATGGCTGTCCGCGCGTGCCTCGAACAATGTCCCGGGGGAGGGACCTCAGAGGCTGGGCACTTTCGAAGACGTTGGCGTACGACGGCTCCTTCTGGCGGCAGAGCAGTTCCAGGATATCGCTGTTGATCTGCCTACCCAGAAGCCCGCGATTTTCCGTCAGCTGCTGCTGCCCATTGTCGTAGACGCCCTGGGACGGCCGCGGGATGCCGCTGAGTGGTCTGCGTGGTTCGCGGCCGGGACCTTCTCTCTCAAGCAGCGCGAAAAACTCACTGCCTATCTTGACGCACATCGTCACCTATTCAACCTCTTCGACAGGGACGAACCCTTCGCTCAGGTAGCGGGTCTGCGTACCGCCAAAGACGAGACCAAGGGGTCTGCGCTTCTCGTTGCGACGGCTGCTACCGGCAACAACGTACCGCTGTTCTCTTCCCGTTCGGAAGGGGACGCCCTGGAGCTGACCCCGGCACAGGCCGCACGCTGGCTGCTGCACACCCACTGCTGGGACACCGCTGCGATCAAGACAGGTGCGGTGGGCGATCCGCGCGTGAAGGTGGGGAAGACGACGGGTAATCCGGTCGGCGCCCTGGGGCAATTGGGTGTCGTCATGCCCATGGGGCGTACCGTCTACGAAACTCTTCTGCTCAACATTTCCTTCGGACAGCCCATGCTGTCCGACGATCTTCCCCAGTGGAAACGGCGCAAGCGGGATGGCCGGATAGAGGGGACGCTTTCCTGCGCCACACCGGCTTGGCAGACGCGCCCTTCTCGTGGGCTGCTGGACGTATGGACCTGGCAATCGCGCCGTATGCGGCTAATTCCGGAGGAGACCTCGAGCGGGACGCGGGTCACACGGGTCGTCGTCGCCGCGGGGGACCGGCTGGAGGGCACGCCCGACCACGAACCACACACTGCCTGGATTGTCGACAGTGCCACCGCCCGCGGCAAGAAGACAGGCCAAGGGAAGGCCGTCCCTCCTGTTCGTCCTCGACGTCATCAGACGGGTCGTGCGGCTTGGCGGGGACTGAACGCCCTGCTTGCGGTTGATCGCGCCGGGGAACAGATCGATGCGACGGACGATCGTGCAGGTTTCCACACCAGCGTTCTGCTGAGCCGGATCAGCGCGGCCAGGGATCGGATGCCTCCGGAGTACCCGCTCCAGGTAGAGCTGACCGGTATCGCCTACGGCAACCAGTCCGCCGTGATCGAGGATGTCTTCTTCGATGAGATCCCCCTGCCGTTGACCGCGCTGAACCCTGACGGCATCGTGTGCGGATCGCTTCTGGAGGCTGTGAGCCAGGCGGAAAGTCTTGCCGACGCGGTCAACCACCTCTCTGCTGATCTGCGGCGCGCAGCCGGCACCGATCCGATCCCCTGGGACAAGGGACAACGCCCCGGAGACACGCTGCTCCACGCCCTTGACCCCGTGGTACGGCGCCTTCTGGTCGGTCTGCGCTCGGTCGGTGAGGACTTCGAGCAGTCCGAGCGCGGCCTGACGGCATGGGAGCAGAAGGCCGGACGTGAAACCTGGAAGGTGGCCGAACAGGTTTTGTCGACAGCCGCCCCAGGCGTTTTTACCGGCAGAAGGATCGTGACGAAGGACGGCAAGGAGCACTTCTACCGGCTCAGTCGTGCTGAACGCACCTTCAGGGACCGCACGGATGAGATCCTCACCCGCCGCGCAGCGATGCGGAAGGCTTCTTGAGCGGCAGGCCAGGCCCCGCTTTTCCGCTCGTCCCGCCATCACACCGAACACGACCGATCGGCCGTCCGACGAAAGTTAGGGGGACCGCCGTGTCTGCCACACCCGAGACCGGCCCCAGCAGCACCACCGAATCTTCAGCCGCCACGCCCGTGCGCCGTTACTGGAGCCAGCGCGTACGGAACGACGGGACTTGGCGAATCGACCCCAAGAGCGGAGCTCTCGCCAAGGCCCCGGGCGAAGACCTCGCTGCCCTGCGCTCCGGTCTGGGGCAGCCTGCCGGCACGGTCCCGACGCTCTGGCCCTTCTACACCAGCCCGACGGATGGGCATGTCACCCATGAGCTGGAAGCTGAACACGCGGCCCTGTCGCTCTACGGTCTGCATCAGCAGAGCCAGTCCCAGCCCATGCACAAGCACGGTGTCGGGCTGGGGGCAGCCCTGCGCAAACTGCGTCACGACGACCGGTTCAGCACCGAAGCTGTCGACCGCCGCGTCGCAGCCGCAGTGAACACCACATCTGTGCCCACCTTGGTGTATCGGCTCCGGGGGCTGATCACGCAGCTTCGATCCATCAAAGTGCCGCTGGACTACGACCAGTTGCTGCAGGACATCAAGAACTGGCACTACCCCGAGTCACGCCGACGGGTCCGCCGCACTTGGGGACTGGCCTACCACTCCTGGAACGGCCGCACGGCCAAGCCGGGCCCCGCCAACACCCCCTAGTGCTCCTACGGCAGCGCCACTACACCCGTCCACAGACCGAAAACCCGGAGGACCGCATGGTGCTCACAGCGCCTCGCACCTACATCGACGTCCACATCCTGCAGACAGTGCCCCCGGCCAACCTCAACCGTGACGATCAGGGCAACCCCAAGGAGGCGTACTACGGCGGTGTACGACGGTCTCGCGTCTCTTCCCAGGCATGGAAGCGTGCCACCCGCCTTCACTTCACCGAGCGCATGCCCGAGCAGGACCTGGCGACGCGCACGAGGCGCATCCTCAACGCTCTCGCAGGCCTGATCGAGGACGGAACCGACCTGGACTCCGAGGCTTCGTCCCGGTTGGCCGGTGCCTTGCTGGCGCCCTTGAAGATCAGCGCCGGGAAGAAAGAGGGGGACACCGCGTACCTGTTCTTCTACGGCCGCCGCCAGCTCAACGCCGTGGCTGACCTCGTCCGTGACCGTGCGGCCGAATTGGCCTCCCTGGACGACACAGAGCTGGCAGCCGAGATCGACCGTTTGCCGGTGCAGGAAAAGTTCAGCACCGGGCATCCGATGGACGTCGCCCTCTTCGGGCGCATGGTGGCCGACGTTCCCGCACTGAAGGTTGACGCCGCGACCCAGGTCGCCCACGCCCTCTCCACTCATGCTGTCGAGCTGGAATTCGACTACTTCACGGCTGTTGACGACGAGACCATGAAGGAGCAGGAAACTGGCGCCGGCATGATCGGCACCATCGGCTTCAACTCCGCCACTCTGTACCGCTACGCCTCGGTTAGCCTCCACCAGCTCTTGCACAACCTCACCGACGAGGAGGCAGCGGTTACCGGCGTAGAGGAGTTCGTCACCTCGTTCGCCCGCTCCATGCCCACCGGCTACGGCAACTCCTTTGGTCACCGCACCCTGCCCAGCCTGGTCGCGGTCGTCGTGCGCGCCGACCAGCCGGTCAACCTTGTCTCAGCCTTCGAGGAACCGGTCGGATCCAGCTCCGGAATCGCCGCGGACTCCGCTCGCCGCTTGGCGCGCGAGTACGCCACCGCCACCAGTGTCTGGGGCGACACCCCCGCATTCACCGCCCTGTGCCACACCTTCGACTCCTCCGAGACGACCGCGGAGCGGCTCAAGGACGCCTTCGGCGAGCCCGTGGCCTTTCCGAAGCTGCTGACCGGCCTGCGTGCTCACCTCACCGATACGGTCAAGCGAGCCGCCCGATGACCAACCCTTCGACGGCAGCCCCCGACCCCCAACAGGCCGAGACCGAGGCAGTACTCCTGCTCAGGCTGGCCGCCCCTCTCCAATCGTGGGGCTCCCGCGGCGCCTTCAACCGACGCGAGACCAACCCGGAGCCGACCAAATCCGGTGTGATCGGTCTCCTCGCGGCGGCGGCCGGACTGGCCCGCGAGGCCCCGCTCGACGAGCTGACGCCGCTGCGCCTCGGAATTCGAGTCGACCAGCCCGGTACGTTGCTGCGCGACTACCACACGGTCAGCGACTTCCGCGGTCGGCCACTGCTCCAGGCCGGTGTCTCGGCCAAGGGCCTCCAGAAACCAACCTCCCCGGCCAAGTACACCCATGTGACCACCCGCTACTACCTCCAGGACGCGGTGTTCGTGGCCGCCGTTGCCGGCCCTCGTGACCTGCTGTGCACCCTGGATCAGGCCGTTCGGGCTCCCTTCTTCCCGCTCGCCCTCGGCCGCCGCTCCTGCCCGCCCACTCAGCCGCTCGCTCTCGGCCTACGGGAAGGAAGCCTGGAAGACGTCCTGCGAGACGAACCCTGGCAGGCAACCCGTCGAGCCCGCGAGCAGTATGCCGCCCAGTGCGGACGGGAGCAGGACCTGGACCGGCCGCTGTATCCAGCGCGCATCGATCGCTCAGTCACCATCGAAGACCCCGAAGGCGACGACGTCCTTCACGATTCGCCGGTCTCCTTCGACCCGTACGCCCGCAGCTTCACCAGCCGACGCGTACGGCACGACTGGCTGAGTATCCCCACCGGTTTCCCCCGGCCCGACACCACACACGACGACGCGGACGAAGCCGCCGGACACGACCCTTTCGCCCTGCTGGGCTGGTGATCGCCATGACCTACCTCTCCCGTATCCGCATCAACCCCCTCCGTGCCGAGAGCCGCCGTTTGCTGGCCAACCCGCGTGCCATGCATGGGGCCGTCATGGGTGGCCTTCCCGAGGCCTCGCACGGTGACCGCGTGCTGTGGCGGCTGGACGCCGACGATTCGCGCCGCCCTCATCTGTTCGTGCTCACCCCCGGCAAGCCCGACTGGACCCATATCGTCGAGAAGGCCGGCTGGCCCGACGCCGAGGGAGAACACGCCGCTGTCCGCGACTACGCCCCGCTCCTCGGCCACATCGCCGTCGGGCGGGAGTTCGCGTTTCGCTTGACCGCCAGCCCCGTACAGAACACCCAGACGCCGATCAGCCCTACCCCGACGCAAGCGGCCCGCCTCGCGGCTGCGGCTGACAGCGACCGCAAACGGGTACGTGGTTTCAGGCTGGGCCACCGCACCGCGGCTGCCCAACTGAACTGGTTTCTGACGCGTACCGAGCGGTGGGGGTTCGACATCCCCGTATCCCGCACCGACACCCCGGCACCCGGCCTGGTCGACGGCCCCACCGTCGGTGACGCCCGGACCACCGAGGACGGGCCGAGAGACGCGGACCCTGCGCGTGACGTCCGTATCACCGCACGCCAACGGCACTCCTTCGTCAAGAACGGGAAGGGGCCCCGCGTCACCTTCCACAGCGTCACCTTCGAAGGACGCCTTCAGGTAGCCGACCGAGCCACCTTCATCAGGTGCCTGTTGGAAGGGATTGGTCCTTCGAAGGCGTACGGCTGCGGTCTGCTCACCCTCGCCCCGCTGCGGAACCGGACGGCTGCGTCGTGACCGGCCCCTCGTCCACGAGTCCGAGTATCGAGTCGTAGCGCAGCCTCCGCCCTGAAAGGCAAGCGGTGCCGTCGTTGTCGAGGACCAGGGCCCGATGTCGGTTCAGCCGTTCGTGCTTGCCCCAGCCTGGCGGGACGGATAGCTCCTCCGCTCCGGAACCGCAGCTTGCGGGCAACCTGACCGTGTCGGCGAGAACCTCGTCGACGAGGTCGTTGTCAGCGATGGCACCTTCCCTGGCCAGAACACTTCCGGGCAGTGTCCGGTACTGCGAACCGTCGTGGATCACGAGGACGGCCTCCACTCCGGGGTCCCGGTCCCGGACCAGGGCGGTCAGCCCGGCCTCGCCCTTGGCGGGAGGCACGGCGACGTAATGGAGATCGGCCAGCGTGGGGGCCTCTCGGTCACTGCGCCGCGTCAGAAGATGGTAGGAAGCCTTCCCGACGCGCTCACGTCGCTCGGTCTGCTCTTGTCTCCCAGCCGCTTCGGTGTCGCCCCGCCACGCCGCCGGGACGTCGTCATCGCCGCCGTAACCGTCCGCCACCAGAGAAGGAATATCTCCTGGGAGGCTCCAGCCGCCGGACTGTCCGGCTGCTGTGAACACCATGGCCGCCGTGCGCAGAAGGAGATGGCGGCCGTAGAGGGCCTCGGCGCAGCCGGGAAACCGTGGGGTGCCACGATCGAGCGGGTTCGCGTCGGCGCCCTCCTGACCGGCGATCGTGCTCCCGGGGGCCCAGCCCGTCACGATCACACGCGGCCTGGCCAATCGGCCGGGGCGGTGCACGTCGTCGCAGCGGTGCAGTCGACCGATCCGCTGCAGCAGCGAATCGATCGGGGCCAGGTCGGTGATCAGAATGTCCACGTCGACATCGAAAGCCTGCTCGGCCACCTGGGTGGCGACCACGATCGTCCGGGGCCGGCCCGGTGCCGTGCCGGTCGGCCGTGGGGCGAGCCGGTACAGACAGTCCGCCGTGCGATCAGCACGCACCCCGATCGTGAGCTGCTCGTGCAGCAGCAGGACCTGATCGCCGAAGCGCTCACGCAACACGGTGCACAGCGTCTGGACCCGTTCGACGGTGTTGCGGATGACCAGGGCGCATCCGCCTTGCCTCAGTTCTTCTTCGAGCCGGTCCGCGACTGCCGTGTCGGCGGACGCCCTGGCTGCCCGATGCTCCTCGACAGTCGCGTTCCCGTCGGGTACTGGCTCCGGCAGGAGAGCGACGGTGAGGGGCCGATCCGTGCGCCAGCTGTTACAGGACGGTGCGGCGGAGCGGTGGCCGGTGCCGTCCGGTGCGTTCCAAACGGCGGTGACGGAGGGGTACCCCTGGGGGTGGCGGAGGTCGTCCGCCGTGAACTCCTCACGTCCCGAGGCCCCGGCCAGGTAAGCGTCGACCAGCGCCTGGCGCTGCGGTGCCGGCAGCGTCGCGGACAGGAGCACCACCGGTATACCTGCCTGACCGAACCAGCGCAGGCCCTCGAGAAGGAACTGCGAGGTGTAGACGTTGGTGGCGTGAACCTCGTCGAGCATGACGACCTTCCCCACCAGCCCCGCCATGCGGAGCATCACGAACTTGGTGCGGGTCGTGGCGTACAGCAGCTGGTCCACCGGCCCCACCACGAAGGGGCACAGCAGACCACGCGCGTACCCGAAGAACCATTCGGCGGGTACCCGTGCCACCGCCTCGCCGCCCCGCAGCCCCTGCGCATCCTCCTCGCCGCATTCGCTGACGGCGGCGAGCCTGACCTCCGGTGGCTCACTCAGCAGGGCGCTCCACTCCCTATTGAAGGTCCGCTTGCCGTGGAGCAGGGCCACCCGCCCGGCCAGATCCTCGTCGATTCGGCTCACCCACCTTCTGACCTGCCCGAACATGGGGTCTTCGGTGGACCATTCCGGCATGCCGACGAAGACGCCGTCCGCGCCGAACTTCGCGGCCAGGATCTCCGCCGTCATCAGCGCGGCCCTGGTCTTGCCCTCGCCCATCGGCGCCTCGATGATCACCAGGCCAGGAGCCTCCATCCGCCGAGCCGTCTCCATCGCCAGCTCCTGGGATGGCCGCGGTGTGCACCCGAACCGCATCGCGAAGGCATTCGACGGTGGCTCGGGCAGCTCCCCCCAGCCGTTCTGCAGACCGAGCTTCCGCCATGCTGCGGTGGCCCGTTGCCGTGCACGCGTGAAACTCACGTCGGCCAACTCATCGAGTCCCGGGAAGCCGGACCCGCTGGCGATCCAGTCCGCCATCACGATGAGCCCGCTCAGGTGCAGTTGGAAGGCCCGTGTGGGCACCGAGACGGGGGCGGGGGCGGTGAACGAGGCCAGGCCCAGCTCCTCGGCAAGGCGTCGGGCGAGTGCGAGTTGCACCTCCGCCCAGCGCTCGTTGCCCTCCAACTGGCCTCGTGCCTTGAGGTCCGGCTTCAGTGCGCTCTCGACGGGGAAAAAGCCGTGATGCCCCGCTACCAGAGGCCACACCCAGGCAATGTGTTCGTCAGGCCATCCGGCGCTCGACAGCAGCCGTCGTAGGAGATGGCCTCCGGCGCGTCCGTGATGCCATTCGAACCGTCTGGCGGTCGGCTCGTGCCATCGCAGACCGGCCGCTTGTACGGCTTCCGCCTCTGGTCGCCACCGCCGTTGGTAGGCGGGCGTGGCCTTTCCAAAGTCATGCACTCCGCAGAGCCACACGAGCAAGTCCCGCCCCTTGCCCGCCCCGCCGGCTGTGTCGTCCAGCAGCCGCCGGGTGGACGGTGCCAGATAGCGCTCCCACATGACGTCGGCGACAGCCGCCGTATCGAGCATGTGCGACAGGAGTAGATTCATCGTCCCGTTGGAATGGCTGGGTGTCTTTCCCACCAAAGCGCCCAGTGCCGCGTGGACGTCCAGGCTGTCGCCCGGGGTCGGAATACCGGTCATGCTCCCCCTCTTCGCCGCCTGCCAGCCAGGCTAGGTGATATGGGGTGCCCACCCGGTGACATCATGCGGTCGTGAGAGACGAGGTCACCGAGTCGAACAGGGCACTCAGCACGAGTCTTCGTCAGGACCTGCTGACCGAGTGGGTCCCGGACGCCCTCGGCGCCACCGATGTCCTACGGGATCTGGCTGACGGAACCGTTCTGATGCCGGAGCGTCTCGACGTCGGATTGCTTCGAGTGCCCTTCGCCCGCCGGATGGAGACTGCCCCCGTGGTACCTCCGGTCGTACGTGCCCATACGCACCAACTGGTCGAGCGCTCTCTCCATCGCCATGAGCTGCGCCCGGAGGTGTTCAGCTACCGTTCGCTGGACTGGGACTACCGCTCTGCCTACCGGGCGCGGCAGTCCCGTTTGCGTGTACTCGGATGCCGGGGAGATCTGCCGCTCGTCCTCAGGATCGACGTTCACCGCTTCGGCCAGTCGCTTCCGCTGCGCGCGCTGCTCGATACTCCCTGGATGACTGGTGAGTTGGCGCACCAATTGACCCAACTGCACCGCGCCACGGGGCGGTGTCTCCTGCCTGGGCACCTCTGGGCCAACCGGCTCGGCTCCGCGGCGCTGGCCCCGATCGACGCCCTCCTGGCCACGTCGGCCCCGAACCGGTGGCTGCGCTGGGGCGACGACTGGCATGTCTTCGTCCGTGACAGGGGGGAGTCGGAGCAGATCCGCGGTGCCGTGGAAGCCGGGCTCGAAACCCTCGGACTGCGTCTGTCCGAAGAGAAGAGCACCACCGAGCCGGTGAACGACGTGTTGGCGGGGCCAGTACGCGACGTCGCGGGCAACCCGCACGAGGTGTGGCGCCGGGGCATACGGGACGACGATGTGCGCTCCCTCAGGTACGCCCTGGCCCGTATCGAGCCCGACCCGGAGGTGTCCCGGAGCATCCCCGGCATCGTACGAGCATGTCCGGGGCTGCTGCCGCGTGCGGTCCAGTACCTCGACCGCGCGGCGGCTACCTCAGCCGGTTACGAGGCGGCACGTGAGCTCCTGGAAACCGCCGGCTCGGACGTGTTCGTGGCCGCACGGCTGCTCGCCTTGGCCGGCCGGCATCAGGAGCTGGCGTCGGGCGTTCCTGACAGCGTACTGGCCCTGGCCGCCGACTGCGGAATCTCCGGGGTGCGGGCACTGGCGGCGCGCGTCGCAGTGTGCAGCGGACGTCGGAGGATGCTGCCGAAACCACCACCGCGTCTGCTGCGGTGGATCTCTCAAGGGGCGGATATCCGGCACGATCCGCCTTCCGTGGCCACTCTCCTGTGACACCGTCATCCTGGTGACCGAACGGACACATGAGCGAGGGGGCAGCGATGGAACGGCGGCACGGAGCATGGGAGAACGCCGACGGGACCATGCTTCCCACAGCTGACCGATACCTGGTCCAATCCGTAGCGGTGGTCCTCTCGAGTATCGACCGGCTCCTGCCACCGGAGGGTTGGCACCTCAAAGGGTCGACAGCGATCCTCGGGTGGATCGGCCCATCAGCCCGGCTGCCCAACGATGTCGACCTGGCCCTCTCGGCGAGCGCGGGCCGACTGCTGCTGTCCGCTTCCGAACTCCCCCCGGGGCCTCAGAGGGAAAGCATCCAACTGGTGCGTTCGGAACCCGTGGTGTTCAGCTCGCCGGACAGGGCGACCGTGCACCGGGCATTGATCCGTGTACGGGCGGGGCAGGACATCGGGACGGCCCTGCTCAACATCCTGCTGGTGCCGGATGCCCAGGCAGCGGCCGACAGCCGCACCGCACGGCTCGAATTCCCCGGCCTGCCCTCCTTGGTCACCGTACCGGCGGCGACCCTCAGCCGGTGCCTGGCGCAGAAGCTGCTGCGCTACACGCGACAGCGCGGCGGCGGCAAGATCAATACGCGCTGGACCGATCTCACGGATTTCCTGTTGGCCGCCGCGAGCCCCATGGCCCCCGCACTGTTCCTGGAGGAGGTACGGCGTGACGTGGCGATCGAATTCGCCGCCATGGGCCGGCAATGGCCGACGCACCTTCCTCCTCCGCCAAAGGAATGGCTGGACTTCTGGGACACGACATCCTTCCGGGACGGGCTGGAGTTCGGACGCCTGCCCGAGGCAGTGGATCGGCTCGCGCGCTTTTGGAATCCGGTACTGGAGACGCCAGTGGCTCCGTACGGTCCGCCCACCGCCCCGGCACGAGTGGTGGAGCCACAGGTGTGGTCGTGCGGCGCATGGCAGTGGGCGGCCCTATGAGCCGACTGTCACGCCTTCGCCTCCGTGTCCTGCATGGATGCGAAGAGCCGATCAAGACGGGCTTGTGCGGCGGGTGGCAGGTGCTGATGCCACCACTCGCGCCATCGTCGTGCGTGCGCGAGATGGTGGAAGCCTGAGGTTCCGGGACCTGCCTTCCGCAAAGCGGACAGGAAGTCGATCACGGAATTGGCCGCTCGGGCGCAGAGAGGGGTGCCGAAACCGTGGAGGAGACGCTCTTGGTGTCCCGTGCCTTTGAGGGTCTTGGTCACATGGAGGCTGAAGTGCGCGTGGCGGCTGGCCGAGGCGAGTCCCAGCTCGTCCAGAGGCGCCACCCCAGCACCACTGTGCATGCGGCCTGCGCTCGCGCCGTTCGCAGTGATCAGCGCCGCACGCATGAGCGCGGTATCGGAGACGACGCCGGATAGGCCGTCCCCCAGCGTCGCGAAAAGCCGGCCACCGGCCGTGACCGCGTCGTTGAGGGTTCGTAGATGGGTTGCGAGCTGCGATTCACGCTGTATCCGAAGCCCGTATGCCCGGTCCAGAACGTCCGTCACCCGTAGGGATCCATCCAGCCAAGCCGTGGCCAAGGGGAGCAGCTCGTGTGCGCTGCCCTCCGTAAGACGCTCCCCGCTCTCGCGGTCGAGGGTTCCCCACTCGATATCGTGAACGTCGCTGACCGCGTAGACCCCGCGATGTGGTGATTTCTGCGAGAACTCGGCCCAGGCGTCGGCCGAAGGCACTCCGGGAAACCGCGGATCTTCTCCCGGAGCGGCCCCCGGGACCGTGGTGCCACTGCCGAGTGGTCGGACGAGGACGCCCGCGAGCAGCGAGGCACCCCGCTCAGGTGACAGTAGTTCCGGCACTCGTAGCAGGACATCGTCGGCCCGGTAGGGCCGAAGGTCCGGCCGGTCACGCCGTAACCGAGCGGCCATCGACGTGGCGTAGCAGGCCCGCAGCAACCGTTCACGCCGCGCGTCGTCGCTTCCGTTGAAGGAGACGAGGCCCAAGGCCCAGCCATGCCGGACCTCGCTGTCGCTGCTTGCAGCCGCCGCTTCAATGGACAGGCTCGCGGGGAAGGTATGTTCCCCTGCTCTGATCAGGACCAGATCCTTGCCGTAGTACGAAGGGTTCCATGCGGCACCGAGGCGATGGCCGATCGCCGTCAGGCTCTGCCGGACTCGTGACAGCCCGGCCATATGATCTCCTCTGTCTTCCACCACGGCCCGTAAAGCGCTCGTGACGACGACCACGGTCGCTGTTTGATGTCGCTCACGGGCGAACTGGGCGAGTACGTCCCCCGTGTCGGCACATCCGGGCGGATATCCGGGGGCATGCCGTGGCGGCCAGGCGAACGTCTGCGTCACTGGCCACCCCGTCGTTTGCGCCGGAAAAGGTCCACGAACAGCCGGCGCAGCCCCGGGAAAAGCGTGACGAGGCCTATGGTGACCACGCCAGTCGCGACGAGGATTCGGAACAGCGATGAGGCTCCGGCCTGTGGAAGCCCCTGCCAGATGGCGAGCCCCGTGGTCAACGGCAGGCCGACGGCGGCGAGCAGCCCGAGTATGGCGTTGGTCGTCTCCGTCTCGGCGGATTGCACCTGGCGGGACAGTTCGCCGAGGTCGTTGACGAGGCTCTGCAGCGACTGCGACAGTCCGGCGCTTTGCTGCCATGCCCGGACCATGGCGTCGACGGTTCCTTGCCGACCGAAGTCGGCCGCCCAGTAGCTACGGCGGAAGACGAGGAGATCCCTTTCCAGCTGCGCCACTTTCCGCCGACGGGGTTCGTGCGCGCCGATCCGCGCCACTTCGCTGCCGAACGCGTCCAACACGATCTGCTGCAGCCTGGCCAGGGCCAGGGCGTCGGCGTACAGCGTTGCCAGGTGGTAGCTGGTGCCGTCGTAGTAGTTGCGCGGAACTCCGACACCCGGATCGTGCTCGGTGCCGACCAGGGTGAGCCCGCGAACGCCTAGCACGCCCCGGACTTTGGTGGGCAGCGGCAGGCGCATGCCCTGGAGCTGCTCCACCGCTTCTGGGCCGGGCGGATACAACGTCGCGTGGTGCAGGTGCCACAACCACTGATCGGTGGGATCCCAATTCCGCTGCGCACGCCCTGGATGCAACCGCACCAGGCCGCTCTGGGCGGTGACGAGCGTGCAGTGCACCGCCTCGCGTTCGGTCTCGGCGATCACGCACCCCGAGGGCAGCTGCCGTGCGACCCAAGCTCGCTGGGTGCCCTGCCCGTGGTGAGGGTCGATGTCCGCACATTCCTGGAGTGTTTTCGGCAGCCGTGTCGGCGGATCCGGTGGCAGGGTGCCGTGGAGAAGCGCCACTCCGTTCGCCTGGACCCGTGAGCCCATGTCCTTCAGCGCACCGAGCGCGGTGTCATTGAGACGGACCAACTCGATGGCCGAAAGCTGGAAACGGGAGGGCGACGCTTCACCTTGGGCCACCTCACGATGCCATCGGACTTGCTGCCCCCATAGGAGCGGTTCGAGGTGCAGCTGGGTGTATGCGGCACGACGGGATGCGCTGGACACCACCTCATCGGGGCGGCCGACCCGCCAGCGTCGCTCCAGAGGGCCCGTACGGAAGGGCGCCCCTGGGGTCTCATCGATGTGGACAGCGATGATCAGGACGGTATCTCTGCGGATCAGCGTCCGAGGATCGTCCCGCCCCGCCGTGCGTCCATGGCGATTGCCTGCAGGGCTCACCCGAGGCAGTCCAACGCATCACGAAGGTAGCCACGCCGCTCCGACGCCCCCACGTGCCGCCACTGCTGCGGCTCCTCGGAGACCTCGCCCCGCACCAGTACACGGGCGTGGCGACTCATTGGCACACCCCTGGCGACCAACGTCATCGTGCCGGGCAGTGCTCGCGCACGGTGGAAGGCGAAAGCCGGCATGCTGTATTCATTGCCTGCGCATACCACCGCTGTCTGATGTCCTGTAACGATCACTCGCTCCCTGACACTCGCGTCGAACCGGTATCCCGATTTGTGGGGCTCGTAGTGGATGACCCGATAGCCCGCAGCGTGGGACGTTCGCGTCTTGAGAAGGGAGTCGTCGACCTCGGCGATGTCCAACAAGGTGTTGTATATGGTTCCGCATAACACGGTGGAAGAGAAGTCCCAACGGTGGTCGTGGGCTTGTGTGTCTTCGTCGCCGGCCAGCCAGATATGAAGGAAAAACCGCCTCGAGTTCTTGGCGGCTCGCACCAAGGGCAGCTTGACGAACCCATTCGGGTGGGCCACGGGTGCGGCTGTTGCGGGAGCGAGGAGTGTCGTGTCGTAGGTGTCGTGCAGCGCAGCGATGAGTGCGGACTTGGCGAGCTCTCGTGAGACAGGACCGGAGGCTGCAGCATCGGCGTAACGCGGAACTGGCTCCGTCTCTGAGGCGCTGATTCGATCTGTTCGCACAATGCTCCTCGTCTCGCGTCGCTCACTGACAGCCAGCCTAAGCGACGGGGGGTGATTGACGCCGCCCCAGCATTCGGACGGCCAGTCATTCCCCTACGGGGGTCCGGGTACTCCCATCGGCTACTCAGTGTCCGCCTGCTTTACAACGGCTCTGATGGTGGCGAGTTGCGCGCGAGCTGTGCACCAGTCGCCGAGGGCTGTATACCCCGGACGCTCCGCCCCCTGTGAAGGGGGGCAGAGCCAGCCCCGCGGGTGCGGGGACCACCCGAGGCCAAGGAGGACGGCGCCCTCGAACTTAGGACCAACCCCGCGTGCGCGGGGACCACCGCCGCAGCGGGTGCAGCCCGGGGCCCATGCTGGGACCAACCCCGCGTGCGCGGGGACCACAGGAGTTGACCTGGGGCTTTATGTGGCTGGGTGCTCGTTTTCCATCACTTTCGTGAAATCCGTCA
>NZ_JBSFGE010000048.1:0-24607 GCF_053596435.1 Streptomyces sp. NPDC001700
TCTCACCCCGCTGGTGGACGTGTTCCTCGGACTGCTGCACGACGTCACACACGAACGCACCACCACCTGGCACGAGACCCCCGCAAGCGGCTGACCCGCTCCGGCGGCGCCCTCCCGCTCACTACCGCACCGAGGCGGAGGCGAGTCGTCGCAGGATGTCGTGGGCGAGGCGGCTGCCACCGGTGACGGCGTGGCGGATCAGCCCGGGGGAAGAGGCGTCGCCCACGACGTGCCAGCGGGCCCGCGGGCATGCCGCCCTCAGCGATACGTGCTGTTCCTCGTCCGGCGACCGGTATCCGCAGCCGAGCACCGTGCTCCCCGCGTCCAGTTCGGTGGTGTCCTTGGTGACCACGTCGCGCAGGAACAGCTTCGAGTCGTCGGTGCGGATCAGTTCGGTGTAGGGCAGCACACGCACGGCGGAGCGGAGGAGCCCCTTGGTGAGCCGGAGCCGGTTCGGTGTCTCCACCTGGCCCCCGGCCGACCCCAGCGGTGTCACCAGGGTGACCCTGCGATCGGTGTCCCCGGCCAGCCGGAGCGCGATGACACTGCCCGCGCTGTAGCCCTCGGGGTCGTACACGACGACGTTGCCGCTCTGAGCCGGTTCCCACGCCCCGGCCAGGTAGTCCGCATCGGTACGTACCTCGTAGTGCGCGGACTCCAGCCACGGGGGCAGCGCCGGTGACGAGCCGCCCGCGAACACCACGCGCTCAGGCGTCAGACCCGCCAGAACGGACGGCGTGGCGCGGGTGCCGAGGCGAACCTCGACACCGTACGCGGACAGGGACCGCTCCGCCCAGCGCCGGTACTGGCGCACCTGGTGTGGATCGGCGAGCAGCGCGTAGCCGATGCCTCCGCCGACGCTGTCGTCCTGTTCGAGCACGACAACGTCCAGTCCGCTCCTCGCCAGGACGCGGGCCACTTCGATACCGGCGGGTCCCGCACCCACGATGACGGTCCGTCCGGCGCCCGCGAGGTCCACGGGCATGGGTGCCTCGGCCAGTTCCGGGTGCGCCACCTCGGGGTTGACCGAGCACGCGAGCGTGAGCGACGCGCCGACACGGCGGCATCCCTCGTTGATCGAGATGCACGGCCTCGCCAGCTCTGCCGTGCCGGTGTGGATCCGCGCGGCCAGCCGGGGTTCGGCGATCATGGCGCGGGTCATGCCGACGAGGTCGGCGTCCCCGGAGGTGACCACGTCCTCGGCCTGCTCGGCGTCCAGGACCCGTCCGGCAACCAGCACCGGGGCGCGCAGGCGGGCCCGGGCCCGTGCCGCGAGTTCCCGGTATACGCCACGGGGGTAGTCGGCGGTCGGCACGGTGCCGACGGCGCCATCGGCGGTCGCCGAGCTGCTGCCGACGACGTCGAAGAGATCGACGACGCCGAGTTCGTCGTAGTAGCCGGCGATGTCGAGCAGGTCGTCCCTGCTCAGCCCGAGCCGCCTGGTCCGGGTGTCGAGAGACATGCGCAGGGCGACCACGAAGTCACCGGACACGGCGTCCCGCACAGCGCGCAGCACCTCGGAACCGAACCGCAGCCGGTTCTCCGGGCTGCCGCCGTAGGCGTCGTCGCGGCGGTTCAGCACGGGGCTCCAGAACTGCTCCAGCAGATGCGTGCCGTACGCCGTCACCTCGATGCCGTCCCAGCCGCAGCGGTGCAGTCGCCGGGCGACATCCGCGTAGTCGCGCACCAGGCTCGCGATGTCCTCCTCGCTCAGCACCCGCGGTGTGCCGCTGGGCAGGAACCCGGCGCCCGCCGAGGGCGCCACGTGTTCCTGGTCGGGATCCGCCATCACTTCCCGGGCACCGCGATGCGTGGCCTGGGCGATCAGGGCGGTGCCTTCCGCGTGCGCGGCGTCGGCCATCCGGCGCAGGGCGGGCTCGTTCTCCGGGTTCCAGAGGGCGGGGTTGAACCTGTTCGCGGCCGTGGCGCTCACCGACGCGGAACCGAACGCGATGATCAGCCCTGCGCCGCCCTGAGCCCGGCGCAGGTGGTAGCCCTCCAGATGGGGGGTGATCAGCCCGTTCACCGCGAGCTGTTCGGAGTGGGCGGTGGAGACGACGCGGTTGCGCAACGTCAGGTGTGCGAGGCGGAACTGCTCCATGAGTTTCATACGTGGCCCTCCTTGCGGTCGGACGAGGGACGTCGAGCGGGTCGGCAAGGGTCTCCAACCAGGCACGGCCGTGCTCGGTCGCAGGGAGTATGCGAACAGGTCGGGATGTCAACAAGAATTTTGGTCCGCGGCCCGGAAAAGAGGGGACACCGAGTCGAAAGTTCTCTTACAGTCCGACCATGGCCAGACCTTCGCGGGCCGCGGTGACACTGACGAGCCAGGAGCGGCGGACGCTGGAGAACTGGGCGCGCAGCCGGGTGTCGTCGCAGGCGATCGGGTTGCGGGCCCGGATCATCCTGGCCCGCGCCGAGGAGCCGACCGACCGGGCGGTGGCCGACCGCCTGGGGGTCTCCCCGCAACTGGTCGGCAGATGGCGCTCGCGGTTCCTGGCCGGGCGTCTCGACGGACTCACCGATCGGCCACGATCCGGCCGACCGCGCGCGGTGACCGGAGCGCAGCGCGACCGCGTCGTACTGCGGGTGCTGCAGGATCCGCCCGGGGGTGGATCCGGGTGGTCCACCCGCTCGCTCGCCGCCGCGACCGGCGTGAGCCAGACAAGTGTCAGCCGCATCATGAACGCACTCGATCCCGGCGCGGACGCGCCCGCCGACTGGTTTCCCGGGCGGGAGCGCACCATCGGCGGCGTCCTGCTCGATCCGCCCGTGCGTGCTCTCGCGGTCGTCCTGGCCGAGGGCACGCTGCCTGCCTCCGGCGCCGCCCGGGGCTCACGCGGGACGAGCCACCGGGACGATGCCGTGCTGGTCCTCGCGGCGGCCGATGCTTTCGCCACCGCCGACGTGCCGGACGAGTCGAATCTGTCGGACGGGTCGGAAGCGCACACGAGCGGCTTCCGAGCGTTCCTCGACCGGCTCCACCAGGCCACCCGGCCCGGAACCGAGGTGCACATCCTGGTGGACGGCGCAGCCGTGCACACCGATCCGCACATCGCCCACTGGCTGCGTCGGCACCCGCGCGTCCGTGTGCATCCGGTGGCCGTCGGCCGCACATGGACCGGCGACGCGAGGGCGCTGCTGCTCGGAAACCCGGCCGACCGGCACGGCACGGTGGCGCGGGCGCTCGTACGTGACCTCCGCGACCACGTCCGGACGTGGCTGGCCGACCGGTCCGGGCCGCTGATCTGGGTCCCCGGCCAGCCTGAGCGACATCACGTTGGTTACGACTCACCGCCGGACACTTCCCGCCTCACCGCCACCTCCGGAGCCGATACAGCGGTCACGGGCGTACCGGGTTCCCCGCGTCTGGTGGACCGGGTCGCCCACGCACTGCGGGAACAGATCGCCAGCGGGCACTTTCCGCCGGGCGAGCGGATCAAGGAAGCACCGCTGGCCGCGCGGCTCGGCGTCTCCCGTGGCCCGGTCCGTGACGCGCTGAGACTGCTCGCCGAGGACGGCCTCGTCGAGTCGATGCCCCACCGGGGCACGACCATTCCGATGGCCACGGCGGAGCGGGTCATGGAGGTCTACGCGGCGCGCGGCGCGCTCGGCGCGGTGCTCCTCCGGCGGCTGGCCACGCTCGAACCCGAGGCGCTCCACCCGGTCGGCACCGCGCTCGCCGACGTGTGCCGAGTCGCGCGGCAACGGGACCACTCCCGGATCGGAGACGCCGACCTCCGGTTCCAGGACGCGATCGCCCGCGCGGCCCGGCTGCGCCACACGTCCCTGTTCTTCCTGCGCCTCACGATGCAGCTGCGGATGTTCATCGCCATCCTCAAGCTCGATTACGCCGACGTACCCGGCCGCATCGAGCGGGCCAACAGCGCGATCTTCCGCGCGCTGCGGGAGCATGACGGGGGCGAGGCCGTCCGCGTGTGGCGCGCCAAGTTGGACATCAGCGTCAGGTACATGGTGGCGCAGCTGCCGACGGAGAACTTCGACCCCGAACTGTGGCTCACGATCTCCGGCTTCACCCAGCAGCGAGACGGCCGACGGCGGCCTCACTGACCCACGCGATCTCGGCGGCCACCGCGGCCTTAGTCCCGCATGACCTCGGGTTCGTGCCGACGCAGCAGGCGGGCCACCGCGAAGCCGCAGACCAGCGCGATCGCCAGGAGCGCACCGAGGTCGATGCCCCACTGGGTGACGGTGTGGGCCCACAGCGGGTCGACATCATCCGGCTGGTCGAGGTCCCACGGCGGCATGGTGTGCGCGAGGTCGAGTGTCGTCCCCGCGCCCGCGACCGCCCAGCGGGCGGGCATCAGCCAGCCGATCTGTTCGATGCCCGGAGAGTCGAACAGCTTGAAGAGGACCCCGGTGAAGACGACCTGGACGACGGCGAACATCACGAGCAGCGGCATGGTCTTTTCCGCGGTCCTCACCAGCGCGGAGATGACCAGGCCGAACATCATGGTGGTGAAGCCCAGCGCGCTGATGACCACGCAGACCTCGACGGCCGTGGGCATGAGCATCCCCTGGGCGGGCAGCTGACGGACGGAGAAGCCGATCGCGCAGATGACGACACCCTGCATCGCGGTGATCAGACCGAGGACGATCACCTTCGACATCAGATACGCGGACCGGGACAGCCCCGTAGCTCTCTCCCGTTCGTAGATCACCCGCTCTTTGATCAATTCCCGTACGGAGTTGGCCGCGCCGGAGAAGCACATTCCGACGACCAACACCAGCAGAATGGTTCCGGACTCCTGGTTGTAGCGGAAACGGCTGTCGGGCGGTGGCGGGGCGAGTCCGTACGGCGCCGGGATCAGACAGCTCACTCCGCCCAGGACGGCCGGGAGCAGCAGCATCAGCACCATGAAGCCCTTGTCGGAGGCGATGACCGACACATAGCGGCACATCAGCGTCCACAACTGGCCGAGCCAGCCCTGTGGTTTGGGCTTCAGGGCTCGCGCGGGCGGATGGGGCGCCGGGGTGTCCGGCAGCTGCGGCGGTACAGCCGAGTCGATCTCCGCGGCGCCCCGCTCGTACTGCCGGGACGCCAGCCAGCGCCCGCCCCAGTCGTCGTCGCGATGGTTCTCGAAGGCGGAGAACACATCGGCCCAGCTTTCGTGACCGAAGAAGTCCAGGGCCTCGCCCGGAGGGCCGAAGTACGCCACGGAGCCACCGGGCGCCATGACCAACACCCGGTCGCAGAGGGCCAGTTCGGCGACCGAGTGGGTCACCACCAGCACGGTGCGGCCGTCGTCGGCCAGCTCCCGCAGCAACTTCATGACATCACGGTCCAGGCCCGGGTCCAGACCGGAGGTGGGCTCGTCGAGGAAGAGCAGGGAGGGCTTGGTCAGCAGTTCCAGGGCAACGGACACCCGTTTGCGCTGACCGCCGGAGAGCGAGGCGACCTTCTTGCCCCGGTGAACGTCGAGCTTCAGCTCCTGGAGCACCTCGTCGATACGGGCCTTGCGCTCGGCCGCTTTGGTGTCGCCGGGAAAGCGGAGCCTGGCGGCGTACTTCAGAGCGACGTCGACGGTCAGCTCCTTGTGCAGGATGTCATCCTGCGGGACGAGACCGATGCGGTGGCGCAGCTCGGCGAACTGGGCGTAGAGATCGCGGTGGTCGTAGAACACCTGCCCACGGTCCGCGGGCCGGTAGCCGGTGAGTGCGCGCAGCAGGGTGGACTTCCCGGAGCCCGACGGTCCGATCACCGCGACCAGCGACTTCTCGGGGACGCCGAAGGAGACGTCGTCCAGGATGGTCTTGCCGCGCCCGACGGTCACCGTCAGGTCGCGGGCGGTGAAGGTGACCTCCCCGGTGTCGACGAACTCCTCCAGCCGGTCCCCGGCGAGACGGAAGGTGGAGTGGCCGACACCGACGATGTCCTGCGGGCCGATGATCCGGCGGCGGTCCACGGGCTGCCCATTGACATAGGTGCCGTTGTGACTGCCGAGGTCGACGATTTCGAAGCGGCCACCGGGCAGGGGCCGGAACTCCGCGTGGTGGCGGGAGACATACGGGCCCTCCACCAGGAGTTCGTTGTCCTCCGCGCGACCGATACGCAGCCGCTGCCCCAGGACGATCCGGTGGACGCCCGAGGGTTCCCGGTCGAGGGAAAGGGTCGCGGCGGCTCCACGGGGATCGGCGACGACACCATCCCGCGCCTGCTCGTCGCTCACCGCCGCCGACGCTCCGGTGAAGTCCAGCCGCGTGCCGGTGGCGACATCGCCCAGCCGGACGATAGAACCGTGGCCGATCTCGATCCGCTGGATACGACGCCCTTCGGCGAACGTGCCGTTCGCGCTGCTGAGATCCTCGATGACCCACGTTCCGCCGTCGCAACGGATCACGAGGTGCCGCCGGGAAACCCGGCGGTCGATGCACGGGATGTCGGTCTGCTGATCGCGCCCGATGGTGTAGCTCCGGGACGCGTCCAGGGTCCAGGTGCGTCCATTGGCATGCAGTACAAG
The DNA here is from genome assembly GCF_053596435.1 of Streptomyces sp. NPDC001700. Classification (NCBI taxonomy): domain Bacteria; kingdom Bacillati; phylum Actinomycetota; class Actinomycetes; order Kitasatosporales; family Streptomycetaceae; genus Streptomyces; species Streptomyces sp. NPDC001700. The sequence continues at coordinate 6,483 of NZ_JBSFGE010000048.1, forward strand.
TTCCGGCACGTCTGCTGTGTCCTCGGAGTCGGAGTCGGTCAGCCGGTGTGGAAGAGGGCGCGGGACATGCGGAGGTTGCGCGCCATGGCGTGGTGATCGTCCTGCCCGGCAGCGCGTGTAACAGGACTGTATTAGGCGGCGGGTGGACTGAACGGTTCGCCGACCGATTGGATCTTGGTGCTCAGAAACGCTCCCCAACCGATTCTGAGGAAGAAACGATGCGCGTTCACAAGCTCACCTTCGCCGCTCTTGCCGTTGCCGCAGGCCTCTCACTCACGGCCTGCCAGAACGACGACGGCACCGGGCAGAGCGACCCGTCCTCCGCGTCCTCCGCGTCGTCCTCGGGCGGCGGTTCGGACCAGGGCGGCGAGCAGGGCACGACCGCCGGGACCGGCTCCAACGAGAACGGCCAGGTCGACAAGTGCCGCACCGACGAGCTGGAGGTCACGGCGGCGGACCGCACCATCGACGGCGACGGCGAGGGCACCGTCGCGGTGACACTGAAGAACGGCGGCGGCCGGGACTGCGCGATCTCCGGGCACGCGGGCGTCGACCTCAAGACCAGCGAGGGGGCGCTGTCCGCGAAGCGCAGCGGTGAACCGGCCGACACCCACATCCTCAAGGACGGGGAGTCGACCTACTTCGGCGTCAACTACCCGATCAACGACTCGGGTGGCTCCGGCGTCCGCATCACGGGGCTGGTGGTCACCCCGCCGAACGAGACGAAGTCGGTCACCCTCGACTGGCCGGGCACCGGCACACTGCCCGTCACGGACGGCTCCGGCTCCCAGGTGAAGGTCGGCCCGATCGGAGGCATCGGCCAGGGCGGCTGACCCACCCATCCCACGGTGTGACGCTTCACGGCGGCTAAAGGGGGGATACCCGGGGTGGCCCGGCGCGTCGCGCCGGGCCACCCCGCCGTCGGCAGAGCACACGGACGACCAGCATCCGGTACCCCGCGCGCAGGGGGACGCCGCCCAGAGCCCGACGAACGTGGCGCGCCTCGCGGGCCAGGGGTGACGAGGGGTTGGTTAGGGGGATACGGGCTCGGCAATCATGCATAGGTTCACTCCCGGACGAGCGCAGCCGCTCGGACGCAGAATATAATGGTTGAGGGACTGAGGCCTTTCATGAGCGCGTTGATTCTTCCTGCGTCCGACATCGCCACGATCGTGCAACTCGTCGGCCGCGATGAGCTGATGGACCGAATGATCGACACCATGGCATCCGGAATTGCCGCGCTGGGCCGCGGTGAGGTCGAGCGGTCGCCGCAGCGGGGCGGATTCACCCGAAATTCCCATGGGATCGGCGTCATTGAATGGATGCCGCATCATGAGCCCGGCGCAGGCATGACCCTCAAGACCGTCGGATACACGCCGAGCAACCCCGATCGTCATGAGCTGCCGACCATTTTGGGCACAGTGGCCCGCTTCGACGACGCCACCGGTCAACTGGTCGCGCTCGCGGACGGGGTGATCGCCACCGCGATCCGGACCGGGGCCGTGTCCGCGGTGGCGAGCCGGCTGCTGGCCCGCCCGGACAGCACGACCGTGGGCCTGATCGGCGCGGGCGCCCAGGCCGTCACGCAACTGCACGCCCTGTCCCGCGTGTTCGACGTGCGCCGGGTCCTGGTGTCCGACATCAACCCCGACCACCTGGCGACGTTCTCCCGCCGGGTCGCCTTCCTCGGCCCGAACCCCGAGATCGAGCTGGCCACGGCGGCGCAAGTGGCTGCCGAGTCCGACATCATCTGCACCGCCACCACGGTGGGCGTCGGCGCCGGCCCCGTGCTGCCCGACACCGCCATGCGCGAGCACGTGCATGTGAACGCGATCGGCGCCGACCTGCCCGGCAAGACCGAGCTGCCTGCCGGGCTCCTCGCCCGTTCGCTCGTCACCTACGACCACCTGGAGCAGGCGCTCGCCGAGGGCGAGTGCCAGCAGCTGGCCGAGGGTGCCGTCGGCCCCGCGCTGGCCACGTTCTGCGCCGATCCCGAGTCGGCCGTGCCCTGGCGTGAGCGCACCACGGTGTTCGACTCCACCGGTTTCGCCTTCGAGGACCACCTGGCCCTCGATCTGTTCCTCGAACTTGCCATCAAATACGGGCTCGGCCACACCGTCGAGGTGGAATTCCACCCGGTCGACAGCCTCGACCCGTATCCGTCGCTCGCCGACGCCGATTCAGCCGCGGGCACTCCCACACCTTCTGTGGTGTCGGCCATCGCGCCTTGACCGGATCAACCAACAGCAGTCGGCGGGATTTGCTTCCCCGACCACCCAGATAAGGCTGGACAATGGGGAACTCAGGCATGCCCAAAAACGGTGGGCTCGGCGCGGCGATGAATCATCTCTTCGAACGGACACGCCGCAAGGAACAACCCGCCGGAATCGTTCCCGTCGAGCGGAACCGCTCCCTCCAGGCATCGTTCGCGCAAACCCGGCTCTGGTTCCTGGACCAGCTGGAGCCGGGCAACGTCTCGTACAACATCCCGCTCGCGATGCGCATCACGGGCGAGTTGAACGTGGCGCACCTCGCCCGGGCCATCTCCACGGTGGTCGGCCGGCACGAGGCGCTGCGCACGACGTTCGCCGAGGACGGCGGTGAGCCAGTCCAGCGGATCACGCCGGCCGAGGCCGTCCCCGTCCCGGTCGTGACCGTCCCCGGCGACTCACCCGCCGCACGGCTGGCCGCCGCGCGGGAACTGACCGGTGCCGAGATCGCCGAGCCCTTCGATCTGTCCGTCGGGCCGCTGCTCCGGGCCAAGGTGCTGCGGCTGGACGAGCAGGACCACGTCCTAGTGCTCATCGTGCACCATGTGGCGACCGATGCCTGGTCGCAGGTCGTGCTGGTACGGGAGTTGTCGGCGGCCTACGGGGCGCTCGTCGCCGGACGCACGCCGGCCCTGCCGCCCCTGACCGTGCAGTACGCGGACTACGCGGTGTGGGAGCGCGACCGGCTGTCGGGCCCGGCCCTGCGGCGGCAGCTGGACTACTGGCAGAAGCAGCTGGCCGGCATGGAGCCCGCGCTGGACCTGCCCACTGACCGGCCTCGCCCCTCGGTCGCCCGCCAGGAGGGCGAGGCAGCGCGCTGGGAGCTGCCCGCCGAACTCGTCGACGCGGCCCGGAAGCTGGGTGCCGGCGAGGACGCGACCCTGTACATGACCCTGCTGGCCGCCTTCCAGCTGGTGCTCGCACGGTACGTCGACAACGAGGACATCGCGGTCGGCACGCCGGTGGCGAACCGGGGCCGGTCCGAAATCGAGGGCCTCATCGGGTTCTTCGTCAACACCGTGGTCCTGCGCACCGACCTCTCCGGCGACCCGACCTACCGTGAGCTGCTGCGCCGGGTCCGGGACGTGACGGTCGGCGCCTTCGCCCACGGCGACCTGCCCTTCGAGTACCTCGTCGAGCACGTGCAGCCCGAGCGGGACCTGTCGCGCAACCCCCTGGTGCAGGTCCTCTTCCAGATGCTCAACGTCCCCACCGATCGACTGTCCCTGGCCGGTCTGGAGGCCGAGCAGTTCGACCCGGGCAGGATCCTCACCCGGATGGACCTCGAGTTCCATCTCGTGGAGGGCGACGACGGCGGCTTGATCGGCCACATCGTGTTCAGCAAGGCCCTCTTCGACAGGCAGACCATCGAGCGGCTGCTACGCCATCTCGGCGTCGTCCTGCGGTCCGCGCTGGCCGACCCCGACCAGCCGATCTCCGAGATCACGCTGCTCGACGACGCCGAGCGGACCCAGGTACTCGAGCAGTTCAACGACACGGCCCATCCCGTGCCCGAGGGCTCCCTCTCCGAGCTGTTCAGCGCGCAGGTGCGGCGTCGGCCGGATGCGGTGGCGGTGATCCACGGCGACGACCACGTCACCTACGCGGAGCTGGACCGGCGGGCGAACCAGCTGGCGCACCACCTCCAGGGTCGGGGAATCGGTCCCGAGACGCTCGTCGGACTGTGCGTCGAACGCGGCACCGAGGTGATCGTGGCGATCCTCGGGATCCTCAAGGCCGGAGCGGCCTACGTGCCGATCGACCCGAACCACCCGCGCGACCGCATCCGATTCGTCCTGGACGACGCCAAGGTGACCACGGCCGTAACCCAGCAGCGCTTCACGGAGCTGTTCGAGGCGTCGCCGGGCACCGAACTCGTCCTCCTCGACGCCGAACACGAGGCGCTCGCCGAACAGCCGGACACCGCGCCGTCGACCCCCACGAGCCAGGACGACCTGGCCTACGTCATCTACACCTCCGGCTCGACCGGCGTGCCCAAGGGAATCCTGATGCCCGCCGCTTGCGTGGTGAACTTGGTGGCGTGGCAGAAGCGGGCTCTGCCCGTCGGCCCCGATGCCAAGACGGCGCAGTTCGCCACCGTGACCTTCGACATCTCCCTCCAGGAGATCTTCTCCGCCCTCCTGTACGGCGAGACGGTCGTCATCCCCGACGAGGAACTGCGGATGGACCCCGCCGCGTTCGCCCGCTGGGCTCACGACCACGAGCTGGCCCAGGTGTTCGTACCGAACGTGATGCTGCGGGCGATGTCCGAGGAAGTCGATCCGCACGGTCCCGAACTGTCCGCCCTGCGCCATCTCTCCCAGGCCGGTGAGCCGCTCTCCCTCCACCAGGACCTGCGTGAGCTGTGCGAGAACCGCCCCGAGCTGCGACTGCACAACCACTACGGCCCGAGCGAGGCCCACGTCGTCACCTCGTACTCGCTGCCGGCGTCCGTGTCCGAGTGGCCGCTCACCGCGCCGATCGGGAAGCCCATCGGCAACACCCGGGTGTACGTGGTCGACCGTCAGCTGCGGCCGGTCCCGGTGGGCGTGCCCGGCGAGCTGTGTGTCGCGGGAGCCGGCCTGGCCAGGGGCTACCTCGGCCGGCCGGAGCTGACCGCGACGCGCTTCGTGACGGACCCGTTCCGCGCCGACGGCTCCCGGATGTACCGCTCCGGCGACCTGGTGCGCTGGCTGCCGGACGGCAACCTCGAGTTCCTCGGCCGAATCGACGACCAGGTCAAGATCCGGGGCTTCCGGATCGAACCGGGTGAGATCGAGGCGATCCTGGCCAGGCACGAGGACGTCCTGCACGCTGCCGTGATCGTGCGGGAGGATGTCCCCGGCGACAAGCGGCTCGTGGCCTACGCCGTCGCCGAGCCGACCGCCGCGGGCCGGGACGGCCGACTGGCCGAGACCCTGCGCCTGCACCTCGAAGCCGCGGTGCCGGAGTACATGGTGCCTTCGGCGGTCGTGCTCCTGGAATCGATGCCGCTGACCACAGGCGGCAAGATCGACCGAGGCGCGCTGCCCGCGCCCGACCTGCGCACCGTGCTCGACGTCGGCTACGTCGCCCCGACCACACCCGGGGAAGAGGCCATCTGCGCCATCTACGCCGACCTGTTGAGCACGGAGCGGGTCGGCATCGAGGACGACTTCTTCTCGCTCGGCGGTCACTCCCTGATCGCCACCAGGGTGGTCGCCAGGATCCGGGCCACGCTCGGCGTCTCGATACCGCTCAAGGCGATCTTCCAGCAGCGCACCCCACGGGAGCTGGCGGTCACGGTGGCCAGGGCGTCCGGCAGCGGCACCGAGCCCGACCTTCCGCCGCTGGTTCCCTCCGAGCGTTCCCGATCCCTCCCGGTGCCGTTCAGCTTCGCGCAGCGGCAGGCCGACATGTTCTTCGAGGACATCCTGCGGGCGGGTCACTGGACCATCCCGCTGGCCGTGCGGGTCTCGGGCGAACTGGACCTCGCACACCTGCGGCGGACCATGGAGATCCTGGTCGCCCGGCACGAGGCCCTGCGGATCACCATCGTCGGGAAGGCAGGCGAATACGCCCAGGCCGTCCAGGAGAGCGCGCCGGTCCGCGTGGAGATCACCGAGGTCTCCGACGCCACGGAAGCCGCTGTGCTCGCGGGCTTCGAGGCCGCCCGGCCGTTCGACCTCACGGGGGACGCGCTGGGCCGGTTGAGTGTCCTGCGGCTGGGCGAGCGCGACCACGTTCTGGTACTCGCCCTGCACCACCTGGTCACCGACGGCTGGTCCCGGGGCGTGCTCATCCGCGATCTCTCCGAGGTGTACTCGGCGCTGGTCCACGGCACCGAGGCCGAACTGCCCGATCTGCCCGTGCAGTACACGGACTTCTCGCTCTGGGAACAGCAGTGGCTGCGGGGACCGCTGCTGGCAGACCTGCTGGACCACTGGAACCGCCACTACGACGGCATGCTGCCGGCCGAACTGCCCACGGACCGCCCACGCCAGGACGTGGCCGACTACGACAGCGACGTCCTGCACTGGCGGCTGCCGCTGGACGTCGTCAAGGCCGCCCGCCGACTGGGCGAGTCCGCGCACGCCACGCCGTACATGACCCTGCTGGCCGCGATGAAGCTGGTGATAGCGGCCCGTTCGGCGAGCCCGGACGTCCTCGTCGGTATGCCGATGGCGGGCCGGGGCCGCGACGAGGTGGAGAACATGGTCGGCCTCGTCTCCAAGTTGCTGGCCGTGCGGACCGATCTGAGCGGCGATCCGACGTTCCACGAGCTGCTGGTCAAGGTGCGCGACGGGATGTCCGACGCACACGCCCACCAGGACCTGCCGTTCGTCTCCGCCATCGACAAGTGGGCGGCCGGAGCTCGGCTGTTCCAGGACCCCCCGGTGAAGGTGGTCTTCCAGATCGTCAACACACCGCCGCAGAGCCTCCGCCTCGCGGAGGCGAAGGCCGAGCCGTTCGTGATGAGCCACCCGCCGGTCCGCATCAACCTGGACATGGAGATCGACCTGTACGAGGACACCTCGGACGGCTCGCTCTCCGGCACGGTGCTCTACAGCACCTCGCTCTTCGACAGCACGACCGTCGAGAGCTTCTGCGACGACGTCGTGGCCGTCGTCGTGGCCGCCTCGGCGGACTCCGGGCGACCGCTCTCCCAGGTGTGGAACGAGCGCTTCCGAAACCGTTGACCGGGGCGGAAGGCAGCACGCCTCCGCCCGGGCAGCACTCAAGACATCCCGCCAGGACCCCCGAGGATCATCATGGAAGCAGACGAGGCTGTCGCCGTCGTCGGAATGTCCTGCCGGTTCCCGCAGGCCCCCGACCCCACCGCGTTCTGGCGGCTGTTGACCACCGGTGCCTCGGCCGTCACCGAGGTACCGGCCGGGCGGTGGACGCTGACCGGGTCGGCGCCCGCCGGCATCCGCCACGGCGGCTTCCTCGACCACGTCGACCGCTTCGACCCCGCCTTCTTCGGCATCTCGCCACGGGAGGCGGCGGCGCTGGACCCGCAGCAGCGGCTGATGCTGGAGCTGGCCTGGGAGGGGCTGGAGGATGCTGGTATCGTCCCCGCCGCCCTGGACGGCACCGCGGTCGGCACGTTCCTCGGGGTGATGTCGCACGACTACGCGCAGCTCTCCCGTGGTCGGCGCTCGCACCACACGCTGACCGGCACCCACCGGGCGATGATCGCCAACCGGATCTCGTACAGCCTCGGCCTGCGCGGCCCCAGCATGACCGTCGACGCGGCCCAGGCATCCTCCCTGGTCGCCGTGCACATGGCGGCGGAGAGCGTACGCCGGGGCGAGTCCCTGCTGGCGCTGGCCGGCGGGGTGAACCTCAACCTGATCCCGGAAACCGCCGCGGACATCGCCGAGTTCGGCGCGCTCTCCCCCGACGGCCGGTGCTACACCTTCGACGCGCGGGCCAACGGCTACGTACGCGGCGAGGGCGGCGGCCTCGTCATACTGAAGCCGCTGTCGCACGCCCTCGCCAGCGGCGACACGGTCTACTGCGTCATCGAGGGCGGCGCGGTCAACAACGACGGCGGCGGCGATTCACTGACCACGCCGGACCCCGGTGGCCAGGAGACCGTCCTGCGACTCGCCCAGGAACGGGCGGGGGTGTCGCCCAGGGACGTTCAGTACGTGGAGCTGCACGGAACCGGGACGGCCCTCGGTGACCCGGTAGAGGCAGACGCCCTCGGCCGCGTCTTCGGCCGGACGGGTGCGGCGGGCGGGGCGGGCGCGGCGACGCAGGCCGGTCCGTTGGAAGTCGGCTCGGTGAAGACGAACATCGGGCATCTGGAAGGGGCCGCGGGCATCGCGGGGCTCCTCAAGACCGCGCTCGCCGTCCACCACCGCCAGCTCCCGGCCTCTCTCAACTTCGAGACCCCGCATCCGCGTATCCCGCTGGACACGCTGAACCTCGCGGTCCGCCGCACGCCGGGTGCCTGGCGCGAACCGAAGGCGCGTCTGGTCGCCGGAGTCAGTTCCTTCGGCATGGGCGGCACGAACTGCCATGTCATCCTCGCCGAAGCACCCCGGCGGTCGGCCGACGAGGCGGAGAGCGCCCCCGTGGCGGAGCCCGCCGGGGGCCCGGTTCCCCTGACCCTGTCGGGGGCGACAGAGGAGGCACTGCGGGACCAGGCACTCCGGCTACGGACACACCTGGACCACCCTCAGAACCTCTCCGACGTGGGCCTCTCTCTCGCGACCACGAGGTCGCACTTCGAGCACCGAGCCGTGATCGTCGCTCAGGAGCCCGACGGCGCGGCGCGGGCGCTGGACGCGCTGGTTCAGGGCGAGGTGGTCTCCGGGCTGGTCACGGGCGCCGCCCGGAACACGGGCAAGATCGCCTACAGCTTCTCCGGTCAGGGCGCCCAGCGCCTTGGCATGGGCCGGGAACTCGCCGCGGCCTACCCGGCCTTCGCCCGGGCCTTCGACGACGTCTGCACGGAGCTGGACCGACACCTGGAGCGGCCCCTCCGCGAGGTGATCGATGGGGAGGACGACCGGCTGCTGGAGCAGACCGTGCACGCGCAGGCCGCGCTGTTCGCAGTTGAGGTGGCGCTGTTCCGGCTGTTGGAGGACTTCGGACCGGCACCGGACATGCTGATCGGTCACTCGATCGGCGAAGTGGCCGCGGCGCATGTCGCCGGTGTGCTGTCCCTCGAGGACGCGGCCGCCTTCGTCGCCGCCCGCGGCCGGCTGATGCAGTCCGTCACCGAACCGGGAGCGATGGTGCTGCTGGAGGCCGCCGAGGACGAGGTCCTGGCCACTCTGGCGGACGGCGGCCGGAACACCGCGAGGATCTCCATCGCCGCCGTCAACTCTCCCACGGCGACCGTCGTGTCCGGCGATGAGCAGGCCGTACTGGACCTCGCGGCCGACTGGAACCGGCGCGGCCGGAGGACCAAGCGGCTGCGTACGAGCCATGCCTTCCACTCCGCGCACATGGACCCGGTGCTCGACGAACTGCGCCGGGTCGCCGAGGGACTGACCTTCCGGGCGCCCCGGATACCACTGGTGTCCAATGTGACCGGGACTCTGGCCACGGCCGAGGAGCTGTGCTCCCCCGAGTACTGGGTGCGGCACGTCCGCCGGACCGTACGCTTCCTGGACGGCGTGCGCCGTCTGGAGGCCGAAGGCGTCACCACCTTCGTGGAACTGGGCCCGGACAAGGCCCTCACCACCTTGACCCGTGAGTGCCTGACCCGCCCCGGCGTCCTGGTCGGCACCCTGCGGCGCGACCGCCCCGAGGCACAGGCGTTGATCACGGCGCTGGCCGAACTCCACGTCTCGGGCGCCCAGGTGGCCTGGGACGCGGCGTTCCCCGGCGGTCGGCGGGTTCCGTTGCCCACGTACGTGTTCCAGCGCCGGTCCTACTGGATCGACGCGGCCGGACCGGACGCCACGCCGCATACCCCTGCGCCCACCTCCGCCGCGCCCGCCGCGCCCGCCGCTCCCGTCGCGCCCGCCTCGCCCGTCGGCGCCGACCGGCCCCGCGCCGTCCTCGCGCTCGTCCGGCAGCACGCCGCGGTGGTCCTCGGCCACGCCACCGCCGCGTCCGTCGACGACGGGCGTACGTTCAAGGAGCTGGGGTTCGACTCGATCACCGCGGTCGAACTCTGCGAGCGGCTGAGCCAGGCCACCGGCCTGAGCCTGCCCGGAACCTTGCTCTTCGACCACCCGACCCCCTCCGCACTCGCCGCCCACCTCCACCGCCGCATCCACGGCGAGCCGGGCGAGGAAGGCGGTGCCTCCACCGCACCGGTGGCCGCGAGCGACGACGACCCGGTGGTCATCGTCGGGATGAGCTGCCGCTTCCCCGGCGAGGTGGGTTCGCCGGAGGATCTGTGGCGGATCGTGACCGACGGCACCGACGCGATCTCCGTCTTCCCGGTCGACCGGGGCTGGGACCTCGAAGGCCTGTACCACTCCGACCCCGACCAGCCGGGCACGTCGTACGCCCGGGACGGTGGATTCCTTTACGGCGCGGCGGAGTTCGACGCCGGGTTCTTCGGGATCTCACCGCGCGAGGCGGCCGCGATGGATCCGCAGCAGCGACTGCTGCTGGAGGCGTCCTGGGAGGCATTCGAACGCGCGGGCGTTCCCGCGGAGTCACTCAAGGGCAGCCGCACGGGAGTGTTCGTCGGCGCCTCGTCGGCCGGATACGCGGCCGGTGCCGGTGAATCGGCCGAGGGCTACCAGCTGACCGGCAGCGCGGCGAGCGTCGTCTCGGGACGGGTGTCCTACACGCTGGGGCTGGAGGGTCCGGCGGTGACGGTGGACACCGCGTGTTCGTCGTCACTGGTGGCGCTGCACCTGGCCGTGCAGGCGCTGCGATCGGGCGAGTGCACACTGGCTCTGGCCGGTGGCGTGAGCGTGATGTCCACGCCCGACATGTTCGTGGAGTTCTCCCGTCAGCGGGGGCTGGCGCCGGACGGGCGCTGCAAGGCGTTCGCCGCGGCCGCCGACGGTACGGGCTGGGCCGAGGGCGTCGGCATGCTGGTGGTCGAGCGGCTGTCCGACGCCCAGCGCAACGGTCACCGGGTGCTGGCTGTGGTGCGGGGTTCAGCCGTCAATCAGGACGGTGCGTCCAACGGTCTGACGGCTCCGAACGGCCCGTCGCAGCAGCGTGTCATCCGCCAGGCGCTGGCGAATGCCGGTCTGTCGGCAACGGAGGTCGACGCCGTCGAGGCACACGGCACGGGTACGACGCTCGGCGACCCGATCGAGGCGCAGGCGCTGCTGGCCACCTACGGCCAGGACCGCGACGCGGACCGGCCGCTGCTGCTGGGCTCGCTCAAGTCCAACATCGGCCACACCCAGGCCGCCGCAGGTGTCGCCGGTGTCATCAAGATGGTCATGGCGATGCGCCACGGCATGCTTCCCCAAACCCTTCACGTCGACGCTCCCAGCCCCCACGTCGACTGGTCGGCGGGCTCAGTCGAACTGCTGACGGAGCACCGGGACTGGCCGGAGACCGGGGCCCCGCGCCGTGCGGGCATCTCCTCGTTCGGCGTCAGCGGCACCAACGCCCACGTCGTCGTGGAGCAGGCTCCCGAGGAGCCCTCACCCAAGACCGAGCGGGCCGAACTCCCCGCAGTACCGTGGCTGTTGTCCGGCCACGGCGAGACCGCGCTGCGCGCTCAGGCGGAGAGACTACGGTCCTTCATCGAGACCTCGGACGCGGACCTGCCGGTGACCGACGTGGGCTGGTCCCTGGCGACGACGCGGGCAACGCTGACCCACCGCGCCGTCGTCATCGGCACGAACCGCGATGAACTGCTGAGCGGACTCGACGCCGTCGCCAACGGGGAAACCACCCCGGGCGTAGCCCGAGGCACCACCACACCCGGCGACGTGGTGTTCGTGTTCCCCGGTCAGGGTTCGCAGTGGACCGGCATGGCACACGAACTCCTCGACACCTCGACCGTTTTCGCCGAACGCATGCGAGAGTGCGCCGCCGCACTGGACCCGTTCGCCGACTGGTCACTCCTCGACGTCCTCAACGACGAGGAAGCGCTACGCCGGGTAGATGTCGTCCAGCCCGTGCTGTGGGCCGTCATGGTCTCCCTCGCCGAACTCTGGCGCTCCCACGGCATCACACCAGCAGCCGTCATCGGCCACTCCCAAGGAGAAATCGCCGCAGCCTGCGTAGCAGGCGGACTCACCCTCCAAGACGGCGCCCGCATCGTAGCCCTGCGCAGCAAAGCCCTCCTGGCCCTCTCCGGCCACGGCGGCATGGTCTCCGTACCCCTCCCCGCAGAGCAGTTGCGCGACCGGGACGGCCTGTCCATCGCCGCCATCAACGGCCCCACCTCCACCGTCGTCTCCGGCGACAACCACACCCTCGACACACTCCTCGCCGAGTATCCGCAGGCCAAACGCATCCCCGTCGACTACGCCTCCCACTCCGACCACGTGGAGCGCATCGAAGACGAACTCGCCCAAGCACTCGCGCCCATCACACCGCGCACCGGCGAGATTCCCTTCTACTCCACCGTCACGGGTGCGCTCACGGACACAGCGGAGCTGAACGCCGCCTACTGGTACCGCAACCTCCGCCACACCGTCGACTTCCAAGGCACCATCGAAAAGCTCCTCACCCTCGGCCACACCACCTTCATCGAAACCAGCCCCCACCCCGTCCTCACCATCGGCATCCAGGACACCGCCGACACCACCAACACCCACATCGTCACCACCGGAACCCTCCGACGCGACGAAGGCAACGCCCAACGATTCCTCAAATCGCTCGCAGAGGTCTCCGTCACCGGGGCCGAAGTGAACTGGCGGACCGTCTTCCAGGGAACAGGCGCGCGGCAGGTGGAGCTGCCGACCTACGCCTTCCAGCGCGAGCGCTACTGGCTGGAGCCGACCGCCATGGATGCGGCCGACTCCCGTTTCTGGGACGCCGTGGAGCGCGAAGACTTGGCGGCGCTCGCCGCCACCTTGCAGGTCGATGGGTCGTCGCTGGGTGGCGTCGTGCCCGCGCTGTCCTCGTGGCGCCGCCGACGTCGTGAGCAGTCCGCCGTGGACGGCTGGCGATACCGCGTCACCTGGAAGCCGCTGTCCCGCCCGGGCACCGGCGCGCTGTCCGGCACCTGGCTGGCCGTGGTCCCGGCGGGCGACGAGTGGTCCGCCGTCTGTGCCCAAGCCCTGGCCGAGCACGGGGCGCGGGTCCATACGATCGAGGTGCGGCCGGACGATGCCGGGCGCTCGGCGCTGGTGGGGCTGCTCGCCGACGCGGCGGAGATCGACGGCATCACCGGCATCGTCTCGTTCCTTGCCGTCGACGCGCGTACGCACGCCACGCACTCCGCCCTTCCGCAGGGACTGGCGAACACGGTGGAGCTGCTGTGCGCGGTCGAGGCCACCGGCATCGAAGCCCCGCTCTGGTGCGTCACCCGGTCCGCTGTGACCGCCGTCGAGGCGGACCGGGGCCCGAGCCCCGCTCAGGCGGCGGTCTGGGGCTTCGGCCGGGTGGCCCGGCTGGAGCGCGCGGGGCGCTGGGGCGGACTGATCGACCTGCCCGAGGTGTGCGACGGGCAGGTGTTGCGGCGGTTCGTCGCGGCGCTGGCCGAGCGCGGCGTCGAGGACCAGATCGCGGTGCGGTCCTCGGCGGTCCTGGGCTGTCGGCTGGAATCCGCGCCCATGGCCGGACCGGCGAGCGTATGGCGTCCGCGCGGCACGGTGCTGATTACCGGCGGCACCGGTGCACTGGGCGCGCACGTGGCGAAGTGGCTCGCGAAGGCCGGGGCGGACCATCTCGTCCTGCTCAGTCGGCGCGGTTCCGAGGCCCCGGGTGCCACCGCGCTGGAGACGGAACTGACCGCACTCGGCGCACGAGTGACCATCGCGGCCTGCGACGTGACCGACCGCGCCGCGCTCGCCGGAGTGCTCAGCCCGCTGTCGGGCCGTCTGACCGCCGTGGTGCACCTGGCAGGCACGGTGCAGTTCGGCGGCTCCATCGACGCGGATCTCGACGCATACACCGACGTCTTCCGCGCTAAGGTCACCGGCGCGACGCACTTGGACGACCTGGTCGGCGACGAGAATCTGGACGCTTTCATCCTCTTCTCTTCGGCCTCGGCGGTCTGGGGCGGCACCGGGCAGGCGGGATACGCCGCCGCGAACGCCTTCCTCGACGCCCTGGTCCAGCAGCGCCGGGCTCGCGGACTGCCGGGCACCTCGGTGGCCTGGGGGTCGTGGGGCGGCAGCCTCGCCAGTGAGGACGAGGAGCGTCTGCGTCGCAACGGCCTGCGCGCGATGCCGCCCGAGCTGGCGGTCACCGCGCTGCGGTGGGCAGGCGGGCTCGGCGAGCCCTGTCCGACCGTCGCGGATGTCGACTGGGAGACGTTCGCCCCGGCGTTCACGGCCTCCCGGCCGAGCCCGCTGATCGGCGAGCTGCCCGAGGTGCGGCAGAGCGGGGAGACCACTGGCGCTGCCGGTGGTCACGCCGGGCTTCGCGCGCGCCTCGTCCCGCTGCCGATGGCGGAACAGGAACGGGTACTGGCAGACCTGGTCCGCGAGCACGCCGCCGGCCTGCTGGGGCACCGCGATCCCACGGCGGTCGACCCGACGGTCCCGTTCCGTGAGCTGGGCTTCGACTCGCTCACGTCGGTGGAGCTGCGCGCCCGGCTGAACCGGGCCACCGGCCTGCGTCTGCCGACCACCTTGCTGTTCGACCACCCGACCTGCCGAGCCGTGGCCGGACTGCTGCGGACGGAGCTGCTGGGCCTGCCGGAGTCCGGAGCGCTCGTGGACACGGCAGCCACGCCGTATGCCTCGGACGAACCGATCGCCATCGTCGCGATGAGCTGCCGGTTCCCGGGCGACATCCGCTCTCCCGAGGACCTTTGGCAGCTGGTCGGCGCGGGCCGTGAAGTCCTCTCGGCGTTCCCCGACGACCGTGGCTGGGACACGGACGGCCTGTACGACCCCGACCCGGACCGGCCCGGCAAGTCCTACGTACGCACCGGCGGTTTCCTGCACGACGCCGCCGAGTTCGACGCGGCCTTCTTCGGCATCTCGCCGCGCGAGGCCCTGGCGATGGACCCGCAGCAGCGGCTCCTGCTCCAGACCGCGTGGGAAGTCTTCGAGCGCGCAAGGATCGCACCGGACGCGATGCGGTCCACCCGCACCGGCGTCTTCGTCGGCGGCTGGACACAGGGGTACCCGTCGGAATCCGACGAGGGGTACGCGTTGACGGGCTCCGCGACCAGCGTGATGTCCGGGCGCATCGCCTACACCCTGGGCCTTCAGGGCCCCGCGCTCACCGTGGACGCGGCGTGTTCGTCGTCCTTGGTGGCGCTGCATCTGGCGTGTGAGTCACTGCGGCGCGGCGAGTGTTCGATGGCGCTCGCCGGAGGTGTCACCGTGATGGCGTCGCCAGCCACGTTCATCGAGTTCTCGCGTCAGCGGGGTCTCGCGGCGGATGGACGGTGCAAGTCCTTCGCCGCAGGTGCGGACGGCACCGGCTGGGCCGAGGGTGTCGGCATGCTGCTCGTGGAACGGCTCTCCGACGCAGAACGCAACGGCCACCAGGTCCTCGCGGTCGTACGAGGCTCCGCCATCAACCAGGACGGCGCCTCCAACGGCCTCACAGCACCCAACGGACCCTCCCAACAGCGCGTCATCCAGGCCGCGTTGGCGAACGCCCGCCTGTCGACCGCCGACGTCGACGCCGTCGAGGCACACGGTACGGGTACGACACTGGGCGACCCCATCGAGGCGCAGGCGCTGCTGGCCACCTACGGCCAGGACCGGGACGCCGACCGGCCACTGCTGCTGGGCTCGCTCAAGTCCAACCTCGGGCACACCCAGGCCGCCGCAGGCGTCGCCGGGGTGATCAAGATGGTCATGGCGATGCGCCACGGCGTACTGCCCCAGACCCTCCACGTGGACGAACCCACCCCCCACGTCGACTGGACCACCGGCGCGGTCGAGCTGCTGACCGGGCGGACGGACTGGCCCAAGGCCGACAGGCCGCGCCGTGCGGGCGTGTCCGCGTTCGGCGTCAGCGGCACCAACGCCCACGTCATCCTCGAACAGGCGCCGGACTCGGCGGCCGATTCCGGCGCCGCCGAAGAACGGACCGGGCTGCCGTCGGTGGTGCCCTGGGTAGTGTCGGCGGACGGTGATGCGGGGCTGCGCACACAGATCGAGCGTCTCAAGTCCTTCGTGCTGGACAACCCCCAGCTGGACCCCGTGGACATCGGCTGGTCCCTGGTCTCGACGCGCGCGACACTGTCACACCGCGCGGTGGTCGTCGGCACGAACCGCGACGAACTGCTGCGCGGACTCGACACGGTCGAGAACGGCGGCGCCGCCGAGCCGGGGCGCAGTGTGGTGTTCGTCTTCCCCGGTCAGGGTTCGCAGTGGACCGGTATGGCACACGAACTCCTCGACACCTCGACCGTTTTCGCCGAACGGATGCGAGAGTGCGCTGCCGCGCTGAGCCCGTTCGTCGACTGGTCGCTCCTGGACATCCTCGATGACGAAGAGGCACTGCTCCGGGTCGATGTGGTCCAGCCCGCACTGTGGGCCGTCATGGTCTCCCTCGCCGAACTCTGGCGCTCCCACGGCATCACACCAGCCGCCGTCATCGGACACTCCCAAGGAGAGATCGCCGCAGCCTGCGTCGCAGGCGGACTCACCCTCCAAGACGGCGCCCGCATCGTAGCGCTGCGCAGTAAGGCCCTGCTGGCGCTCTCCGGCCACGGCGGCATGGTTTCCGTACCCCTGCCCGCAGAGCAGTTGCGCGACCGGGACGGCCTGTCCATCGCCGCCATCAACGGCCCCACCTCCACCGTCGTCTCCGGCGACAACCCCACACTCGACACACTCCTCGCCGAGTACCCGCAAGCCAAACGCATCCCCGTCGACTACGCCTCCCACTCCGACCACGTCGAACAACTCGAAGACGAACTCGCCCAAGCACTCGCGACCATCACACCCCGCACCGGCGAGATCCCCTTCTACTCCACCGTCACCGGCACACTCACCGACACAGCCGAACTCAACGCCGCCTACTGGTACCGCAACCTCCGCCACACCGTCCAATTCCAGAACACCATCAAAAACCTCCTCACCCTCGGCCACACCATCTTCGTGGAGGCAAGCCCCCACCCCGTCCTCACCATGGGCGTCCAGGACACCGCCGACACCACCAACACCCAGATCGCCGCCACCGGAACCCTCCGACGCGGCCACGGCGGACCTGCCCAGTTCCTCACCACACTCGGGCTCCTGCACATCGCAGGCGTACCGGTGGACTGGGAGACGGCGTTCGCCGGGGTCGAGGCGCGGGTGGTCCATCTCCCGACCTATGTGTTCAAGCGCGACCGCTTCTGGGTGGCGCCCGGTCGGCGAGCCCTCGGATCGGCCGCATTGGACCATCCCCTCCTCAGCGCGGAGGTGCCGTTGCCGGACTCGGGCGGTGGCGTGTTGACCGGCGTGCTCACCCTGGCGGGCCAGCCGTGGCTTGCCGAGCACTCGGTGTCCGGTGCGGTGATCTTCCCGGGTACGGGCTTTGTCGAACTCGCCCTGCAGGCCTGCTTGCGGTTCGGCTGTGACCTGGTGGAGGAGCTGACGCTGGAGGGACCGCTGGTGCTGCCCGAGCGCGGCGCCGTCGAGATCCAGGTGTCGGTGGCGGGGGTGGACGAGCAAATGCGCCGTTCGGTGTCCGTCCACGCACGTCGCGAAGACGGCGCATGGTTCCGGCACGCGACCGGATCGCTGGGTGTCGCAGAGGATGTGCCTCGCGCTCCGCAGGAGTGGCCGCCAGCGGACGCCGTGAGGGTGGAGATCGACGAAGTCTACGACGTACTGGCGGAGCGCGGTTACGCCTACGGCCCGGTCTTCCAGGGGCTGCGCGCCGCCTGGCGCCGTGGTGACGAAGTGTTCGCCGAGGTTGTGGTGCCGGAGGAGGCGCGGGGGGACGCCGCGCGGTGCGCGGTGCACCCGGCCCTGCTCGATGCTGCTTTGCACGGCGTCGGGCTGGGTGGCCTGATCACCGATGACGGCCGGGCGTATCTGCCGTTCTCGTGGACCGGCGTGGCTGTGCACGGTGTCGGCGCGTCCTCCCTCCGAGTGGTGCTGTCCCCGGTCGGCACGGACGCGGTCTCCCTGTTGGTCAGCGACGACTTGGGCGAACCGGTGCTGTCCGTGGACTCCTTGGCTCTGCGCCCGGTGACCGCTCAGCAGCTGCACGACGCCGGCGGCGGCACACCCGACTCACTCTTCCGCCTCGAATGGACCGCCTGGAGGGAATGCCCCCTCCCCCAGCCCAACACCCCCACCCTCACCGACCTCACCGAACTGGCACCAGACGAAAACACCCCACCCGCCTGGCTCC
>NZ_JBSFGE010000049.1:0-24107 GCF_053596435.1 Streptomyces sp. NPDC001700
CTCGTCACCGGCGGCGTCACCGTCTTCCTCACCACCCAATACCTCGAAGAAGCCGACCAACTCGCCGACCGCATCGCCGTACTCAACGACGGCAAAATCGCCGCCCACGGCACCGCCGAGGAACTGAAACGGCTCATCCCCGGCGGACACATCCGCCTCCGCTTCACCGACCCGGCCACCTATCAGAGCGCCGCCGCCACGCTGCGCGAGGCCACCCGGGACGACGAAGCCCTCGCCCTGCAGATCCCGAGCGACGGCAGCCAGCGCGAGCTGCGTTCCCTCCTCGACTGGCTGGACTCCGCCGGAATCGAGGCCGACGAGCTGACCGTGCACACCCCCGACCTGGACGACGTCTTCTTCGCCCTCACCGGCGACAAGAGCGTCCCCCACCAGCCCAACCAGCCCAAGGAGACCGTCCGATGAGTACTCTCCCCCTCGCCGTCCGCGACTCCGCCACCATGCTGCGCCGCAACCTCCTCCACGCCCGGCGCTACCCGTCCCTGACGCTGAATCTGCTGCTCACGCCGATCATGCTGTTGCTGCTCTTCGTCTACATCTTCGGCGACACCATGAGCGCGGGCATCGGCGGCGGCGCCGACCGCTCCGCGTACATCGCCTATCTCGTCCCGGGCCTGCTGCTGATGACCATCGGGAGCACCACGATCGGGACCGCGGTCTCCGTCTCCACCGACATGTCCGAGGGCATCATCGCCCGCTTCCGCACGATGGCGATCCACCGTGGCTCCGTGCTCATCGGACATGTCCTCGGCAGCGTGCTGCAGTCGGTCGCCAGCGTGGTCCTGGTGGGCGCCGTCGCCGTGGCCATCGGCTTCCGGTCCACGGACGCCACCGCCCTGGAGTGGCTGGCGGCGTTCGGGCTGCTCGTGCTCTTCGCCCTGGCGCTCACCTGGGTCGCCGTCGGGATGGGCCTGGTCAGCCCGAACGCCGAGGCCGCCAGCAACAACGCGATGCCGATGATCCTGCTGCCGCTCCTCTCCAGCGCCTTCGTGCCGGTCGACGCGATGCCGGGCTGGTTCCAGCCGATCGCCGAGTACCAGCCGTTCACACCGGCCATCGAGACCCTGCGCGGGCTGCTGCTCGGCAGCGAGATCGGCCACAACGGGTGGCTCGCGGTCGGCTGGTGTCTGGGCCTGGCCGTGCTCGGCTACTTCTGGTCGGCCTCGACCTTCAACCGCGACCCGAAGTAACCCCCGTGACAGCGCGGGTCACGGATCACTGGAGCGCATCGTCCGGCGGCGGAAGCCGGACGATGCGCTCCCGGTCTACGGCCTCCACCCCGTCCACCGCCTCCAGCCCCGCGATCCGCTCCTCGGCGATGGTGCCGGACAGCGAGCCGAGCAGGGGCTGTTCGGCGGTGACGTCGAGACCGGCCGCGCGGGCGGCTCGTACGACCTCCGCGAACCGGTCGGGGTCGACCGAGACGATCACCCCGACCGGTCCGGACGCCGGGTCCACGGGGTCCACGGGGCCTGTCACGGTGCCTGCAGCAGGCCCGAACCGACATCCGCGGCGGGCAGCGGCAGCGGATACGCCCCGGAGAGCAGCCGGGACCGCAGCCCGGACGCCGACGCCTCCGGCGACGCCTGGGCGATCAGCGCGAGGACACCGGCGGCGTGCGGGCACGCCATGCTGGTGCCGCTCATCGTCTGGTACGTATCGCCAGGCGCGGCCGAGAACACATCGACGCCGGGCGCCGCGATGTTCACCTCGCCGCCCTCGCCGTTGATGGCGCCGCACGAGAAGAACGCCGTCCCCAGGTCCTTGCCGAGCGCGGCGACCGCCAGCACGGACGGGCAGTTGGCGGGCCGTCCGACGGGGGCGACGAACCCCGGCCGACGGCTCTCGTTGCCCGCCGCGGCGATGATGACCGTCCCGCGCTGGAGCGCGCGCCGGGCCACGTTCTCGTAGGTCTGCGGGAAGAGTTCGCCCGGCTGGACCTGGGCGCCGAGCGACATCGAGACCACCCGCGCGCCATGCGCGACGGCCCAGGCGATGGCCGCCAGGATCCGCCCGTCCGTGCCGACGCCCTGGTTGTTGAGCACCTTGGCGGCCAGGATCTTCGCCTCGCCCGCCACGCCGTAGCGGGGCGCGTGATCGGGCTTGATCGGACCGGCGATTGTGCCGATGCAGTGGGTGCCGTGGCCGTGGCCGTCCTCCACGCTCTCACCGGGCACGAAGGATGCCGCCAGCTCGACGCATCCGGCCAGATCCGCGTGCGCGGTGGCCACTCCGGTGTCCAGGACGGCGACCTTCACGCCGCGCCCGGTCAGATGCGAGAGATTGGCCCGGATCGCCTGCAGCCCCCAGGTCGTCTGGTGCTCGTCCCAGGCCGGGCCCAGCGAGGAGGCGAGTTCGGCCCGGGTGTGCCGGGAGACCTCGTCCTCGTCGCTGCGGTAGGTCGGGAAGAAGCCGGTCAGCGTGCGCTGCGGCTCGGTGATCACCGAGGCGTACACCACCCGTTCGGGCTCGGCGGCGATGATCGTGGGCTCGGTCTGCGCCGTGGTCACCAGCGTGTGCCGCTGGTCGGGCTGCACTTCGACGACGGCGGCGCCGAGTTCGTCGAACAGCACCGAGACATCGGGGCGTTGGAGCAGCTCGGCGGCGCCGCTCGCCTCGGTCCCGCGGACGCGTTCGACGGAGGCGATGCCCGCGGACGAGCGCAGCGCGTCCAGTCCGCGTTCCGTCTCCCGCTGGTCGAGCAGCACCACGTACCGGCCCGTGTACTCGGTGGTGTGGGGCATGAGCGGCATGTCGGCCCGCTCGGGATGTTCGCCGTTGGGCTGCCTGCCCATGGGTCCGTTCGTCATGGGGACTCTCCGCTTCTGTGCGCTTCCCCCGGCTTCGAGGGCACGCACCGGTGCGCGGAGTGTCGGGCGCCAAGGCTGACGGGGCGGTCCGCCGCGTACCGGCGCGATGCCGTCGCCCACTGCGCGACGGCGTCTCACCGTCGCCTCGTGGGCGCCCCCTCATCCACCGTCACGCCGCTGACGGGCCACCGCAACTCAGGCTGTACGGCGGCTCAGCGCCGCAGCGTGGACCCGAAGCCCGCCGCGAGCGGCATCCGCAGGCCCAGCGGGGGCGGCGCGGCCAGGGCGTCGGCCACCGGACGGGAGAAGCCGGTGGCGAAGAGGGTGCCGAGGAGGAAGTCGATGGCCAGCGCCTGGACCTCGGCGCGGTGCTGGTGCAGCCCATGGCCGTCGGTGTGCACCTCGAAGCGGCACACATCGCGGTTGACCTTCTTGGCCCGCTCGGCGAGCCGGTACGACAGCTCGGGGTCGACGCGCTCGTCATTCGTCCCGTGGGCGATCAGCACCTGCCGTCCCACCAGGTGCTTCACCGGTTCGGGCTCCAGCTCGGTGTCCACCTCCGGGAGCCAGGGCGCCAGGGCCACCACCGAGCTGACGGCCGGGTGTCCCGCGGCGCGCAGCGCGGCGCGGCCGCCCATGCCGTGGCCCGCCAGACACACCGGTACGTCGCCGTAGCGCCGTACGACCTCCTGGGTGGCCCATTCGGCGTCGGCGGCCGCCGCGGCGTCGGGCCCGTTCCAGCCCCGGCAGCGGTAGTGGACGACGTGGGCGGCGAGGCCTTCCTCCTGCCCCGCCCGGACCAGCCGCCGGGCCAGCGGCAGCACGGCCGCGGCGGACATCCGGGTCGGCCGCCGCGTGCCGCCGTCCGGATCACTGTCCGGAAGCAGCAACACCACACCGTGCACGGTCCTCCGCGAGGCGGCCGCGCCCATCGGCCGCCCCAGCCGGGCGCCCCGTTCGGGCAACGCTTGCTGAGCCATGGCAAAACGATCGCAGAACGGCGGGTGGAGTCCACTACCCGTGCGGGTCACTGTTCCGTATCTATCCCGCGACGCACCTCGCGCTGTCTACGCGCGTAGGGGCTATGGTGCGCAGATGACGAGCGAGCACACCCACCTGCCCACCCCCGAACAGATCCGCCGTGCCCCCAAGGTGCTGCTGCACGACCACCTCGACGGCGGGCTGCGCCCCGGCACGATCATCGACCTCGCCCGGGAGACCGGGTACGAGGCGCTGCCCGAGAGCGAACCGGACAAGCTCGGCCTCTGGTTCCGCGAGGCGGCCGACTCCGGCTCGCTGGAGCGCTACCTGGAGACCTTCGCCCACACCTGCGCCGTCATGCAGACCCGGGACGCGCTGGTCCGGGTCGCCGCCGAATGCGTCGAGGACCTGGCCGAGGACGGCGTCGTCTACGCCGAGATCCGCTACGCGCCCGAGCAGCACCTCACCCAGGGGCTCACCCTGGAGCAGGTGGTCGAGGCGGTGAACGAGGGCTTCCGCGAGGGTGAGCGGCGGGCCCGCGCGGACGGTCACCGCATCCGCGTCGGCGCCCTCCTCACCGCGATGCGCCACGCGGCCCGCGCCCTGGAGATCGCCGAACTCGCCAACCGCTACCGCGACCTCGGCGTCGTCGGCTTCGACATCGCGGGCGCCGAGGCGGGCTTCCCGCCCACCCGCCACCTGGACGCCTTCGAGTACCTGAAGCGGGAGAACAACCACTTCACGATCCACGCGGGCGAGGCGTTCGGACTGCCCTCCATCTGGCAGGCGCTCCAGTGGTGCGGCGCCGACCGGCTGGGCCACGGGGTGCGCATCATCGACGACATCGAGGTCGCCGACGACGGCTCCATCACGCTGGGCCGCCTCGCTTCGTACGTCCGGGACAAGCGCATCCCGCTGGAGCTGTGCCCGACCTCCAACCTCCAGACGGGCGCGGCCACCTCGTACGCCGACCACCCCATCGGGCTGCTGCGCCGACTGCATTTCCGGGCGACCGTGAATACGGATAATCGTCTGATGAGCGGTACGAGCATGAGTACCGAATTCCAGCACCTGGTCTCGACGTTCCAGTACACGCTGGACGACATGCAGTGGTTCACCGTTAATGCGATGAAGTCGGCCTTCATTCCTTTCGGTGAACGTCTGGCGATGATCAGTGACGTGATCAAGCCTGGGTATGCTGAATTGAAGTCCGAATGGCTGTTCCGGCAGGTGGGCTCTACCACCGCTGTGACCAGGGGATCTATGGTCGAGGGCAGCTGATCGTACGGACGGAAGAAAAGGTCGGAGAAAGGGGTGGGTGGTCCTTCGCCCGCCCCTTTTCCCTGTTTGCGGGCGTCCGAAAACCAGGGCTACGTTTCCGTATCGGTCAAGCCCCCCGTCTGCAAGGACATATTTCTGATGAAGCAGGGAACCCTCAAGACCCTCGGCGTGATGGCCCTCGGCGCTGCCGCCCTCGTGGCCGGAGGCGGTGTCGCGTCCGCGGCCGCCCCGGGCCCGCACGGCCCCTCCGCCGGTCTCGGCGGTGGCCAGGGCGTCGGCGTCTCCGCCCCGCAAGCGTCGCTCCCCGGCCAGGCGGCCCCCGGCAAGAACACCGGCCGCCCCGCCGCCAACCGGCCCAGCCAGCCCGACGCGCAGGGCCTGCTCGGCAGCCTCGGCGGGCTCGGCGGGCTCAAGAACAGCCTGCCGACCAACGGCATCATGCGGCTGGGCTGATCCCCCCCCGTCTGGCGCATCCGGGCCGCACACCCCCCGCGGGTGTGCGGCCCGGCCGCGTCACAGGACGCTAGGTCCGTGAGCCGTGCGAGGCGTCGCTCCACGGTGCGAGGCCGACCCTGGTCATCGTGGGGGTCACGGCCCTGGCGCCCTCATCCCGGGGGAGGGCGGCGCCCCGGGTCCGGTCGGCCCGGCGGCGGAGCAGCGCCCGTACGGCGGGCACCACCAGCAGATGCGCGAGCGCGACCCCGAGGGTGTTCAGCAGCAGCGCGTCCACGCTCACGATCTGGCCGGTCACGTCGCTGCGCAGCAGCGCGATCCCCATGGCCGTCATCGCCCCGGTGAACGTCGTCCGGACGAACGAGGCGAGCGGGTACGCGTCCACCCGGCCCCCGGCCAGCGGCAGCAGCACCCCCAGCGGCGCGAGCAGCAGCAGCCCCCCGCCGATCGAACGGGCCGCGGCCCACGGGGTGAGCGCCAGATCGGCGCGGATCGCGCCGAGCGGTTCCAGGGTCTCGGCCGTCACCCACGGCACGGTCAGCGGGCGCAGGGTCAGCCAGCAGACGAATGCGAGGTGAGCGACGAGGAGGACGAGACCCGCGGCGCGGTAGCGGAAGGCGGCCCGGCGGCCGAAACGACCCTGCACGTATCTCAGGACGCGACCGGCGCGGCTCCCGGTTCCGTACGCACCCCGCTGGTCAGTAACGGGTTACCGACTGGTCGGTCACCGGATCGTCACGGCAAACGGGCCGGGAACGGGCGGCGAACCACAGGGAATCGGTCACTCCGCCGGTCACCCTACCGGCGTCCCGACGGGCTACCCATACCCCGTCAGAACACCGTTCAGCGCACGGCGTCCCGTCAGGACACCAGCACGCCGGAGTTCACCGCGACCTCCGGGCGGCTGCGCATCTCCTCCGTGCACTCGTACCGCTTCAGCGGATCCCGGTCACTGTCCGGGCCGCCGAGCACCACCTTGTGGTCATCGTCCGCCGCCGCCGTGCCCGCCAGCGTGCAGATGATCTGCGCGAGCGCGTAGGACTGCAGCTCCTCCGGCGGCCGGTTCAGCCGCAGTGCCCCGTCCGGGTCGCCCTTCGCCGGGCCGTCGACCGAGACCCAGTCCTCGACCGCAGTGGAGAACCCGGCCGAGGACTCGGTCGCCGAGGGCGGCTGCCGCAGCTGATCCAGCAGCGCCCGGGCCACCTCCACCCGCTCGATCGGCGCCTTCCGCTCCGACAGCTGCGCGTTCCGGTTCACCGACAGGATGCGCGAGGTGCACAGCAGATAGATCCGTACGGAGACCCGGCCAGCGCCCTCGGACGCCCGCCCCGTCTCCGGCGCCCGGCACGACGCGCGCGAGGGCGCGGCCCCCGCGTCCACCGGCACCGAGGTGCCGCGTATGCCGCAACCGGCCGCCAGCAGCGCGACCACGACGGTCAGCAGCGTCAGCAGCGGGGCGGCGGGCCGCCGGGTCGCTCGCGGGCTCATGGCGCGCCCCCTTCGTTCGTACGGCCCTTGTCGCCCTTGTTGCCCTTGCGGTCCCCGCCCTTGCGGTCCTCGCTCCGGCGGTCCTCGCTCCTGCGGTCCTCGGCCTTCCGCTCCCCGGCCTTCCGGTCCTCGATCGAGGCGAGGCGCGAGGCGTCCATGGGCAGCCGCAGCGTGAAGACGGCGCCGCCCTCCGGCGAGTTCGCCGCGCTGATGTCGCCGCCGTGGATGTGCGCGTTCTCCATGGCGATCGACAGCCCGAGCCCGCTGCCCTCCGAGCGGGGGCGGGAGGCGCTGGCCTTGTAGAAGCGGTCGAAGACATGCGGGAGCACGTCCTCCGGGATGCCCGGACCGTGGTCCCGCACCTTGATCACCAGGTCGTCGCCCTCGGGCAGCACCGCCACCCGTACGGGGGAGCCGCCGTGCTTGAGCGCGTTCCCGATCAGGTTGGCCAGGATGACGTCCAGCCGCCGCGGATCCAGCCGGGACACGATCCCGCGCGCCGCGTCCAGCTCCACCGCGTCCAGCCAGGCCCGCGCGTCGATGCAGGCCGTCACCTGGTCCGCGACGTCGACGTCGTCGAGCACCAGCCGGGCGGTGCCCGCGTCGAAGCGGGTCACCTCCATCAGGTTCTCCACCAGGTCGTTCAGCCGCCGGGTCTCGCTGACCACCAGCTGCACCGCCGGGGCGATCATCGGGTCGAGCGAGTCGGCCTCCTCCTCCAGCACCTCGCTGACGGCCGTGATCGCGGTGAGCGGAGTCCGTAGCTCATGCGACATGTCCGCGACGAAGCGACGGCTCGACGCCTCCCGCGCGCTCAGCTCGTCCACCCGCTTCTGCAGCCGCTCCGCGGCCCGGTTGAAGGTGTGCGAGAGGTTGGCCAGCTCGTCCGAGCCCGAGACCTGGAGCCGGGTGTCGAGATGCCCCTCGCCCAGCCGGTTCGCCGCCTCGCCCAGCCGCTGCACCGGCCGCAGCACGGTCGCCGCGGCCGCCTGCGCGAGCAGCGCGGAGCCGATCAGGGCCAGCGCGGTGGCGATGCCCAGCGACCAGGCGAGCGAGTTCAGGTCCTGGCGCTCGGTGTCCAGGGACTTGAGCATGTAGCCGGTCGGCCCGCCCCCGTTCACCTTCGCCCCGCCCACCAGGTACGGGGTGCCGTCCAGCGTGATCCGCTGCCAGTAGAGGTGGTACGGGGCGGCCTGCGACCCCTCGGCCGCGCGCCGCTCGTCCACCGCGCGCCGCAGCACCTGCGGCACGGCCTTCATGGTGAACAGATCCGGAGCCGAGGCCGCCGTGCAGGCGCCGCTGCCCCGGGTCCGGGTGACCAGCAGCACCTCGTACTTCTGCGTGTTGTCCGCCATGCGGTCCGCCGCGTCCTGCAATTCGGGACACGTCGGTGTGACCG
The DNA here is from genome assembly GCF_053596435.1 of Streptomyces sp. NPDC001700. Taxonomy (NCBI): domain Bacteria; kingdom Bacillati; phylum Actinomycetota; class Actinomycetes; order Kitasatosporales; family Streptomycetaceae; genus Streptomyces; species Streptomyces sp. NPDC001700. The sequence continues at coordinate 8,431 of NZ_JBSFGE010000049.1, forward strand.
GCAGCGGATCGGTGTCGTCCTTCAGCGCCTTGCGGAACTCGTCCAGCGCCGCGTCCTGGGTGCGGGTCAGCACCGCGTCACGGTTCAGCCAGTACGCGATCGCCGACGCGGACACCGCGGCCGCCAGCGCCACCAGGCCGAAGACCAGCATCAGCCGCAGCCGCAGGCTCAGCCACCGCAGAATCCCCGCCGCCCAGCCCCGGGCCCGCCCGGGATCCTCGCTCACGCCGCTCAATTCCGTACGTCTCCGCCCCAGCCGTCCCAGCCGCGCGCACCCGCGTACGCCACAGCGTCTCTCACGCCGGAGCGTCCAGCCGGTACCCGACCCCACGCACGGTGCGGATCAGCGTCGGCGACGACGGCACGTCCTCCACCTTGGCGCGCAGCCGCTGAACGCACGCGTCCACCAGCCGGGAGTCACCCAGATAGTCGTGTTCCCACACCAGCCGCAACAGCTGCTGCCGCGACAGCGCCTGCCCGGGGCGTCGGCTCAGCTCCAGCAGAAGCCGCAGCTCGGTGGGGGTGAGCTGAAGATCCTCGCCGTTCTTGGTCACCGTCATCGCGGCCCGGTCGATCACCAGGCTGCCGAAGGACGCCGCGTCGTTCGCCTCCCGCTCGCCACGGCGCAGCACCGCACGGATACGGGCGTCCAGCACCCGCCCCTGTACGGGTTTGACCACATAGTCGTCCGCACCCGACTCCAGCCCCACGACCACGTCGATGTCGTCGTTGCGCGCGGTCAGCAAAATGATCGGCAACTGGTCGGTACGGCGGATACGGCGGCACACCTCGAAGCCGTCGATCCCGGGCAGCATCACATCCAGCACGATCAGGTCCGGCCGCTGCTCGCGCAGCAGCTTCAGGCCGTCCTCACCCGTCGCCGCCGTCGCCACACGGTGGCCCTGGCGGGACAGGGAGAGTTCGAGGGCCGTGCGGATGGCGTCGTCGTCCTCGATCAGCAACAGGAAAGGCACGTTGGTCATTCTGGCCTACAAGGGGCCTGTAGTTCGACCGTCGGGGTCCACCGAGCCTGATCGCCTGTGACGAGCCTGTGACAGTCGGCAGACAACGCCATGAAACTGGTTCGGCAAAGTCTTCTGTGCACCGGCCGGAACGAGCGGCCGGGCAGCCAGCAGACGACCGAGCAAGCTCCACCGACGGGGGGCGCGACATGAGCACACTGCACTACACCCACAACAGCGCAGTCATTCGCACGCGCCTCCACGACGCCGGCCGGGGCGGAGAGAAGTCCGGTGCCGTGAGCGGGCGGGGGTGCGCTCGCGGCACCGGGCGTCAGCGGCCGCCGTACATGGTGGCCATTGACGCGAACCCGGGGGCCGGGGAGGGCCTCGGGGGGCACGGGGGTCCCGGGGGGGACCACGGGGGAAGCAACGGGGGCACCAACGGGGGCAGCTCGTACGGGGAGGCAGAGGGGGAGCGGCGCGCGCAGAGCCTGGCGGAGGCGGAGTTCACCGCCTACGTCCAGGAGCGCCGCGCCTCCCTGTACGCAACCGCCTACCACCTGACCGGCGACCGGTTCGAGGCCGAGGACCTGCTGCAGAGCGCGCTGTTCTCGACGTACCGGGCCTGGGACCGGATCAGCGACAAGGCCGCGGTCGGCGGCTATCTGCGCCGCACCATGACCAACCTGCACATCAGCGCCTGGCGTCGGCGCAAGCTCAACGAGTACCCGACCGAGGAACTGCCGGAGACGGCGGGCGACCAGGACGCGATGCGCGGCACCGAACTGCGCGCCGTGCTCTGGCAGGCCCTGGCCCGGCTCCCCGAACTGCAGCGCACGATGCTGGTGCTGCGGTACTACGAGGGCCGGACGGACCCGGAGATCGCGGACATACTCAACATAAGTGTCGGAACGGTCAAGAGCAGCATCTGGCGCTCGCTGCGCCGGATGCGCGAGGACGACACCCTCAGCTTCGGCCGTGACGAGGAAGAGTCCTTCGGCGAACTCGTCGCCTGAGGGCAGGGGAAGGGAAAACGGGGGAACAGGGAAAAACGGGGAAGAGAGAAAACGGGGAAAATCGGGGGAAACGGGATCGGGGGATCCCAACGGGGGCGAGCGGGTCCGTACGGCCGGGGGGTCTGTGCGGGCCCGCTCGTGTGCGTGGTCGTACGGAGCGGTTTGAGTACGGATACTCATGCCCCGTATCGCCCGTTTCGACAGTGTGATCCACATGCTGAAAACACGCGACGTCCTGCGACGCGTCCTCGACGTGGTCGCGGGCGACTGGCTCTCCCGCGGCTATCTCGCCGTGGTCTGCGCCCTGTTGGCCTGGGCCTGGGCGGACGCCAGCTTCTTCCCGTACGACGACGCCTCGTTCGCGGCGGTCGTCCCCGCCCTGTTCACGGCCCCGGCCAGCCTGCTCTTCGTCCTGCTTCCGGAGGGCACCGAGGGTTCCTACTTCGGCCTGGTCACGGTGGCGGCCGTGCTCAACGCCACCGCGATCAACTTCCTGGCCCGCGCGGCCCGCAACGCCTGACCACGGGCCCCGCCTAGGTCCGTACGCCCTCGGCGTCGCGGTCCGCCGCGCTCGCCGCCGCTATCCGCTCCATCGCCGCGTCCCGGCCGCACGCGTACGCGCCCAACGCCGTCTGCCGCTCCACGATGCCGCGCTCCGACCGCATCAGCCGCCAGCCCCTGCGCACCAGATACGGCGCCGACTTGCGCCCCTCCCGCAGATCGCGGGCCAGCCGCCGCCGGAACGTCGTCGAGGGCCGCCCCCGCAGACAGATCGCGTCCGCCAGCACCCCCAGCGCCCGGCACCGGTCGATGATGTCCGCCGCGAAGATCCCCTCCGCCACGAACAGCGGCGCCCGCCCGATGTCCACCGGCTCCTCGCCCACCCGGGAGCTGGACGCGATGTCGTACACCGGCACCGTCGCCCGCCCCGTACGGCACAACGCCTCGACCACCCCCACCGCCGCGTCCGCGTCCCACGACAACGGCGAGTCCCAGTCGGCCCCTTCACCCCCGGCGAGCTGCGGGAGCGTCGGATCGTCCCCCTCCTTGTAGAAGTCGTCGAGGTTCAGCACGGGCAGCCCGGTGCGGGCCGCGAGGGAGGACTTACCCGAACCGGAGGGCCCGGTGAGCAGGACGACGCGCGCGGAGGCGGAATGAAGGGTCACGGAACCCCAGTCTGAACCATCCCCCACCCCCACATGAACCCTTGGGGCCCGGATGCGTCAGGTGGTCAGGCCGGCGCTGGTCAGCCAGATGTGTTCGCAGGTCGACGATGCGTTCTGCAGCGTCTCGCGGGATTCTTGTGAGGCGTGGTAGAAGGTCCGCTCGATCATCCAGCACAGGGCTCGTGCCATCGCGGACGCTTGTTCCGGTTCGGTGCCGGGCTGAACGCCGGCTCGTTCCAGGACGGCGGTGATGGCGGTGATGAACAAGTCAGCTGTACGGCTCCACAGCTCGCCGATCTCCGGCACCGACAACGACAGGTCGATCGCCGTGCGCATGACCAGGCCGTGCTCGTTCCACAGTTCGACCGTGCGCCGCATGGCCGCTGCGATGGCCTGGCGCGGCTCGTCGGTCTCCGCGGTGGCCCGGGATCGCTCCCACAGGTGCTCCACGGTCCGGGCCACGAGTGCCGTGACCACTTCTTGCTTGGAGCCGAAGTAGAAGTACAGGGCACCGCGTGTGATGCCGGCGCCCTGGGCGATGTCGCCGACGGTCATGGCGTCATAGCCCTTCTGCGCCAGCAGGGCTTCGCAGGTGTCCAGAATGACCCGCTCCCGGACATCGCCCTTGCGTTCGGTGGTGCGCCGGCTCCGCGCGGGGTGGTGGCCGGGCATCAGAGCTGAGCACCCTCGGCGAAGTCGGTCGTACGGGAGAGCGTCTCCCATGCGCGGATGTCCTCGTCCACGGCCGTGCGCGCGGCGGCGACCAGGCGCAGCGCGTCCGAGCCCAGGACGAGGTGGGCCGGCGGCTGGTCGACGGACGTGATGTGCACGACGGCCTCCCCGGCCTTGGCCGGATTGCCCAGCTGGTTCCCGCTTGCCTTCTGCCGCGCTTCACGGATGGGGGTGAACAGCTCGTCGTAGTCGTCGATGGACTGCGCGGCGCGTGTCATGGACCGACCGGCCCAGTCGGTGCGGAAGGAGCCGGGCTCGATCGCCGTCACGTGGATCCCGAACTGTGCGACCTCCTTGCCCAGTGCCTCGAGGATGCCTTCCAGGGCGAACTTGCTGCCGCAGTAGGCGGACATGCCGGGCACGGCCATGAGCCCGCCCATAGAGGTGACGGCCATCAGGTGCCCGCGGCGGCGCCGGCGCATGTGGGGCAGCGCCGCCTGCAGGGTGGACACCGCCCCGAATACGTTGACCTCGAACTGCCGCCGCACCTCGGCCAGCGGGGTCTCCTCGAAGGTGCCCTCCAGGCCATAGCCGGCGTTGGCGACGACGACATCCAAAGGGCCGACGCTCTGCTCCACCTCCGCGATCACACCCGCGACGGCGTCGCCGTCCGTCACATCCAGGATGCGGCCGTGAGCGCGCCCGGGGTTGAGCCCTTCGAAGGCATGCAGGTCCTCCTCGGAGCGGACCGTTCCAACGACAGTGTGCCCGGCGGCCAGAGCGGCTTGGGCGAAGGCCCGTCCAAGGCCCGTGCTGACGCCGGTGATGAGCCACGTCTGCTTCTGCACTGCTCCTCCAGAGAAGACTCGAAGGGAGCGGGACCGCTCCCTCACCTCAAACTCTACACAACGTCGATTTTTTTCGTCGCTGTGTAGATTCTGGCAGTGCTTCCCGGCACCGACCCGGCGCGGGGCGGCGCCTGCTGGATGGCCGCCGCGCCGCGACCGCCGAGGGCAAGGTGCTGGGCGACCAGGGCAACCTGATCGCCCACGCCACCACCACCTGCATGATCCTTTAACCCGCCGCCCCCGCGTCAGCCGAGGTGGGGGTGGTCGCGGTGGTCGAGGAAGTGTTGGATCCGCAGCCGCTGGGTGTGGTGCATGGGAAGGTCGGCCAGCTCCTCCGGCGGGACGAAGCGCAGCTCGGTGGATTCGTCGGAGATCGCGAGCAGCCCGCCGGTGACGCGGGCGGTGAAGCAGACGTTGAACTGCCGCCGGACCTCGCCGTCCGAGTAGGCGATGACGTGGCGCGGATCGGTGTACGTGCCGACGAGCCCGGTGATCTCCACGTCGAACCCGGTCTCCTCCTTGACCTCCCGCACCGCCGCCCCCGGCAGCGAGTCCGTCATCTCCATGCCCCCGCCGGGCAGGGCCCATAGCCCACTGTCCCGGCGGCGCTGGAGCAGGATGCGTCCTTCGTCGTCGGCGACGACGGCGGATGCGGCGGCCACCAGGCTGTTCGGCTCGGGGGCGTCCGGGTCGTCGTAGTACTCGGTCCGGGGCATGGCCTACCGGGCTTCAAGGGGCGGTTGCGCACCGCCTGCGGCGATGTGGGTCACCTGTTCGCGGAAGTCCCGGGACAGCGACTCGCGGGGGTACCGCCGCTCCAGTTCGCCGGTGAGTTCACCGGCGACCATCAGCAGCGACGGAAGCGACTTCCGCGGCGTCTCCAGCGCGCGGCCGCCGATCGAGACTGCTTCTTCCAGCTCACCGGAGCGGATGGCGGTCACGCCGAGCGTGAGGCGGGCTTCGGCGATGCGCATGGGCGAGATCTCGGTGCCGTCCGGTGCGGTGCCGAGGCGGACGACCTCCCGCGCGTGGACGGCCGCGCGCTCGTCGTCGCCGAGCAGCCGGTAGGCGTCCATCTCGTAGAAGTCCCACTTGTCGGGGTCGATGACGAAGTGGTGCTCGCGGTGTTCCGGCCGGGGCAGCCGCTCCAGGCGGGCCCGGCCCGCGTCGAGCGTGGCACGGACCTGGCGTGCGTCGCCCATCCGGGCGTACGCCTTGGCGCTCTGGGCGTAGAGCTGCACCCCGATGCTGTGCGTCGAGTCGGAACGGTGTCCCGCGCTCACGCAGTCGATCACGTCCGCGTACCGCCCCTGAGTCAGGGCGAACCACGCGCCGAGTTCCCACGACCACGCCGTGATCTCGCCGTGCCCGGCCTCCTGCCCGATCCGCAGCGCCGCGGCGCGGCTCAGCTCCGCGGCCTGGCGCTGACCCATGTCGTACTCCAGGCAGCCCCCGAGGAGGAACAACCAGCCCGTGGCGACGAGGAGTTCACGGTGCTGGGCCAGGGTGGTGCGGCCCTGGAGCAGGTCGGTGACGTGGCGAATGCCCGCCCGCGTCTGGTGGTGGAGCTGATCGGCGGGCGTGAACGGATAGGCGCGGCACAGCTGGTCGATCGCCTCGGCGATCATTCCCAGGTCGGCCGGTCCCACATCGGTGGCGTGCGTGCGGCGTGCCAATTCTGCGACCTCCCACAGCGCGGGCTCTGGGCCCAGCATGCCCGAGGCGTCGGGGTGCCTCAACGCCGGAGCAGCCGCGCCCGGCGCGGGGGAAGCCTCCCAGGGGCGAGCCGCCAGCCCGATCATCGCGCCGGGAATGCGCAAGGCGTCCGCGATTTCCTCGATTTTGGCCAGCGAGGTGATCCGCGCATCGCCACGGGCGACGGTCCCCACGCGTTCGGACTTGATGCCGCACGCCTCGCCGATCTGGTTGTAGCTGATGCCGCCCCACTTACGGGCCAGTCGAAAGACCGTGCCGAAGTCCCGTTCGGCGAGTGCGCTCCGTACGTCGTCGCGTTCGAGTACGCGGGGCGGTAATGCGGTGGGTGGTGTCACGTTGATGCTCCTCCCGCCCACGGTGGGTCTACCCATCATGGGCTAACGCCCGGCCGTATGAACGGTGACGCTTGCAGGTCAACAGGAACCTCGCGATCGGCAAGAGGAGGCCAGCGTGCGGAAGATGACCGCTAGGGCCATGGAATGGGTGTTACGGCTGGTGCTGCCCGCCAAGAAGAGCGGACGGACGGCAGACACCCACAGCGGACCACAAGAGGAGCGTCGCCTCCGCGTCGTCATGCTGTGCCCACCGCACGGCGTGGTGGTGATCCGGTGAGCGTGCGGGCCCGGCTGTTGCCGTGGCCGGGGACGGAGGGGAAGCGGTGTTATCTCGTGGCGGACGAGGGTGGCGATGGTCCGGTGTCGCGGCTTGCCGATGAGATGGAGGCCGTGCAGCTCACGGCGGGGGCCGAACTCCTGGGGCATGTGGGGGTGATGGTCGACGACCAGAAGGTGGGTGTCCGGGAGCTGCGGTTCCTGGTCAAGTGCCTGTGTGAGGCGCTGCGCGATGCGCTACGGGTCGCCGAGAGCCGGGGCGGGCGGCTGGGAGTGGGGGAATGAGCGAGGTTGCTCCCGTAGCGGGGCGCGGTCTGCGGCGTGGCCGGGACGGGCGCCTTGAGCTGCCGCTTCGCGGTGTTCGGCCCGGGGACGCCGCTCCTGCCACGCTGGTGCTGACGACGCTGGAGGCGGAGCAGTTGCACGCCGCGCTCTGCTACGCGCTTGATGGCGAGCCGGTGCCCGGGGATGCGCCGGGGTGCCGGGCGGCTATTCGCTATCCCGGGGGGCGGGAGCGGTATTGAAGTGAGCCTCCTCGCCCGCGAGTGTGTGGGCGAGGAGGCCGGGGCTCCTGCGTCCCGAGGCATTGGCCGAGGGCGAGGTGCTGGGGCGGGTCAACCTCGTGGACCTGGCGGACGGTTGCGCCGCGCTCGGCTACCGGATCGCCGAGCCCGCCGCGGGCCGGGGGCTGGCCACCGGGGCCGTGCGGACGATGTGCGACCTGGCCGCCGACCGCTACGGGCTGACCGCGCTGCGGACCGAGACCACCCTCGACAACGCGGCCTCCCGCGCCGTGCTCGCCCGCACCGGCTTCACCGTCGTCGGCGAGACGACGCTCGACGGCCGCCCCGGCCTGACGTACCTCCGGCACCGCGAACGCCCCTTGCGTGGTTTGGGATGCACGCCATAAGTTACTGACAGGTAGCTCTGGGGTGGCCAATCTGCGGGATACGGCCGACCCGCACCACGCGAACGAGGAGAACGCCTATGACCACCACCGACCTCGCAGCCATGTCCGGCCTGGAACTGATGCGCTGGGTGCAGACGGAACGCCCCGCCGACATCCCGTCCATCGGCCGCCTGCTCGGCATGCGGTTCGACGAGGTCGAGCACGGCCGGATCGTCATCTCCCTCGACACCCGCCCCGACTTCGCCAACCCGCTGGGTACCGTCCACGGCGGTATCGCCGCGACCCTCCTCGACTCCGCCATGGCCTGCGCCGTCCACACCACCCTCCCCGCCGGGACGAGCTACACGACCCTCGAACTCAAGGTCAACTACATTCGCGCCGCCCGTACGGACGGCCAGACGCTCACCGCCGAAGGCACCGTCATCCACGCGGGCCGCCGCACCGCGACCGCCGAGGGCAAGGTGCTGGATGACCAGGGCAACCTGATCGCCCACGCCACCACCACGTGCATGATCCTTTAGCGCTCCGTCCCCGGCAGTCCAAAAGTTCCTGTGAAAACGGTCGGGAAGTGCTCGTTCTGGGCGCACGCCCTTGTCAGGCCCGCATGACCCTAACTATCTTGACGTCAAGATTTCTGGGCAGAGGGTGGGGAGCGGAGATGGCTCAGGGGGCGCGTGAATACGTCTTGGGCGGCCTGCATCACGTGCAGCTTGCCATCCCTCCAGGAAGTGAAGAGCTCTGCCGCGATTTCTGGGGAGGCATTCTCGGGATGGCGGAGCTCAAGAAGCCGCCAGCGCTAGCGGCTCGTGGGGGGTGCTGGTTTCGAGGCGGTGGCCTGGAGGTCCACTTGGGGGTTGAAGAGGACTTCCGTCCGAACAGGAAGGCACATCCGGGCATCCTTGTGACCTCGCTCCAAGCGCTCGCCGTGCGATTGGAAGACCACGGGGTGAGCGTCACCTGGGATGACGACTTCCCTGGACACGATCGCTTCTACGCGTTCGACAAGCTCGGCAATCGGCTCGAGTTCCTTGAACCTGTCCGCGATCGCTGACGGAGGCATGACCGCAGCGACCGCCGAAGGCAAGGCGCTGGGCGACCAGGGCAACCTGATCGCCCGCGCAACCACCACCCGCCGGGTCGGGTCAGACGCCCATGGGGTGCCAGACCGTTTTCGTCTCCAGGAAGGCGAGGAGGCGGGTGGTGCCGGGGTCGGTGGGCCAGTCCACAGGGTGTGGACGGAGTACGCGCTTGAGGTTGTCGGCGGCGGCTGCTTCGAGTTCGGTCGCCAGCTCCGTGGCCGCGCCTGCCAGATCGATCGCGTTGACGTCCTGGTGGGCGGCGAGCGGGGTGGCCAGTTCCGGGGTGCGGCCCGAGAGGATGTTGACCACGCCGCCCGGGAGGTCGGAGGTGGCCAGGACCTCGGCCAGGGAGAGGGCGGGGAGCGGGGCGCGCTCGGCGGCTACGACGACGGCCGTGTTGCCGGTGACGATCGCCGGGGCCAGGACCGAGATCAGGCCGAGGAATGAGGAGTCCTGGGGGGCCAGGAGGGCCACCACGCCCGTCGGCTCGGGGGTGGAGAGGTTGAAGTACGGCCCGGCCACGGGGTTCGCGGAGCCCGCGATCTGGGCGATCTTGTCGGACCAGCCCGCGTACCAGACCCAGCGGTCGATCGCCGCGTCGACGGCAGCGGTGGCCTTCGACTTGGAGAGGGACTCGGCGGCCGAGACCTCGGCCACGAACTGGTCGCGGCGGCCCTCCAGCATCTCGGCGACGCGGTACAGGATCTGGCCCCGGTTGTACGCGGTGGCGCCCGACCAGCCGCCGAACGCCTTGCGCGCGGCGGCGACCGCGTCGCGGGCGTCCTTGCGAGAGGCCTGGGGGGCGTTGGCCAGCCAGTGGCCCTTTGCGTCGGTCACCTCGTACACCCGGCCGCTCTCGGAACGCGGGAACTTCCCGCCGACGTACAGCTTGTAGGTCTTGAAGACGCTGAGACGGTCAGACATTGAGGTATGCCTCCAGGCCGTGGCGGCCGCCCTCGCGGCCGTAGCCCGACTCCTTGTAGCCGCCGAACGGCGAGGCGGGGTCGAACTTGTTGAACGTGTTGGACCAGATCACCCCGGCGCGCAGCTTGCTCGCCATCTCCAGGATGCGCGAGCCCTTCTCCGTCCAGATGCCCGCCGACAGGCCGTACGGGGTGTTGTTCGCCTTGGCGATGGCCTCGTCGGGGGTGCGGAAGGTCAACACGGACAGGACCGGGCCGAAGATCTCCTCGCGGGCGATCCGGTGCGCCTGGGTGACGCCGGTGAAGAGGGTGGGCGCGAACCAGTAGCCGGAGCTGGGCAGTTCGCACTCCGGTGCCCAGCGCTCGGCGCCCTCGGCCTCGCCCGCGTCGGCCAGGTCGCGGATCCGGGCCAGCTGATCGGCGGAGTTGATCGCGCCGATGTCGGTGTTCTTGTCCAGCGGGTCGCCGACCCGCAGGGTGCGCATACGGCGCTTGAGGGCGTCCAGCAGCTCGTCCTGGATGGACTCCTGGACGAGCAGGCGGGAGCCCGCGCAGCAGACGTGGCCCTGGTTGAAGAAGATGCCGCTGACGATGCCCTCGACCGCCTGGTCGATCGGCGCGTCGTCGAAGACGATGTTCGCGGCCTTGCCGCCCAGCTCCAGGGTGACCTTCTTCTCCGTACCGGCCACTGTGCGGGCGATCGCCTTGCCGACCTCGGTCGACCCCGTGAAGGCCACCTTGTCGATGCCGGGGTGGGCGACCAGCTCGGCGCCGGTCGAGCCGTCCCCGGTGACGATGTTGACCACGCCCTTGGGCAGGCCCGCCTGGCGGCAGATGTCCGCGAAGAAGAGGGCGCTGAGCGGGGTCGTCTCGGCGGGCTTCAGCACGACCGTGTTGCCGGTCGCCAGCGCCGGGGCGATCTTCCAGGCCAGCATCAGGAGGGGGAAGTTCCAGGGGATGACTTGGCCCGCCACGCCCAGCGGCCGGGGATCGGCGCCGTAGCCCGCGTAGGCGAGCTTGTCGGCCCAGCCCGCGTAGTAGAAGAAGTGCGCCGCGACCAGCGGCAGATCGGCGTCCCGCGATTCGCGGATCGGCTTGCCGTTGTCCAGCGACTCCAGCACCGCCAGCTCGCGCGAGCGCTCCTGGATGATCCGCGCGATACGGAACAGATACTTGGCGCGCTCGGCACCAGGCAGCGCCGACCAGGACTCGAACGCCTTACGGGCCGCCTTCACCGCGCGGTCCACGTCCTCGGCGTTGGCCTGGGCGACCTCCGACAGGACCTCTTCCGACGACGGGGACAGCGTCTTGAAGACCTTGCCGTCGCCCGCCTCGCGGAACTCGCCGTCGATGAACAGCCCGTACGACGGGGCGATGTCGACGACCGCGCGGGACTCGGGAGCGGGGGCGTACTCGAAAACGGGCATGGCGTATCAGTCCACCGTCACGTAGTCGGGACCGGAGTACCGGCCGGTGCTCAGCTTCTGGCGCTGCATCAGCAGATCGTTCAGCAGACTCGACGCGCCGAAGCGGAACCAGTCCGCTGACAGCCACTCCTCGCCCAGCGTCTCGTTGACCATCACCAGGTACTTGATCGCGTCCTTGGTCGTACGGATGCCGCCCGCGGGCTTCACCCCCACCTGGACGCCGGTGGCCGCGCGGAAGTCCCGTACCGCCTCCAGGAGGACGAGGGTGACGGGCGGCGTGGCGTTGACGGACACCTTGCCGGTGGAGGTCTTGATGAAGTCGGCGCCCGCGAGCATCGCCAGCCAGGACGCGCGGCGCACGTTGTCGTACGTCTGCAGCTCGCCCGTCTCGAAGATCACCTTCAGGTGCGCCGCGCTGCCGTCGGGGCGGACGCAGGCCGCCTTGACCTCGCGGATCTCCTCGAAGACGTCGAGGTAGCGGCCGGAGAGGAACGCCCCGCGGTCGATCACCATGTCGATCTCGTCCGCACCGGCGGCCACCGCCTCCCGGGTGTCGGCCAGCTTCACGGAACGGGCGGCGCGGCCGGACGGGAACGCTGTCGCGACGGCCGCCACGTGGATCGCGCTGCCCCGCAGGGCCTCCTTCGCGGTCGCCACCATGTCGCCGTAGACGCAGATCGCCGCGACCGGCGGGGCGGAGCGGTCGGTGGGGTCGGGGCTGATCCCCTTCGCGCACAGCGCCCGGACCTTGCCCGGGGTGTCCGCGCCCTCCAGGGTCGTCAGGTCGATCATCGAGATCGCCAGGTCGATGGCGTACGCCTTCGCCGTCGTCTTGATCGAGCGGGTGCCGAGGGTCGCGGCACGGGCCTGCAGGCCGACCGCGTCGACGCCCGGCAGGCCGTGCAGGAAGCGGCGCAGCGCGCTGTCGGTGGCGGTCACGTCCGCCATCGACGCCAGTCGCTCCGCGGCCTCTGTGCCGTATGCGGGAACTGTGGTGGGCATGGTCACCAGGTGAGCATATCTACGCGCGTAGCGGTATGTCACCCCCCGGCCTTGATCGGGACCGGGCCCCGATCGACCCCGACCCGGTCCCGCTCCGGCCCTGCTCCGGTCCCCGATCCGTGCTCGTTCCGTGTTGATCCCGAGGCCCAACGCGCCGGACCGTGCGGCACAATCGGCCCCATGACGAGCCCGGACGACCCCGCACGCCCCCCGCAGCCCGACGAGGAGCCCACATACGGCGACCGCGTCTACCGCTCCCCGGGCGGCATCGCGGGCGGCGTCCTGCTGCTCGCCCTCGGCGGCTGGCTCGGCATCGACGCCATCCTGCGCGGCGAGGGCCGCACCCCGTGGCTGGCCCTCGCCGGGCTGCTGTGCGCCGTGCCGGTGGTGATCGCCTTCACCGTGCGCCCGGCGGTGTACGCGGGCGCGGACCGGCTGCTCGTACGCAACCCCTTCCGCACCATCACCCTCCCCTGGGCCTCCGTCGACACCCTGCGGGCGAGCTACACCAGCGAGGTGCTGGCGGGCGGCGCGACGTACCAGCTGTGGGCCGTCCCCGTCTCGCTGCGCCAGCGCAAGCGCGCCGCCCGGCAGCAGAACCGCGACGCGGCGTCGCCGACGTTCCTCGGCCGTACACCCGGCCAGAGCGCGACGGCGGACCGGCGCGCCCAGGCCGACCAGACGATCGGCGATCTGCGCGAGCTGGCCGAGTCCAACGCGGCCCGCCAGGGCGCGCAGGGCGAGCCCGAGGTGCGCTGGGCGTTCGAGGTCATCGCGCCGACCCTGGCCGGGGCCGTGCTGCTGGTGATCATGCTGGTGATCTGAGGACGTGCCGTCGACTGGTCGGCGGTCCGCGTCGACACCCTGTGCGGGCGCTCGACGCGGCCGACGACCTACCGGCCGAGCCGGTTCGTACCGGTTCATGAAACGGACGCTTAGATCCCGGCCGCCGCCGCGAGGTCCTTCTTCAGGGCCGCCAGCACCGTTTCCGCCGTGGCGCGGGCCCGGGGCAGGTCCTCGGCCGTGGGCACGTCCACGACCACCTCCAGGTAGCACTTCAGCTTGGGCTCCGTACCGCTCGGGCGCACGATGACCCGCGCCGAGCGGACGGCGTCCTTCCCGGCCAGGAGATACCGCAGCCCGTCCGTCGGGGGCAGGGTCTCCGTACCCCGGGACAGATCCTCGGCCGAGGCGACCGCCAGGCCCGCCAGCTCGGCCGGGGGCTCCTCGCGCAGCCGCCGCATCGCCGCCGCGATCAGGGACAGGTCCTCGACCCGTACGGACAACTGATCGGTGGCGTGCAGACCGTGCGCCACGGCGATGTCGTCCAGCAGGTCGGCGAGCGTACGCCCCTGCCCCTTCAGCTCCGACGCCAGCTCCGCGACCAGCAGCGCGGCCGTGATCCCGTCCTTGTCGCGCACGCCCTCCGGATCCACGCAGTACCCGAGCGCCTCCTCGTACGCGTACCGCAGACCGTCCACCCGGGCCAGCCACTTGAACCCCGTCAGCGTCTCCGCGTACGCCGCGCCCGCGTCGGCCGCGATGCGGGACAGGAGCGACGAGGAGACGATCGTCGTCGCGAAGGCGCCACGGGCGCGCCGCCTGTGGACGAGGTGGGTGGCGAGCAGCGCGCCGACCTCGTCGCCGCGCAGCATCCGCCAGCCGCTGCCCGTCCCCGGCGCCGGGACCGCCACCGCGCAGCGGTCCGCGTCCGGGTCGTTAGCGATGACGATGTCTGGCGCCGCCTCGCGCGCCGTCGCGAACGCCAGGTCCATCGCCCCCGGCTCCTCCGGGTTCGGGAACGCCACCGTCGGGAACGCCGGATCCGGCTCCGCCTGCTCGGCCACCACCGTCGGCGCCGGGAAGCCCGCCCGTGCGAACGCGGCGCTCAGCGTCTCGCGGCCCACGCCGTGCAGCGGCGTGTAGACCACCTGGGCGTCGCGCGGCGAGCCGGGCGTCAGCACGGCGTCCGTACGGGCCAGATACGCGTCCAGCACGGCGTCGTCCAGCGTCTCCCACCCGGTGTCCGGGCGGCGTACGTCGTCCAGGCCGCCGATCGCCGCGATCTCGGCCGCGATCTCCGCGTCGGCGGGCGGAACGATCTGCGAGCCGTCGTCCAGGTAGACCTTGTACCCGTTGTCGCGCGGCGGGTTGTGGCTCGCCGTCACCTCGACCCCCGCGACGGCCCCCAGGTGCCGGATGGCGAACGCGAGCACCGGCGTCGGCAGCGGACGCGGCAGCAGCGCCGCGCGGAATCCGGCGCCGGTCATGACGGCCGCCGTGTCGCGCGCGAACTCCGCGCTCTTGTAGCGGGCGTCGTAACCGATGACGACGAGGCCGGTGGCGTCGTACTGCGGCTGCTTCGCGAGGTACGCGGCCAGCCCGGCGGCGGCGCGGATGACGACGGCACGGTTCATCCGCATGGGCCCCGCGCCCAGTTCACCGCGGAGGCCCGCGGTGCCGAACTGAAGCGTGCCGTCGAAGCGCGCGGCGAGCGCGCGCCGCGCCGCGTCGTTGTCCCCCTCCTTCTCCTTGGCCGCGTCCAGCAGCGCGCGCAGCTCGTCGCGCGTCTCGGGGTCGGGGTCCTCGGCCAGCCAGGTGCGGGCCTGGTCGATGAGGTCGAGCGCCATGTGGTGGGCCTCCTGGGTGCGGTGTGCGGGTGGCACGGGCGTGAGGGTGGTGGGTGCGGGGGCGGGGCCTCCGGGGCAGGGGCCTGGACGCGTATATTTTTGGCGCCACCACCGAAGAACGTGGAGTGGGCCGGGAGTAGGCGCCACAAATACACGTCGTCGTCCAGGCCCCCACCCCTGCGACCCCGCCCCCTCCCGCCGGTGGCTACCTGCCCCCCGGTTGTGGGCAATCGTTCCGCGGGGCGGAACGGGTGGGCACAACCCGGCCACCGGCCCGCACCCGGTCACGAAACCCCAGCCAGGCCGGGACCCAAAGTGCGCCACCGGGCTGCACCCGGCCGCGAAACCCGACCGGGCCAGGTCAGTGGTGGGGGCCACCGGGGGGTGGACGCCGACGATGCGCAGGGGTGGGGTCGCAGGGGTGGGGTCTCGGACGACGCCGTGTATTTGTGGCGCCGATCGTTCGACGGTCACTTCACGCTCCTGGTCAGCGGCGCCGTAAATATACGAGTCCGGGACCCTGCCCCGGAGGCCCCGCACCGGCACCCACCACCGCACCGTCCGCGCACCCAGCCGCACCCAGCCGGACCCGCCCGCCCAGGCGGACCCGGGGTCCGGGGCGGAGCGACGTCGGCGGGCAGCGCGTACGGCAGTCCGTAGCTCCGTACGACCTCCAGGTGCTCCGCCGCCCGCGCCTCGTCGATCCGGCCCAGGG
>NZ_JBSFGE010000050.1:0-21699 GCF_053596435.1 Streptomyces sp. NPDC001700
ACATCCACGCCGTCGAAGCACACGGCACCGGCACCACACTCGGCGACCCCATCGAAGCCCAAGCCCTCCTCGCCACCTACGGCCAAAACCGCGACGCCGACCGGCCCCTCCTGCTGGGATCGATCAAGTCCAACATCGGGCACACGCAGGCCGCCGCAGGCGTCGCAGGTGTCATCAAAATGGTCATGGCCATGCGCCACGGCCAACTACCCCAGACCCTCCACGTGGACGAACCCACCCCCCACGTCGACTGGACCACCGGCTCGGTCGAGCTGCTCACCGAACACACCGACTGGCCGCAGACAGAGGCCCCACGCCGGGCAGGCATCTCCTCCTTCGGCGTCAGCGGCACCAACGCCCACGTCATCCTCGAACAAGCACCCACAACAGCAACCGAGCCGGAAGACAACCGCAACGCTCCCCCCGCCGTGCCATGGGTGCTGTCGGGGACGGGGCAGGACGGCCTGCGGGCGCAGATCGAGCGCCTCAAGTCCTTCGTACTGGACAACCCCCAGCTGGACCCCGTGGACATCGGCTGGTCCCTGGTCTCGACGCGCGCGACACTGTCACACCGCGCAGTGGTCGTCGGCACGAACCGCGACGAACTCCTCCACGGCCTGGACACGGTCGAAAACAGCGGCGCCGCAGAACCCGGCCGCAAGACCGTCTTCGTCTTCCCCGGTCAGGGTTCGCAGTGGACCGGCATGGCACTGGAACTCCTCGCCACCTCGACCGTGTTCGCCGAACGCATGCGAGAGTGCGCCGCCGCGCTGAGCCCGTTCGCCGACTGGTCACTCCTCGACGTCCTCAACGACGAGGAAGCGCTACGCCGGGTAGATGTCGTCCAGCCCGTGCTGTGGGCCGTCATGGTCTCCCTCGCCGAACTCTGGCGCTCCCACGGCATCACACCAGCCGCCGTCATCGGACACTCCCAAGGAGAAATCGCCGCAGCCTGCGTCGCAGGCGGCCTCACCCTCCAAGACGGCGCCCGCATCGTAGCCCTGCGCAGCAAAGCCCTCCTTGCCCTCTCCGGCCACGGCGGCATGGTCTCCGTACCCCTCCCCGCAGAGCAGCTGCGCGACCTAGACGGCCTGTCCATCGCCGCCATCAACGGACCCACCTCCACCGTCCTCTCCGGCAACAACCACACACTCGACACACTCCTCACCGAGTACCCGCAGGCCAAACGCATCCCCGTCGACTACGCCTCCCACTCCGACCACGTCGAACGCATCGAAGACGAACTCGCCCAAGCACTCGCGCCCATCACACCCCGGACGGGCACCATCCCCTTCTACTCCACCGTCACGGGCGCACTCACCGACACAGCGGAGCTGAACGCCGCCTACTGGTACCGCAACCTCCGCCACACCGTCGATTTCCAAGGCACCATCGAGAAGCTGCTCACCCTCGGCCACACCGTCTTCATCGAAACCAGCCCCCACCCCGTCCTCACCATCGGCATCCAGGACACCGCCGACACCACCAACACCCACATCCTGGCGACCGGCTCCCTACGACGCGATCACGGCGGGCTCGACCGCTTCTTCGCGTCTCTCGGGACCGTTTACGCACGTGGCGTCGAGGTGGACTGGCAGCAGCTGTTCGCCAGTTCCGGTGCGCGCCGGGTCGAGCTGCCGACGTACGCCTTCCAGCAGGAGCGCTACTGGCTGGAGCCTGCGCGGCCCGTGGCAGAGGCCGACGGGCTGGGGCTCGGAAGTGTGGAGCACCCGCTCCTGGGCGCGGTGCTC
This sequence comes from Streptomyces sp. NPDC001700, assembly GCF_053596435.1. Taxonomy (NCBI): domain Bacteria; kingdom Bacillati; phylum Actinomycetota; class Actinomycetes; order Kitasatosporales; family Streptomycetaceae; genus Streptomyces; species Streptomyces sp. NPDC001700. The sequence goes on from NZ_JBSFGE010000050.1 coordinate 1,752, forward strand.
GCCCTGCCCGGTTCCGACGGCAGTGTGCTGACCGGGCGGCTCTCGCTGGACGGACAGCCTTGGCTGGCGGACCACGCGGTGCTCGGTACGGTCGTCTTCCCCGGCTCCGGGTTCGTGGAGCTGGCGCTGCAGGCGGGCAGGCGGTTCGGTCTGACCGTGGTGGAGGAGCTGGTCGAGCACGCTCCGCTCGTGATTCCGGATCAGGACGGGGACGGTGTCCAGATCCAGGTCGCGGTCGGTGCGGTGGACCAGCGGCAGCGTCGCTCGGTTACGGTCCATTCCTGCCGCTCGGACGAGTGGCTGCTCCATGCCTCCGGCACCCTGGTGGCCGCCGACGGCGAGCCGGTGGCGGAACGTCTGGCGGTCTGGCCGCCGGAGGGCGCGCGACGGCTCGACGTCTCCGAGGTGTACACGGCGATGGCCGAGCGCGGTCTCGGCCACGGGCCCACGTTCCAAGGGCTGCGTGCGGCGTGGGTCCGCGGTGACGAAGTGTTCGCCGAGGTGGCTCTGGCGCCGGAGGCACACGGGGACGCGACGCTGTGCGGTGTGCATCCCGCCCTGCTCGACGCGGCCCTGCACGCGGTGGGTCTCGGCGGGTTCCTGTCCGACGCCGACCGGGCGCATCTGCCGCTGTCGTGGACCGGTGTGTCCCTGCACGCGGTGGGCGCGTCGGCCGTCAGGGTCGCACTGTCGGCCGCCGGTACGGACGCGGTGTCGGCCGAGGTGGCCGACGTGACGGGCGCGCCGGTGCTGTCGGTGGCTTCGCTGTCGCTGCGGGCGCTGTCCGACGAGCGGATCGAGGACACTCGCGGGGTGGCCAACGACGCGCTGTTCCGGGTGGCGTGGAGCGAGGTCTCCGTGCCGGACGACACGGGCACGCCGCTGGTGGAGCTGGGTGATGTCGGTCCGGATGACGTATCCGTGCCCGAGACGCTGGTGCTGTCGTGCACCTCGGACGGCGATCCGGTCCCGGTGATGGTGTGCCGGGTGTTGGAGACGGTGCAGCGGTGGTTGTCCGACGATCGCTGCACGGGCTCGCGCCTGGTCGTGCTGACGCGCGGCGCGGTGTCGGCCACGGTGGGCGAGGGCGTGACGGACCTGGGTGCCGCCGCGCTGTGGGGGCTGGTGCGTAGTGCGCAGAACGAGCATCCCGACCGGGTCACGCTCGTGGATCACGACGGGCACCCGGGCTCTCTGGCCGTGTTGCCCGCCGCGGTGGCGGCGGGGCACGCGCAGTTCGTACTGCGGCAGGGCCGCGTTCTGGCGCCGCGGTTGGCCGATGCCGGTACGCGAGCGGCCGTTCCCGAGCCGTTGGGTGCGCGGGACACGGTGTTGATCACGGGTGGCACGGGTGCGCTGGGCGGTCTGGTGGCCCGGCATCTGGTCGAGCGCCATGGCGCGCGGGACGTGGTCCTGGCCGGCCGTCGCGGTGGCGCGGCTCCGGGCGCCGGTGAGCTGGCCGAGCGGCTGCGCGAACTGGGTTCCGAGGTGCGGGTGGTGGCCTGTGACGTAGCCGACCGGAAGGAGCTGGCGGAGCTGCTGGACTCCCTTCCGGAGCTGCGGGTGGTCGTCCACACCGCGGGGGTGCTCGACGACGCGGTGATCGAGTCGCTGACGCCGCATCAGGTTGAAGAGGTGCTGCGGCCGAAGGTCGATGGCGCGTGGCACCTGCACGAGCTGACGCGCGACCGTGACCTGGCCGAGTTCGTGCTGTTCTCCTCGTCCGCGGGGGTGCTGGGCAGCCCGGGGCAGGGCGCCTTCGCCGCGGCGAACAGCTATCTGGACGCGTTGGCGGCCCACCGCAGGGCGTCCGGCCTGCCCGGGGTGTCGGTGGCGTGGGGCTTGTGGGCCGAGCGCGGGGGCATGACTGCCCATCTCTCGGAGCAGGACCTCAGCAGGATGGCGCGGTCCGGTGTGACACCCCTCGCCACCGAGCAGGGGCTGCGGCTCCTCGATGTGGCGCGGACGGCCGGGGACGCGGTCGTCCTGGCCACGCCGCTGGACACGGCCACGCTGCAGGAGCAGGCCGACGCCGGTGCGCTGCCGGAGCTGTTCCGCGACCTGGTCCGCACTCCGCTGCGCCGTGCGAGCGGGGGCGGGATCGACGAGGAGTCGTCCCTGCGTTCGCGGTTGGCGGGGATGCCGGTCGCCGCGCAGGAGCAGTTCGTGCTGGACCTGGTGCGTGCGCAGGTCGCGACGGTGCTCGGGCACGATTCCCCGGCGGCGGTCGACGCGGGACGCACGTTCGGGGAGATCGGCTTCGATTCGCTGATCGCCGTCGAGCTGCGCAACCGGCTGGGCACCGCGACGGGTGTTCGTCTGCCTGCGACCACGGTTTTCGACTACCCGACGCCGCTGGTGCTGGCCGGACATCTCCGCACGGAGCTGGTCGGCGAGGCGGTCGGCGAGGCGGTCGGGACGGAGCGGGACGACGCCGCTCCGTCCCGGGGCACGGCGGAGTCGGCGGAGTCGGCGGACGATCCGATCGTCATCGTGGGCATGAGCTGCCGCTATCCGGGCGGGGCGACCTCCCCGGAAAAGCTCTGGGAGCTGCTCGGTGCGGGGCGGGACGCGATCTCGGACCTGCCGACGGACCGCGGCTGGGATCTGGATGGCCTGTTCAGCGACGACGCGGACGAGTCCGGCACGTCGTACGTCCGCGAGGGCGGCTTCGTCCACGACGCGGACGAATTCGACGCGGACTTCTTCGGGATCTCACCGCGTGAGGCGCTGGCGATGGACCCGCAACAGCGGCTGCTGCTGGAGGCCGCGTGGGAGGCGTTCGAGCGGGCCGGTGTCCCGGCGGCGTCGTTGAAGGGCAGCCGGACGGGCGTGTTCGTCGGCGGTGCTTCGCTGGGGTACGGCATGGGCGCCGACCAGGCGGCCGCGGCGGGCTCCGAGGGATACTTCCTGACCGGCGGCGCGGGCAGTGTGCTCTCGGGCCGGCTCTCCTACAGCTTCGGGCTGGAGGGGCCGGCGGTGACGGTGGACACGGCCTGCTCGTCGTCGCTGGTGGCACTGCACCTCGCGGTGCAGGCGCTGCGGTCGGGCGAGTGTTCACTGGCGCTGGCCGGTGGTGTGACGGTGATGGCCACACCCGGCGTGTTCGTCGAGTTCTCCCGTCAGCGCGGTCTGGCGGCCGACGGCCGGTGCAAGGCCTTCGCCGACGCGGCGGACGGCACCGGCTGGAGTGAGGGCGTCGGCATGCTGCTGGTCGAGCGGCTGTCGGACGCCGAGCGCAACGGCCACCAGGTACTGGCCGTGGTGCGGGGGTCGGCCGTCAACCAGGACGGTGCCTCGAACGGCCTCACGGCCCCCAACGGCCCTTCCCAGCAGCGGGTGATCCGGGCCGCCCTCGCGGACGCGGGGCTGTCCGCGTCGGACGTCGACGCGGTCGAGGCGCACGGCACGGGCACCCGGCTGGGCGACCCGATCGAGGCGCAGGCGATCCTGGCCACGTACGGCCGGGACCGGGACGCGGACCGGCCCCTGCTGCTGGGGTCGGTCAAGTCCAACCTCGGGCACACGCAGGCCGCGGCCGGTGTGGCCGGTGTGATCAAGATGGTGATGGCGATGCGCCACGGTGTGCTGCCACGGACGCTGCATGTGGACAAGCCGTCGTCCTTCGTGGACTGGTCGGCCGGCGCGGTGGAGCTGCTGACCGAGCAGACGGAGTGGCCGGAGGCCGCGCGCGCACGCCGGGCCGGTGTCTCGTCGTTCGGCGTGAGCGGCACCAACGCGCACGTGATCATCGAGGAGCGGCCCGCCCTGTCGGCCGGTACGGAGCCGGTGTCCGGGCTCGAGGCCACGCCCGAGCCGGAGCGGGAGCCGGAGCGGGAGCCGGAGCGGGCCGAACCGGTGGTCCTGCCGTGGGTGCTGTCCGGTCAGGGCGAACGTGGCTTGCGGGCCCAGGCCGAGCGGCTGCGATCCTTCCTGGAAGGGGAGCTGGAAGGGGAGGAGGGCACCCGGTTGAGGCCGTCCGACGTCGGCTGGTCGCTCGCGGCCACGCGGTCGGCGCTCTCGCACGGGGCGGCCGTGATCGGCTCCGACGGCGACGAGCTGCTGCGTGGTCTGGCGGCGCTCGCCATGGGCGAGCCCGCGCCTGGCGTGGTCGTGGACTCCTCGGCGCCCGGACGACTGGCGGTGCTGTTCACGGGTCAGGGTTCTCAGCGGGCGGGAATGGGCCGTGAGCTGTACGGCGCGTACCCGGTGTTCGCCCGGGCGTGGGACGAGGTCTGCGCGGCGCTGGATCCGTACCTCGAGCGTCCGCTGACCGAGGTGGTGGCCGATGGCACGGACTGCCTGAACGAGACCGCCTACACGCAGGCGGGGTTGTTCGCTCTGGAGGTGGCGCTGTTCCGGCTGGTGTCGTCGTGGGGTGTCGAGCCCGACTACCTGTTGGGCCACTCGATCGGCGAGCTGACCGCCGCGTACGTGGCAGGCGTGTGGTCGCTGCCGGACGCGGCGAGGATCGTCGCCGCGCGGGGTCGGCTGATGCAGGCCCTGCCGGCGGGCGGGGCGATGGTGGCGGTGGGCGCGTCCGCGGAGGACGTGGTGCCACTGCTGACCGACGGGGCGGGGATCGCCGCCGTGAACGGTCCGCAGTCGGTGGTGGTGTCCGGTGATGAGGACGCGGTGCTGGCCGTCGTCGACGTGCTGGCCGGGCAGGGCGTGAAGACGCGTCGGCTGCGGGTCAGCCACGCCTTCCACTCGCCGCGCATGGACGGCATGCTGACGGAGTTCGGCGAAACCCTCCAGAGCGTCGAGTTCCATGCGCCGCGGATCCCGGTGGTGTCGAACGTGACCGGCGCGGTGGCGGACCAGGAGCTGTGCACGCCCGGGTACTGGGTGCGGCACGTCCGTGAGACCGTGCGCTTCTCGGACGGGCTGACGCGCCTGCGGGAGCTGGGCACGACGACGTTCCTGGAGCTAGGACCGGACGGGACGCTGACCGCGCTGGCGCAGGCGGGTGGCTCCGGTCCCGAGGCCGCGTTCGTGCCCGCGCTGCGGGCCGACCGGTCCGAGACGGTCACGGTCACCACGGCCCTCGGCCAATTGCACGTCCGTGGCGTGCCACTGGACTGGCGACCGGTGTTCCCCGGCGCCCGGCGGGTGGAACTGCCGACGTACGCCTTCCAGCGGACCCGCTTCTGGCTGGAGGCGTCACGTGCGGCGGGTGAGGCGAGCGACTTCGGTCTGGGCGCGCTGGACCATCCGCTGGTGTCCGCGCTGGTGCCGCTGCCCGGTTCCGACGGCGGGCTCCTCACCGGAGTCATCGGCACGGGCGGGGGCGGTTGGCCTGGCGGGCGGGCGGACGCGGGGGCGGTGCTGTTCTCGACCGGCTTCGTGGAGCTGGTGCTCCAGGCCGGTCTCCAGTTCGGCAGCCACGTGGTCGAGGAACTCACCGTGCACGAACCGCTGATCCTCCCCGACCGGGGCGCGGTCCAGGTGCAGGTCTCGGTGAACGGTGCGGACGGGTCGGGCCGCCGTGAGGTGGAGGTGTACTGCCGTCGTGAAGCGGACCGTCCCGGCCGCGACCGGCGGGACCAGGGATGGGTGCGTCATGCCACGGCCGTCCTGTGCGAGGGCGGTAGCCCGGAGACGGGGGCCGCGGAAGCGTGGCCGCCCGCCGACGCGTGGCCGCTGGAGGACGCCGGGGTCCCGGCCTGGCGCCGAGGTGACGAGGTCTTCCTCGACATCGCGCTGTCGGCCGTGGCGCCGGGCACCGCGGACGCCGGACGCTGGGCCGTTCACCCGGCCCTGCTCGACGGGGCGTTGACCGGTGAGGTGCTGGCGGGATTCGTCGGCGACCCGAGGACGGCATATCTGCCGTCCGTCTGGAAGGGGGTCGGCCTGCACGCGGTCGGCGCGTCCAGGCTGCGGGTCACCCTGTCCCCGGCGGGCCCCGACACGGTGTCGCTGCGGGCGTCCGACGGCACGGGCGCGCCGGTGTTGTCGGTGGCGTCGCTGGAGCTCCGGCCCACGCCGGATGACCTGCTGGACCGGGTGGCCCTGCCGACGTCCGGTGATACCGGCGCTGAGCCGGAGGCCGGTGGTGTCCCAGTGGTGTCCGGATCGCAGGACGGGACGCAGGACGGGACGCAGGACGGGACGGCGCCTACGGGCATCCGCCAGGCCACCGAACCGGAGGCCAGGGACACTGCCGTGTCCCTGGTCCAGCGGCTGGCCGGATGCTCGGAGGAGGAGCAGGAGGAGCTGTTGCTGGAGGTGGTCCGCGGCCAGATAGCGATCGTGCTCGGATACGCCGACAGCACGCTCGTCGACCCGGACCGCGGGCTTCTGGACATGGGCTTCGACTCGGTGGCGGCGGTGCGGCTGCGCAACCAGCTGGAGCAGGAGACCCAGCTCAGTCTGCCGACCACGCTGGTCTTCGAGCACCCCACGGCGGTTGGCCTCGCCCGGCATCTGCGGGAGGAGATGCTGCCCGGCGACGCCGCGGCGGCCATCCTCGTGCTCGAGGAGCTGAACAAGCTCGACGATTCGATCCTCGGGCTCGACCCGGAGAGCGCGGCGCGGGTACGGATTTCCGGCCTGCTCCAGGGGCTGTCCGCCAAGTGGCTCTGACGGCCTCACTGTCCCCCACCCCCGGGGCCGGACGGGCTGGACTTCCAGCCCGTCCGGCGTCCGGGGGAAAGGGAGCGGGCCACCGCCGAAGCGATGGCCCGCTGGGAACAGCGACCTGAGTGGTGCTCATCCAATCCGGAAGCGGTTGATGGCCGGTTCGTGCACGGCCCGCAGCTCGGGGTCGCTGACCCCAAGGCCCTCCCGAGGGGCCAGACAGAGCACGCCCACCTTGCCGTGGTGCCGGTTGCCGTGGACGTCCTGCACCGCCTCGCCGATCTCGGCGAGCGGGTAGGTGCGCGACAGCGTGGGGTGGATCCGGCCCTTGACGACCAGGCGGTTGGCCTCCCACGCCTCGCGGTAATTGGCGAAGTGGGAACCGACGATCCGCTTCAGGTGCATCCACAGATAGCGGTTGTCGAACTCGTGCCGATAGCCGGAAGTCGAGGCGCAGGTGACGACGGTGCCGCCCCTGCGGGCGACATAGACCGAGGCGCCGAAGGTCTCCCGGCCCGGGTGCTCGAAGACGATGTCCACGTCCTCGCCGCCCGTCAGCTCGCGGATCCTGCCGCCGAAGCGCTTCCACTCACGCTGATCCTGGGTGTGCTCGTCCCGCCAGAACCGGTAGTCCTCGGCGCTGCGGTCGATGATGGCTTCGACGCCCATCGCCCGGCAGATGGCCGCCTTCTGTTCGCTGGAGACCACGCAGACCGGCGTCGCGCCCCCGGCCAGGGCGTACTGGGTCGCGTACGAGCCGAGACCGCCGCCCGCGCCCCAGATCAGCACGTTGTCGCCCACCTTCATACCGGCGCCGTTGCCCGACACCAGCTGGCGGTACGCGGTGGAGTTGACCAGCCCGGGCGCGGCCGCCTCCTCCCAGGTGAGGTGTGCGGCCTTGGGCATCAGCTGGTTGGCCTTGACCAGGGAGAGCTGGGCCAGGCCGCCGAAGTTGGTCTCGAAGCCCCAGATGCGCTGCTCGGGGTCCAGCATCGTGTCGTTGTGGCCCGCAGCGTCCTCCAGCTCGACGGACAGGCAGTGTGCGACCACCCGGTCACCGGGCTGCCAGCGGCGCACCCCGGGGCCGGTGCGCAGCACCACCCCGGAGAGGTCCGAGCCGATCACGTGATAGGGCAGGTCGTGACGGGCGGCCGGGCCGCCGGTGCGGGCGTAGCGCTCGAGAAAGGCGAACGTCGGCACCGGCGAGAACAGCGCGCTCCACACCGTGTTGTAGTTGACCGAGCTGGCCATGACGGCGATCAGTGCCTCGCCGGGGCCGGGCTCGGGGGTCGGTACGTCATCGATGTGAACGGACTTGGCGGGCTCCCGGTCGGCGACCGGGATTCCGTCGAACATGCCCTGTTCGTCTTTGTAGAGCACGGCCGCTCGGTACGACTCCGGTACCGGCAGAGACGCAATGTCACACGGCGCCACATCCGGCGCTTCGATCGCGGCGACCAGGTCGGCTATCACTGCGGTCTCCCGTTGTTCCAGTGGTGAAGATCTCGACCGGTTCGGCACGGTCGCCACGTACGCATTCCTATGACGATAGGCAGCGGCCCGGCGCGGGTGTACCCCTACCGAACCCCTCGAACACGCACCCCAGTCCATTTTCGATTGTCTGCCCTAATTACTCGTTCCATAGGGGCAGTTGAGGGGTATCCGGGCGGGCTGCCCCAAAGAAGAATCATTGCGAGACGAGAGGAGGCCCATGCGTAGAGTCGTCCAAGATTCCTCCGCCATGGCGATGCGCTCGGTGCAGCTGGAAGGCGGGCCCAGCGGGTTGTCCGGATCAGTCAAGCTGACCGAACTGGACGAGGTGATCTTCTCTGAGGAGAAGATCAAGATCCGTTACGGCAATGGTTACGAGCATTTCGAATCCATACACGCACCGCTGCAGCGGACCACCAGCGGTACGGAATCCGAGCTCATCACCTTTCGATGGATCGGCCGTACCAAGATCGCAGAATAGGCGAGAGCACCCCGCCTCCCGCGAAGGCCGGGGTCACGGATGATCCGTGACCCCGGCCTCAGCCGTGTCGGGGGCGATCCGGTCGGGTCAGTCCCGCCGGTCGCCGGAGCCGTGCGGCGCGTACGGGCCTCCGCCCTGGACGGATACCGCGTGCTGGTCCGCCCGGTATGGCGCGTCCTCGAGCGGCGCCTGCGGCCTGATGCGGCGCGGCCACCAGGCGGCGCGGCCGAACAGGGTGGTGAGGGCCGGTGTGAAGAACATCGCCATGACGAACGAGGCGATGACGATGCCGAACGCGACCGCGAAGCCGGTCTGTGCGAGCGTGACGTCGTTGGCCAGCGTCATCGAGGCGAAGGTGCCGGCGAGGATCACACCGGCGGCCGCGATGGTCGGACCCGCGTGCTGGATGCTCTTGGCCGTGGCCTCCCGGGGGGCGAGGCCTTCCTTGGCCTCTTCACGTAGTCGGGCGACCATCAGGATGTTGTAGTCGGTACCGATGGCCACGACGAACAAGTACATGATGACGGGCAGGAAGAAGGTCAGTCCGGGCTCGCCCTGGACCTTCTGGAAGAGCAGCACCGTAGCGCCGAGCGTGGCTCCGAAACCGAGCGCCACCGACAGCATCAGATAGATCGGTGCGATGAGGCTGCGCAGCAGGAGGGCGAGGATCAGCATGATCAGCGCAGCCGCGGTGGGGAACACCACCGAGAAGTCGCGGTTGACGGCCTTGTTGATGTCGACGAAGACGGACGTGACCCCGCCGACCTTGGCCTCCGTACCGGACGGTGCGGCCTCGTGGGCCGTGGTGCGCAGCGGGCCGCGGACGATGTCCATGGCCTTGCTGCCGACCGGGTCCGCCGTCAGGACCACACTGAACTCGGCGGTTTCGCCGTCCTTGCTCAGCTGCGAGCGGGTGACGGAACCGACCCCCTCGACCTTCTTGAGGCTGTTGAGGTAAGCGGTCATCTCCTTCTGTTCGAGCTTCTCACCTTCTGTGGAGCGCATCAGGACGGTGCTGGGGTTGGTGCTGCCCGCCGGGAGGTCCTTGCGCATGTCGAACGTCGCCACGGAGGACTCGTTGGACGTGTCCACCTTCTGCTCGGAGGAGAACACCGGCTCGTAGCCGATCGAGCCGACCGCCAGGGCAGCCATGAGCAGGCCGGAGGCGCCCAGGAACAGGCCGGGGCGGCGGGCGACGGCCCGGCCCATGGCACCGAAGCGGGCCGCGCGCGGCTCGTGACGCCAGGCCTTGGAGGGCCAGAACACCTTGGTGCCCATCAGGGAGACGATGGCCGGGATCAGGGTGAGGCAGGCGAGCAGGGTCACGGCGATGGCGATGGCGAGTGCCGGGCCCATGGAGATGAGGAAGCTGAGCGAGGAGAGCAGCAGCGCGAGGAAGCAGACGATGACGGCGCCGGCCGCGGACGCGATGGCCTCGCCGACCCTGCCGACGGCGGAGGCCATCGCGGTCTTCGGGTCCTCCCCGACGCGCAACCGCTCCCGGTAGCGGAACATCAGGAACAGGATGTAGTCGGTGCCGACGCCGAAGAGCACCACGATCAGCAGCGAGGACACGGAACTGTCGGCCTTGAGGTCGAAGGCCTTCGCGGAGATCGCGATGAGCCCGTTGGCCACCTGCGAGACCAGGGTGATCCCGACGATCGTGAGGATCGTGATGGTCGGGCTGCGGAAGATGACCGTCAGCAGCAGGATGATCAGGCCGATGGTGCCGAGGAAAATCAGTGAGTCGGCGCGCTTGGCCGCCTCTTCGGCGTCCAATTGGGTGGCGGCGTCACCGGTGATGCCGGTTTTCAGACCCGTGCCCTTCACCAGGGGCCCCAGGTCGTCCCGCATGTCCTCGACGGTGTGCTGCTGGCTCTTGTCGCCCGCCTTCACGTCGGCCATCGACACCAGTACCGTCTGCACCTTCTTGCGCGGGGACGGCGGCGCGGTGATGACCTGTTCGACCTTGTCGTACTTGTTGCCCTTCAGTGTCTCGCCGACCTTGGCGACCCGCGCCGAGTCGGCGCCCTGAAGGGGCTTGCCGTCCTCGCGCGTGAACACCACGATCGCGGACGGACTGAAACCCTGCGGGAAGGCGTCTGCCTGGATCTTCTGCGCCTGGATCGACTCGTATTCCTTGGGCAGAAACTCCGCCTGGTCGGACGTGGTGGTGAGGGACGGCGCCGTGGCGATCACGGCTGTCGCGGCGATGAGCCAGCTTATGATCACCAGCCATCGGTGGCCGACGACGAATCGGCCTAGTGCACTGAACATGGTTCCTCCGCTCCGGTCTACGCCGGAGTGCTTGATCTTCCAGGGCCTGGGTGTGGTGCCGCGCATCTCGGCCGTAGCGCTCTGGGGCACGCCCCGTCCGCCTCACGAGCTGTTTCCGCGTTCACAGCCAAACAGCCGGCCCGACGGGAGCGGCAGAGCGCTTCGTGGGAAGTGGACACGACCAAGGTCGCTATCTACGGGGCGTAGTACCGACTTTCGTACGCTCGGCAACGGCCCGCGGCTGGTCCAGGGGCAGGACCGTATGGCCGCCTTCTTCATGCGCTCCTCCGCGACGCGGAGGAGTTTCAGCGGTTGATCAGGTTGGCGTCGTAGGCGAGCAGTCCCGCCTGGGTCCTGTTGGCGCACTCCAGCTTGACGAGCATGCGCGAGACATACCCCTTGATCGTCGCTTCGCTCAGGAACAGCTTCGTGGCGATCTGGGCGTTGGACAACCCCTCACCCACACAAGTCAGCACGCCCTGCTCGCGCTCCGTGAGCCGCCCGACCAGTTGCTTGGCCGCTTTCGGGTCTCATCCTCGCCGGATGCGCTGGCCAGCATGCGACGGGCGGCGACCGGCGAGAGCACCGTGTGTCCGTCCGCGGCGACCCGTACGAGCCCGATCAAGTCTTCCGGCGGCGTCGACACCATTGGCTCGTCGTCGACGACCACTGCCTGAACGACTTCACGCCCCATGCGGCCCACGATACCCATCGGTCGGTCAGGCGGGCAGTGCTGATTCCCTTTCACGCCTTCGTGGTCAACGAGAGCTTGATAGGAATCCCGCGTCAGTCGTAACCTTGCGTCCGGCTCAAGGACTTGCCGTACTTTCGTGGCTGTTGACTGATCCGCCCTACGGAAAGGCCCCCGTGAAGTTCGACTTCCTCCAAGTCCTCGGTGTGCTCCTCTTGGTGCTCGGCGCCCAGGGTGCGATCCGCCTGGTCATCGACCACGACCAACTGGGCCTGCTCGGCGGGCTCGACGCGGGCTTCGGCGGTACCCTCACCGTGTACGTGGTCGCGGCCGTGGCCGGTGCCGTACTCGCGGGCTGGGCACGCGATCGGGCAAAGGCACTGGGCCGCCGGAAATAGCCCAAACGGCGCCGAAGATCGCGCCAGTCGCTACGCGGAGCCTTGCCGGACGCCACTCAGAGCGTCGCTGACCAGTTCGCCGATCTCGCGCACGTGGTCGTTGAGGAAGAAATGCCCGCCGGTGAACGCGCGGACGTCGCACGCGGCCGTCGTGTGCGTGTGCCAGCCGGCCGCCTCCTCCGCCGTGACGCGGCCGTCGTCCTCGCCCCTGAGCACCGTAACGGGCGCGCGCAGCGCGCTGCCGGGCTCCGCGCGGTACGTACGCACCGCTTCGTAGTCCGCGCGGACGGCGGGCAGCGTGAGGCGCAGCAGCTCGTCATCGGCGATGAGCGTCGCGTCGGTCCCGCCGAGGGCGCCCATCTGCTCGATCACTCCGTCGTCGTCGAGGTGCCGGAAGTCCTCGATCTCGCGAAGCGACGAGGGCGCGCGGCATCCGGAGGCGAAGAGCCGCTCCAGGCCGAAGCCGTCGCGCCGTTCCAGACGCCGCGCCACCTCGAAGGCGAGGATGGCGCCCATGCTGTGCCCGAAGAAGGCGACCGGCCCATCGAGCCACGGGCCGAGCTCTGCGGCGACCGCGTCGGCGAGCGCCCCCATGTCCTGGACCGGAGGTTCGAGGCGCCTGTTCTGGCGCCCCGGGTACTGCACCGCCAGGACGTCCAGGTCCGCGGAGAGGCAGCGCGAGAGGGGGAAGTAGGCGGAGGCCGCACCGCCCGCGTACGGGAAGCAGACGACGCGTACGGCGCCGGCCGGACTCCGCGTCAGCGGGAGAAACCACGGACTCGTTGTTGTCGGCTGTTGCATCGGATGCGTGCCCTCGCTCCCAGCGATCGTCAGACCCGGACACGGCGATCGTAAGCCGCGGGCCATCCCCGGCCGGTACCCCTGGCTCGCCCCTGCCGCCCCCGCCGCGGAAGCGGTGGAGAAGACAAGGGACCGTAGGGGGGCGGTCAGGGTTCCACGCCGAGCCCATGGCTCCGAGACTCTCTCCAGGCCCCTGGATTCCCCTCACTTCCACCCCTCGGGCCCTGGGGTCGCTCGCTCTGCGGCTCCCTTGTCCGGTGCGAGGAAGGAATCGTGCGACCGATGAGCGCGAAAATCTTTGCCCATGACTCGGTACGGACCCTCGACCGCTTCGAGTACGAGACCCTGCAGCTCGCTCAGGTGCTCCGCGAGCAGGGAGTCGGTCCCGGGGACCGCGTCACCCTGAAGGCCGGGAACTCGGCCCCCTGGCTCGCGTCGCTGCTCGCGCTGATGCACATCGGGGCGTCGATCGTCCTGGTCGACCAGCAGGAGCACATCGAGGAGACCCGGCGGATCGTGTTGCGCACCGGCTCCAAGCTGGTCCTGTGCGACGAAGACGCCCCGCTGGACGATGGCCAGGAGGCCCTGTTCCTCTACGAGTTGCTCGCCGGCTCCGTCGGCCGGACCCCGGTAGACGAACGGCTCGACTTCGAGACCTGGTGCGACCTGCCGGACGCCCTGATCATGTGGACGTCGGGTTCGACGGGCTCGCCCAAGGGCGTCGTCAAGTCGGGCCGCAAGTTCCTGAAGAACCTGGAGCGCAACGCCGACCAGGTCGGACACCGCTCCGACGACGTGCTGCTGCCCTTGCTGCCGTTCGCTCACCAGTACGGTCTGTCGATGGTTCTGATCGCCTGGCTGCGGCGGTGCTCGCTGGTGATCGCGCCGTACAAGCGGCTCGACCGTGCCCTGGTGATGGCAGGGCTGACGGGGGCTACGGTGATCGACGCGACTCCCGCCAGCTACCGCAGCATGCTCAACCTCGTGTCGCGCAAGCCGATTCTGCGTCCCATCCTCGCGGGGGCGCGCATGTTCTGCGTCGGCGCGGCCCCGCTGGACGAGCCGCTGGTGAAAGCCTACGCACAGCAGTTCGGCATGCCGCTCCTGGACAGCTACGGCAGCACGGAGCTCGGCAACATCGCCTTCGCGACGCTCGACAACCCGGTGGCCTGCGGGCAGCCCATGGAGGGCATCCGGCTGCGGGTCGTGGACGAGGACGGCCGCCCGGTCGCCGTGGGTGCCGTCGGCGAGTTGGAGGTCGACACACCGGACGCGCTGGAGGGCTGGCTCGACGACTCCGGCGCGATCGAAGCGGTGCCGCCGGGCTGGCAGCGCACGGGTGACCTGGGGTACCTCGACGAAGGGGGCAACGCCTTCGTCCTGGGCCGCAAGTACGCGGTCCACCGCAAGGGATACACCCTTTATCCCGAGCTGATCCAGCGGACCGTGGAGGCCAAGGGGTGCTCGGCGCGGATCGTCGCCCTGCCCGACGAGCGGCGCGGCGCCCAGCTGGTGTTCTTCGTCGAGGACGGCGAGGGCCGTCCGGCGGCTTACTGGCGCGAAGAGCTGCGGAACATGCTGGCAGCGTATGAGCGGCCCGACCGGGTCGAGGTCCTTGGCAGCTTCCCCCTCAACCGCAACGGCAAGCCCGACATGCGGGCGCTGGAGAAGCTGGCGAAGGAGGCGCGCGTCGCATGACCACCGCGATCGTCTTTCCCGGCATGGGGCCGTCGCGATTCGCCGACGCGGGCCGCTTCATGCTCCTGAACCCGTATGCCCGCAAGCGACTCGCGGTGGCCGACGAGGTACTCGGCTACCGGGTGGCCGAGCGCTTCCGCGACGGCGGCGCCGACTACTCCGAGTACGCGCAGGTGGCGTTCCTGGTCAACTGCCTCGCTCTCGCCGACCGCGCGGCCGACCGTGCCCAGGAGGAGCCCGCGGTCTGCGTGGGGCCCAGCTTCGGGCAGAAGGCCGCCGTCGCCTATGCGGGCTCCCTGTCCTACGAGGACACGCTGCGGGTGACCGTGGCGATGGCGCGATGCGAGGAGGAGTACTTCCGCGAGCACCACCAGGACGTGGTGACGCACTCCTTCACCCGGCTCCCCGAGGACCGGCTCAAGGAGGCCCTGGCCGAACTCGACGCCGACGGCGAGTGGTACGAGTTCTCCGGCTACCTCGACGACGGCTTCCATATGCTGTCGTTGCGCGAGGGCCGGCTCGACCGGTTCAAGAAGCGGATCAGCGACCTGGGCGGGTACTCGATGTACTCGATGCGGCCGCCGGTGCACGCCCCGGCGTTCGCCGAGTTGCGCCGGAGAGTGGAACGCGAGGTCCTGTCCGGTCTCACGGTGCGGGCACCGCGAGTCCCGCTCGTCGCCGACCAGGACGGTACGGTGCTGGACTCGGCCGAGGGCGTCCGCACGATGCTGCTCGACACCTTCGACCGGCCCGTCGACTGGCGTGCCGTCGTCAACACCCTCACCGGACTCGGCGTGACCCGGCTGCTGTTCAGCGGCGCCGACAACCTCTTCCGCAGACTCGACCGCACCAAGCGCACCTTCGACGTGCACAGCCTCACCCCGAAGTCGGCGGTCGCCCCTCGGATGTGAGGCCCGCCGTCGCGATGCGACCGCGTACGTCCACCGGGCCCGGGCCGGCCTCTCGGACATCGCTAATATAAGTCCGGTGGAACGGTCTGAGTGGATGCCCGAGCGCACACGTATCTCGTACTCCTGGGGCGACCGCGCAGTCGACCTCGTTCTGTGTCTCCTGGTCCTGGCGGCACTCGCCGCGATCCTCCGGTCGGCCCAGTCCACCAAGGACTGGGTCTCGCCGATGCTCCAGGCGTTCGCCGCGTTCTCGCTGCTGTTCCGTCGCACGGCACCCACATGGATCATGGGTCTGATGCTGGTCGCCGCGATGCCCCTGCTCGTGGCGGGAGTGTTCCCCGCCACGATGCCGGAAGTGGACCGGGCCGGGGTGTGGGTGCCGCTCGCGACGCCGTTCGCCTGCTACAGCGTCATGGTGTACGGCTCTGACCTGGCCCGCGGCTGGGGACTCACGTGCGTGCTCACCCTGATCGCCGCCCGACCGTGGACGCCGGAGGTCGACATCATCGCGCCCGGCCTGCTCCTCACGGCGGTGCCCGCGCTGGCCGGGATGTACGTACGGTCCCAGCGCAGGCTCGCAGACGTGCTCAGGGACCGTGCCGAGCGAGCGGAGCGAGAGCAACACCTGCTCACTGAGCAGGCCAGGTCGGAGGAGCGGGCGAAGCTGGCGGTGGAGATGCACGACATCATCACGCACCGGGTGAGCCTGATGGTCCTGCACGCGGGGGCGCTGGAGCTGAGCACTCGTGAGGACTCGACCCGTGTCGCGGCCGGAGAACTGCGCTCGGCTGGTCACCAGGCCTTGGAAGAACTGCGCGAGTTCCTCGGCGTGCTGCGCTCGCGGCCGGGCACGGCCGACGACCAGACCGGCGACGGCCGCACTGGTGACGACGGTGAGGCGGGCTGGCGGGACGGCGGCCCCGAGCAGACGGCCGAGGAGCCCCCCGGGCCCGATCTGGCGTCTCTGGTCGACGAATCGACGGCGGCGGGCATGCGGATCGAGTTCGTCCGCACCGGCAACCCCGGTGTGGTGTCGCCGGTGATCGGCCGCACCGCGTACCGGGTCGTCCAGGAGGCCCTGTCCAACGCGATCAAGCATGCGCCGGGCGCTCCCGTCGAGGTGCGCGCCCGCTACGACACGGAGCAACTGCACCTGACCGTATGCAACGCGGAACCTGAGCGGGGACCCGTCGTCGAGCTGAGTCGCAGCGGCTCCGGTGTGGGCTTGATGGGCCTGCACCAGCGGGTCGAGCTGGTGGGAGGCGAGATGCGCGCGGGGCCCGGACAGGACGGCGGCTTCGAGGTCGACGCCCGGCTGCCGGTCTTCGTCCCGGCCTCGGAGGCTCCACGCCGCCGCTGACACCGGCTCCGGCCCGCCGTCGCACGGGGCGGTACGAGGGCGGGCCGGTGGAGAAGGGTGCGGGGCCTGTCAGCTCACGGCGAGCGGGAAGGTCTCCAGACCGCTGATGACGGGCGAGCTGCGCCGCCTGCGCGGGCCGTTGAAGCGCAGCTTCGGCATCCGTTCCACGAGGACCCGCAGCGCCACGTCACCCTCCATCCGGGCCAGCGGTGCGCCGATGCAGTAGTGGATGCCGCCGGAGAAGGAGAGGTGCTCCGGCTCGCCCTCGCGCAGGACGTCGAAGCGGTCCGGGTCCCGGTACACCTCGGGGTCGTGGTTGGCCGCACCGACGAGGACGACGAGCGCCTCGTCCACTTTGACCCGCTGTCCGGCCAGCTCGATCTCCTCGTGCGGGATGCGAGTGGCCTGCAGGGCCGGCGAGTCGTACCGCATGGTCTCCTCGACGACCTTCGGGGCGAGGTCCGGGTCGTCGCGGAACAACTCCCACTGGTCGGGGTTCTCCAGGAGGGCCAGCGTGCCGTTGCCGATGAGGTTCGTGGTGGTCTCGAAACCGGTCACCGCGAGCACCGCGCACAGGGCGAGCAGTTCGTGCTCGGTGACCTTGCCCTCGCCGTGCGCGTCGCTGAGCACGGTGACGAGGTCGTCAGCAGGCTCGCCACGACGCAGCTCGATCAGCTCGGCGAACAGCTTCAGGTACTCGCTGTGCGCGCGCCTGAAGTCCCGGGCCATGCTCAAGGACTTGACGCCGTCGATGACCGAGCCGATGACCCGGCCGTGCCGGTAGAACCGCTCGTGCTCGCTCTCCGGCACACCCAGCATATCGCCGATCACGGCGATGGGCAGCGGCCCGGCGTAGTCGCGGATCAGGTCGAACTCGCCCTGCTTCTCCGCCTCGTCGAGCAGTTCGTGGCAGATCCGCTCCACGGCGACGCGGTACTGGGCGATCTTCCGTGGTGTGAACGCGGGCTGGGCGAGGCGGCGGATACGGGTGTGGTCCGGCGGGTCGAGGTTGAGGATCGATCCGTCCCAGCCGATGCGCTCCATCAACTGCATGCCCGGAGCCCTGCCGTTCGTATGGCAGATGTTCAGGCGCCGGTCCCGCAGGATCTCCGTGCCGAGCGTGTGGCTGGTGACGACCAGGGCGTTGCCCTTGCTGCGGTACAGCGGGCCGCCCTCACGGATGATGGCGTACTGCGGGCGCGGATCCTGGACACCGAGCAGGATGTCGATGTACGGGTCGCCCTTCATCGCCGCTTTCATCAGCGGGCGTCCGACCTTCAGCTGAGCTCCGAGGAACAGGTCGCCGAGTCGCGACCCCGTTGCCGTGGTCATGCCGCCCCCATCGATTGTCATGTGAACTGCCTTCCGTTGAACATGGGCGCCCTCACCGGCCCGCGCTTCCGGCCGCCCCTGCGAGAGGGGCGGCCAAGGGCCCGGTCAGCCGAGGCCGCGCAGCCATTCGTCGATGGCCGCCGCGGTGGTGGCGGAGTGGTCCCGGGTGATGGTCCAGTGGTTGCCGGGGACGTCGATCGTGTCGTGTGGCAGCTCCCAGTCGGTGCGCCAGTCGTAGTCCTCCGTCCACTCCCCCACGGGGTCGGACGCGCGGACCATGAGCGTCCTGCCACTGATCTCACCGGGCGGCATCCAGTTCATCTTGCAGTAGCGGCCCATCGCGGTAAGCCACTCCTCGCCCCAGATGTCGTCGCCGCTGTCGCCGAACGCGCTGGTCTGGTCCTCCACGACGCTGTGCAGGATCTTCGGCCCGAAGTGCCGGTAGATCGCCTCGTTGCGTGTGTAGGTGTCCAGGAGTACGACGGCGGCCGGCGGGAGGCCGATGCTCTCCAGGTAGTGGGCGACGTAGAAGGCCACGGTGCCGCCGGACGAGACGCCGCCGAGGGCGAACGGCTTCCCGTCCACATAGCGCGCGATGCTCTCGGCGTGCAGTTTGGTCGCGGCCATCAGGTCCGCCGGCAGCGGGTCACCCGCGAGGAAGCCCGGCTGGAAGAGCGCGGAAACGTCGCGCTTGCCGCGGAATCCGGTGGCGAGGCCGGAGTAGTCGTACGGACCGGCCTTGCCGATGAACGCGGACAGCAAGATCAGGCTCGGCGTCTCGTCGCCCCGGCACAGCCGCACCGGGCTCGGCACCCGGTCGAGCTCGGACGGGTCGCTGAAGGTCCTGCGGAAGTTCGCCGCGGAGTCCAGGACATTGATGAAGTCGTCGATCCTGCCCTCCGCGACGGCCTGTTCGAAGAGGGTGTTGAGCGTGCCCTCCGAGCGCTTTCGCACGGGCGGGGAGGCCACTGCGCCCGAGGATCCCGGAACCCCCTGGGCGCCTGCTCCGGCGTCCCCGGTGAGCTCGGCGGCGAGATGCTCGGCGAGCACCTGCGGCGTCGGGTGGTCGAAGACGATCGTGGCCGGAAGTCGCAGACCCGTGGCTGCGGTGAGCCGGTTGCGCAGCTCGACGGAGGTGAGCGAGTCGAACCCGGCTTCCATGAACGGCCTCTCGGGGATGACCTCTTGAGGGCTGCCGTGACCGAGGACCAGGGCGACGTGGTGGCGCACCACACCGAGCAGGTGCTCGGTGCGCTGAACACCGGTCAGGGCGGCCAGCTGTCGCAGCAGCCCGGCGGCGTCGTTGTCTCCGGCCGTTCCGTCCGTGGCACGTCGGCTCCGCGGCCGCACCAGGCCGCGCAGCAGCGCCGGCACGGCCCCGGACCGGGGGGCTGACGTGTCGAGGTCGATGGGAACGAGGACGGCCTCGTCGACCCCGGTGGCCGTGTCGAACAGCGCCAGCCCCTGCTCGGCGGACAGCGCCCGGCCGAGCCTGCCCACGCGCCGTACGCTCGCGTCGTCCAGGTGCTCTGTCATCGTGCTGCGCTCAGCCCACATGCCCCACGCCAGCGACTGCGCGGCAAGCCCTCGCGCACGACGGTGCTGCGCCAGAGCGTCCAGGAAGTGGTTGGCCGCCGCGTAGTTGCCCTGCCCCGGCCCGCCGAACGTGCCGGCCGCCGAGGAGAAGAGCACGAACATGGCCAGATCCATATCCCGCGTCAGCTCATGCAAATTCAGCGCCGCATCAACCTTCGGCCGGAACACCCCCTCAATCCGCTCCGGCGTCAACGACGCGATCACCCCGTCATCCAACACCCCCGCCGTATGCACCACCCCCGTCAACGGCCGCTCCAACGACCCCAACAACCCCGCCAACCCATCCCGATCAGCCACATCACACGCCGCGAACCGCACCCGCGCGCCCAGCTC
>NZ_JBSFGE010000051.1:0-20645 GCF_053596435.1 Streptomyces sp. NPDC001700
TCTCACCCCGCTGGTGGACGTGTTCCTCGGACTGCTGCACGACGTCACACACGAACGCACCACCACCTGGCACGAGACCCCCGCAAGCGGCTGACACACTCCGTTTCCGCGTACGGGTTGGACAGGGCCGATCGCCTGGATCAGGGCCTGTCGCTCTTGAGGTAGGCCAATACGGCCAGGACCCGGCGGTGGCCGTTGTCGCTGGGCGGCAGGCCGAGCTTCAGGAAGACGTTGCCGATGTGCTTGCTGACCGAACGTTCCGTGATCACGAGTGTCCCGGCGATCTCGGTGTTGCCGCACCCCTCGGCCATGAGGTGGAGCACCTCGCGTTCCCGGGGAGTGAGGGAGTCCAGCGGCGAGTCGCGGCGGCGGGTCATCAGCTCGGTGACGACCTCGGGATCCAGAGCTGTGCCTCCGGCGGCGACCCGTTCGAGCGAGGTGAGGAATTCCTCCACCCGACCCACGCGGTCCTTGAGCAGGTAGCCGACCCCGCTCGCGCCGCCCGCCAGCAACTCGGCGGCGTACGAGTCCTCCACGTACTGAGAGAGCACGAGAACGGGCAGGCCGGGGACCTCCTTGCGGGCGGCGAGCGCGGCGCGCAGACCCTCGTCGCGGAAGTCGGGAGGCATACGGACGTCGAGGACCGCCGCGTCGGGGCGGTGGGTGAGCAGCGCCGGGAGCACTTCGGGGCCGCTGCCCGCGACCGCGACGACCTCGTGCCCGGCGGAGGTGAGGAGCAGGACGAGCCCCTCGCGCAGCAGGGCGTTGTCCTCGGCGATCACCACGCGCATGGCAGGTCCACTTCGATCACGGTCGGTCCCCCGGCGGGGCTGGTCAGGGCGAACGTACCGTCGATGGCGGCGACCCGGCGGCGCATACCCGTCACCCCAGACCCGCGCGATGCGGCCGGACCGGCCGGGGCGTCCTCGATGCCGCCCCGGCCGTTGTCGCGCACCGACACGTGCAGGCCGTGGCGGGTGCGGGCGAGGCGTACCTCGGCGTGGTCGCCGCCGCTGTGCTTGGCCGCGTTGGTGAGGGCTTCGGCCACGACGAAGTAGGCGGCGGCCTCGACAGCGGCGGGTGCGCGGGGGCTGCCGTCCGCCAGGCCGTCGATGTGCACGGCGACATCGATGCCGCTGCCGGCGGCCAGGGCCCGTACGGCTCCCGCGAGGCCGCGGTCGGTGAGGATGGGCGGATGGATGCCGCGTACGACCTGCCGCAGTTCGGTCAGCGCCTCCTCGGCCTGGTCCTGTGCCTCGTCCAGCAGCCTGCGCCCGGCCGCCGGGTCGTGCTCGTACGCGCGCCGGGCCAGGCCGATGCGCATGGAGAGCGCGACCAGGCGGGCCTGGGCGCCGTCGTGCAGATCCCGTTCGATACGGCGCAGCTCCGAGCCATGGGCCTCGACCGCCTCGGCGCGGGTCGTGGCGAGCTGCCGTACGCGCGCGGCGAGCAGCGCCTTCGGCGCGGGCCTGAGCAGCGTGGCCGACCAGGCGGCGTCGAGATCGGCGAGGCGGCTGATCAGCGGCAGCACGACGGACCGCCGCCCCAGCACACCGCTCCACACCCCGTCGACGACCAGCCCCACCGGCCACAGCACGACGATCGGCAGCGGCAGCAGCCAGCCGTAGCAGTACTGGGCGATCAGCCAGCGCAGATCCCGGTAGGTCCCCGGGTCGTGCAGCACGGCACTCAGCCGCTCCCGCAGTGCGCCGGTGACAGGCACGTACGCCTCGGGGATGTCCCGGCCCGTCCACGACGCGGTCCGGCGGCGCTTGGCCCCGGCGATCCGGCGCACCAACAGCACGGCCTCGGGCAGCACCCCGGCCCCCACCATGGTGAGGCTGGCCGCCACGGCCATCAGCAGGACGGTGATGAAGAGGTACGAGGCGAAGGTCTGGCCCATCGCCACGGCCAGGTGGCGCGTGGCCCGACCCGCCTGCCGCACCGTCTTACCCATGGCCCACAGCGTAGACGGGGCCCGGTGAGTAGCCGGGGGCAGGCACGGGGCTGTGGCCTGGCGGGACGGACATGGGATGTTCCTTACTTGCCGGTGTAGTCCGGTCCAGCACACGGACATGGGCGTCGTGACGGTCCGGCCCGTCGCGGCTGTCAGGCAGAGACCGGAGTGGGGCCGCCCGCCGGTACCGGAACGGCCGAGTCGATCAGCTCTCGCACCCGGGCGGCGGGCACCGGGACTCCAGGCGCCTGGAAGAACCAGCGTCCGCGCTCCTCAGCGCTGCTCAATCCCTCGGGCCACGCCCCCAGATAGGGCTGAACGTGAATCGGCGTGTTGGGCCCGACGCGCCAGCTCTCGGCGAGGGTGCCGGCGTCAACCGCGTCGTAGCCGATCGCGTCCAGGAACTGAATCACCTGCTCCTTCGCCGTGGCGTCGTCACCGGAGACGGCCAAGGCGCTGCGATCGGCAGCCCCTGCCGGGCGAGCGAGCGTGAACAGCCGACAAAAATCGACGTTGCTGAACGTCTTGACCACCCGCGAGTCCGCCAGGTGCCGCTGTACGAGCGCGCTGGACGTCTGGGTGCCCGCGTCCAACTCCGCGATGTCGCCGTCCCGGTAGGGGTAGTAGACCGTCGTGTCGATCACCGTCTTGTCTGCCAGCGCGGCGGCGGGAAGCCGCTCGTACGCCTGGAGCGGGACGGTCGCCACCACCAGGTCACCGGCCTGCGCAGCCTCAACGGGGGTCGCGGCGCGCGCCTGGTCGCCGAGTTCGGCGACCAGGTCGGCGAGTGTCTCGGGGCCGCGGGAGTTACTCAGGACGACGTTCAGCCCGGCGGCGACCGCAAGTCGGGCGACCGCGCTGCCGATGTTGCCGCCGCCGATGAGCCCGAGGATCTTGGTCATGAGTCGATCTCCTTGGTGCCTCGCAGTGAGCTTTGTGCTTACTAAAACATAGTACTTACTATAGAGAAGCACTAGGCCCATCTACCATGACCACATGAGCCGAGGGACCGAGCGCGTTGCCGCGATGAGCGTGTTCGACCCGGACTGCACGTCGCGAGAGGTGTTGGAGCACGCCACAGGCCGGTGGGGCGCCTTGGCCCTCGCCGCCCTCATCGACGGTCCGCTGCGGTTCGCCGAAGTGCGCCGCGGCATCTCCGGGGTTTCCGACCGGATGCTGTGGCAGACCCTCCAGCGCCTGGAGGACGACGGTCTCGTCGCACGCACACCTCACCCGACCATCGCGCGACGGGTGGACTACGAACTCACCGGCCTCGGACGGCCGATCGCCGAGCGCATCTGCGACCTGATCGACGCGATCTACGAGCAGCTGCCCGGCATCGTCGCCCACCAGCGCACCCTTGGCCCGGGCACCACCTCACCTGCGGCAGACCCGCCCGACTGACAGGCCGCACCTGGAGGGCCGGGACACCCACTTCAACCGAACGGCTCCGCGGCGAGGACACGCGGAGCGACGGGACGCCTCGACGGCGCCTCCGCTCCACCTCAGACGGAGGGCCGGACGTCGATGTCGGTCTCGGTGTGCGCGACGAAATCGTCGACAAGCCGGTGGAAGAGCCCGGCGAGCTGCCGCAGCTCCTCGGAGGACCAGTCCGCCAGCGCCGTCTCCATGCCCCGACGGCTCACCTCACGCATGCGCTCCACCGCGGCCAGACCGGCGTCCGTGAGCTGAACAAGCTGGGCTCGCCGGTCATCCGGATCCGGGACACGCGTCACGTACCCGGCCTTCTCCAGCTGCCCCAGCTGCCGGGTGACATGGGATGCCTCCACGGAGAGGCGGGCCGCCAGCATGCCAGGGCGCAGCGGATCACTCTCGGCCATGTTCCGCAGGATCGCCACAGCTGCCCGGTCCAGCGACAGTCCGGCCACGGCCATCAGACGCTCATGCTGCCGGGCCCGGCCCGCCAGGTAGGTAATGCACGCGTCCGGGGCAGCGGCGAGCTGTAATCGCCTGCGCGTCGCAGCCCAACCACAGCGGCTCCCGGATGACGGGGGCCTGTGGGAGTCGGGTTGACCCTCGGCCCCAAGCCTTCCACTCGCCGTAGAGAGGATCGACCGTGACCTCGGACGACAGCGTGCTCTGGCGCCGCTGCGCGCACCTGGGCCGTGTTCTGCTGCCGCTGGTGGACCAGGAGCCGTGGGCGGAGGCTCGTCGCCACGAGGACCTGCGGACCTGCGGACCTGCAGCATCGACACGGTCGAAGGCGAGCACCTGATCGAGGTCTTCGCGGCCCTGGCTGCCGACGCCGTCGCGGCCGAAGCTTCCGTGTCCGCCGCGGAATTCGACGCTCTGCGCCTCAGCGCCGTGGCCGAAGCGGCGACCGGCAAGCGCGACATCGAACTGCTCGCCGGCATCCTGGACACCTTCGCCGACGGCCCTGACGGACAGGCCGTCGACCTCTTCCGCCTGTACGCCTACAAGGGCGGGCAGGCCAGCCGTCGGCTCTTCCAGCTGAGCAGGGAACCCTGCTGCTGTGATCATGGAGATCAAACGCTCTCGCGGGACGCCGGTTGGCTGATGCGGCGGGACTACCTCCCCCGGCCCGGCCATAGCGCCGACCATCGTCGTCACGGAACTTCCTTGCGCTGGTAAGCCCCCTTGGGGCACCTGCCGCAACTAGTACCGCATCAGGCAACGTTCGCCTTGTTCACGACCTCGCGAGTCGGCAATCGCGTAGAGATGCTCGACGCGGGCCTTCTTGGCGGCATACTCCGGGTCGCGGGAGGTCTTCCAGGTCTTTATGCGTTGAAACGACACGCCCTCCTCTCGGAGCAGGATCCGCAGGCCCTCATGGCTGATGTCATCGACCACCCCCTCGGCGACCAGGAAGTCGGCCAGCTTGGCCAGGCCCAGGTCGAAATCGGCAGGCCGTGCTCGACCGGCCTGGACTCGGCGACCTCCTTGATCTCGCGCCGCTCGGGCAGGATGAACGTCCTGGGCCGACCGCCCCTGTACTTCAGGTAGAGCGCCTTGAAGCCGTCGGCGTTGCAATTGTGGATCACATCCCGGACCCGGTCCGCGCTGGTGAAGGTCACCTCGGCGATCTTCGCCACGGGCATGCCCCGCGCGGACAGCAGCACCATCTGTGCTCGCCGCCAGGTCCCCACCGAACCGGTGCCTCTGCGGATGATCCGCAACAGGTGCTTTCCCTCGTCGTCATCGATCTCACGGACGCGTACTCGCCCAGCCACCAGCACAGCTTCCCTGCCGCGTGCTGCCGGCGAGTGTCATTCCGTCGGCGTGCCGATCCGAAGCCGGTTGCCGTCAGGGTCGCGCAGCTCAACCTCACGCGCCCACGGAGCGTCCTCCGCCTGCACACCGAACTCGGCGGCAATGGCCTCGACATCACGAATGCGGAGGTAGACCAACGTGTCGGGGCGGGCGTCGCCCTTGTGCTCCGACAAGAACAACCGCACCCCGCCCCGGGCAACCTCGACGAACGCGGGAAGTCCCGGTTCGAAGCGGTGTTCCCAATGCTTGGCGAAGCCAAGCCGCTCGTACCACGCGACCGCCGCCGCAGCGTCTTCGACGCGAAGAATGGGAATGACTTCCTCGTCCATGGAGCCATCGTCGCAGACCGCCCAGGGCGAACGTTGCCTGATGCGGCACTAGGTGTAGCCCGCTACACCTCCGGTTCGGGAGCCCGCCACCTCGTTGCGGCGCGCGGCGGACGGGATCGTGGTGAGCAGATCGGAGAACACCGGTCCCCACATCCCCCTCGAAGAGGTGCCTTCCATGACTTCGCCCCTTGCCGCCATCAAGTCGTTCGTCGCCGACCTGCTGCTCTGGAGCTTCTTCGCCGGTGGTCTCGGCGCCAGCGTTGGCGCTGGCGCCGTACTCGACGGCACCCAGAAGGACGTGGCCACCATGGCCGGGTCCGTCGTCGCGCTCGTCGCCGGTTCCCGCATCGCCAAGAAGCCGAAGATCAAGGCGTTCCTGTCGAAGCCCGGCACGCTGTGGTTCCTGTTCCTGTTCAACGGCGGTACGGCCGTAGCGATGCACCTCACCATGGACGGCGTGAAGGGGGTCATCGCCACCGCCGCCATGGGGCTGGTCTCGCTCGGCGCGGCCGGAGGGCTCGTCGCGAACCGCCGGACGGCGGCCCGCGTCTGACTGAAGCCCTGTAGTGCTGCGGGATACCTTGGCGGCCCTTTTTAAATCATCTGCTTGACTTAGATCCACAGGCCAAGATTCACTGCGACGAGTGCCCGATCGCGTGGAGCCCCGTGTCGCCAGGGAGGAACGATACGTGAGAACCGGATTGGCCGGCCGGGCCGTTGTGGTCACCGGCGGCAGCGCCAACATCGGTCGCGCCACGGCGTTGGCCTTCGCCGCAGAGGGCGCTCGCGTGGCGATCGTGGGCCGCGACGCGGAGCAGGGGGCATACGTCCGCGACCTGCTCCTGGCGAGCGGCGCTGAAGACGCCTCGTGGTACGACGCCGATGTCACCGACCGGCCGCAGGTTGCTGCCATGGCGGAAGCCGTGGTGCGGCGGTTCGGTGCGATCGACGTACTGGTCAACAACGTCGGTGGCAACACCGGGCTCGACGCGTTCGCGGAGTCCGAACCTGCTGTGTGGGAGAGGGATATCGCCCTCAATCTGACCAGCACGCTCAACTGCACGCACACCGTGCTGCCAGGCATGATCGAGCGCGGTAGTGGGCGGATCGTGAACATCGGCTCCACGGCGGGCATCATCGGTGACCCGCTGCTGGCGGTGTACTCGGCCGCGAAGGGCGCGGTGCACACCTTCACCAAGGTCCTGGCCAAGGAAGTGGGTACCCACGGCATCACGGTCAACGCTGTCGCTCCCTACGGCACGCTGCCGGATGACCCGGAGCTCGACGTCAGCTCGGGCAGCCGCTGGCACCCCGATGGCCTGTTCGCCCGGCTCATGGACACGCGTGCCGAGCAGATGCGTTCGGTCGGCCGCCGTACCCTGCTGGACCGCAGCACCGCCCGCCCCGCCGAGGTCGCGGCCGCAGTGGTCTTCCTTGCCTCGGAAGCCGCCGCCTTCACCACCGGACAGGTGTTGTCGGTCGACGGCGGAACACAAATAGCCTGAATCAGACGCCCAAGGGAAACGGAGCACGCGGCATGGGTGAATTCGCGAGACAGTACGGGCCGGTGGCGCTGATCACCGGGGCTTCCTCGGGGATAGGCCGTTCGTTCGCCACTCAACTGGCCAGCCGCGGACTCGACCTCGTACTCGTCGCCCGTCGCCGCGATCGGCTGGACGAACTTGCCGAGGAGCTGCGGGACGCCCACGGCATCGACGCCACGGTTCTGCCGACTGATCTGGCGGATCCCGCAGCAGCCGGGGAGACCCTGACCGCGGTGGCGCCGCTGGACGTCGGCCTGCTGGTGAGCAACGCCGGGTTCGGCGTGAAGGGGACGTTCGGGGAGGGGGACGCCGAGACGCTCTCGTCCATGCTCATGGTCAACTGCCAGGCACCGACGCAGCTCGCGCACGGCCTCGCCCCGCGGTTGAAGCGACGGGGAGGCGGCGGAGTGATCTTCACCAGCTCGGTCGAAGGACTTGTGGGATGCCCGTACTCGGCCGGTTACTCGGCCACCAAGGCTTACGTGAATGCTCTCGGCGAGGCTCTGTGGGCGGAACTCGGTCCGGTGGGCGTGGACGTGCTGACGCTCTGCCCAGGAGCAACCGATACCGAGGCACCGCGGCTCCAGGGCATCGACCCCGCGACTCTTCAGGATCTGATGTCACCGGACGACGTCGCCCGCTCGGCGCTGGAGCACCTGCGCAACGGCCCCACACACATCCCCAGCGCGTATCACCGGGAACTCTTCGACACTTTGCTGGCGATGCCACGACGCGACGCCCTGACCGCGATGGCCCGCACGATGGGGAAATGAGGAGGCACGCGGCAGGGGGGAAACGGTGGCTTTGTCCACCCGGAGACCGGGCTGGATCCCGTCACGTCGGCGAGCGGTGGGCGCGGTGGCGCTGGCGGCGAACCCCAGGGCGGCGGAGGCGATCATGTAGAGGGCGACGGCGTTGCTCGAGTGATACCGGTCGATGAGGACCGTGGCGACGATCTGAATGGGGGCAGAGGTGATGGTCTGGCCGACCTGATAGGCCAGCGAGGTTCCCGAGTAGCGCACCGCGCCGGGAAGAGTTCGGCGGTGAAGCCCGAGACGACGCCGTATGACGTTCCGTGGAGGACGGGCAGGGCGATCATGAGGGGGACGAAGACGGTGTTGGAAGGGATGTCCAGTTCCTTCGGCCCGTAGCTGACGAAGAAGACGGTGGTGATGCAGAAGGTGATGTTGGGCGCGGAACTGCAGAGCATGCCGTGGACAAGGCTCCGCGTGTGTGAGGTGGTGAGGTCCAGGACCGGGACCCTGGGAGCATCGTCGTTCCCCTTGACCCCCAGTGCCCACTGCGACATATCCCGACATCCGCGACTAAGTCGTCGCGGATTCCGTGCGCCAGCAAGGGCGTTGTTCAGGTGCCAGTCTTGTCAGTGGCGAGCAGCGTGACCGAGTCAGGGCCTCCACCGCGGGGAGCCGAGGCTGCCCACGGCAGGCAGGAAATCGGGGACGTCCGCAACGCCGAAGCCGACCGCAGCCACAACCATTAATCCCAGCCCCACAAAGCGACCACCACACCAAGCTGTGCGCGCCTTATCCCTGCGTGGTCGAAGTTGCGATCCTCGGTCGTCCTGGAAGCGACCGTCATCTCGCCGAGCAGCAGCTCGGCACCTTCAGCTCACGGCCTCTTCGGCCGTGCTCTGCAGGATGTGCATGGCCACTGCCGCGGCGGAGCGGACATGCGCACCGCACGCGGCCCAGGCGGCGTCCGGGTCGCGCCCGCTGACCGCCGCGGTGATCGCGCGCAGCTCACGCAAGGTGTCGGCACCACGCCCCGGGGACTGGAGGGTCATCCCGCGCAGCAGGCTGGTGCGCGCGTGGATGCCCAGCAGTGTCGTACGGGCCACGGGATTGCCGGCGCCGTCGAACAACACGTCGTAGAAGGCGTCCTTGGCGGCGAGGATGCCGGCCAGGTCACCGTCGTTCAGGGCGGACTCGACCGCCTTGAGCCGGCGCTTGAGCGTCGCTCGTTGTGACGGTGTGGCGCGTTCGGCGAAGGACTTCCCGGCGAGGGCCTCAAGCACCTCCCGGACCTCGTAGTGCGCCATCGCGTCTTCGGCCGACAGCGTGGCGACCACTGGTCCTCGGTGGGGCACCAGCTCCACCAGTCCCTCGGACTCCAGCTGCCGCAAAGCCTCCCGTACGACGGTCCTGCTGACTTCGAACCGGTCGCACAGTGCGCGTTCCACCAGCCGCTCGCCCGGCGCGAACTCGGCGCCCACGATGGCCGCGCGGAGCAGGCCCACCACCTGTGTCCGCAACGGCGCGGCTTCTCTGCGCACTGCCGGCATCTCGCCCTCCCTGGTCGACCGTCATACTGTCTCACGGTTCACCATCGACCGGCGTTCCCTTCCCGGTGCCGCGTGCCGACCAACCGTGCACGGATACGCCGCGTCGCGGGGAGCGCGGCGGCCCAGGGCCGAGGGAGGGGCGCATTCACGCGTCGCCTCCGCACGCCATGGCAGTCTCCGGCTCCCCGCCCCGTGTTCGGGAGGTCTCAGCCGTTGCTGCCCGAGCCGCCGTCGTGCACGGACACGGTGGGCTCCAGGCCGGTGGCTCCGACGACCTCCTTCCAGGCGTCGAAGCCGGTCTGGAAGGCGACCACCCCTGCCTCGGGCAGGCTGATCTCGATCGCCTCCAGGATCTCCTCGGGGGAGAGACCCAGGTCGAGGGCCACCCGGATGTGGCTCTGGATGTGGCTCTTCGACGCGCGCATGACGGTGAGGCTGACGATGAAGATCAGCTCCTTCGTCCGGCGGTCGAGCTTGCGCTGGTTGAGGTAGGCGGCACCCACAAGGTTGTTCGCCGCCTGGAGAACCGGGAAGTCGTAGTTGGCCATCACCTTGTGGTAGTCGAGCACATATCCGCGACTGCGGGCCATGTCGTCGATGTATGCCTGGGCGGCGGTGGGGGTGTGTGCGTCGCTCATTCTCTGTCTCCCGTTTCTCGGTTTCTCAGCCCGCGGGGGTGCCGCGGGAAGGGCGGCGGGCATGGCACCCGCCGGTCACACGCTCTGGGCTCCGATGACGCCCACCCAGGTGGGTAGGTCGGCCGGATGGGAGCGGAACCTGTCCTTGGTGGCGGGGTCGTGCCCGGTCACCAGCCGTGCTCCCGTCGCCGCGACGCGGTCGCCGATCAGGTCGTAGGCCCGGTACATGTCGGGCAGGTCGGCGACGGCCGTGAAAGGCATCGCGCGCTCGATCTCCTCGTAGAAGTGGACCGCGTCGGACGCGATGAGCACCGGGCCCTCGGCCGTGGTCGCCTCGACGATGGACTGCCCCGGTGTGTGGCCGCCGACCTCGGTGACGACCACGCCCGGCTGCACCTCGACGCGGCCCTCGAAGGGTCGGAGTCGGCCCTCCTTCTCGATCCGTGCCAGGTCGGCGAGGTCGGACTGCTCGGCGTAATAGCCGAACAGGCGGTGCCCGGCGATCGTGGAGCGCCAGAACTCGACCTCTCGGGTAGCGACGACGACGTCCGCATTTGGGAAGAGGCCGAGGTTGCCGATGTGGTCGTAGTGGGCGTGGGTGATCACCACGGTGCCGACGGACTCCGGCTCCACGCCCAGGGCCCGCAGGGCGTCCCCGGGGTCGACGATCGTGGTACGCCCCCGTGCGTCACCGGCCTGGCGTGAGAAGCCGCAGTCGATGACCACGGCACCGTCGGGCCCGGTGGCCACCCAGAAGAAGTAGTCGATGTCCATCGGGGCGTCGGGCTCCCCGTACAGCCCGTAGTTGAGGAAGTGGTCGCTCCGGGTGGCCTCGCGCGTTCCGTAGCGGACGATGAACAGCTGCTCGGGCACGCTCACTCCGTCTCAGTTCTTGTCGGTGCTGTGCTTGTGGCCCTGTTCGAAGACCCCGCCGAGCACGACGAGGGCGCCGAGGCCGACCAGGATGATCGACACACCGACCGTGGAGTTCGTCGGTGACGCGGTGACCAGGCCCAGTGCCGCCAGCGGGACCACACCGCCGGCGAGGGCGGCGCCGAGTTCGCGGGCGGTACCCACGCCCGTCGACCGCACTTCGGTCGGGAACTGGCGGCTCAGCAGCGCCCCCTGCGCGGCGAACATCATCGGGCTGACGACACCGGCACCGAGGCCGATCCCGAGGACGATCGCCCATGTGTGCCCGTCTTCGAGGAGCCAGAGGAACGGGAAGGCGAACGCGATGGACAGCACACCGCCGATGACGTTGACCCGCTTGCTGCTGATGGCGTCGCTCAGCCGCCCGAAGAACGGGATGACGACGATTGCGATCAGTGCCGCTATCAGCACCGCGGTGGAACTCGCGTTGGCGCCGACGTCCTCGAACTCCGTGAGGTAGGCGACCGAGAACGTCTTGTAGATGTAGGTGAGCGCGCTGTAGCCGAGCGCGATCACGAAGACGACGAGCGTGGCCCGCCAATGGCCACGCAGCACGTCGGCGAAGCGCACGCGCCGTGCCTTCTGCTTCTCCGCCTCGTAGGCGGGCGTCTCGGGCACGATCCGCCGGATCCACACGCCTACGCCGACGAGCACGATGCTCAGGATGAACGGGATGCGCCAGCCGCCGGCGAGGAGGAACTCGTCGCCGTTGACCGTCAGCAGCGTGACGCTCAACGACGAAAGCACGACTCCGATGTTGAGGCCGAGCGCGGGCCACGCGCCCTGCGAGCCACGTCGTCCGGGGCGGGCGTGCTCGTAGGACACGACGGCGGCGCCCGCGAACTCGGCTCCCGCGCCCATCCCCTGCACGATGCGGAGTACGACGAGCAGGATGGGTGCCCAGATACCGATCTGGGCGTATCCCGGGAGAAGGCCGATGGCCGCCGTTGCGGCCCCCATCATCGTGAAGGTGACCACGAGCATGTTCTTGCGCCCGATCCGGTCGCCGAGCCGCCCGAAGACGATGCCCCCGATCGGTCTGGCGATGAATCCGATGGCGAAGGTCGCGAACGACTGCAAGCTCGCCACCTGGCTGTCGCCGCTGGGAAAGAACACCTTCCCGAACACGATGGACGCCATCGTGGCGTAGAGGTAGAAGTCGAACCACTCGACCGTGGTTCCGACGATTGCCGCCGTCGCGACCCGGCGAATCCGCTTGCGCTCGTCCCCGGGCGTCTCCTGCGGAGTGCCGGCGACGGCCGTGTCCTGGACATCCACGTCAGTACCTCGTTGTCTGTCGCGAGTGGGACACGCGATCCGCGAGCACGTGGTCGCGGAACATGTCGCGCAACCGCACGCCGTCACGTTCGATGACCACATCGGCAGCGGGGCCGGCGTCGGCCTTCACCACCACGAGAGCCGCGTCGCCGGGCTGGAGGACGAGCTCCCGGGCGGTGGGAATGTCGTCGTGCGTGCGTACCGTCGCGGTGCGGCGGATGCCGAAGCCGCGGGCGACGGCTTCGAGGTCGGTCACCGTGCTCGTGGCGGTGACCTGGTTTCCCGTGAGGCCGTACCGCCCGTTGTCGACGACGATGATGCGGAGGTTTCGCGGGTTCTGCATGGCGATCGTCGCGAGGGTGCCGACGTTCATGAGGAGTTCGCCATCGCCGGTGACGACGACGGCCTCCCGCTCCGGGCGGGCCAGCGCAAGCCCGAGGCCGACGGACGTGGCCGCTCCCATAGCCCCGTCGAGCAGGAAAACACGCGGGTGATGGCCGGTCAGGTGGGCGAGGTCGTTGGCCGCGCTGCCGAGCCCGGTGACGACCAGGCGGTCGTCGGTGTCCTCCAGCAGCGCGCCCAGCGCCTTCGTACGGTGCAGCATGGGTGTTTCCCCTAGAACTTCTTGGCGCCGAGCAGGCGCTGGGTGAGCAGGACGGCCACCGGACGACCAGCGCGGTGAACGCTGCCGAGGGCGGCCTCGACCGTGGGCACGACATCGTCGGGGGTGTCGGTGCGCATGGTGATGACGCCGAGCGCCTCCAGAGTCGGTTCGACCGCCCGCCCCATGGCGAACTGCCAGGGGTTCTGCTCCCCGTGGTCACCGCGCATCGTCACCAGCGTGAGGAACGGGATCTGGCAGTGCTGGATCAGCGAGAGGAAGTTGATGGTGTTCCCGACGCCGCTGGACTGCATCAGCAGAACACCGTGCTCGCCGCCCAGATAGGCGCCGGCCACCACGCCCACGCCCTCCTCCTCGGTCGTGAGCGGTATGGCGTGCACTTCGTCGTCGGCGATCGCGGAATCGATCAGGTGGCGGTGACCGGCGTCCGGCACGAACGCGAACTGCGTGATGTCGTGCTGCCGCAGAAGCCGGTACAGGTCTTCCTGCCAGGTCGTCTGGCCCGTCGCGCTCATCCGCGGCACGCCCCGTGGCCGTGACCGCCCGGCAGGCGGCCTGCGCGGGTGCGCGGCCTCGGTTCGGGCTGATTCTTCATGGGCTTCTCCCTCATAGGTGTTTTCACGCGTGTCTCGGTATGTGGGCACGCGTGTCTTTCGTGTGCGTTCCGGCCGATGGAGCCGTGCGGTGGGGTGCGTTGCGGCGACGGCGGCCGAGGGATCACCAGGCGGATGTGCCGCCGTCGACCGTGAGGATCGACCCGGTGGCGAACGAAGACCGCGGTGACGCGAGCCAGGCGATGGCCTCCGCGATCTCCTCCGGCTCGCCCATCCGGCCCATGGGGGCGCGCCCGTTCAACTCGTCGCGCAGCGCCTGCGGGTTGTCCGCCGCGGCGGTCATCTTCGCGAAGTACGGCGAGTCGACCGTCCCCGGCGCCACCGCGTTGACGCGCACGCCGTCCGCGGCATGGTCCAGGGCCAGGGCGCGGGTGAGGGCCGTAACGGCTCCCTTGGAGGCGACGTATGCGGCACGGTCGGGGATGCCTACCAGCGACGTGTACGACGACGTGTTCACGATGCGGCCCGCCCCGGAGGCGGTGAGGTGCGGCAGCGCGTACTTCGTGACCAGGAAGACGCCCTTGACGTTGACCGCGAACAGCCGGTCCCAGTCCTCCTCCGCGATGGTCGCGACAGTGCCGCGGAAGCCGAAGCCGGCGTTGTTGACGAGAACGTCGATGCGCCCGAAGTGCTGGACGGTGCGCTCGACCAGCTCCCGCACCGACGCGGCGTCGGAGACATCCGCCTGGACCGGCAGAGCGCCCTCGCCGAGCGCGGCGGCGACCTCCGCGGCGGCCGCACCGTTCACATCCGCCACGACGACACGCGCGCCACGGCTGTGCAGAAGCGTCGCCGCCGCCCGTCCGATGCCGCTCCCGCTTCCGGTGATGACAACGACATCACCGTCGAACTCACTCATCAATGCTGCCCTTCACACAGGGGATTTCGGGCCGGGACGACAGGCTGGGTCACTGCCGTCGGCGTCACGGGCAGGCCACTGGCCGCCCGGATTCGTAAGACCGTAATACGGGATGCCTGTCTGCTCAAGACCCCCGGCACGCCCCGCCGCGCCGGGATCTTGTGCCGGGTGATGACAGGTGCGCACGCTGAACTTCCGTAATACAGTCATACGCTCGACCCGGCGGCACTCGGCCCGAAGGCCCGTCAGCCGACGCATCAGACGCGGCAGCCGACGCGCGAGGAGATCACTCACGCCCGCGGTCGACCGGCAGCAATCGCTGAAGGTTTTCCTGCTATCCGCCTTGGAGCAGACATGAGCACACTCTTCATCGGACTTGGCGCAATGGGAGCGCCGATGGCGGCCAACCTGGCGCGGGGCCCCGAACCGGTCGTGGTCTTCGACGTGGACGTCAAGGCCGCACACCGCGTCGCCGAGTCGGCCGACGTCCTGGTCGCCGAGTCGCTCGACCCGCTCCCCGACGGTGTCTCGACGCTCCTTCTCATGGTGCCCAGCAGCCGCATCGTCGAAGACCTGCTCACTGGGGAAGCCGCGCTCCTGAACCGCCTGCCGACAGGCGGTCTCATCATCGACATGAGTTCGTCCGAGCCGTCGAGCACGCGTCAGCTCGCCAAGAAGGCGGCGCAGCGCGGCATCGCGTATGTCGACGCGCCGGTCTCCGGTGGCGTCCCTCGCGCCAAGACCGGAGAGCTGGCCATCATGGCAGGTGGGGACGTGGCCGCCGTCGAGCGCTCGACGCCACTGCTGGAACTGGTCGGCGCAAGCATCCACCACGTCGGTGGTCCTGGTACGGGTGACGCCGCCAAGGCGCTCAACAACCTGCTCTCGGCGACGAACATCGCGGCCGCTGCCGAGATCCTCAGCGCCGCGAACCGTTTCGGGATCGAACCGGCCGCGATGCTGGCGGTGATCAACGCATCCACCGGCCGCAGCCAGGCGTCCGAGTTCAAGTACCCGCGCCATGTGCTCAGCGGCAAGTTCGACTCGGGCTTCGCCATGGACCTGATGCTCAAGGACCTCGGCATCGCCCACGGCCTCACCTCGGGCGCCGGTCTGGATACGCCCGTGACCGACGCGGCGCGGGTGGTGGCGCTGGCCTCGCGCGACCACGCGAACACGCCGCCGGACCACACCGAGATCGCCCGCTACTACGAAGCGAAGAACAACGTCCTGCTGCGTGAGTGACGACGCACGCCCGCAGACCGAGGGCCTGCCGTGGCATCACGCGGCGGGCGCGCCCGGTCCCTCATCAGGCCCCGAGCGGCTGGGTCTCCCACATCTCACGGATGTCGTCGCCGACTTCTTTCAGCAGGCCGACGAGGACATCGGCCAGCGGGAACAGGGTGGTGTCGGCCGGGGTGACGGCGTAGATGTGTCGCTCCAGACGCGGTTCGACGAGGTCCCTGTGGACCGCGCCCAGCGTGGGCGCGACGGAGAGCCGGGAAAGCATCGCCACGCCGATGCCGGTGCCCACGAGGGACTGGGCCACGTAGTAGTTCTCCGACTCGAAGGCGACCCTCGGCTTGAATCCGGCCGCCACCGTCGCCTCGTCGAACTGACGCCTGGCCGGAAGGCCGGTGGTGATGGCGATCCAGGGCTGGTCGCCGAGTTGCCGCAAGCTCAGCCCGCCGGGCTCCGCCCCTCCCCGCACGACCGGGTGATCGTCGGGCAGGCACAGGACCATCGGGTCGGCCAGCAGCCAGTGGGAGCGCAGGCCCGGGGGCAGCACGAGCTCGGGCTCGTAGCAGGCGACGATCGCCAGATCGAGTTCGCCCGAGGCGACGAGGCCGGGCCCCTGCGGAGAGTTGATCTCGGAGATGTTGAGGTCGGCGTCGGCCTGCCGGTGACGCAGTGCGGTCAGCGCGGGGGGCAGCACATGCTGGGCCGCGGCCTGGAAGGTCCCGACCCGCAGCCGACGCGCCAGTACGCCGAGGAGCGAGGAAACGGTGTCGGCGACCCGTGCGCACTGTTCACCGATGGCCTCACCCGCGTCGGCCAGCGCATCGGCCGGCGGGGTGAGGCGGGCGCCCTTCGGCCCGCGCACCACCAGCGGAATCTTCCAGTCGCGCTCCGCCCGGGCGAGCTGGCCCGTCACGGCGGCCGGGCTGAGCCCCAGCTCGCGCGCCGCTTTGGCCAAGGAGCCGTGCCGTCGGATCAGTGCCAGCATGACCAGCTGCGCCGGGTCGATCTGCATTAAGACATCTTAACGCTCCACTCCAGATCTCCGACTTCTCCGGATGCCGCCGGAGCCGCACCCTGTTCGGCAACACATCGCACGAGACCTGCGGCGATTCCCGGCCCCATCCCCGGCCGGACCCCCGCAGGACTCCGCGCCCCTCTCCCCGGCCCGACTCCGTCCGGTACCCCGGCGCGGTCCGAGAGTCCGAGACCGCAGTTCGCCCCTCCCCTCCCATCGCTCCCCCACGGAGGCACCGCCATGAGTCCCACCGCCGAACTCGTTGTCATGAACGGGCTCAACAAACACTTCGGCGATCTGCATGTGCTCAAGGACATCGACCTCACGGTGCGCAGGGGTGAGGTCGTCGTCGTCATCGGTCCGTCGGGATCCGGAAAGTCCACGCTGTGCCGCACGGTCAACCGGCTGGAGACCTTCGACACCGGCACCGTGACCATCGACGGTCAGCCCCTGCCGGACGAAGGCCGCGACCTCGCACGCCTGCGCGCCGATGTGGGCATGGTCTTCCAGTCGTTCAACCTCTTCGCACACAAGACCGTGCTGGAGAACGTGATGCTCGGACCGCTGAAGGTCCGGGGGCACGGCAGGGCGGAGGCCGAGAATCGCGCCCGTGCCCTGCTCCACCGGGTCGGCGTCGCGAGCCAGGCCGACAAGTATCCCGCCCAGCTCTCGGGCGGCCAGCAGCAGCGGGTCGCGATCGCCCGCGCGCTGGCCATGGACCCGAAGGTGATGCTTTTCGACGAGCCCACCTCGGCACTCGACCCGGAGATGGTCAACGAGGTGCTGGAGGTCATGCAGCGGCTCGCCCGCGACGGCATGACCATGATCGTCGTCACCCATGAGATGGGCTTCGCCCGCCGGGCCGCCGACCGGGTGGTGTTCATGACCGACGGCGAGATCGTCGAGTCGGCGGCCCCCGACTCGTTCTTCGACGCACCGCGTTCCGCGCGGGCGAAGGACTTCCTGTCCAAGATCCTCAGCCACTGACACCCCACGCCGCACCTCGCGCGAACCCTTCCCTCCCCCAGCGGCACCACCGTGCCAACTCTCCTGCGCCACCTAGGACTTCGTATGAGACTTCACCGCGCCACTCCCGCCGTCGCCGGCCTCGCCGCCCTCACCCTCACCCTTGCCGCCTGCGGCGGTGGTGGCGACGCCGACGCACCGGCGAAGGTCGCCGACGCTCCCAGCTTCCCGGCCGGCACCACCATGGCGAAGATCGCCAAGGCGGGCACGCTGCGCGCGGGCGTCAAGTTCGACCAGCCCGGCTTCGGCATGACGGGACTGTCCGAGACCCCGCAGGGCTTCGATGTCGAGATCACCAAGATCATCGCGGCGAAGCTCGGCATCGCTCCCGACCACATCAAGTACACCGAGACCCCCACCGGCGTCCGCGAGGAGGTCCTCGGCAGGGGCGAGGTCGACCTGGTGACCGCGACTTACACCATCAACGACGAGCGCAAGAAGCGCGTCTCCTTCGCCGGCCCCTACTACGAGGCCGGCCAGCGGCTGATGGTGAAGAAGGGCAACGACACCATCACCGGGCCGGACTCCCTCGCGAAGGCCAAGGCCAAGGTGTGCACGGCCACGGGGTCCACCCCGTCCGAGAACATCAAGAAGTATCTCTCCGGCAGTGACCGCCTGGTGCTCTTCGATGTCATGAGCAAGTGCGCCGACGCCCTGCGCACCGGCCAGGTGGACGCGGTCACCACGGACGACGTCATCCTCATGGGCCTGGCCGGCGACTCGAACGGCGCCTTCAAGGTCGTAGGACCCAAGTTCAGCAAGGAGCCCTACGGGATCGGCATCGCCAAGGGCGACACGAAGTTCTGCCGGTTCATCGACGAGACGCTGGCGGAGGCGGCCAAGTCCGGTGCCTACCAGAAGGCGTGGAAGGACACCGCCGGGAAGCTCGACCACAGCCAGCCGGCCCCCACCCTCCCCAAGGCCGACGCCTGTAGCTGATCCCCTTCCCACCCACCACGAAGGAGGCGTCGCGCATGGACGCCATCACCGGCAACCTGGGCCTGTTCGGCACCGGATTGCTTCGATCCCTCGGCATCGCGGCATGGGGCCTGGCCGGCTCGCTGACCCTCGGAGTCGCCCTGGCGGCCCTGCGCGTCTCCCCCATCCCGCCGCTGCGCGCGTTCGCCGGCAACTACGTCACGGTCCTGCGGAACACCCCACTGACCATCGTCCTGTTCTTCATGGCCTTCGGCCTGCCCGAACTGGGCTTCCATTCCTCGTACTACGCCCTGGCGGTCACCGGACTGGTGCTCTACAGCGCCGCCTTCGTCTGCGAGGCCGTGCGCTCCGGCATCAACGCCGTCCCCACCGGCCAGGCCGAGGCGGCCCGTTCCCTCGGGCTGACCTTCCGCCAGAGCCTGACCACAGTCGTACTGCCGCAGGCCGTGCGCACCGTGGTCGCCCCACTCGGGGGCGTCCTGATCTCCATGTGCAAGAACTCCGCGGTCGTCGGCGCCTTCGGCGTGGGCCGCGACCTGTTCAGCGTCAGCGCCACCCTCACCAGCGCCCAGGGCCACGCGAACCTGCCCGTACTCATCGGCGTCACGGCCGGCTACCTGGCGATGACCTTGCCCGCCGCGCTGTTCTTCCACACCGTCGAGCGAAAGGTGGCGATCGTCCGATGAAGGCCGCCCCGAGCGTCCTGTACGACGAGCCCGGGCCGAGGGCCCGGCGGCGCATCCGCCAGGGCAGTGCCCTCGCCTACGCCCTGCTGCTCGCCCTCCTCGTCGCGGCCGTCGTGCGCCTGGCCGACGCTGGGCAGTTCGCCGCGGAGAAGTGGGATCCGCTGATCTCTCCCGGCGACGAGAACTTCGACGCCCTGTGGAACGTCCTGGGCACGGGGCTTCAGCGCACCCTCGTCGCGGCGGCATTGGCCATCTGCTGCTCCCTGGTCGTCGGGACCGCGGTCGGCGTCCTCGGGCTCAGCCTCGGTCGCCTCGCACGGATACCGCTGGTCGGTGCCATGGAGGTGGTCCGCGGCATTCCCGTGGTCATCACCATCTACTTCGCCTCCCGCGTCCTGCCCGACCTCGGCCTGACCTTCGCCGACGCACCCGGCGGTCGCTTCCTGTGGTACCTGGTCATCGGTCTGACCGCCTACAACTCGGTGATCATCGCCGAACTCGTCAGGACCGGTGTCGCCTCACTGCCCCGAGGGCAGCGGGAAGCCGC
Source organism: Streptomyces sp. NPDC001700 (assembly GCF_053596435.1). Lineage (NCBI taxonomy): Bacteria > Bacillati > Actinomycetota > Actinomycetes > Kitasatosporales > Streptomycetaceae > Streptomyces > Streptomyces sp. NPDC001700. Next base: position 19,784 of record NZ_JBSFGE010000051.1, read on the forward strand.
GCTGGCCATCGGCCTCACCCGGTGGCAGAGTCTGCGCCTGATCCAGCTGCCCCAGGCGTTCCGGGTGATGCTGCCGTCCCTCATCAGCCAGTTGGTGGTCGTCCTCAAGGACACCTCACTGGCCGCCCTGATCCTCGGCCAGTACCAGGAGCTGCTCCGCGCCTCCAACCTGGCGGCGCAGCAGCTCAACAACCCCATCCCGATGTTCCTCGTGACGGGGGCGATCTACGTGGCCATCAACTGGCTGCTGTCCAGGCTCGCCGAGTACGTCGAGCACCGGGACAGCCGACCGGAGCGCAGGCGGCGCTCCGCCACTCCCCCGGCCGAGAGCGCACGGAGCTCCGCCACCGGGGAGCCGCGGACACCGGCTCAGCCCGGCGAACCCACCCGGGCCACCCCGACACCTCGTTGACCGGATACCTGACATCCGGAAATCCATGAAAGGACCACCGATGCATATCGGTTTCATTGGGCTGGGCAAGATGGGCGCCGGCATGGCGCGCAACCTCAGCGCCCGTTTCACGGTCACGGTGTACGACACCCGGCCGGAAGCCGTGAAGGAGCTGGTCACGGCGGGAGCCCGGGCCGCGGGATCGGCCGCCGGGGCAGCCGAGGGCGCGGACATCGTGGTGACCATGCTGCCCGGCCCGCAGGAGATCGAGTCGGTCATGCTCGGGGACGAGAGGGCCGCCGCAGCCCTGGGGCCCGGCGCGATCTGGATCGACGCGTCCAGCAGCAGCCTCGACACGATGGAACAAGTCAAGAAGGCGCACCCCGACGCAGGGTGGACGGCCCTGGACGCGCCGGTCACCGGCGGTGTACCGGGTGCTCAGGCCGGCACTCTCCAGTTCTTCGTCGGCGG
>NZ_JBSFGE010000052.1:0-18365 GCF_053596435.1 Streptomyces sp. NPDC001700
TGAGATCGCGGCGGCTGTGGTGGCTGGGGCGTTGTCGTTGGAGGATGGCGCGAAGGTGGTGGCGCTGCGTAGTCGGGCGTTGCGTCAGCTGGCCGGTGGCGGGGCGATGGCGTCGGTCGGCGTGGGGGAGGAGCAGGTCGGACAGCTGCTGGCCGGGCTCGGTGATCAGGCGGCTGGTGTGGGTGTGGCGGCGGTCAATGGGCCGTCGTCTACGGTGGTTTCGGGTCCACCGGAGCAGGTGGCGGCCGTGGTGGCCGCCTGCCGGGAGAACGGTGATCGGGCGCGGTTGATCGATGTGGACTACGCCTCGCACGGTCCCCAGGTCGATGAGATCCGCGACGAGCTGATGCGCGTACTGGACGACATCCGTCCGATCGACACCTCCGGTACCGAAACCGCCTTCTACTCCACGGTGCACGGTCGCCGAATCGACACCACCGCCCTCGACACCGCGTATTGGGTGACCAATCTGCGGGAGCGCGTACGCTTCGCCGACGCGATCGAGGCGCTGCTGCTCGACGGGCACCGGGTGTTCATCGAGGCCAGCACTCACCCCGTGCTCACCGTCGGTATGCAGGAGACCTTCGAGTGGGCGAGCGTCGACGCGGTGACCGTGCCCACGCTGCGCCGCGACCACGGGGGTCAGGACCAGCTGGTGCGCTCCCTCGCCGAGGCGTTCGTCGCGGGCGTCCCGGTGGACTGGACGACCCTGTTCCCGGCCGAGCCGACGCCACGGACGGTGGATCTGCCCACCTACGCCTTCCAGCGCGAGCGGTACTGGCTGGACGGCCTCACCAGTCGGGGCGCCGACCCCACCGACCTCGGTCTCGTTCCCGCCGGGCATCCACTGCTGAGTGCCGCCGTGGAACTGGCCAACGGTGACGGCCGACTGCTGACGGGGCGGCTTTCGGCGCGTACCCATGGGTGGCTCGGCGAGCACGTGGTGGCGGGTGCGGTGCTGGTGCCCGGTGCGGCGCTGGTGGAGTGGGCACTGCGGGCAGCCGACGAGGTCGGTGCCGGTCGCGTGGAGGAACTGGCGCTCCAAGTCCCGCTGGTGCTACCGGAGTCGAGTGGAATTCGCCTGCAGATGGTGGTCGGGCCACCCGGGGCCGATGGGCGGCGCGAAGTGCACATGTACTCCCGTCCCGAGGGAGACGACCGGTCCGTGAACGCGTGGGTGTGCCACGCGGAAGGTGTACTGGGCGCGGCGCCGGAAGGCGAGGATGTGGCGGAAGGGCTGGGCGGCGTATGGCCCCCGGCGGGGGCGGAGCCCGTGGTCCTGGAGGACTTCTACGCGCGGGTCGCGGCCTCGGGATATGAGTACGGCCCGTCCTTCCAGGGGCTGCGCGCGGTGTGGCGCGACGGGGCGGATCTGCTGGCCGAGGTGGTGTTGCCGGAGGCCGCGGGGGAACACACCGGGTTCGGTGTCCACCCGGCGCTGCTGGACGCGGCGCTGCACCCCGTCCTGCTGACCGGCCAGGACACCACGGACAGGGTGTGGTTGCCGTTCACCTGGAACGGGGTGGCGCTGCGGGCCCAAGGGGCGACCAGCGTCCGGGTCCGGCTGTCGCCTCGGGAGGGCAGCGGCAAGGGCGAGCGGACGGTGCGGCTGACGGTGGCCGATGCGGTGGGTGCGCCGGTGCTGAGCGCAGATGCGGTGGTGCTGCGCCCGGCCAGTGGAGACCAGCTGCGGAGCGCCCGAATCCCGGGCGCGGATGGTCTGTTCGCCATGGACTGGACCCCCTTGCCGCTCGCGTCTGACGGCAGTGGCGGCGGTGACCCGAGTTGGGAGATTCTGGGTAGCGAGGCCACCCCGGACCTCGGCTCGCTGATTGCCGCGCTCGACAGTGGCACAGCGGCTCCTTCGGTCGTCCTGGCGTATCAGCCTGCAGTCGACGCATCGGCCGACATCGGCGCCATGGCGGCCGATGGGCTGGCGTCGGCGGAGCGGGTCTTGAAGCTGTTGCAGGACTGGCTGGCCGAACCACGACTGGCCGATGCCCGGTTGGCGCTGGTGACGCGCGGAGCCGTACCCGCCGATGACACGGGGAGTGTGGACGTACCCGGGGCCGCGCTCTGGGGGCTGGTACGCAGCGCACAGGCGGAGAACCCGGGCCGGTTCCTGCTGCTCGACCTGGACCCGGACGCACCTGGGGCCGATGACCGCAGTGTGCTGACCGCCGTCCTGCGGGCCGTGGAGACGGACGAGTCGCAGGTGGCGCTGCGCGCGGGGGAGATGTTGGTGCCCCGGCTGGTACGGGCCGTCGACAGCGGCGGCGATGGCTTGGTGCCCCCGGTGGGGCAGTCCGGGTGGCGGCTCGGGGTCGTCGGCGCCGCGACCGTGGACAGTGTGCGGCCCGTGCCGTGCCCGGAGGTGCTGGAGCCCCTGCGTGCAGGTCAGGTACGCATCGCGGTGCATGTGGCGGGCGTCAACTTCCGCGATGCGCTGATCGTGTTGGGGATGTATCCGGGGGACGCCGTGTTCGCGGGCAGCGAGGGCGCCGGTGTGGTCCTGGAGATCGGGCCCGGGGTGACGGACCTCGCCGTGGGGGACCGGGTGATGGGCCTGTTCGAGGGCGCGTTCGGCCCGGTGGCGGTGGCGGACGCGCGTACGGTCGTCCCCGTCCCCTCCGGCTGGAGCTTTCAGCAGGCGGCCGCGGCGCCCGTGGTGTTCCTCACCGCCTGGTACGGGCTGGTGGAGCTGGGCGGGCTGCGGGCGGGGGGAGCGGTGCTGATCCATGCCGCGACGGGTGGTGTGGGGACGGCGGCGGTGCAGATCGCCCGCCACGTGGGTGCGGAGATCTACGCCACGGCGAGTCCCGGCAAGCATGCGGTGCTGGAGGACATGGGCATCGACGCCGCTCACCGGGCCTCGTCGCGCGATCTGGATTTCGAGCAGGTGGTGCGGGAGGCCACTGGTGGCCGTGGCGTGGATGTCGTACTGAACAGCCTGGCCGGGCCCTTCGTGGACGCCTCGCTGCGGTTGCTGGCCGATGGTGGCCGGTTGCTGGAGATGGGGAAGACCGATATCCGTGATCCGGAGCAGATCGCGGCGGAGTATCCCGGGGTGCGGTACGAGGCGTACGACCTGATCGGTGATGCGGGACCGGACCGCATCGGCCGGATGTTGCGTGAGCTGGGTGAGTTGTTCGCGTCGGGTGTTCTGGTGCCGCCTCCGGTGCGGGCGTGGCCGTTGTGCCGGGCGCGGGAGGCGCTGCGGTATCTGAGCCAGGCCAAGCACACCGGGAAGCTGGTGCTGGACGTCCCGGCCCCGGTGGATCCGGAGGGCACGGTGCTCATCACCGGGGGCACCGGAACCCTGGGCGGTCAGGTGGCCGAACACCTCGTCCGTACCTGGGGTGTCCGCCATCTCCTCTTGGCCAGCCGCAGCGGTCCCGAGGCCCCCGGGGCCAAGGAACTGGCCATTCGGCTAGCCGAGTTGGGTGCCGAGGTACGTGTCGCCGCAGCCGATGTGGCCGACCCCGACGCCGTCAACGATCTCGTCGCGGGCGTCGACCCGGCACATCCGCTGACCGGTGTCATCCATGCCGCAGGTGTGCTGGACGACGCGATGCTGCCCGCGCAGTCCCCGGAGCGGCTGGCCCGGGTATGGGCCGCCAAGGCCACCGCTGCGGCCAATCTGCACGCGGCGACGGCGCGTCTGCGCCTCGGCACGTTCGTCATGTTCTCCTCCTTCGCCTCCGATCTGGGCACCCCCAGCCAGTCCAACTACGCGGCGGCCAACGCCTTCTGTGACGCCCTCGCCACCCACCGCCAGGCCGCCGGTCTGCCGGGGCTGTCGGTGGCCTGGGGACTGTGGGCGGCGACCAGCGGGCTCACCGCCCGGCTGGACACCGCCAACCTGGCCAGGATCGGGCGGCTGGGGATCACGGCCAACACCACCGAAGAGGGGCTGGCCCTGCTGGACGCGGCGTACCGCCACGGCCGTCCCCATCTGCTGGCGCTCAAGTTGGACACCCAGGCCCTGGCCGCCCAGGACACCGCCACCCTGCCCACCCCGCTGCGGGCGCTCGCGGTGACCGGTGGCAGCGGTCGTGTCCGGCCGACCGCTTCGGGTGGTGCCCAGCCGACGGACTGGTCCGGCAGGCTCCGCGGACTGCCGTCCCCCGAGCAACACCGGCTGCTGCTCAACCTGGTGCGCAGCCACGCCGCCACCGTGCTGGGCCACGCCGACCCCGCCACGGTCCACCCTGACGCGTCGTTCAAGGACCTCGGCTTCGATTCGCTGACGGGGGTCGAACTGCGCAACCGGCTCGCTGCGGCCACCGGGCTGCGGCTGCCAGCAGCGCTCGTCTTCGACCATCCCGAAGCGGCCGCGCTCGCCGAACACCTGCGCGGTCAACTCGCCCCGGACGACGCGGGGACCCCGGGCCGGGATGTCGTCCACCCTGTCTTCAACGAGCTGGTCAGGCTGGAGAACAGCCTGTCCGCCGTGGCCGTCGAGGAGCTGGATTCCGGGGCGGTCACGACCCGGCTGGAGACGTTGCTTTCGCGCTGGAAGGCGATGTGTCCCTCGGGTGACGACGGCGGTGCCGTGGAGCGGCTGCAGGTCGCGACAGCCGATCAGGTGCTGGATTTCATCGACAACGAGCTTGGCCTGTCATGACCGACGTGGCGCGCCCTTTCGCGGAAGGCCGGGTGACCCTCTGTGCCGCATGCTAATGAAGAGAAGCTGGTCGACTATCTGAGGCGAGTGGCAGGCGATCTCCACGAGACACGCCAGCGGCTCCGCGCCATGGAGGACCGCTCCCAGGAGCCGGTGGCCGTGGTGAGCATGGCCTGCCGGTATCCGGGCGGTGTGCGCACACCCGAGGAGCTGTGGCAGCTCGTCGCCTCCGGTGAACACGCCATGGGGGAGTTCCCCACGGACCGTGGCTGGGACCTGGAGAGCCTGTTCCACCCGGACCCGGACCACCCCGGAACCAGCCACGCCCGCGAGGGCGGTTTCCTCTACGACGCCGACCGCTTCGATCCCGAGTTCTTCGGCATCAGTCCGCGTGAGGCCGTGGCCGTCGACCCTCAGCAGCGGCTGCTGCTGGAGGTGGCGTGGGAGCTTCTGGAGCGCGCCGGAATCGACCCGGCCTCGCTCAAGGGCAGCTCGACGGGCGTCTACGCGGGGACCGCCCTCCCCGGGTTCGGCACGCCGCACATCGACAGGAGCGCCGAGGGCTATCTGGTGACGGGCAACGCCCCCAGTGTGCTGTCCGGCCGGGTGGCGTACACGCTCGGCCTGGAGGGGCCCGCGGTGACGGTGGACACCGCGTGTTCGTCCTCGCTGGTGGCCATGCATCTGGCCTGCCAGGCGCTGCGGCAGGGCGAGTGCGGTCTGGCCCTGGCCGGTGGTGTGACGGTGATGGCGATCCCGAATGTGTTCACCGAGTTCTCCCGGCAGCGGGGGCTGGCGCCCGACGGCCGGTGCAAGGCGTTCTCCGCCGACGCCGACGGCACCGCCTTCGCCGAGGGCGTCGGCCTGGTGCTGCTGGAGCGGCTGTCGGACGCCCGCCGCCACGGCCACCGAGTACTGGCGGTCATCAGGGGCTCGGCCATCAACCAGGACGGCGCCTCGAACGGCCTGACCGCGCCCAACGGCCCCTCCCAACAGCGGGTCATCACCCAGGCGTTGGCGAACGCGCGGCTGTCACCGGCCGAGGTCGACGTGGTCGAGGCACATGGCACCGGCACCCGGCTCGGCGACCCCATCGAGGCGCACGCGCTGCTGACCACCTACGGCCAGGAGCGGCCCGACGAGAAGCCGCTGTGGCTGGGGTCGGTGAAGTCGAACATCGGCCACACCCAGGGCGCGGCGGGCGTGGCGGGTGTCATCAAGATGGTCATGGCGATGCGGTACGAAACGCTGCCCGCCACGCTGAACGTCAACCAGCCCACCCCGCACGTGAACTGGGACGCGGGCGCGGTACGCCTGCTCACCGAACCCGTGGCCTGGCCACGCGACGAACGTCCGCGCCGGGCCGCCGTGTCCTCGTTCGGGATCTCCGGAACCAACGCCCACCTCCTCCTCGAGTCCGCACCGGCATCCGCATCGGACGGCTCGTCCGCGCGCCAGGCCGCCGAGGGCACGCTGCCAGGCAGCCGGGCGCTGCCCTGGGCGCTGTCCGCCCGTACCGGCCAGGCGCTGCGCGACCAGGCCGCCGCCCTGGCAGCCCATGCCGACGCCCACCCCCGGCTGTCCCTGGCCGACGTGGGCTGGTCGCTCGCCAGGACCCGTACCGCCTTCGAACACCGGGCCGTGATCCTGGGCGACGACCGCGACCAGCTGCTGACGGCCGTACGCGCGCTGGCCGACGGCCGGGACCACCCCGCGCTCACCCGCGCCGGGGCGGCTCGTACCGGCGCCACCGCGTTCATGTTCACCGGGCAGGGCAGCCAACAGCCTGGCATGGGCGTGGAGTTGTACGAGAGCTTCGAGGTGTTCGCCACGGCCCTCGACGAGGCTTGCGCGCATCTGGACCCGCTGCTCGGGCGTTCGCTGCGCGACCTCCTCTTCGCCGCCGAGGACACCGACGAGGCCCGCTCCCTGCACCACACCGGAGTGACCCAGGCGGCCCTCTTCGCCCTGGAGACCGCCCTCTTCCGGCTGGTGGAGTCCTTCGGGCTCACTCCCGGATATCTGACCGGCCACTCGGTCGGCGAAATCGTGGCCGCACATGTGGCGGGCGTGCTGTCGCTGCCGGACGCCTGCACCCTCGTCGCCGCCCGGGGACGGCTCATGCAGGCGCTCCCGGCCGGTGGCGCCATGGCCGCCGTCGAGGCCACCGAGGAACAGGTTCTCCCGCTGCTCAGCGGGCAGGCGGACCGACTCGCCCTGGCCGCCGTCAACGGACCCACCGCCCTCGTGGTGTCCGGCGCCGAGGACGCCGTCGAGGAGGTGGTGCGCACCCTCAAGGGGCGCGGCCACCGCACCAAGCGGCTGCGCGTCAGCCATGCCTTCCACTCGCCGCTCCTCCAGCCCATGCTGGACGACTTCCGCGAGGTGGCCCGCGCGCTCACCTACCACGCGCCGCACAACCCCGTGATCTCCAACCTCACGGGCGAGGTGGCCGACGCCGACCAGCTCCGCGACCCGGAGTACTGGGTACGCCACGTCCGCGAGCCCGTACGGTTCCACGACGGACTGCGCACCCTGCGCACCGAGGGTGTGGTGCGCTACCTCGAACTCGGCCCGGACGCCGTCCTCACCACCATGGCCGAGGACGCCCTGACCACCGACGGGACGGCACCGGAGACGGCGCCGGTGTTCGCCGCCGCCCTGCGCCACGGCCGCGACGAGCCCCGTACGCTGCTGTCCGCCCTGGCCACGATGCACATCGACGGCGGCACCGCCGACTTCTCCGCCGCACTCCCCGACGACGCGGGCCACGTCGACCTGCCCACCTACCAGTTCCAGCGGGAGCGCTACTGGCGGCCCGTCCCGAATGGCACCGCCGACGTGCGCGCCGCCGGGCTCGGTGCCACCGGCCACCCCCTCCTCCAGGCCGCCGTGGAAACACCCGATGGCGAACTGCTGCTCACCGGGCGACTGTCGCTGAGCACCCACCCCTGGCTGGCGGACCACACCATCGCGGACAGCGTGCCACTGCCCGGCACGGCCCTCCTGGAACTGGCCCTGCTCGCCGGTGCGCGCACGGGCTGCGACCTTGTCGACGACCTCACCCTGGAGACCCCGCTACTCGTGCCCGCCTCCGGCGCGGTGCGCATCCAGCTGGCGGTCGCCGCACCCGACGACACGGGCCGACGCCCGCTCACCCTCTTCTCCCGCCCCGAGGACCAGGACGACGATTCCCCCGCAGTCCAGGACACCTGGCGACGCCACGCCGCAGGCCTCCTCGCCCCCGCGCTCCCGGCCGCGACACCCGACCCGGCGGCACCCCCGGCGCCATGGCCACCGGCCGACGCGGTCCCGGTCGAAGTGGCGGATCTGTACCGGCGCCTCACCGAGCAGGGGTACGCGTACGGCCCCGCCTTCCGAGGACTGCACGCCGCGTGGCGGCACGGCGAGGACATGCTCGCCGACGTGCGGCTGGCCACCGAGCAACGTGGCGAGGCCGAGGGCTTCGGCCTGCACCCCGCCCTGTTGGACAGCGCGCTGCACCCGGTGGAGGAGCTGTTCAACGCCCACTACGCACCCTCTGACGGCAAGCCGGGCACCGTCAGGCTGCCGTTCTCGTTCAGCGGGGTACGGCTGTTCGCCACCGGCGCCACCCGGCTACGGGTCCGCATCACCCCGACCGGCCCCGACACCGTCGCGATCACCCTGACCGACGACCACGGCGCCGTGGTCGCCACCATCGAAACCCTCGGGCTGCGCGAGGTTCCCGCCGACCGCTGGCGTTCCACCCGCACCGATGACTCCCTGTACCGGCTCGACTGGCAGCCCCAGCCCCAGCCCCAGCCTCAACCACTGTCCGCAGGCCCACCGGCATCGGCCGACAGCTGGGCCGTCGTAGGCTCCGACCCCCTGGGCCTGGCCGATGACTCCGTCCACTACCCGGACCTGGCCGCACTGCAGGCCGCCATCGACGCGGGACTTCCAGCCCCGAGCCTCGTCATCATCCCGTGCCCCGGCCACGACAGCGCATCAACCGACCCTGACCAGATTCCCGCACAGGTGCGCGCGGCCGCCCATCAACTGCTGGACACGTTGCGCGCGTGGCTGACCGACGACCGGTTCGGCACGGCCCGGCTGGTGATCGCCACACGTGGCGCCGTCGCTGCCACCCCCGAGGACCCGCCCGCAGACCTGACCACCGCGCCCCTGTGGGGCCTGGTCCGCGCCGCGCAGGCCGAACACCCCGACCGGATCCTGCTGCTGGACCTGGACGGTGACACGGCCTCCCGCCACGTCCTGCGCGCCGCGCTCCCGGCCGCCGTGGCGGCCGGTGAATCCGAGCTGGCGGTACGGGCCGGGACCGTACGCGTCCCCCGCCTGGTCCGCGTCCACCCCGACCACGAGGCGCCACCGCCCGCCCTCGACCCGGACGGAACCGTCCTGATCACCGGCGGCACCGGCGCGCTCGGACGGCTGGTCGCCCGGCATCTGGCCACCGCCCACGGCGCCCGGCATCTGCTGCTGGTCTCCCGGAGCGGCCCGGCCGCGCGGGACATCGACACGCTCACCGCCGAACTGGCCGACCTGGGCACGGACGCGCGGGTCGCCGCCTGTGACGTCGCCGATCCGCACGAAGTAGCCGAACTGCTGGCCACGATCCCCGCCGACCACCCCCTGACCGCCGTCGTCCACGCCGCCGGGGTGCTGGACGACGGCGTGGTCACCTCGCTGACCCCCGAGCGGTTCGACGCCGTACTCGCCCCGAAGCTCGACGCGGCATGGCATCTGCACCGGCTGACCCGTGAGATGGCTCCGGCGGCGTTCGTGTTGTTCTCCTCCGCCGCCTCCCTGATGGGCAACGGCGGGCAGGCCAACTACGCGGCCGCCAACATGTTCCTCAACGCCCTCGCCGAACACCGCCGTGCCGAGGGCCTGGTGACCCACACGCTGGCCTGGGGGCTGCTGGCCTCGGCCGGTGGCATGACCCACGACCTCGACGACGCCGACCTGGCCAGGATGGCGCGGTCCGGCGTCGCCCCCATCGCGGACGACCAGCTGCCGGTGCTGCTGGACACCGCGCTGACCAGCCCGTACCCCGTCCTCGTACCGGTCCGCTTCGACCTGCCCGCGCTGCGCGCCCGGACCGCCACCGGGCCACTGCCGCCCGTACTGCGGGCCCTGGTGCCCAGCCCCGCCCGGCGGCCCGCCCAGGACACCGGGGCGGTGCCCTGGGCCGAACGGCTGGCCGGTCTGCCCGCCACCGAGCAGGACCGTGTCCTCGGCGAGCTGGTCCGCGCCCAGGTCGCCACCGTGCTCGCCCATCCGGCACCCGAGGCCATCGAGCTGGGCCGGGCCTTCCAGGAACTCGGCTTCGACTCACTCACCGCCCTCGACCTGCGCAACCGGCTCAACGCGGCCACCGGGACCCGGATTCCGGCCACCGTCATCTTCGACTATCCCACCCCCGACGCCCTGGTGGCCTTCCTGCGAGAGAAGCTGACCGGGACCCGCGCCGCCACACCACTCGCGCCCGTGGCCGCCGAGGTGGCCACCGACGACGATCCCATCGCCATCGTCGGCATGGCCTGCCACTATCCGGGCGGTGTCGGCTCGCCGGACGACCTGTGGCGGCTGGTGTCCGAGGGCGTGGACGCGATCGGCGAGTTCCCCGCCGACCGTGGCTGGGACCTGGCGGGGCTCTTCGACCCGGACCCGGACCACACCGGCACCAGCTACGCCCGCGAGGGCGGATTCCTGTACGACGCCGCGCGGTTCGACGCGGACTTCTTCGGCATCAGCCCGCGCGAGGCCCTGGCCACCGACCCGCAGCAGCGGCTGCTGCTGGAGACCGCGTGGCAGGCCTTCGAGAACGCGGGCATCGACCCGGTGACCCTGCGCGGCAGCCGGACCGCCGTGATCACCGGCGTCATGTACGACGACTACGGCAGCCGCTTCCTGGGCCGTACCCCGGAGGGCGTCGAGGGCCGCCTGATGACCGGCAGCACCCCGAGCATCGCCTCCGGACGGGTCGCGTTCACCTTCGGCCTGGAGGGGCCCGCCGTGACGGTGGACACGGCGTGTTCGTCGTCGCTGGTGGCCATGCATCTGGCGGCCCAGGCGCTGCGCCAGGGCGAATGCACCCTTGCCCTGGCGGGTGGTGTGACCGTGATGGCCACGCCGAACACGTTCGTCGAGTTCTCACGGCAGCGCGGACTGGCCACGGACGGCCGCTGCAAACCGTTCGCGGCGGCGGCCGACGGCACCGGCTGGGGCGAAGGCATCGGACTCCTCGTCCTGGAACGGCTGTCGGACGCCCGGCGGAGTGGCCACCAGGTGCTGGCCCTGCTCCGGGGTTCGGCCGTCAACCAGGACGGCGCGTCCAACGGCCTGACCGCGCCGAACGGCCCGTCGCAGCAGCGCGTGATCCGGCAGGCGCTCGCCACCGCCCGCCTCACCCCGGCCGACATCGACGCGGTGGAGGCCCACGGCACCGGAACAACGCTCGGCGACCCGATCGAGGCGCAGGCGCTGCTGGCCACCTACGGCCAGGAGCGGCCCGACGAGAAGCCACTGTGGCTCGGGTCGGTGAAGTCGAACATCGGCCACACCCAGGCCGCCGCCGGGGCCGCGGGCGTCATCAAGATGGTGATGGCGATGCGGCATGGCGTACTGCCCGCCTCCCTGCACATCGACGCGCCGAGCCCGCATGTGGAGTGGGAGGACGGCGTACGGCTGCTGACCGAGGCGGTGGAGTGGCCACAAGGCGAGCGGCCCCGCCGGGCCGCCGTGTCCTCCTTCGGCATCAGCGGCACCAACGCCCATGTGATCCTCGAACAGGCTCCGGAACCGAACCCCGTCGCCGACCCCGCCACCCACCACCGCGTGGTGCCCTGGGTGCTGTCCGCACGCGGCAGCGCGGCGCTGCGCGAGCAGGCCCGGGCCCTGGCCGCCCACCTCGCCACCGCCCCCGCCGCCACCCCTGCCGAGGTGGGCTGGTCACTCATCAGGACCCGCACGCTCTTCGACCACCGGGCCGTGGTCGTCGGCGAAAGCCACGCGGAACTGTTGGCCGCGGTGGAGGCGCTCGCGGCCGACGAAACACACCCGGGCGTCGTGCAGTCCGGCCCCGCCCCCGACTCGCGTGCGACCGGCCCCGTGCTGGTGTTCCCGGGGCAGGGATCGCAGTGGCCGGGGATGGGCGCAGAACTGCTCGACACCTCACCGGTGTTCGCGGAGCGGGTGGCCGCCTGCGAACGGGCCCTGGCCCCCTACGTCGACTGGTCCCTCACCGACGTACTGCGCGGCACCGAAGGCGTCGCCGATCTGAGCCGCGTCGATGTCGTACAGCCCGTGCTGTGGGCGGTCATGGTGTCCCTGGCCGCCGTATGGGCCGGTCATGGCGTGAAACCCGCCGCCGTCGTGGGCCACAGCCAGGGCGAGATCGCCGCCGCCTGCGTGGCCGGGGCGCTCTCGCTGGACGACGGCGCCCGCATCGTGGCCCTGCGCAGCCGGGCCCTGCGGCGGCTCGCGGGCGGTGGCGCGATGGCCTCCCTCGGCGTGGGCCAGGAGCGCGCCGAGAGGCTGCTCGCCGACCTGGGCGAGCGCGCGGCCACGGTGGTCGTGGCGGCCGTCAACGGACCCGCGTCGACGGTGGTGTCAGGCCCGCCCGAGCAGGTGGCCGTGGCCGTGGCCGCCTGCCGTGACACCGGTGGACGGGCCCGGATGATCGAGGTGGACTACGCCTCCCACAGCCCCCAGGTCGATGAGATCACCGACGAACTCACCCGGTTGCTGGACGGAGTCCACCCCGCCCCGGGGCCCGGGACGGGCGTGGTCTTCTACTCCACTGTGACCGCGGGCCCCGCCGACCCCGCCGGACTCGACACCGGGTACTGGGTGCGCAACCTGCGCGAACAGGTGCGGTTCGCCGATGCCGTACGGGCCGCCCTGACCGCTGGCCACCGCGTGTTCATCGAGGTCAGCACCCATCCCGTCCTCACCGTCGGCATGCAGGAAACCTTCGAGGAAGCGGACAGCGCCTCCCTCGCCGTGCCCACCCTGCGGCGCGACCACGGCGATCTGGCCCAGCTGGTGCGCTCGGTGGCGCAGGCGTTCACCGCCGGGGTCGAGACGGACTGGACCACCCTGTTCCCGGCCGACCCCACGCCCCGTACCGTCCCGCTGCCGACGTACGCCTTCCAGCGCGAGCGCTACTGGCTGGACGGAGCGGACGCACGCGGCGGCGACCCCGCCGACCTCGGGCTGACCTCCGCCGACCACCCCCTACTGGGTGCCGCCGTCGAACTCGCCGAGGGCGACAGCCATCTGCTCACCGGCCGCATCGGGACCGGCGGCGGCCACGGCTGGCTGGCCGAACACGTGGTGGCGGGCGCGCCCCTGGTGCCGGGCGCCGCGCTGGTCGAATGGGCGCTGCGGGCCGCCGACGAGGCCGGGTGCGCCGTGCTCGACGAACTGACACTGCGTACCCCGCTGATCCTCCCCGCATCCGGCGGGCTGCGCGTCCAGGTGGCGGTGGGCGCGGCCGACGAGGACGGCCGCCGCGACGTACGCGTCTACTCCCGCCCGGACGCCGACGCCGCCGACGCCGCCATCACCTCCGACGCCTCCGGCACCGATGGCACCTGGCAGTGCCACGCCGACGGCGTACTCGCCCCGCCCCGGGCCCACCCGGCGCCCGAGCCCTCCGGGGCATGGCCGCCACCGGGCGCGGAGCCGGTGGACACGGACGGCTTCTACGCGCGGGCCGCCGCCGATGGATACGCGTACGGGCCCGCCTTCCAGGGCGTACGCAAGCTCTGGCGGGACGGCTCCGATGTACTGGCCGAGGTGGCGCTGCCCGAAACCGCCGGCGAGTGGCGCGGATTCGGCATCCACCCCGCGCTGCTGGACGCCGTACTCCACCCGGCCGCCCTGCTCACCGGTCAGCCGCCCGGACCGGACGACGACGGCCTGTTGTGGCTGCCGTACACCTGGAACGGAGTGTCCCTGTGGGCCGCCGGTGCGACCACCGTACGGGTACGGCTGTCGCCGGACGAGCGGAGCGCGGAGGGCGAGCGGGCGTTGCGGGTGACCGTGTCCGACGCCGTGGGCGACCCCGTCCTCACGGTCGACTCGCTGGTGCTGCGCCCCGCCCGTACGGACCAGCTGCGCACCCCGGGCCGCCGTGGCGCGGACGGACTGTTCACCCTGGACTGGATCCCGCTGCCGGGGACACCGGAGCCGGTGGCCGATGGCGGTGACAGGGTGGTGCTGGGCCCGGCGGACTGGGACACCGCGGGCGCGGTGTGCCACCCGGATCTGGCGTCGCTGCTCGCGGCGGTCGACGGCGGCGGGCCCGTCCCCTCGGTGGCGTTGACGGGTGTCCCGGCGGCGTCGGCGGCCACTTCGGATGAGGGCATGGACGCCGTCCAGCGCATGCTGAGCCTGCTGCAGGCGTGGCTGGCCGAACCTCGCCTGACCGACGCTCAGTTGGTGGTCGTGACGCGAGGTGCCGTCGCGGCCGGTGCACCGGACGGGGACGGCCCCGGCCCCGGCCCCGGTGCCGTGGACGCGGCAGGTGCGGCGGTGTGGGGGCTGCTGCGCAGCGCGCAGGCCGAGAACCCCGACCGGTTCGTCCTGCTCGACCTCGACCCCCGTGGCCCGGCGGAAGCGGAAGCACCGGGCGCAGGTGTCCTGGACGGTGTGCTCTGGGGCGTTGGAATGGCCGAACCACAGGTGGCGGTGCGCGCGGGCCGGGTGTGGGCGCCACGGCTGATGCGCGCCGGGGCCGCCGGAAGCGGCGGCCTGGTGGCCCCGGTGGCGCAACCGGCCTGGCGACTCGCGGTGGAAGGCGCCGCGACCATCGAGAACGTGACCCCCGTGCCCTGCCCCGAGGTGCTGGAGCCACTGGGCCCCGGCGAGGTCCGCGTCGCGGTCCACGCCGCAGGCCTCAACTTCCGTGACGCCCTGATCGCGGTCGGGATGTATCCGGGCGGCGGGGTGTTCCGGGGCAGCGAGGGCGCGGGCGTGGTCACGGACATCGGCGCCGAGGTGACCGGAATCGCCGTGGGCGACCGCGTGATGGGTCTGTTCGAAGGCGCCTTCGGTCCGCTGGCGGTGGCGGACGCGCGCATGGTGGTGCCGATCCCGGAGGGCTGGACCTTCCAGCAGGCCGCCGCCGTACCGGTCGTGTTCCTCACCGCCTGGTACGGGCTGGTGGACCTGGCCGGACTGCGGTCCGGCGAGTCGGTGCTCATCCACGCCGCGACCGGCGGCGTCGGCATGGCCGCCGTCCAGATCGCCCGCCACCTGGGAGCCGAGGTGTACGCCACGGCCAGCCCCGGGAAACACCCGGTGCTGGAGGACATGGGCATCGACGCGGCACACCGGGCCTCGTCACGCACTCTCGACTTCGAGACCGGGCTACGGGACGCCACCGGCGGCCGTGGCGTGGACGTGGTGCTGAACAGCCTCGCCGGACCCTACGTCGACGCCTCGCTGCGGCTGCTGGCCGACGGCGGACGGCTCTCGGAGATGGGCAAGACCGACATCCGCGACCCGGAACACATCGCCGCCACCCACCCCGGTGTGCGCTACCGGGCCTTCGACCTGGTGCCCGACGCCGGACCGGACCGCATCGGCGAGATGCTGCGCACGCTGTGCGAGCTGTTCACCGCCGGAGTGCTGCGGCCCGCGCCCGTACGGACCTGGCCGCTGAGCCGGGCGCGGGAAGCGCTGCGGCAGCTCAGCCAGGCCCGCCACACCGGCAAGCTGGTCCTGGACGTACCCGCCGCTGTGAACCCGGACGGCACGGTGCTCATCACGGGCGGCACCGGCACGCTGGGCGGTGTCGTCGCCGAACACCTCGTACGCACCTGGCAGGTCCGCTACCTGGTGCTGGCGAGCAGGCGCGGTCCGGACGCACCGGGCGCCGCGGAACTGACCGCCCGCCTCCGTGAACTGGGCGCACAGGTGCGCGTGGCCGCGGTGGACGTCACGGACGCGGCGGCGGTGGCGGAGCTGGTGGCGGGCATCGACGCGGAGCATCCGCTGACCGGTGTCATCCACGCCACGGGTGTGCTGGACGACGCGGTGCTCACCTCGCAGACCCCGGAGCGGGTGGCGCGGGTGTGGGCGGCCAAGGCCACGGCGGCGGCGCATCTGCACGCGGCGACGGCGGATCTGCGGCTCGGCATGTTCGTGATGTTCTCCTCGGCGGCCGGGGTGCTCGGCAGCCCAGGACAGGCCAACTACGCTGCCGCGAACGCCTTTTGCGATGCCCTGGCCGCCCGCCGCCGGGCCGAAGGACTGCCGGGGGTGTCGGTGGCCTGGGGGCTGTGGGCCGACGCCAGCGGGATGACCGGCCACCTCGCCGAGGCCGACCTCGCCCGGATGGCCCGTACGGGCGTCGGCGCCCTCGCCACCCGGCAGGGCCTGGCCCTGCTCGACGCGGCCGTCCAGCACGGCGGCGACCTGCTGGTGGCGGCCGACGTGAACACCCGCACCCTGGCCGCCCTGCCCGCCGAGGGCCTGCCCGCCATCCTGCGCGCACTCGCCACCACCCGTGGCGGTGGCGGTGGCGGTGGTGGCGCGGGACGGCGTACGGCGGCGGCCGCCGAGGCGGGACAACCCGCCGACTGGGCCGACCGGCTGGCCGGGCTGTCGGCGGCCGAGCGCCACCGACTGGTGCTGGGCCTGGTCCGGGGACACGCGGCCACCGTGCTGGGACACGCCGATGTGGACGCGGTGCAGGCCGAGGCCAGCTTCAAGGAGCTGGGCTTCGATTCGCTGACCGCCGTGGAACTGCGCAACCGGCTCGCCGCCGCCACCGGTCTGCGGCTGCCCGCCGCGATGGTCTTCGACTACCCCGAGGCCGCGGCGCTCGCCGAATACCTGCTGGAACGGCTCGCACCCGACGACGTGACCACCGCGGGCCGGGACGGGGTGGACCCCGTTCTGGGCGAGTTGGCCAGGTTGGACCACGCCCTGGACGCCCTCGCCACCGACGAAGAGGGACGGCTCAGGATCGCCAAGCGGTTGAGCGGACTGCTGGCGAAGGTGAACGGCGGACCGACCGAGGCGTCCGGCACGACGGACTTCGACGCCCTCGAATCCGCTTCGGACGACGAGATGTTCGCGCTCATTGACCGTGAACTGCCCTGATGGAGGAGCGAGAACAGATGCCAGGTACGGGGACGGGTAACGGTACGGGTACGGGGACGGGGATGGGCAACGGTACGGGGACGGGGACGGGCAACGGTACGGAAGACAAGCTCCGCCAGTACCTCAAGCGGGTGACGGCCGATCTGGGGCAGACCCGTCAGCGCCTGCGCGAAGCGGAGGAGCGGGCCCAGGAGCCGGTGGCCATCGTCAGCATGGCCTGCCGCTTCCCGGGCGGCATCGCCTCCCCCGAGGACCTGTGGCGCCTCGTCGCCTCCGGCCAGGACGCCATCGGGGACTTCCCGAAGGATCGCGGCTGGGACCTGGAGGGCATCTACCACCCCGACCCGGACCACTCCGGCACCAGCTACGTCCGCCGGGGCGGCTTCCTGCGGGACGCGGGCGGATTCGACGCCACGTTCTTCGGCATCAGCCCGCGCGAGGCTCTGGCCGCCGAACCGCAGCAGCGCCAGCTCCTGGAGGTCTCTTGGGAACTGCTCGAACGCGCCGGGATCGACCCCACCTCCCTGAAGGGCACCTCGACCGGTGTCTACGCGGGCGCCGGAATCCTCGGTTTCGGCACCCCGCACATCGAAAAGGAGGCCGAGGGCTATCTGCTCACCGGCAATACGCTCAGCGTCGTCTCGGGGCGGGTCGCCTTCACTCTCGGCCTCGAAGGACCCGCCGTGACCGTGGACACGGCGTGTTCCTCATCCCTCGTCGCCATGCATTTGGCCTGCCAGGCGCTGCGGCAGGGCGAATGCACCCTGGCCATGGCCGGTGGCGTCACGGTGATGACCACCCCGAACACCTTCGTGGAATTCTCGCGCCAACGCGGACTGGCTCCTGACGGCCGCTGCAAGCCCTTCGCGGCGGCCGCCGACGGTACGGGATTCTCCGAAGGCGTCGGCCTGCTGCTCCTGGAACGGCTCTCGGACGCACAGCGCAACGGACACCAGGTACTCGCGGTGCTCCGCGGCTCGGCGATCAACCAGGACGGCGCGTCGAACGGCCTCACCGCGCCGAACGGCCCGTCGCAGCAGCGTGTGATCCGTCAGGCCCTCATCAACGCCCAGCTGTCCTCCGCCGAGGTCGACGCCGTCGAGGCCCATGGCACCGGCACCACCCTCGGCGACCCCATCGAAGCGGACGCGCTCATCGCCGCGTACGGTCAGGACCGCCCCGCCGACCAGCCGCTGTGGCTGGGCTCGTTGAAGTCCAACATCGGCCACGCACAGGGCGCCGCGGGTGTGGCCGGTGTCATCAAGATGGTGATGGCGCTGCGCCACGAAATGCTGCCCGCCACCCTGTACGTCGACGAGCCGACCCCGCACGCGGACTGGACCGGCGGCGCGGTACGGCTGCTGACCGAACCGGTGGCGTGGCCGCGCGGCGAGCGCCCGCGGCGGGCCGGGGTGTCGGCGTTCGGCATTTCCGGCACCAATGCGCATGTGATTGTGGAGCAGGCTCCGGAGGTGTCTGAGCGGGTTGAGGTGGCTCGGCCTGTTGAGGGTGTGGTGCCGTGGGTGGTGTCGGGGCGGAGTGTGGAGGCGTTGCGGGGTCAGGCGGGTGCGTTGGTGGCGCGGGTGGCTGATGCGGAGTTGATGCCGGTGGATGT
>NZ_JBSFGE010000053.1:0-17288 GCF_053596435.1 Streptomyces sp. NPDC001700
GGCCTCACCCAAGCACTCACCACCACCGCCACCACCGCCCGCACCGCCCTCACCACCCGCCACCGCCCCACCCGCATCCCCCTCTCCCACGCCCAGCAACGGCTGTGGTTCCTGCACCAGTACGAGCCGGGCAGCCCGCTCTACAACATCCCGGTCGCACTCCGCCTGACCGGCCCACTCGACCATGCGGCCCTAGAGGCCGCACTGGCCGATGTCGTGGAGCGCCACGAGTCGCTGCGCACCCTGTTCGCAGGCGACGCGGACAGCGGCGACCCGTACCAAGTCGTGGTCGAGGACGCGCGGCCCCGCCTGGAGACGGAGCGGGTGCCGGACGGTGCGCTGGCGGCGCGGCTGGCCGCTGCGGCGTCGTACGGGTTCGATCTCGCGGCGGAGATCCCGCTGCGGGCGCCCCTGTTCGAGGTCGGGACGGACGAACACGTACTGCTGCTGGTCATCCACCACATCGCGGCGGACGGCTCATCGCTGGCCCCGCTGGCGCGGGACCTGACGACCGCGTACACGGCCCGTGTCGAGGGCCGCGCCCCGGCGTGGGCGCCGCTGCCGGTGCAGTACGCCGACTTCACCCTCTGGCAGCGTGAAGTCCTCGGCTCCGAGGACGACCCCGACAGCCCCATGTCCCGGCAACTGGCCTACTGGCAGCGCACGTTGGGCGACCTCCCGGCGGAGCTGGAGCTGCCCACCGACCGGCCCCGGCCGACGACTCCCTCCCACCGGGGCGGGGCCGTCGCGTTCGAGGTGCCGAGGGGGCTGCGGGAGCGGGTCGAGGCGGTGGCGCGGGAGAGCCAGGCCAGTGCGTTCATGGTCGTTCAGGCGGCGCTCGCCGTGCTCCTCTCCCGCCTCGGCGCCGGTACGGACATCCCCATCGGCTCGCCCGTCGCGGGCCGCACCGACGACGCGGTCGAGGACCTGATCGGGTTCTTCGTCAACACCCTCGTCCTGCGCACCGACCTCTCCGGCGACCCCACCTTCGCCCAGCTCATCGACCGGGTACGGGAGACCGACCTCGCCGCCTACAGCAACCAGGACGTGCCCTTCGAGCGGATCGTGGACCTGCTCGGCCCGGAACGCTCGACCGCCCGCCACCCGCTGTTCCAGACCGTGCTGAGCTGGAACAACGACGACGACCGCAAGGCGCTCGCGGCATCGGCCGGGCTGCCGGGCCTGACCGTGTCGGTCGAGGGCACCGCCACCGAGGCGGCCAAGTTCGACCTGCTGTTCTCCTTCTCCGAGGGAAGCGAGGGCTACGCGGGCCACCTCGGCTACAGCAGCGACCTGTTCGACGACGACACGGCCCGCACCCTGGTCGAGCGCCTGATCAGGGTGCTCGACGCCCTGACCGGCGCCCCCCAGCGGCGCATCGGCGAGGCGGTTGCCCTCGGGTCGGCCGAACGGCGGCAGTTGCTGGAGGAGTGGAACGACACCACGCGTGAACTGCCGCGCGGCTCCCTGCCCGAGCTGTTCGAGGCCCGGGCGGCGCTCAGCCCCGACGAGGTGGCCGTCGTGTTCGGCGACACGTCACTCTCGTACGCCGAACTCAACGCCCGCGCCAACCGCCTGGCGCACCGACTGGCGGCGAGCCTGGCCCCGGAGGCGCGCGTGGGCGTGCTCATGGAGCGCTCCGCCGACCTGGTCGTCGCCCTGCTGGCGGTGGTCAAGGCGGGCGGTGTCTACGTACCGCTGAGCACGGCCTATCCGGACAGCAGGATGCGGTGGATCCTCGGCGAGACCGAGGCGGCCGTACTGCTCACCGATCAGTCCCTGCGGTCCCGGGCGCGGGACGTCGCCGAGGGCGCGCCCGTGCTCGTCGTGGACGGTGGCGAACCGACCGCCGGACCGGAGCGGGACGACAACCCGGGCCTCGCCGTCCAGCCGGACCGGCTGGCCTACGTGATATTCACGTCCGGCTCCACGGGCGCCCCCAAGGGTGTCTCGGCGACCCATGCCGACGTGGCGGACCTCGCGCGGGACCGGCGCTGGCTGGACGGTGTGGTGGACCGGGTGCCGCTGCACTCGCCGCACGCCTGGGACGGTTCGACGTTCGAGCTGTGGGCGCCGCTGCTCAACGGCGGCCGGGTCGTGGTCGCACCGCCGGGGGACCTCGACATCGACGCGCTGAGCCGACTCGTCGTGGACCACGGGATCACCGCGCTCTTCCTCACCACCGGTCTGTTCGGGGTCCTCGCGCAGGAGCACCCCGAGTGCCTGGCGCGCGTCCGGCAGGTGTGGACCGGCGGGGACATCGCCTCGCCTGCCGCGATGCGCAGGGTGCTCGAACACTGCCCGTCGACCAAGGTCGTGCACGTGTACGGCCCGACCGAGACGACGGCATTCTCCACCAGCCACGAGGTCGGCGGCCGGGAAGTGGACGGTCCGGCGGGCGGCGTTCCGATCGGCCGTCCCCTGGACAACATGCGGCACTACGTCCTGGACGCGTCCCTGCGGCTGGTACCGCCCGGCGTGCCGGGTGAGCTGTACATCGCGGGCTCCGGCCTCGCGCGGGGCTACTGGGGGCGCGCGGTCCTGACGGCGAAGAGCTTCGTCGCCGACCCGTTCGGCGCGCCGGGGACCCGTATGTACCGCACGGGTGACCTGGTCCGGTGGAACAAGGCCGGTCTGGTGGAGTTCATCGGCCGGGCCGACAACCAGGTCAAGGTCCGCGGCTTCCGCATCGAACTCGGCGAGATCGAGGCGGCGTTCACCGCGAGCGGCTCGGTGACGCAGGTCGCCGTCGTGGTGCGGCAGGACCGGCCGGGGGACAAGCGCCTCGTGGCGTACGTCGTCCCGGCGGCCTCCTACGCCCAGGAGGAGCTGCGCGCGCACCTGGCACGGACACTGCCCGACTACATGGTCCCGCAGGTGATCGTGGAGCTGGACGCCCTGCCGCTGACCTCGGTCGGAAAGCTGGACCGCACGGCGTTGCCGGTGCCGGAGTTCGCCGCGGCGCTCGCCGGACGGGCGCCGCGCACCGGGCGCGAGGAGCTGCTGTGCGGACTGTTCGCCGAGGTGCTCGGTGTGGCCGAGGTGAGCATCGACGACGCGTTCTTCGACCTGGGCGGCGACAGCATCATGTCGATCCAGCTGGTCAGCCGGGCGCGCCGGGCTGGCCTGGTGATCTCGCCGAAGGATGTCTTCGAGCGCAAGACGGTGGTGGCCCTCGCCGAGGTCGCGACGGAGCGGAGCGGCGGTACGGCGCGGGAGGAGGCCGGTGCCGGGGTGGGTCCGATGCCCGCCACGCCGATCATGCACTGGCTGGCCGAACGCGGCGGATCCATCGACCGGTTCAACCAGTCGACGGTGCTGCGGGTGGGGGCTGATCTCGGCCTGCCGCACCTCCGGTCGGCCGTGCGGACGCTGCTCGATCACCATGACGCGCTCCGGATGCGGGCGACCCGGTCCGGCGATCCGGCCGCCGCGCCGGGTGGGTGGGACTGCGTCATCGCCGAGCCCGGGGCGGTCGAGGCCGCGTCGGTGGTCCGGCGGGTGGATGTGCGGGACCTGGACGACGCCGGGCTGGCGGAGGTGTACGCCGCGGAGGCGGACGCCGCCGCGGACCGGTTGGCACCGGCGGCCGGGATCATGCTCCAGGTGGTCTGGTTCGACGGGGGTCCCGAGGTGCCCGGCCGGTTGCTCCTGGTGGTCAACCACCTGGTGATGGACGGGGTTTCGTGGCGCATCCTGCTCCCGGACCTGGTGGAGGCGTGGGAGGCGGCCGTGGCCGGCCGGGAGCCGAAGCTCGCTCCCGTCGGCACCTCCCTGCGGCACTGGGCCCAGCGCCTGCGGGACGAGGCGGCGGCGCCCGCCCGGGTGGCGGAGACCGACCTGTGGGCGGCGATGGTCGCCGACCCCGAACCCCTGATCGGCTCGGGCCCGCTGGACCCGGAGCTGGACACCCACAGCACCTCGGACCGGCTCGAGCTGACGCTGCCGTCCGACGTGACCGGGCCGCTCCTGACCTCGGTCCCGGCGGTGTACAACGCGGGCGTGAACGACGTGCTGCTCGCGGCGTTCGCCTGGGCGCTCTCCGAGTGGCGCGACCAGGGCGGGGGCCGGGCGTTCCTGGTGGACCTGGAGGGTCACGGCCGTGCGGAGAGCGCCGTGGAAGGCACCGAACTCTCCCGTACGGTCGGCTGGTTCACCAGCATGTATCCGGTACGCCTCGGCACCGGGACGTTCGACCGCGCCGACGCCTGGGCGGGCGGCCTCGCGGCGGGCACGGTCCTGAAGCGGGTCAAGGAGCAGCTGCGAGCCGTTCCCGACGGTGGCATCGGCTACGGGCTGCTGCGCTACCTCAACCCGGACGGCGCGCGGCGGCTCGCGCCGGGCGCGCGGGCCCAGCTCGGGTTCAACTACCTGGGCCGGTTCGCGGCGCCGGGTGGCGCCGGCGGGGAGTCCGCGTGGGGCCCCGAGCCCGGTGTGCGGGGGCCGTCCGGGGAGGCGGCGGAGACCCCGCTCGCGCATGTCGTCGAGCTGAACTCGTTCACGGCGGACGGGCCGGAGGGCCCGTCACTCGTGGCGACCTGGAGCTGGGCCCGCCGACTGCTGGCGGACGGCTCCGTCGAGGAGCTGGGCGGGCTGTGGTTCCGGGCTCTGCGGGCCCTGGTGGAGCACGCCGAGCGGCCGGAGGCGGGTGGTCTGACGCCGTCCGACGTGGCGATGGCGGAGATCACCCAGGAGGAGATCGACGAGTTCGAGGACCTTCTCTAGCACCCGCGCTCTCTGTCGAAAGTCGTAGTGCCGCCGTGCCGATCGGCACAAGACCTGTCCGGGCGGGCCCCGTACGGTCGTTCACATGGAAGGACACCTGAGGATGGACGGGCAATGATCACACTGCGCGGAGTGACCAAGCGCTATGACACGGCGATCGCCGTGGACCAGCTGGACCTGGAGATCGCCTCGGGAAAGGTGACGGGGTTCCTCGGTCCGAACGGCGCCGGCAAGTCGACCACCATGCGTATGATCATGGGCCTGGACCGCCCGACGTCCGGTGAGGCCCTGATCAACGGCAAGCCGTACGCCGAACTCACGCATCCGCTGCGCGAGGTCGGGGCGCTCCTCGAGGCGAAGGCGCTCCACCCGGGGCGCAGCGCCTACAGCCACCTGCTGGCGATGGCGCGCAGCAATGGCATTCCACGCAAGCGGGTCGAAGAGGTCCTGGAGACCGTGGGCCTGGAGAAGGTGGCCAAGAAGAAGGCCGGTTCCTTCTCGCTGGGCATGGGACAGCGCCTCGGCATCGCGAGCGCGCTGCTCGGCGATCCGCAGACCCTGCTCTTCGACGAGCCGGTGAACGGCCTCGACCCGGACGGGGTGCGCTGGGTACGCGAGTTGATGCGGTCGCTGGCCGAAGAGGGCCGCACCGTCTTCGTGTCGAGCCACCTCATGAGCGAGATGCAGCTCACGGCCGACCACCTGGTGGTGATCGGCAAGGGCAAGCTCATCGCCAATGACACGATCGACCAGGTCATCGCCCGCAGTTCGCTGACCGCCGTCCGGGTGCGTACGCCCGACGGCCCGGGCATGGACGACTTGGTGGCGCGCCTCGAAGCGGAGTCCCTCAAGGTCCAGCGGAACGAGGAGCACGAGATCCTGGTGTCCGGATCGACGGCGGAGGCCATCGGCGATCTCGCCTTCCGGACGGGCCTCAGGCTGCATGAACTCCGGGTGGTCGAAGCGTCGCTGGAGCAGGCCTACATGGAGATGACGGCCAACAGCGTCGAGTACAAGTCGTCGAAGCCCGTCGCCGCGCAGCGGGGCCAGCAGGAAGTCGAGGCCTGAGTCATGTCCAGCTCAACCATGAACACGACCACGCTGAGCACGGCCTCGCACGGCCGGGGCAAGGCGATCGGCGCGATCGCCGCGGAGTGGACCAAGCTCTGGTCCGTCAAGGCCACGTGGTGGTGCCTGGCCGGCTCCTTCGCCCTGATGGCCCTCTTCGCACCCGGCCTCGGCACCAGCATCGCGAGCAGCTACCGCAGCGACGGCAAGGACGCCGACATCCCGATCGCCCACCCGTCGGTGATGGCGGTGAACATGGTGCAGTTCGCGGTGATCGCCCTCGCCATGCTGGCGATCACGACCGAGTACTCCACCGGCAGCATCCGCTCGACGCTGCAGTGCGTGCCGCTGCGGGGCCGGATGCTGTTCTCCAAGATCACGGTGATCGCCCCGGTCATGTTCGTGACCGGCATGCTGCTCTCGGCCGTGGGTACCGCCACCACCACACCGCTGCTGTTCGAGTACGCCGACACCAACCTCGGCAAGGCGATCCCGACCATCGTCACGACCGGTGTGTACATCGCGCTGATGGGTGTCTTCGCCATCGGTGTCGGAGCGGCCGTGCGCAGCGCCGTGGGCACGCTGACCACCGTCTTCATGGTCCTGGCCGGCCTGCCGGGCGCGCTGGCTCTCTCCAGCAGCGACTTCACCAAGAAGATCCTGGACTACCTTCCCTCCATCGCGGGCCAGCACCTGATGGACGGGGACACCGAGCCCTACGGCCGGATGGGCGCGCTCCTGGTGGTCCTGGTGTGGGTGGCCGCCGCGGTGGTCGCCGGGTACGTCGTCCTGCGCAAGCGGGACGCCTGAGCGGGTGGCGGTGGTCGTTCCCCCGGCGGCCACCGCCACTCTTTTTTTCTTTGGTCACACCCGCCCCTTCGTTATCACGGCAATCGCCTCTCACGCAAGCCCCTTTGGTCTCGACTGAATCAGGCATACACCCGTGCCATTTTGATTCATGCTTGCTATTTTGAAGCCGGTGCCAGATTTCAGCTGTGACTATGGCGTTGCCGGGGGAATAACGTGTTACGCATTCATCTGAGACACGAGGACGTCAAGAACGTACACATGATGGCAACTTTGGGCCCCGTGTCCGAAGCTATGTTCTCCATCCACCACGTAAGCGGAAAGGGCGATTCCGAGTTCAAGGAGTGGCGGAATCAGCTGGCCAGGCGGATCGGTTCCAGCGACGAACTGATCAGCGTCGTGAAGATGCTGAGGAGGATCCCAGATCTCACATGGCTGCTCGGTCCCGAGTGTGACAAGTCGCCAGGTGAACGAAATGTTTCGGCGGGCCCTAGCCGACGAGAAATCCGGGCCGCCATGGAAGACTTCATCCAGCTGTCGATAGCCCCTTATTGGCAGCAGATATTGGCCCATCTGGTCCTGCAGCGGGAAGCGCGCATGAAGGCGCAGGCCGATGGCGGTGAGCATCTCCTTAATTTTTTGCATTCGGATGTCCGAATGGTCGGCCGCGTTCTTGAGGTACCGGCCGCCGACGACGTGGACATAGAACTCGACGGCAAGGGTTTGCTGCTGGCTCCCTCGCTGTTCCTCGGCGCCAGGCCCGGGGTGCTGTTCCGTGACGTCAAAGGAACGAACGGTCGGCCGGTCTTCGTCTTCTCCGCCCAGCCCGACCCCGAGGCGTCGCGCGCCCTGTGGAGCCCGCAGGCCAAGGACGGGGAAGCGCTGGACGCGCTCATGGGGCGCACCAGGGCGCAGCTCCTGCGCCTGGCGCTGGCCGGTGGCACCACCAGTGAACTCGCCCAGCGGGTCGGCACGTCGGCCGCGTCCGTCAGCCAGCACACCAGTGTGCTGCGCAAGGCCGGGCTGATCCGCTCCGAGCGGCACCGCAACACCATGAACCACCGCATCACGGCGCTGGGCCGCGCCGTCCTCGACGGCAGGTCGCAGCCCATGGCGGTGGACGCCGCGGGCGGGCGGCCCGACCTTCCCGCTGAGCCCCGGATCCGGTCGAAGCCGATGCCGAAGCGGTCGCTGTCCGCCGCGCGGTGGGAGTTCGGCACCCCCGGGGCGGGACAGCGCGACCTCAGCAGCTGCGCGTCCTAGCCCGGCACCATCCCGCTTATCGAAAAGAGGGAAATGCTCATGCGACGTACGGTTCGTACCACGGCAGTGGCGGCAGCACTCGGAGCGGTGACGCTGCTCGCCGCCCCCACGGCCCAGGCAGCGCCCCCGGCGGCCGCCGCGACCGCCAAGCCGGACTGCATCACCGGCAGCGAGGAGACAGACTTTGGGCGCGGTGAGATAAAGGCCTGTGTGCAGAGCAACGGCAAGACCAGAGTCACCGGTTACATCGAGGACCTGTTGCCCGGTGTCGGCTGGTGGGGCGATCCGGACGGCGCTTGCGTGAGCTGGTATCTGAGCTGGACGGGGCCGGACGGCGAGCCGATGGACGAAGAAACGCCGTTTATCTGCCCGCATTTCACCCCACCCCCCTCGCGTGAGACGAAGAAGCAGCTCGACTACGAGTACGAGTCGGCGATTCCGGTGGAGAAGGTAAGGCTCGGGCGGTTCTGGATGTAGCGGAAGTGCCCCGGCCGCCAAGCTCGTTCGACGGCTGCGCGCCCGGAATGTGCCATTTTCGCACATCAGCTCAGCCAGAGATGGAGAGAGGGAAATGCTCATGCGACGTACGGTTCGTACCACGGCGGTGGCGGCGGCACTCGGAGCGGTGACGCTGTTCGCCGCTCCCATGGCCCAGGCAGCGCCCTCGGCGGCTGCCGCGACCGCCGAGCCGGGCTGTATCACCGGCAGCGAGGAGCAGGCCTGGGGGCGCGGTGAGATAAAGCTCTGCGTGCAGAGCAACGGCAAGACACGGGTCACCGGTTACGTCGAGGACCTCAAGCCCGGCGGCGGCTGGGGCGCGCCGGACGGCTATTGCGTGAGCTGGTATCTGGGCTGGACGCTGCCGAACGGCAATCCGGGAGGCGAGTTCGGGCCGATCGTCTGCCCGCATTTCACCCCCTCGCATCAGGCGAAGAAGGAGTTCGACTACGAATACCAGCCGTCGACTCCGGTGCAGACGGTGAAGCTCTCGCTGGCCTCGGCGTAGCGGAAGTACCCCGGTCGCCCGGCGCGAACCGGTCGTTCCCGCTCGCGGACGGAGCCGTTCCCCTCAGGGACGGCTCCGTTTCCGTTCGGCCCGGGCGGCCGCCGAGGCTAAGCGTCCTGGCCACCGAGCCCGTTCGAAGGCTGCGCGGCCCAGCCGCGGTTCCGCAGCTCCTGCGCGAGCACGCGTTCGGCTCCGGAGGCCACCGCGAGTCTCGCCCGCCCGAGCAGCTGCCTCGCCGAGTGGTCGATGTCGATGTCCTCGATGTTGACCCCGGCCGCCGCCACGTCGGTGAACAGCCGCGCCAGCTCGCCCGGGCTGTCGCCCACGGACACTTCCACCGCCGTGAACGCGGCATCGGGCACCCCGTGCTTGCCGGGGATCCTGGCCCGTCCGTCCACCCCGCGCCGCAGCGCCTCGGACAGCTCCGCCGCACCGTCGCCGCCCTCGGCGCACCGCCGCAGGACCGCCACCGCTTCGAGTACATCGCCCGCGAACGCCTCGAGCACATCGGCGACCGGCCCGGCGTTCGCCGACAGGATGTCCGTCCACAGCGCCGGGCTGCCCGCCGCGATGCGGGTGACATCCCGCAGCCCCTGCCCGGCCAGCCGCAGTGCCGACTCCTTGCCGTCCAGGAGCCGGGCCGCGGCGAGGCTCGCGATCAGATGCGGGGCGTGCGAGACGAGCGCCACCGCCCGGTCATGGTCTTCGGGGTCGAACAGCGCGGGCGTGGCCCCGCACAACGCTGTCAGTTCCAAGGCCGAGTTGAGCGCCAGATCGCTGGTGAGGGCGGTCGGCACCAGCACCCAGGGGCGCCCTTCGAACAGGTCGGCGCGGGCGGCCAGCGGCCCCGACCGCTCACCACCGGCCAGCGGATGCCCGCCCACCACGGACGTCATCTCACAGCCCAGCGCCTCGATCTCCCGGCACGGCAGGCCCTTGACGCTCGCGACATCGGTGTAGAAGCGGGCCGTTCCCCGCTTCTGCAGCATCGCGAGCACCGGTGCCACCTGGACCGGCGGCACGGCGAGCACGGCGATGTCCGCCACCTCGCGCGGCTCCTCGGCCCGCCCGGCGCCGAGCGCCTCGGCGGTCCGCAGTGCGGCGGGGTCGGCGTCGATCAGATACGTGGTGATGCCCCGCCCGCGCAGGGCGAGGGCGATGGACGTGCCGATCAGGCCGGTTCCGGCTATGACCGCGGTGCGCATGGGAAACGTGACTCCCCTTCGATCGAAGAACGTCAGCTGGTCAGCCGGTCGCCGGTCAGCTGGTCGGCTGGTCGGCCACCAGCGCGGCGAACCTTTCGAGTCCCTCGTCGATCTGCTCCGGGGTGACCAGGCTGTAGGACAGCCGGATCTGCCGGGCGGCCGCGGCGTCCGTGCTGAAGTACCGCATGGGCGTCCACAGCACGCCGTAGTCACGGGCCGAGACCTCGAGCAGCTTCTCGTCGGCGGGGAACGGCACGTCCACCACGAGAAAGAAGCCACCCCGTGGCGTGTTCCAGCTCACCCCTGAACCGCCGCCCGCCGGGAAGTGCCGGCGCAGCCCGGCGACGAGCTGCTCCAGGTTGCCCCGGTACACCGCGATCTCCCGCTCATTGGCCCTGAGCAGACTGCGCTCGTGCGTCAGCAGCTTCCCGGCGATGACCGCCTGGGCGATGGGGGAGGTATTGACCGTGACCATGCTCTTGATCTTCGAGAGCTGGTCGGCGAACAGGCCCACCTCACCGTCCGCCCCGGCCACGCTCTGATCCGCCACCGCGAACCCGATGCGGGCACCCGGCAGGCCTGTCTTGGCGAACGACCCCAGGTAGACGACCCGGCGGTGGGTGTCGAGGGACTTGAGGGTGGGGAGCCGCTCCCCGTCCGCGCTGAAATAGCCGTACGGGTTGTCCTCCAGGAGCAGCAGATCCTCCTGCTCCGCGAAGTCCAGGACGGCCCGCCGGGTCTCCAGGTCCACGCTCGTGCCGGCCGGGTTGGAGAAGTCGGGCACCAGGTAGCAGGCGCGCGGCCGCAACCCGTCGGCGCGCGCCGCGCGGACCGTGGCCGCGAGATCCGCCAGGTCGATCCCGCGCGGGCCGCCCGCCACCTCGAGTACCGGCATGTCGACCAGCCGGGCCGCGCCCTTCAGGCCGACATAGCCCGGCGAGACGGCCAGTACGACATCGCGGTCGTCCGAGCGCAGCGCGCGCAGCACCAGGAACATCGCCTCCTGGCAGCCCACCGTGACCACCACCGACCCGGCGGGGACCGAGATCCCCTCGTCCACCTGCAGATGGTCGGCGATCAGCTCATGGATGATGCCGTTGGTGCGCCCGTACTGGAAGAACGTGCGCCGCACCTCCTCGTCGCCGTACCCCTTCTCCTCCTTCAGGTACTGCTCGAAGCGGCGCAGGTAGTCGTGGACCTGGCAGGTCTCGAAGAACCCCTCGAAGGGCCGGCCCGGCGCGAACGAGACCGCGTCGGGGTAGAGCTGGGCGATCTCGTTGAGGAAGTTCATCGACCCGAGCGCCGGGTCCTCCAGCGAGCCGTGCAGGCTCTCGGTGGTCAACTGCGCGGCGCCCGCCGCGAGATGGGCGGTCGCCCCGTTCGGTATGACGGTCACTTCGCCAGCATCCCTTCGTCGTCCTTCCCTGGCTGGCCCACCGGCAACGGGCCCCTGGCGGTGCGCAGGTGGCGGGCCTCACTCACGCTGCCGCACCCGGCCAGGCCCAGCGCGTCGCGCAGCTCCGTGGCCAGCAGGCCCAGGACCTCCCGCGCCCCGGCCTCGCCGCCCGCGGCGAGCCCCCACAGCAGAGGGCGGCCCACGAGGGCACCGCTCGCGCCGAGCGCCAGCGCCTTCAGTACGTCGGCCCCGCCGCGGAACCCGCTGTCCACCAGAACCTCGATGCGCCCGTCGACCGCGGCGCACACCGCCTCAAGCGCGTCAACCGCCGGTATCGCGCCGTCGAGTTGGCGCCCCCCGTGGTTGGAGACCACCACGGCATCCGCTCCGCACTCGACGGCCCGCACGGCATCCGCCGGGTCGAGGATGCCCTTGAGGATCAGCGGCAACTCCGTACGGGACCGCAGCTCCCGCACGTCCGACCAGCTCAGCGAGGCGGCGAACGTCGTGCTGGTGTGCGCGGCGAGCGCCGATCCCCCAGGAGCCGGACGGTGCGCCTCGGATGCCGCGCCCACCGTGAAGTTGGCGGCCTCCACCTCGGGCGGCAACGAGAACCCGTTGCGCACGTCCCGCAGCCGCCGCCCCATCCACGGCACATCGACCGTGAGGATCAGCGCGGCGCATCCGGCGTCCTCGGCCCTGCGCACCAGCTCGTACGACATGGCACGGTCACGCAGCCAGTAGAGCTGGAACCAGGTGGTGCCGCCCACCTCGGCGACACGCTCCAGCGGGACACTGCTCAACGTCCCCACGGTGAACGGAACCCCGGCGTCCTTGGCCCCGCGGGCCGCCGCCAGCTCACCCTCGGGGTGGACCAGCTTCTGGTACCCCATCGGCGCCGTGGCCACCGGCATCGACACCGCGCGCCCGAGGAGCGTGGACGCCGTCGAGCACTCCGAGACGTCCCGCAGGGCGCGCGGAACCAGTCGTACGCGGTCCAGGGCCGTGCGGTTGGCCGCGAGCGTCAGCTCGGCACCACTGCCACCGGATACGAAGTCCCAGACCGGCCGGGGCAGGACGGCGGCAGCGGCCCGCTCCAGATCGCCGATGCTCACCGCCGCCGCCGGGACCTCGCCACTGCTCACCGGGGCAGCCCGTTCTCGCGCTGCCGCTCCAGCTCGACCGCCTCGTACAGCGCCTTGATGTTGGAACTGCCGAACGTCTCGGCCCCGATCCGCTCGATGACCTCGAAGAACAGGGTGCGCCGGGCGTGCGTCGAGCGCGTGAAGATCTGGAACAGCTGGCCGCCGTGGTCCTCGTCCACGAGCAGGTTCAGCTCGCGCAGCTCGTCCAGCGTGTGCTTGCGCAGCGAGAGCCGCTGGCCGAGCAGCTCGTAGTACGCGGCGGGCGTCTGCAGGAAGCCGACCTCACGCCCCGACAGGGTGCGCACCGAGTGGGGCGCGTCGTCGCTGGAGAACGCGATGTGCTGGATGCCCGAGCCGTCGTGGTTCTTCAGGAACTCGTCGATCTGACCGGGGTCGGCCGACGGGTCGGGCTGGATGATGGTGAAGGTGATCTCGCCGGACGGGCTCTGCACCACCTTCGACAGCATGGCCTGGGTGCCGACGGAGATCCGTTCCTCGAAGATCTCGTCGAAGCCCAGGACCTCCTTGTAGAAGCGGACCGTCGGCTCCAGCTCACCGATGTTCACGCACACGGCGAAGTGGTCGATCTCCAGCAGCCCCACCCCGCGGTCGGCCGCCCCGGAGTGCTCCACCGGCCGGAAGCCGGCCGGCAGCCCGGCGGTGTCGGCGGCATCGCGCTGGACCAGCGGATGCGTCAGGTCGCCGAAGGCCGCCACGGTCGCCGTCGCGACCACCCCGCCGTCGTGGTGTCCGGACGTCTGGGCCACCGTCCGCGCACCCCGCCTGACGGCCTCCGCGCAAGCCGCCGCGACATCGTCGGTACGCAGGGCGATGGCGGCGACACCGTCCCCGTGGCCGAGTACGTAAGCGGAGGCGGGGTGCTCGTCGCTGGTCCCTTCGGTCAGGACCAGCGTGATCCGGCCCTGACGCAGTGCGGCGCTGCGGAAGCCCTGCTCGGGCGAGCCCGCGGTGCCCACCACGGTGAACCCGTAGCTGTCGACCCAGTGACCGACCCGGTCGTCGAGGTCTTCGACGTACAGCTCGACGTGGTCGAGCCGCAGACCGTCGAGGCAGCCGGTCTCCGCGGGGACCGGATCCGTAGAGGCGGACGATATCGGTGCAGAGGGCATGGCCATCCTGTTCTCGTGTACGGGGGCGAAGGGCGAAGCGGATCGGGGTGCGCCGGGCGGTCGCGGGCGGCGCGCGGGAGCCTGGTTCCTCAGCCGGACATCGCGACCAGGACCCGGCGGGGGCCGGTGAACGGCCGCCGTCCGTGGGCCACCAGGACGTTGTCGATGAGCATGAGATCGCCGGTGCGCCAGTCCACGTCGACCGCCGCGTCGAGCCCCTTGTCCCGCACCTCGATCACGTACTCGTCCGGGATCGCGCTCCCGTCGGCGAACCTGACGGACTGGGGCAGCTCCTCCTCGGGCAGGATCTGCGCCAGCTCGGCCGCCGTCTCGTCACCGAGCGCGGCCGGGTGCCACTGGTCGGACTGGTTGAACCACACCTCGACCCCCGTCACCGGGTGCCGGACGGTGGACGGACGCAGTTGCGTCACCCGCAGCCCGCCGTCCCCGCGCCACTCCCACTCGGCCTCCGTGCCCTTGAGGAAGGCCTCGACCTCCGCGCGGTCTTCGGTCTCGAAGGTGTCCTGCCAGCTCTTGCCCAGACCCCGCCCGCCGTGCAGGTTCTGCGCATAGCGGACACCGCCCGCGAAGGCCTCGCGGATCGCCGGGTCCAGCGACTCCAGCCACAGCGCGCCGTCCACCACCGGAGTCGCCCCGCCCGTCGTCGGCTCGTGGGCCGCGAAGAAGAGCAGCCGGGAGGGCCACGCATAGGCGTAGGACAGCTCGTTGTGCATGGAGATCGTCAGCTCGTTCGGGTACTCCGTCGAGGTGTAGATGTTGCTGCCCACCTTGGAGCGCGGCGAGTTCCCGTGCACATAGGCGAGCCGGTTGGGCAGCAGCAGGTCCATGGCCGGTTCGAGCGTGCTCTCCGCCACCTGGAAGCCGCGGAACACCAGCGCCTTCTCGGCGATGAGCATGCTGTCGATCGTGTCGGTGTCGGCCAGGAACTCCGCGAGACCCGCCGGAGTCGCATCCACCCCGGCATCGTCCGCGGTGATCTCGAGGGGCTTCCAGCCGTGCTGCTGACTCATGGGACCTCACTTCGCAAGGGGAGAAAGGAAAGTGCGCGTGACGCCACCGGCCACGACGGGTGGCCGGGGCGGTTCCGGGGTGGAGGGGGTGAGCCGGGCCGTCAGTGCCGGACGGTCCGGAAGAACTCGACGATGCCCTTGTTCACCGAATCCGGGTCCTCCAGATACCCGTAGTGGCCACATCCGGGAATGACCTCGAAGGTGGCTCCCGAGATCGCCTCGGCCACCTCCCGCCCCAGCTCGGGCGGTGTCACCAAGTCGTCCTGGAAGGCGATGACATGGCACGGGACGGAGATGTTCCGGTACGCCCCGAGCCGCGACGGAACCGGATCGATACCGAGCTGCACACGCTCCCCGGGGCCGGTCCCCGACGTGGCCTCCAGGACCTCTATCCAGTCGCTCACCTCCACGTCGTTCAGGAGCGAGCGCGGCGACAGATTCCGCATCACCTGGACCACCGCGTCGAACTTCGGCGGGAGCCGCACACCGGAGTCGTACAGCTCGATCTCCGCCCGGGTCAGCGCCCGGCGCATGGCGTCCACCCGCCCTCGGGTGGCGAGGAGCACGGCCTGCTGTACGAGGTCAGGCCGCAGCAGGGCCAGTTCCTGGACGACGTACGACCCCAGAGAGGTCCCGACGAGGCGGCAACTGCCCAGGCCGAGGTGCCCGATCAGGCCGATGACATCACCCACCATGTCCTGGACGGTGAAGCCTTCGGCGCAGAGGTCGCTCGGGGCGATGCCGCGGTTCTCGAAGGTGATGACCCGATACCCGGCGGCGA
The DNA here is from genome assembly GCF_053596435.1 of Streptomyces sp. NPDC001700. Taxonomy (NCBI): domain Bacteria; kingdom Bacillati; phylum Actinomycetota; class Actinomycetes; order Kitasatosporales; family Streptomycetaceae; genus Streptomyces; species Streptomyces sp. NPDC001700. Next base: position 15,558 of record NZ_JBSFGE010000053.1, read on the forward strand.
CCAGCGCGGGAGCCTGGTGCAGATGCCACGCCCGGCCGGTGGCACCCGACCCCATCACCATGACGACGGGCTCACCCGTACCCCCAGAATCCTGATAACTCAGGCGAATTCCATTGATCGGTGCGATGGTCATGGCGATCTCTTTCGGTGTGGAATGCGTCGGGTCTGTCGGGGGCCTCGAACGGGTTGAGGGCTACTCCCACTCGGCCTGGAGGAGGTCCAGCTCGTCCTGGCTCAGGCCGGTGAGAGACACGTCGATGTCGAACTCCGCGGAGGCGGACGGTGCGTCGGCCGCCGGGGCGTCGGGCAGGGCACCCGCCTTGGCGATGGACGCCAGACCGACCACCGTGCGCTGCTCGAATACGTCCTTCACCGTGAAGACAACGCCGTCGCGGATGGCTTGGGAAACGAGCTGAAGCGACCGGATGCTGTCGCCGCCGAGGTCGAAGAAGCTGTCGTCGATGCCGACCTGTTCCAGACCGAGGATGTCGGCGAACAGGGCGGCCAGGACTTCTTCCTGCGGGGTACGGGGAGCGCGTCCGGTACCGGTGGCGGGGAACTCGGGGTCGGGCAGGGCCTTGCGGTCGAGCTTGCCGTTAGCCGTCAGCGGGAGCGCGTCGAGTTCCACGAACAGGGACGGGACCATGTAAGCGGGCAGACTCTGCGCGAGATGGTCACGCAACCGCGCTTCCGACACCTCCGCGCCACCGCTGACCAGGTACGCCACCAGGCGGTCTTCCCGGACGGCGACAGCGGCCCGGACCACGTCCGGATGACCGGCCAGCGCGGACTCCACCTCACCCAGCTCGATACGGAACCCGCGCACCTTGACCTGATCATCAGCACGCCGCAGATACTCAAGATGCCCAGCACCGTTCCAGCGGACGACATCACCGGTCCGGTACATACGGGAACCCGCCGGGCCGTACGGGTCGGCGACGAAACGCTCACCAGTCAGCCCGGGACGCTTCAGATAACCACGCGCCACACCCGCACCCGCGATATACAACTCCCCCGGCACACCGGCCGGAACAGGCTGCAGATGACCGTCCAGCACATACACCCGCGTGCGGGACAGCGGCCTTCCAATAGAGACCGCACCCTCTCCGGTGACCTCGGCGGCGGTGGACCAGATCGTGGTCTCCGTCGGCCCGTACACATTCAGCACCGACGCGGCCGAGGCGGTCAGCCGCCCCGCGAGATCCGTGGGCAGGGCCTCGCCCCCCACCAGGACCCGCACCCCCCGCAGCGCATCCCCGGCCTCGTCGGCGACCGCGCGCCACAGACTCGGCGTCGCCTGCATCACCGTGACCCGCTCGCTGCGCAGCGTCTCGCGCAGTGCGGCCGGGTCGTGCACCAGCCCCGGGGTCGCGAGCACCACGCACGCACCCGAGATCAGCGGCGCGAACAGTTCCAGACCGGCGATGTCGAAGCCGACCGTGGTCACCGCCAGCAGGCGGTCATCGGCGCTCAGCGGTATCCGGGCCCGCATGTCAGTGACCAGGTTCGCCAGCGCCGCCCGGGAGACCACCACACCCTTCGGACGCCCCGTCGACCCCGACGTGTAGAGCACATAGGCCGCACCCTCCCCCGGCACCACACCCGCAAGCTCCGCCTCACCAGCGGAGTCGCACGTGTCCAGTGAAGCGAACATGGCCTCGTCCAGGACCAGCACCGGCCCGGTCTCCGCCCGCATGAACTCCACCCGGTCCACCGGAAAGTCCGGATCAA
>NZ_JBSFGE010000054.1:0-17146 GCF_053596435.1 Streptomyces sp. NPDC001700
GGCACCAACGCGCACGTCATTTTGGAGGAGGCTCCGGAATCCGAACCCGAGGTGGGTCGGGAGGAGCGGGATGATCTGCCGGGTTCGGCGGGTGTAGTGCCGTGGGTGTTGTCGGCGAAGTCGGAGGAGGCGCTGCGGGCGCAGGCCGAGCGGCTGCTGACGCACGTCGCGGAGCGTGCCGATGTGTCTCCTGTGGATGTGGGCTTCTCGCTCGTCACTTCGCGTGCGGCTCTGGAGTACCGGGCTGCCGTGGTGGGCGGTGATCTGAAGTCGTTGCGGGAGGGCTTGCAGGCGATCGCCACGGATGGTGCCGCCGTAAAAGCGGTGAGTGGTACGAGTCTGGGTGCGGGCGGGAAGTCCGTGTTCGTGTTTCCGGGGCAGGGGTCGCAGTGGGTGGGGATGGCGGCTGAGCTGCTGGAGTCGTCGCCGGTGTTCGCGGAGCGGATGCGGGAGTGCGCGGACGCGTTGTCGTCGTATGTGGATTGGTCGTTGTTCGATGTGCTGGGTGACGCGGAGGCGTTGGAGCGCGTCGATGTCGTGCAGCCGGTGCTGTGGGCGGTGATGGTGTCCTTGGCCGAGTTGTGGCGTTCGTTTGGTGTGGAGCCTGCTGCTGTGGTGGGGCATTCGCAGGGTGAGATCGCGGCGGCGTGTGTGGCGGGGGCGTTGTCGATCGAGGATGCGGCGAAGGTGGTGGCGCTGCGGTCGAGGGCGATTCTGGCGCTGTCGGGGCTGGGTGGCATGGTGTCGGTGGCCCTGGCGGTGGAGGACGTGCGGGAGCGGTTGACGGATGGGCTGTCGGTGGCCGCGGTCAACGGGCCATCGTCCGTAGTCGTTTCCGGTGACGTTGCTGAGCTGGATGCCCTCCTGGCGGCCTGTGAGGCGGATGAGGTGCGGGCCCGCCGTATTCCGGTGGACTACGCGTCCCATTCGGCTCAGGTGGAGACGATTCATGCTGAGCTTGGCGAGGTTCTGGCGGGGCTTGAGCCGCGTGCGGCTGAGGTGCCGTTCTTCTCGACGGTGACGGCCGAGTGGCTGGACACGACGGTTTTGGACGCGGAGTACTGGTTCACGAATCTGCGTCAGACGGTGCGTTTCGAGGAGGCCACGAGGGCGCTGGCCGAGCAGGGGTATCGCTTCTTCATCGAGGCTTCCGCGCACCCGGTGCTCACCGTCGGCGTGCAGGAGACCCTGGACGCGGTCGGCACTGACGGGCTGGTCCTGGGCTCCCTGCGCCGGGACGAGGGTGGTCCGGAGCGGTTCGCCGTCTCCCTCGCCGAGGGCTGGGTGCGCGGGCTGCCCGTTGACTGGTCGCCGCTGACGGTCGGCGGGCGCCGCGTCGACCTGCCCACCTACGCCTTCCAGCGCAAGCACTACTGGCCTGCGACGGTTCGCCACGACAGTGAACCGGTCGCCCTGGTCGCCGACCCGGTCGAGGAGAAATTCTGGACCGCGATCGAACAGGAGGACCTGGCCGAGGTGGCCGGGATCCTCCAGGTCGACGGGGACCAGCCGCTCAGTTCGCTGATGCCGAGGCTGTCCTCGTGGCGGCGGGCCAATCGCGAGCGGTCGACCGTGGACTCCTGGCGGTACCGCGTCACGTGGGAGCGGATCACCGAACCCACGGCGGCGGCGCTGTCCGGTACCTGGCTGGTGCTGGTGCCGGAGTCCCTGGCCGACGACGAGGTTGTGACGGCCTCGCTGCGCGCGCTGGAGCGCGGCGGCGCACAGGTCGTACGGCACACCGTCGACCCCCGCACCCTCCACCGCGCGGCTGCCGCCGAACTGTTGCGGGAGGCCTCCGGCGCAGCCGGTGTGTGGTCGCTCCTGGCCCTCGACGACGAGCCGCACGCCATGTACCCCGCCGTCCCCGCAGGCGTGGCGGGCACGCTGCTCGTGCTGCAGGCCCTTGGCGACCTCGGCGTCGACGTCCCGATGTGGTGCGCGACCCGGGGAGCGGTGGCCGCAAGCCCCGGCGACACCGTCACACACCCTGCGCAGGCGCTGGTCTGGGGCATGGGGCGGGTCGCCGGCCTGGAGTGCACCGGCCGCTGGGGTGGCCTGGTCGACCTGCCCGCGACCGCGGACGAACGGGCTCTCGCGAGGCTCGGCCGTGTGCTCGTCGCAGGCACGGGCGAGGACCAGCTCGCACTGCGGGACACCGGTGCCTTCGGCCGCCGCATCGAGCGCGACTCCGTGGGCGACCGGACCGTCAACCCCACTACCAATAACGCAGGTTGGCGTCCCGCAGGCACGGTCCTCGTGACCGGCGGTACCGGCGCCCTCGGTGGTCGCATCGCCCGATGGCTCGCCGCGGAGGGTGCCGAGCACCTGCTGCTCACCAGCAGGCGTGGCGCCGACGCGCCCGGTGCCGACGAACTCCATGCCGAACTCACCGCGCTCGGCGCCCGGGTCACCCTTGCCGCCTGCGACGTCAGCGACCGCGCCGCCCTTGCCGAACTGCTCGGTCGGCACCCAGTCGACGCAGTCGTGCACACCGCGGCCGTCCTGGACGACACCGCTCTCGACCTGCTCGAAATGGAGCAGGTGGAACAGGTCCAGCGAGTCAAGGTGCAGGCCGCGCAGCACCTGCACGAACTCACACAGGACCGCGAACTGTCCGCGTTCATCCTGTTCTCCTCGCTCGCGGGCACCCTCGGTGCGTCCGGACAGGGCAACTACGCGCCGGGCAACGCGTTCCTCGACGCACTCGCTCAGCACCGCCGCGCCCAGGGACTCACCGCCACCTCGGTGGCCTGGGGCCCGTGGGCCGACGGTGGCATGGCCGACAGCGGCATCGGCGAGGTCGCCCGTCGGCACGGCGTCCCGGCGATGGCCCCCGAAATCGCCATCGCGGCACTGCGGCAGGCCCTCGACCGCGACGAGACGTACACGACCGTCGCCGACATCGACTGGCAGCGGTTCCACGCCGCGTACACGGCGGGCAGGCCCACCCGGTTCTTCGACGCGCTCGACGACGTACGCCGTATCGTCGCCGACACCGGGGCGAACACCCGGGCACAGGACGCCGACGACACCCCCACCGGACTCGCCCAGCGCGTCGTCGGGCTCACCCGCGCCGAACAGAACACGCTCCTGCTCGACCTCGTACGCACCCATGTGGCCGCGGTACTGGGCTACTCGGGCGACGAGACCGCCGACGAGCGCAGGCCCTTCCGGGATCTCGGCTTCGACTCGGTGACCGCGGTGCAACTCCGCAACCGTCTCAGGAGCGTGACCGGTCTCAAGCTGTCCGCCACCCTCGTGTTCGACCATCCCACTCCGACGGCGCTCGTCGAGTTCCTGCGCACGGAGCTGGTGGGCGCCGACGCCACGGAGAAGCAGACGCCCCTCGCCCTCGCCGGACCGCGGTCCACCGGCGGGGCCGGGAAGGAAGGTGCCGAGGACCCGATCGCGATCGTCGCCATGAGCTGCCGCTTCCCCGGCGACGTGCCGTCCCCGGAGGACCTGTGGCAGATGCTCGTCGCCGAGCGCGACGCGGTCACCGGCCTGCCCACCGACCGTGGCTGGGACCTCGACGGCCTCTACGACCCCGACCCCGACCACCCCGGCACCTCCTACACCACCGCGGGCTCCTTCCTGCACGATGCCGCCCGGTTCGACCCGGCGCTGTTCGGGGTCAGCCCCCGGGAGGCGCTCGCGATGGACCCGCAGCAGCGGCTCGTACTGGAGGCCGCCTGGGAGGTGTTCGAGCGCGCGGGCATCGACCCGACGTCGCTGCGCGGCACCCCCGCGGGCGTCTTCGTCGGCTCCTACCCGCAGGGCTACAGCGCCTCCGTGGCACAGGCTCCGGAGGAGATCGAGGGCTACCTCGTCACCGGCGACGCGGCCAGTGTCATGTCCGGCCGTATCGCCTACACGTTCGGCCTCGAAGGTCCGGCCATGACCGTGGACACGGCGTGCTCCTCCTCGCTGGTGGCGCTGCACCTGGCGGTCCAGGCGCTGCGCAACGGTGAGTGCACCCTCGCGCTCGCCGGCGGAGTGACCGTCATGTCGACCACGGCCACGTTCAGCGAGTTCAGCCGCCAGCGCGGCCTGGCCGCCGACGGCCGCTGCAAGCCCTTCGCCGAGGCCGCCGACGGCTTCGGCCAGGGCGAAGGCGTCGGGATGCTGCTCGTCGAGCGACTGTCCGACGCCCGCCGTAACGGCCACCAGGTGCTCGCCCTCGTACGAGGTTCCGCCGTCAACCAGGACGGTGCTTCGAACGGCCTGACCGCGCCCAACGGTCCCTCGCAGCAGCGCGTCATCCGCCAGGCCCTCGCCGACGCCCGCCTCGCACCGGCCGATGTGGACGCGGTGGAGGCCCACGGCACCGGCACCACGCTCGGCGACCCCATCGAGGCGCAGGCCCTCATCGCCACGTACGGCCAAGGACGCGACGGGGACCACCCGTTGTGGCTGGGATCCGTCAAGTCGAACATCGGGCACGCCCAGGCCGCAGCCGGTGTCGCGGGCGTCATCAAGATGGTCATGGCGATGCGGCACGGACTGCTGCCCCGCAGCCTGCACATCGACGCCCCGTCGTCCCGCGTCGAGTGGTCCGACGGAGCAGTGGAACTACTCACCTCCGCGACACCATGGCCCGAGAACGGCCACCCGCGCCGGGCGGGAGTGTCCTCCTTCGGCTTCAGCGGTACGAACGCACACGTCGTCCTGGAACAGGTCCCCGAGGCTCCGGCGCCGCTCAACGCGGACGACACACGCGGGACGACTGCTCCCGCCGAGGAGCAGGCCGATCACGGCGTCGTTCCCCTGGTGCTCTCGGCGCAGACCGGCAGCGCCCTGCGCGTCCAGGCCGCGCGGCTGCGTCGGCACCTGCAGGACCACCCCGAACTCGCTCCCCGTGACATCGGCTGGTCCCTTCTCAGGACCCGGGCCGCGCTCGACCATCGCGCCGTGGTCGTCGGCCCCGACCGGGCCACCCTCCTCGGTGCACTCGACGCCCTGTCCGAGGGCCGCTCGGACACAGCGGTCACCGAGGGAGTGCTCGGTGCCGGGCGCGGCAAGGTGGCGTTCGTGTTTCCGGGGCAGGGGTCGCAGTGGGTGGGGATGGCGGCTGAGCTGCTGGAGTCGTCGCCGGTGTTCGCGGAGCGGATGCGGGAGTGTGCCACCGCGCTGTCGTCGTATGTGGATTGGTCGTTGTTCGATGTGCTGGGTGACGCGGAGGCGTTGGAGCGCGTCGATGTCGTGCAGCCGGTGTTGTGGGCGGTGATGGTGTCCCTGGCGGAGTTGTGGCGTTCGTTTGGTGTGGAGCCTGCTGCTGTGGTGGGGCATTCGCAGGGTGAGATCGCGGCGGCGTGTGTGGCGGGGGCGTTGTCGATCGAGGACGCGGCGAAGGTGGTGGCGCTGCGGTCGAGGGCGATTCTGGCGTTGTCGGGGCTGGGTGGCATGGTGTCGGTGGCCCTGGCGGTGGAGGACGTGCGGGAGCGGTTGACGGATGGGCTGTCGGTGGCCGCGGTCAACGGGCCGTCGTCCGTGGTGGTGTCCGGTGATGTCGCTGAGCTGGATGCCCTCCTGGCGGCCTGTGAGGCGGAGGGTATCCGGGCGCGTCGTATTCCGGTGGACTACGCCTCGCACTCGGCGCAGGTGGAGACGATTCACGGCGACCTCCTGGATGTGCTGGCGGGGCTTGAGCCGCGTACGGCACAGGTGCCGTTCTTCTCCACGGTGACGGCCGAGTGGCTGGACACGTCGGTGATGGACGCCGAGTACTGGTACGCCAACCTGCGTCAGACCGTCCGTTTCGAGGAAGCGACCAAGTCGCTCGTCCAGCAGGGGCATCAGGTCTTCGTCGAGGCGAGCCCTCACCCGGTGCTGACCGTCGGCCTGCGCGAGACGCTGGACGAACTGGACTCCGTCGGCGTGGCCGTCGGAACGCTGCGTCGTGGAGAGGGTGGCCCGAGCAGGTTCCTGATGTCTCTCGGCGAAGCCCACACCCACGGCGTACGGGTCGACTGGGCCCCGGTGTTCGCCGGGGCACGCCAAGTCGCCCTGCCCACCTATGCCTTCGATCACCAGCACTTCTGGCTCGTCGAGGAGGGTGTTGCTCCGGGTGAGGTCGGTGGTGTGGTGGCCGATCCGCTGGATGTGGAGTTCTGGGCGGCGGTGGAGCGTGAGGATTCGGTGTCGTTGGCCGAGACGCTCAGCGTTGAGGGTGATGCGTTGGGTGTGGTGTTGCCTGCGTTGTCGTCGTGGCGTCGTCGTCGGAAGGCCCGGTCGCGGGTGGATGAGTGGCGTTATTCGGTGTCGTGGAAGCCGGTGGTGTTGGAGTCGCGGGCTTTGGCTGGGCGTTGGTTGGTGGTGTCGGCTGGTCCGGACAGTGATGTGTTGTCGCCTCGACTTATTGAGCATGGGGTTGAGGTGGTGTGTCTCTCGCTCGATGACGGCACTCGGCTGGTCGAGCGGCTCTCTGGGGTGGGGGCGGTTGATGGGGTCGTGTCGTTGCTCGGTCTGGGGGTGGGTGGTCTTGCTGACACGGTTGCTTTGGTGCGGGCGCTGGGCGATGCGGGAATTGGGGCGCCGCTGTGGCTGGTGACGCGCGGTGCGGTGTCGGTGGGCCGTTCCGACCGGCTCACGAGCGTCGATCAGGCGCAGGTGTGGGGCCTTGGCCGGGTTGTCGGTCTGGAGTGTGCCGATCGCTGGGGTGGTCTGCTGGATCTTCCTGAGAGGTTGGACGGGCGGGCGGTGGGGCGTCTGGCAGCGGTTCTGGCTGCGGGAGCGGGCGGTGAGGACCAGGTCGCGGTACGTGCGTCTGGGGTGTTCGTGCGGCGTCTGGTGCGGGCGCCGCTGGGTGATGCGCCGGTGGTGCGGTCGTGGTCGCCTCACGGGACGGTGTTGATCACGGGTGGTACGGGTGCGTTGGGTGGGCATGTGGCGCGGTGGGTTGCTGCGAATGGTGCTGGGCATGTGGTGTTGACGAGTCGGCGGGGGTTGGAGGCCCCCGGCGCGGTTGAGCTGGCGGCGGAGCTGACGGGGCTGGGTGCCCGGGTGACGGTGGCGGCGTGTGATGTGGCGGATCGTGACGCGGTGGCGGGCCTGTTGGCCGAGCACCCGCCCACCGCCGTCATCCACACCGCAGGAACCGTCCGCAACGGCACCCTCGACACGCTCACGGACGACGCGGCGGCCGCCGTGCTCGCCCCGAAGGTGTCGGGCGCCCGGAACCTGGACGAACTGCTCGGCGAGACGGAGCTGGATGCCTTCGTGCTGTTCTCCTCCAACGCGGGTGTCTGGGGCAGCGGTGGACAGAGCGCGTACGCGGCGGGCAACGCCTACCTGGACGCGCTGGCGGAGGACCGCAGGGCACGTGGTCTGACCGCGACCTCGATCGCTTGGGGCGCCTGGGGTGGCGGTGGACTCGCCGCGCAAGGTGCCGCCGAGGAGCAACTGCGGCGTCGTGGTGTGCTGCCGATGGATCCCGAGCTCGCCGTGTCGGCGCTGGTGCAGGCGGTGGAGCACGACGAGACGTTCGTCGCGGTCGCCGATGTGGACTGGGCACGGTTCGTGCCCGGCTTCACGGCGGCCCGCCCCCGACCGCTGATCTCCGACATCCCCGAGGCGCGCCAGGCGCTGGCCGCTTCCGACAGCCGGGATGTCCCCGGCGACGAGACACCGGATCTCGTACGGACCCTCGCCGCGGCTTCGGAGACCGAGCGCACCCGGGCCCTGCTTCAGCTCGTACGCGAAGAGGCCGCCACCGTGCTGGGCCTGGCGAACGCCGATGCGATCGACCGCACCAAGGCCTTCCGGGAACTCGGCTTCGACTCCTTGACCGCCGTGCAGATGCGCGACGCGCTCGGCAGGCGCATCGGGATACGGCTACCGGCCACGGTGGTCTTCGATCACCCCACAGCGGCCGCACTCACCGAGTACCTGCGTGACGAGCTTCTCGGGGCCCACTCCGCGCCCATCGCGCCGGGGGCCGTGACCGGCGTCGCCACGGCCGTGGACGAGCCGATCGCGATCGTCGGCATGGCCTGCCGCTACCCGGGCGACGCACGTTCCTCGGAGCACCTGTGGGACCTGGTGGCCTCGGGCACGGATGCGATGTCCGGGTTCCCGACGGACCGTGGCTGGGACGTCGACGGCGACTTCAGCCCGGTGGGCGGGTTCGTCCATGACGCGGGGGAGTTCGATGCCGGGTTCTTCGGGATCTCGCCGCGTGAGGCGCTGGCGATGGATCCGCAGCAGCGGTTGATGCTGGAGGCGGCCTGGGAGCTGTTCGAGGGGGCGGGGATCGATGCGACGTCCTTGCGCGGCAGCCAGACCGGCGTCTTCGCTGGCGCGTCCTCCCAGGGCTACGGCACCGGTCTGACGCAGGAGGCGGGCGAGGGATACCTGACGACTGGTGACGCGGGCAGTGTGGTGTCGGGGCGCCTGTCGTATGTGTTGGGGCTTGAGGGTCCGGCGGTGACGGTGGACACGGCGTGTTCGTCTTCGCTGGTCGCTCTGCATCTTGCGGCGCAGGCGCTGCGTAGTGGTGAGTGCTCGTTGGCGGTGGCCGGTGGTGTGGCGGTGATGTCGACGCCGGGTGCGTTCATGGAGTTCAGTCGGCAGGGTGGGCTGGCCGGGGATGGCCGGTGTAAGCCGTTCGCGGAGGGTGCGGACGGGACCGGTTGGGGTGAGGGTGTCGGGCTGCTGCTGGTGGAGCGGTTGTCGGACGCGCGCCGCAACGGTCACGAAGTCCTAGCGGTCGTCCGCGGCTCCGCCGTCAACCAGGATGGTGCGTCGAATGGTCTGACGGCGCCGAACGGTCCGTCGCAGCAGCGGGTGATCCGGCAGGCGTTGGCGAATGCGCGTGTCGAGGCGTCCGAGGTGGATGCGGTGGAGGCGCATGGCACGGGTACGACGCTGGGCGACCCGATCGAGGCCCAGGCCCTGCTGGCCGTCTATGGGCAGGGCCGGGAGACTGACCGGCCGTTGTGGCTGGGGTCGGTGAAGTCGAACATCGGGCACACGCAGGCTGCTTCGGGTGTCGCGGGTGTGATCAAGATGGTCATGGCGATGCGCCATGGAGAGCTGCCGAAGTCCCTGCACGTCGATGCGCCGTCGTCGCATGTGGACTGGTCGACCGGATCGGTGGAGTTGCTGACCGAGGCCCGGTCCTGGCCGGAGACGGGTCGCCCGAGGCGGGCGGGTGTGTCGTCGTTCGGTGTGAGCGGCACCAACGCTCACGTGATCTTGGAGCAGGCGCCTGACGCTGGGTCCGGGTCGGTTTCCGGGCCGGTTGAGGGCGGTGTGGTGCCGTGGGTGGTGTCGGCGAAGTCGGAGGCCGCGCTGAGGGCGCAGGCAGAGAGGTTGCGGTCAGCACTGGTTGGTGGCTTCTCGCCGGTTGATGTGGCGTTCTCGCTGGCGACGACACGTGCCGCTCTGGAACACCGGGCCGTCGTCATCGGCACCGACGAAACAACTCTGCGACAAGGGCTCGACCGCATCGCCGAGGGCGAAACGGCTGCGGGCGTCCTCATGGGGACGGCGCAGCGGGACGGTCTGACGGCGGTGTTGTTCTCGGGGCAGGGGTCTCAACGGGCCGGTATGGGCCGCGAGTTGTACGAAGCCTTCCCGGTGTTCGCGGAGGCACTGGATGCCGTGTGTGCGGGGTTTGACCGGGTGCTGGACCGTCCGTTGCGTGAGGTGATGTTCGAAGATGGGGAGCTGCTGGGGCAGACGGGCTTCACGCAGCCGGGTCTGTTCGCTCTTGAGGTGGCTCTGTACCGGCTGGCGGAGAGCTGGGGAATTCATCCGGATTACGTGACCGGGCATTCCATTGGTGAGTTGGCGGCGGCGCATGTGGCTGGGGTGTTGTCCCTGGATGATGCGGTGACGTTGGTGGCGGCTCGTGGCCGGTTGATGCAGGCGTTGCCGGTGGGTGGCGCGATGCTGGCGGTGGGTGCGGATGAGGCGACCGTTGCCCCGTATCTGGAGGGCCGGGAGACCGAAGTGTCTCTCGCCGCTGTCAACGGTCCGTCGTCGGTGGTCATCGCTGGTGATGCGGACGTGGTCGCGGAGCTGGGCTCGGTGTTCGCGGAGCTGGGGTTCAAGACGAAGCGGTTGCGGGTGAGTCACGCGTTCCACTCGCCGCATATGGACGCGATGCTGGACGACTTCCGCCGTATCGCGGAGTCGTTGACGTACGGGCAGCCGTCGATCCCGGTGGTGTCGAACGTGACCGGCCAAGCGGCGGATGTGGCGTCGGCCGAGTACTGGGTGCGTCATGTGCGTGCGGCGGTGCGTTTCGGGGACGGGGTGCGCTGGCTGGAGGAGCAGGGTGTATCGGTGTTCCTGGAGCTGGGGCCGGATGGTGTGCTGTCGGGCATGGCGCAGGAGTCCCTTACCGGAGACGCGCAGCTGATCGCGGCCCTGCGCAAGGACCGCCCCGAACCGGAAGCCCTCGTCACCGCCGTGGGCCGTCTGCACGTGGCGGGCGTGACCCCGGACTGGGCGGCGTACTTCACCGGCACCGGCGCCCGCCGCACCCCCCTCCCCACCTACCCCTTCCAGCACCGCCACTACTGGCTGGAGCCGGTTGAGGCACCGGCCGGGGCGGCTGCTGGTAGTGGGTCGGTGGTGGATGGTGCGTTCTGGTCGGCGGTGGAGCGCCTGGACGCTGATGAGCTGGCGGACACGCTGGCGGTCGGGGAGGACGCGCTGCGGGCGGTGCTGCCCGCGCTGGCGGGCTGGCGCGGGCGGCAGCGGGAACAGTCGGTGGTGGACGACTGGCGTTACCGGGTCGAGTGGAAGCCGCTGACCGGGCAGGCGGAGAGTCGTCTCACCGGGACCTGGCTCCTGGTGGCCCCTACCGGCGACCATGCCGAGGAATGGACGGACGTCGTCGAGGCCACGCTGGCCGAGCGCGGTGCCGCAGCGGTCCGGCTCGACGTGGACGAGGCAGGTCTGGACCGCGCAGCCCTGGCCGTGCGACTGAGCGGGATCGCGGAGAAGGCCCCACTGGCCGGGGTGTTGTCGCTCCTCGCCCTGGACGAGCGGCCCTTCACCGGACACGAGGCGCTGCCGCTGGGCACCGCTGGCACCGCCGTCCTCACCCAGGCCCTGGGGGACGCGGGCGTTACGGCCCCGCTGTGGCTGGTCACCTGCGGCGCGGTGTCCACCGGGCGCGGCGACGGCACCGACGTCATTTCGCCCGCGCAGGCGCAGGTCTGGGGTCTGGGGCGGGTCATCGGCCTGGAACACCCGGAACGCTGGGGTGGCCTCGTCGACCTTCCCGCCGTCGCCGACGAGCGGGTGAAGGAGCGGCTGGCCGCGGTCCTCGCGGGAACCGAGGACGAGGACCAGGTCGCCGTACGGCCGTCCGGTGTGTGCGCGCGGCGGCTGGTGCGTTCTCCACTGGCACCGAGCGACACCGTCGACGGCTGGCAGCCAGCGGGCACGGTCCTCGTCACCGGTGGCACTGGCGCCCTGGGCGCCCACGTCGCGCGGTGGCTGCTCACCTCGGGTGCCGAGCACGTCGTACTGACGAGCCGCCGGGGCCGTGCGGCTCCGGGCGCCGCCGAGCTGGAGGCGGAGCTGTCCGCCGTCGGCGAGGGGCGGGTGACCGTCGCTGCCTGCGACGTGGCCGACCGCGACTCGGTGACGGAGCTGGTCAAGCGGCTTGAGGCGGAGGGCTCCACGGTCCGTGCCGTCGTGCACGCCGCGGGCACCGGACAGGACACGTCCGTCGACGGGACGGGAGTCGACGACTACGTCCGCGTCATGACCGCGAAGGTCGCCGGAGCGCTCAACCTCGACAGCGTCCTCGGCGACGCGGACCTGGACGCGTTCGTGTTGTTCTCGTCGATCGCCGGTGTCTGGGGCAGTGGTCTGCAGGGTGCGTACGCGGCGGGCAACGCCTTCCTCGACGCGTTGGCCGAGCAGCGCAGGGCGCGTGGTCTCGCGGCCACCTCGATGGCCTGGGGGCCCTGGGCCGAGGGAGGCCTGGCGGACGGTGAGGCCGGGGAGCAACTGCTGCGCCGCGGACTGCGGGCCATGGCGCCGAACCTGGCCGTCACCGCCCTGCGCTCCGCCCTGGAACGGGACGAGACCTGTGTCGTCGTCGCGGACGTCGCCTGGGAGCGGTTCGTCCCCGCCTACACCGCGCGCCGCCGCCGCCCGCTCCTCGACGGAGTGGCGGACGTCCGGGATCTGCTGGCGGCCGAGCAGGCCGACGGCCCGGAGACGGGCAACGGCGCCGACAGGGGTCAGGCACTGCGAGACCGGCTCACGGGCCTGGCCGCACCCGAACGTGCACGGCAACTGCGGGAACTGGTCCGCACCGGCGTCGCCGAGGTCCTGTCCTTCCGGGACAAGTCCGAGGTCGACACGGACAAGAGCTTCCTCGAACTCGGCTTCGACTCGCTGACCGCGGTGGAACTGCGCACCCAGCTGAACGGTGCGACCGGCCTGCCGCTGCCCGCGACACTGGTCTTCGACTATCCGACGCCGTCGGTGCTCGCCGAGCACCTGGCCGAGGCCCTCTTCGAGACGGCGGACGGCGACGGCACGGCGGATCTCGGCGAGGACGACATCCGACGGCTGCTCGCCACGGTGCCGATCAGCCGTTTGCGTGAAGCCGGGCTGCTCACCTCCCTGCTGGACCTCACCGGTCCGGCGGGCCCCGCGACCCCCGCCGCCACACCCACCGAGGACGAGACGAGTGAACTCGACTCGATGGACATCGACAACCTGATCGAGATCGCGCTCGACAGCAGCGACTCCTGAACACGCCTGGTATCGGAGCTGATGATGACAACCAAGGACAACCGAGTCGTCGAAGCCCTGCGGGCCGCGCTGAAGGACGTCGAGCGGCTGCGCAGGCAGAACAACGAACTGACGGCACCCCAGCGGGAGCCGATCGCCATCGTCGGGATGAGCTGCCGCTACCCCGGCGGGGTCGCCTCGCCGGACCAGCTGTGGGACCTGGTCGTTTCCGGCGGCGACGCCATCACACCGTTCCCCAGCGACCGCGGCTGGGACCTCGGCTCGCTGTTCGACAACGGCCGGGACGGCGCGGCCGCCAGCTCCACTGGTGCGGGCGGCTTCGTGGACGGCGCCGACCTGTTCGACACCGGACTCTTCGGTATCAGCCCGCGTGAGGCACTCGCCATGGATCCGCAGCAGCGGCTCCTCCTCGAAGGCTCCTGGGAGCTCTTCGAGCGCGCCGGCATCGCGCCGTCCGCACTGCGCGGCACCCGCACCGCCGTGTTCGTCGGCGCCTCCTCGCAGCCCTACGGTTCCGATGTCGACGATCTGCCCGAAGGCGTCGAGGGCCACCTCCTCACCGGCAATGTCACCAGTGTGGCCTCCGGCCGTATCTCGTACGTCTTCGGCCTCGAGGGACCCGCCGTGACGATCGACACGGCCTGCTCCTCGTCGCTGGTCGCCCTGCACCTCGCCATCCAGTCGCTGCGCAAGGGCGAGTGCACCATGGCACTCGCCGGCGGTGTGACCGTCATGGCGAGTCCCGCCGCGTTCACCGAGTTCAGCAAGCAGCGCGGGCTCGCGCCCGACGGCCGCTGCAAGCCGTTCGCCGAATCCGCCGACGGCACCGGTTGGTCGGAGGGTGTCGGCCTGCTCCTCGTGGAGCGACTGTCGGACGCGCTGCGCAACGGTCACCAGGTCCTCGCGGTCGTCCGCGGCTCCGCGATCAACCAGGACGGCGCCTCCAACGGTCTGACCGCTCCCAACGGGCCCGCCCAGCGACGCGTGATCCGTCAGGCGCTCGCCGAGGCCGGACTGAACGCGTCCGACGTGGACGCGGTGGAGGCGCACGGCACCGGTACGACCCTCGGCGACCCCATCGAGGCCCAGGCGCTCCTGGCCACCTACGGCCGGGAGCGGGAGGCCGACCAACCGCTGTGGCTGGGCTCCATCAAGTCCAACCTCGGCCACACGCAGGCCGCTTCGGGTGTCGCGGGCGTCATCAAGATGGTCATGGCACTGCGCCGGGGAATCCTGCCGCAGAGCCTGCACATCGACGAGCCGACCTCGCACGTGGACTGGTCGGCGGGGGCGGTCGAACTCCTCACCGAGAACGTGAACTGGCCCGAGGGGGAACGGCTCCGCCGTGCCGCCGTTTCGTCGTTCGGCGTGAGCGGCACCAACGCACACGTCATTCTCGAACAGGCTCCCGAGACCACCGACGAGTCGGCGACCGACCGCGCCGAGACCCCTTTCATCCCGGTCACTCTGTCCGGCCGCAGCGCCGACGCCCTGCGCGGGCAGGCCGACCGCCTCCGCGCCCACCTCCTCGCACACCCGGACACCCACCTCGACGACTTGGCGCACTCCCTGCTGACCACCCGGTCCGCCCTCGAACACCGTGCCGTCGTCGTGGCGGACACCTACGACGCGCTCCTCACCGATCTGACATCCCTGACGGAGAACCGCCCGGCGGCACGCGTCGTCACCGGCCGTGTACGCAAGGACGCGCTGACCGCGGTGTTGTTCTCGGGGCAGGGGTCTCAGCGGGCGGGTATGGGCCGGGAGCTGTACGAGGCGTATCCGGTGTTCGCGGAGGCGTTGGACGCGGTGTGTGCGGGGTTTGACCGGGTGCTGGATCGGCCGTTGCGTGAGGTGATGTTCGAGGATGGTGAGCTGCTGGGGCAGACCGGCTTCACGCAGCCGGGTCTGTTCGCTCTTGAGGTGGCTCTGTATCGGCTGGTGGAGTCGTGGGGTGTGCGTCCGGATTACGTGACCGGGCACTCCATCGGTGAGCTGGCGGCGGCGCATGTGGCCGGGGTGCTGTCCCTGGACGACGCGGTGACGCTGGTGGCGGCTCGTGGGCGGTTGATGCAGGCGTTGCCGGTGGGTGGCGCGATGCTGGCGGTCGGTGCGGATGAGGCCACGGTGGCCCCGTATCTGGAGGGCCGGGAGACCGAAGTGTCTCTCGCCGCGGTGAACGGCCCCTCCTCGGTGGTGATCGCCGGTGACGCGGACGTGGTCGTGGAGCTGGGCTCGGCGTTCGCGGAGCTGGGGTTCAAGACCAAGCGGCTGCGGGTGAGCCACGCGTTCCACTCGCCGCACATGGACGCGATGCTGGACGACTTCCGTCAGGTCGCCGAGTCGCTCACGTACGAGCGGCCGTCGATCCCGGTGGTGTCGAATGTGACCGGTCAGGCGTCGGCGGATGTGGCGTCCGCCGAGTACTGGGTGCGCCACGTCCGCGCGGCGGTGCGTTTCGGTGACGGGGTGCGCTGGCTGGAGGAGCAGGGTGTGTCCGTGTTCCTGGAGCTGGGTCCGGACGGTGTGCTGACCGGGATGGCGCAGGAGTCCCTTGCCGGAGACGCGCAGCTGATCGCGGCCCTGCGCAAGGACCGCGCCGAACCGGAAGCCCTCGTCACCGCCCTCGGCCGACTGCATGTGACCGGTGTGCAGATGGACTTCGAGCCGTTCGTGTCCGGTGCGCGACAGGTTGAGCTTCCGACGTACGCGTTCCAGCGGGAGCGGTACTGGCTGGCGGCCGCCGCGCGGGCCGCGGAACTCGGCGTGGCCGACCCGGTGGACGCGGAGTTCTGGGAGGCCGTTGACGACCAGGACGTGGATGCCGTCGTGTCGGCCCTCCGCCTGTCCGGCGATGAACGATTGAGTGAGGTGTTGCCCGCGCTGTCGTCGTGGCGGCGTGAGCGGCGTGAACAGGTGGCGCTGGAGGGGCTGCGTTACTCCGTCTCCTGGGAGCCGCTGGGGCTGGACTCGACCACGGTGTCGGGGCGTTGGCTCGTAGTGGCTGAGGGGGAGTTGGGGGAGCGAGCTGCCGCGCTACTGGCCGACGCGGGTGTGGACGCATGCCTGTGGACGCCCGAGGTGTGGAGCCGAGCCGGTGTGGCTGAGGCCGTGGCAGGTTTTGGTGAGTTGGCCGGTGTCGTCTGCGCGGCGGGGGTTGAGGGTTCTCTCGCGGTGGTGCAGGGCTTGGGGGATGCCGGTGTCGGGGTACCGCTGTGGCTGTTGACCTCCGGCGCCGTGGCCGTGGGTGATGAGGCGCTGCGTAGTGTCGCGCAGGCTCCGGTGTGGGGTTTCGGTCGGGTCGTGGGCTTGGAGCATCCGGATCGTTGGGGTGGTCTGGTGGATGTTCCGGAGGTGTTGGACGAGGGTGCGGGCGGGCGGCTCGCGGCTGTTCTCGCGGGAGGTGAGGGTGAGGTCGCTGTCCGCGCATCGGGTGTGTTCGGGCGACGTCTGATGCGGGCGGCGGGGGCTGCGGGTGAGGCGGTTGGTTCGTGGTCGTTGTCGGGGTCGGTGCTGATCACGGGGGGTACGGGTGCGCTGGGCGCGCATGTGGCGCGGTGGGCTGCGGCCAATGGCGCCGAGCATCTGGTGCTGACGAGCCGTCGTGGCCAGGAATCCCCTGGTGCGGCCGAGTTGACGGCGCAGCTGTCGGAGTTGGGTGTCCGGGTCACGGTTGCGGCGTGTGATGTGGCGGATCGTGCTGCGGTTGAGGCGCTGCTCGCCGAGGTGTGTGTGGAGTCACCGCTCACCGCGGTGGTGCATGCGGCGGGTGTGGTGGATGACGGCCTGGTGGAGTCGCTGACGCCGGAGCGGGTGGCGGGGGTTCTGCGGCCGAAGGCTGACGCGGCCTGGGTGCTGCACGAAGTGACCCGCGAGATGGACCTGTCGGCTTTCGTGCTGTTCTCCTCCTTCGCGGGTGTCATCGGTGGGATGGGACAGGCGAGCTACGCGGCGGCCAACGCCTCCCTCGACGCGCTGGCCGAGTACCGGCGTGCGCTCGGGCTTCCTGCCACGTCGGTAGCGTGGGGTCCTTGGGCCGGCGGTGGCATGGCATCAGGGGAGATCGAGGAGCGGGCTCGGCAGGGCGGGATGCCGCCGCTGTCGCCCGAGCGCGCTCTGGCGGCTCTGCGACAGACGCTGGCGGGTGAGGACACCACGGTCGCCGTGGTGGACGTGGACTGGAAGCGCTTCGTCTCGGGCTCCCCGTCGGGGCGTCCGGGCACCCTGCTCTCCGCTGTGCCCGAGGTGCGGCAGTTGACCGAAGAGGGTGCGTGGGTCGCTCAGCCCGAGCCTGCCTCCGGGGTGGGTGCGCGGTTGGTGGGGTTGTCGCGGGTTGAGCGGGTTGAGGTGTTGCTGGATGTGGTGCGGGGGCATGTGGCGGCGGTGCTGGGTTATGCGGATCCGGGTGTGGTGG
>NZ_JBSFGE010000055.1:0-15174 GCF_053596435.1 Streptomyces sp. NPDC001700
GATGAGTTGACCCGTGGCGCGGATCTGGCGATGTTCGTGGTGTTCTCGTCGGCGGCTTCTGTGTTCGGTAGTTCCGGGCAGGGCAACTATGCGGCCGCGAACGCATTTCTTGAAGCGTTGGTGCAGCGTCGTCGTGTCCGGGGGCTGGCTGGTCAGGCGCTTGCCTGGGGTCTTTGGTCACAGCGCAGCAGCATGACCGAGCACCTGGGTGACACGCAGATCCAGCGGTTGTATCGCACGGGTCTGCGGCTGTTGGACACGGAGGAGGGGATGCGGCTGTTCGACACGTCGGTGACGCTGGATGAGCCGCTGCTTGTTCCGCATCCGATGGAGTTCTCCGCGCTGCATGGTCAGGGTGAGGCGGTTCCGGCGCTGCTGCGTGGTTTGGTTCGTGGCATGGTTCGTCGCACGGTGGAGTCTCGGGGTGAGGTGCCGGGTGGTTCGGCGCTCGCGGGGCGTCTGGCGGCTGTGGACGAGCGTGGTCGGCAGGAGTTGCTGCTCGACTTGGTGCGTTCGCATGCGGCGTCGGTTCTGGGGCATTCGGGGCCGGAGGCGGTTGGTGCGGAGCTGGCGTTCAAGGAGTTGGGGTTCGACTCGCTGACGGCGGTCGAGCTGCGTAACCTGCTGACCTCCGCGACGGGGTTGAAGCTTCCGGCCACACTCGTCTTCGACTACCCGACCCCCGCCACACTCGCCGACCACCTCAGGACGGAGCTGGTCGGGGATCTGAAGCCCCTACCTGGGACTGTTACCTCCGCCCGGACCGGGCTCGACGACGACCCGATCGTGATCGTGTCGATGAGCTGCCGATTCCCGGGAGGTGCCGACTCGCCGGAGAACCTGTGGCGTCTCGTCACCAGCGGCGGCGACGCCGTGGGAGGCTTCCCGACGGACCGCGGCTGGGACCTCGACAACCTCTTCGACCACGACCCCGAGCGCCCCGGCACCTCGTACACGACCGAAGGCGCGTTCGTGCACGACGTGGCCGGGTTCGACGCCGACTTCTTCGGTATCTCGCCCCGCGAGGCCCTCTCCATGGACCCGCAGCAGCGGATGTTCCTCGAGGCCTCCTGGGAGGCGCTGGAGCGGGCCGGTATCGACCCGACCTCGGTGCGCGGCCAGGACATCGGCGTCTACGCGGGCGCCTACTCCGCAGGCTATGGCATGACCGCCCGTGTTCCCGAGGAGCTTGAGGGATACGTGGTCACCGGCGAGGCCACGAGTGTGATCTCCGGCCGCGTCTCCTACACCCTCGGCCTCGAAGGCCCCGCCGTTTCCGTCGACGCCGCCTGTTCGTCGTCCTTGGTCGCCCTGCACTGGGCCGCGCAGGCGCTGCGCGGTGGCGAGTGCTCCATGGCGCTCGTCGGCGGCGTGTCAGTGATGTACACGCCGACGGCGTTCACCGAGTTCGCCCGTCAGCGGGGTATGGCGCGTGACGGGCGGTCCAAGCCGTTCGCCGATGCCGCCGACGGCATGGGCTGGGGCGAGGGCGTCGGCGTGCTGCTCGTCGAGCGGCTCTCCGACGCCCGCCGAAACGGGCACCAGGTGCTGGCCGTGGTTCAGGGCTCGGCCCTCAACCAGGACGGTGCCTCGAACGGCCTGACCGCCCCCAACGGCCCCTCGCAGCAGCGCGTCATCCGCCAGGCCCTGGCCAACGCCGGTGTGAGTTCAGCGGATGTTGACATCGTGGAGGCGCATGGCACGGGGACGACGCTGGGTGATCCGATCGAGGCGCAGGCGCTGCTTGCCACCTACGGCCGGGACCGCGAGGCGGACCAGCCGCTGTGGCTCGGCTCGATCAAGTCGAATATCGGGCACACGCAGGCCGCGGCCGGTGTGGCGGGCATCATCAAGATGGTGATGGCGCTGCGGGAGAGGGTGCTGCCGAAGTCGTTGCACATTGATGCGCCGTCGTCGCATGTGGACTGGTCGGTGGGGGCGGTTGAGCTGCTGGCCGACAACCGGGAGTGGTCCCGGGAGGATGGTCCCCGGCGTGCGGGTGTGTCGTCGTTCGGCATCAGTGGCACCAACGCGCACGTCATTTTGGAGGAGGCTCCGGAATCCGAACCCGAGGTGGGTCGGGAGGAGCGGGATGATCTGCCGGGTTCGGCGGTTGTTGTGCCGTGGGTGTTGTCGGCGAAGTCGGAGGAGGCGCTGCGGGCGCAGGCCGAGCGGCTGCTGACGCACATCGCGGATGCGGAGGGTGTCGCGGCGGTTGACGTCGGTCTGTCGTTGGCGACTTCGCGTGCGGCTCTGGCGTACCGGGCTGCTGTGGTGGGCGGTGATCTGAACTCGTTGCGGGAGGGCTTGCAGGCGATCGCCACGGATGGTGCCGCCGTAAATGCGGTGAGTGGTACGAGTCTGGGTGCGGGCGGCAAGGTGGCGTTCGTATTTCCGGGGCAGGGGTCGCAGTGGGTGGGGATGGCGGCTGAACTCCTGGAGTCCTCACCGGTGTTCGCGGAGCGGATGCGGGAGTGCGCCACCGCGCTGTCGTCGTATGTGGACTGGTCGTTGTTCGATGTGCTGGGTGACGCGGAGGCGTTGGAGCGCGTCGATGTCGTGCAGCCGGTGCTGTGGGCCGTGATGGTGTCCCTGGCAGAGCTGTGGCGTTCGTATGGTGTCGAGCCTGCTGCTGTGGTGGGGCATTCGCAGGGTGAGATCGCGGCGGCGTGTGTGGCGGGGGCGTTGTCGATCGAGGACGCGGCCAAGGTGGTGGCGCTGCGGTCGAGGGCGATTCTGGCGCTGTCGGGGCTGGGCGGCATGGTGTCGGTGGCCCTGGCGGTGGAGCAGGTTCGTGAGCGGTTGACGGATGGGCTGTCGGTGGCGGCGGTCAACGGGCCATCGTCCGTAGTCGTTTCCGGTGATGTTGCTGAGCTGGATGCCCTCCTGGCAGCCTGTGAGGCGGATGAGGTGCGGGCGCGTCGTATTCCGGTGGACTACGCCTCGCACTCGGCGCAGGTGGAGACGATTCACGCTGAGCTTGGCGAGGTTCTGGCGGGGCTTGAGCCGCGTGCGGCTGAGGTGCCGTTCTTCTCGACGGTGACGGCCGACTGGCTGGACACGACAGTCTTGGACGCGGAGTACTGGTTCACGAATCTGCGTCAGACGGTGCGTTTCGAGGCGGCCACGAAGGCGCTGGCCGAGCAGGGGTATCGCTTCTTCATCGAAGCGTCCGCGCACCCGGTGCTGACTATCGGTGTGCAGCAGTCGCTGGAGGACGCCGGTGTGGATGCCGCCGTTGTCGGCACGCTGCGTCGGGACGAAGGCGGCCTCGACCGCTTCCTGCTGTCCCTTGCCGAGGCGCAGGTCCGCGGCCTCGCCGTGGACTGGTCGACCGTGTTCCCCGGCGCAAAGCTCGTGGACCTGCCCACATACGCCTTCCAGCACCAGAAGTTCTGGCTGCAGTCCGGTGGCGCTGCCGTAACGACCGATCCGGTGGAGGCGCGGTTCTGGGAGGCCGTCGAGCGCGGTGATATCGACGCCGTGGCGGGCACGCTCGGGGTGGTCGGCGAAAACACCGACCGGTCCCTGGGCGAGTTGCTGCCCGTGCTGTCGTCGTGGCGGCGACAGCGCCGTGACCAGGCCGTCGTGGACGCCTGGCGGTACCGGATCGGCTGGCAGCGGCTCGCAGACACGCCCGCTCCCTCGCTGACCGCGACGACCTGGCTCCTCGTGGTGCCCGCGAGCGACACCGACACCGACATCGACACCGAGGCGGCCGCAGGCGTCCGTACGGCCCTGGAGAACCATGGTGCCGAGGTGAGCGTGTTCGAGGTGGCCGTCGAGGGCGTCGACCGCGCCGCGCTGGCTGGCGAACTGCGCGACCTGGGAGCCGGATTCGACCACGTGGTCTCGCTGCTTGGCCTCGATGCGGCGACCCCCGCAGCCGACCGCGACGACCCCGACGCGCACGGCGTGGCGCGGCTGCTCGCCACCGCGGCCCTCGTCCAGGCCCTGGGTGACGCGGAG
This sequence comes from Streptomyces sp. NPDC001700, assembly GCF_053596435.1. Lineage (NCBI taxonomy): Bacteria > Bacillati > Actinomycetota > Actinomycetes > Kitasatosporales > Streptomycetaceae > Streptomyces > Streptomyces sp. NPDC001700. The sequence goes on from NZ_JBSFGE010000055.1 coordinate 3,970, forward strand.
ATCGAGGCGCCGCTGCACATCGTCACACGCGGCGCGGTCTCGACCGGGCGCTCCGAGCCTCCGGCCGCCCCGGCGCAAGCGCTGCTGTGGGGATTCGGCCGGTCCGTCGGTCTGGAGCACCCGGAGCGCTGGGGCGGGCTCGTTGACCTGCCCGGCACGTTGGATGAGCGGGCGTACGACAGGCTTGTCGCGGTGCTCGGCGGTGCGGTGCGCGAGGACCAGACCGCGGTGCGCGGTTCGGGCGTCCTCGGCCGCCGACTGCGGCGTGCCGAGTCGCACGGGGCGCCCGTCGCGGCGGGCTGGCAGAGTCGAGGCACCGTGCTCGTCACTGGCGGAACCGGCGCGCTCGGCGGCCACGCCGCCCACTGGCTGGCCGACCATGGAGCCGAACATCTCCTCCTGATCAGCCGTCAGGGAGCCTCCGCCGACGGCGCGGATGAACTGTGCGCCGAGCTGACCGCGAAGGGCGTCGTCGTGACGGTCGCCGCCTGCGACGCCGCGGACCGTGACGCCCTGCGGGACCTGCTGGCGAGCGTGCCCGAGGAGTACCCGCTGACCGCTGTCGTCCACACGGCGGGGGTCGTCGACGACGGCGTCGTCACTGCCCTCGATCCGGAACGCTTCGCTGGCGTCCTGCGGCCCAAAGTCGACGCCGCGGTGAACCTGGATGAGCTGACCCGGGACCTCGACCTCACGGCGTTCGTGCTCTACTCGTCGTTCGCGGGCACCATCGGCAGTGCGGGCCAGTCCAACTACGCGGCCGCCAACGCGTTCCTCGACGCGCTCGCCGAGCGGCGCCGGGCTGTAGGCCTGCCCGCCACCTCCCTCGCGTGGGGAGCCTGGGACGGCAGTGGCCTCGCACTGCAGAACGACGCCCGCCGTACACAGCTCAGCAGCAGCGGCATCCGGCCGATGGCGCCGGAGCGGGCCATGGCGGCCTTCGCGCGCGGCGTCGACCAGGCCGAGACGTTCCTGGGCGTGTGCGACGTGGACTGGCAGCGGTTCGCCGATGGAAACGACGGCAGGCTCCCGCTGTTCAACGAGGTACTCGCGGAGCTGCCCGCCGAGACGGGCACGGCCGTACAGACCATGGACACCGCGGTCGGTGCGACGCCGCTCGGCCAGCGCCTGGCGGAACTGTCCGAGGCCGAGCGCAAGCGGGAGGTTCTCGACCTCGTCCGTGGCGCCGCGGCTGCTGTCCTGGGCCGTTCCTCTGCCGACACCATCGGCCGTGACCGCGCCTTCCGCGATCTCGGCTTCGACTCGCTCACCGTGCTGGAGGTCCGCAACCGGCTCGGCGCCGCCACCGGTCTGCGCCTGCCCACGACGCTGGTGTTCGACCACCCCACGCCCGCCGCGCTCACCGACTACCTGCTCGGCGAACTGCTGACGTCCGGGCCCGCACAGCCCGTACGGGCGGCCACCGGCACCAGCAGCGACGAGCCGATCGCGATCGTCGGTGTGGCCTGCCGCTTCCCCGGCGACGTCCGTTCGGCGGAGGATCTGTGGCGCTTGGTGACCGAAGGCACCGACGCGATGGGCCCGTTCCCGACGGACCGGGGCTGGCGCCTCGACGACCTGTTCGACTCCGACCCTGACCAGCCCGGTAAGAGCTACATATCCGAGGGCGCCTTCCTGCACGAAGCCACCCAGTTCGACCCAGTGCTCTTCGGTATCAGCCCCCGGGAGGCCAGGGCGATGGACCCGCAGCAGCGCCTGCTGCTGGAGGCGGCGTGGGAGGCCTTCGAGCGGGGTGGCATCGACCCGACCTCGCTGCGCGGCCATGACGTCGGCGTGTTCGCAGGGTCCAACGGCACGGACTACAGGGACCACATCGGAGACGCCGCAGAGGACAGCGAGGGCTATCTACTCACCGGCAACTCCGCGAGCGTGCTCTCCGGGCGCATCTCGTACACCTTCGGCCTGGAAGGCCCTGCGGTCACCGTGGACACGGCCTGCTCGTCGTCCCTGGTGGCCCTGCACCTGGCCGCGCAGGCCCTGCGCAACGGCGAGTGCTCCATGGCGCTGGCGGGTGGCGTGTCGGTGATGTCGACACCGGGTGCCTTCGTGGAGTTCAGCCGCCAGCGCGGGCTTGCCTCCGACGGCCGCTGCAAGGCGTTCGCGGAGGCCGCCGACGGCACCGGCTGGGGCGAGGGCGTCGGCCTGCTCCTGGTGGAGCGCCTTTCGGACGCCCGCCGCAACGGACACCAAGTCCTCGCGGTCGTCCGTGGAACAGCGGTCAACCAGGACGGCGTGTCCAACGGTCTGACCGCGCCGAATGGTCCCTCGCAGCAGCGTGTCATCCGGCAGGCCCTGGCCAACGCCCGACTGTCCGGGGCGGATGTGGACGCAGTGGAGGCCCACGGCACAGGTACAGCGCTGGGTGATCCGATCGAGGCGCAGGCCCTGCTCGCCACCTACGGCCAGGACCGCGACGCGGACCAGCCGCTGTGGCTCGGTTCGATCAAGTCGAACATCGGACACACACAGGCTGCCGCGGGCGTCGCGGGCATCATCAAGATGCTCATGGCGATTCGCCACGGTGTCCTGCCCAGGACCCTGCACGTGGACGCGCCGTCGTCGCACGTCGACTGGTCGGCGGGGGCGGTCGAGCTGCTGAACGAGCCCCGCCAGTGGCCGGACGTGCACCGTCCGAGGCGTGCGGGTGTGTCGTCGTTTGGCATCAGCGGCACCAACGCACACGTCATCGTCGAGCAGGCTCCCGAGGAGCCTCCCTCGAAGAAGCCCGCCCCGGCGCGGCGGACCCCCGGCGCGGTGCCTTGGGTGTTGTCCGGCAGGACCGAGACCTCGCTCCGCCACCAGGCACAGCAACTGAGCTCCCACATTCTGGCCCACCCGGACCTGGCACCGGCTGACGTGGCCTACTCGCTCGCCACGACCCGGGCGGCCCTCGACCACCGCGCCGTCGTCGTCGCCGACGACCACCCAGGCTTCGCCCGCCGCCTCGCGGAACTCGCGGCCGGTGCCCCGGGCACCGGAGTGTACGAGGGCGAGTCCGGGAGCGAGCATACGATCGCGGTGTTGTTCTCGGGGCAGGGGTCTCAACGGGCCGGGATGGGCCGCGAGTTGTACGAAGCCTTCCCTGTGTTCGCCGAGGCGCTGGACGCCGTGTGTGCGGGGTTCGACCAGGTGCTGGACCGTCCGTTGCGTGAAGTGCTGTTCGAGGATGGGGAACTGCTGGGTCAGACGGGCTTCACGCAGCCGGGTCTGTTCGCTCTTGAGGTGGCTCTGTATCGGCTGGTGGAGTCGTGGGGTGTGCGTCCGGATTACGTGACCGGGCATTCCATCGGTGAGCTGGCGGCGGCGCATGTGGCCGGAGTGTTGTCCCTGGACGACGCGGTGACGTTGGTGGCGGCTCGTGGCCGTCTGATGCAGGCGTTGCCGGTCGGTGGCGCGATGCTGGCGGTGGGCGCGGATGAGGCCACGGTGGCCCCGTATCTGGAGGACCGTGAGAGTCAGGTGTCTCTGGCCGCCGTCAACGGTCCGTCGTCGGTGGTGATCGCTGGGGACGCCGAGGCGGTCGCGGAGCTGGGCTCGGTGTTCGCTGAACTCGGGCACAAGACGAAGCAGTTGCGGGTGAGTCATGCGTTCCACTCGCCGCACATGGACGCGATGCTGGACGACTTCCGCCAAGTCGCCGAGTCGCTCACCTATGAGCAGCCGTCGATCCCGGTCGTGTCGAACGTGACCGGTCAGGCGTCGGCGGATGTCGCCTCCGCCGAGTACTGGGTGCGGCATGTGCGTGCGGCGGTGCGTTTTGGTGACGGGGTGCGCTGGCTGGAGGAGCAGGGTGTCTCGGTGTTCCTGGAGCTGGGGCCGGACGGTGTGCTGTCGGGCATGGCGCAGGAGTCCCTCACCGGCGAGGGCGAGGCGATCGCGGCCCTGCGCAAGGACCGCCCCGAACCGGAAGCCCTCGTCACCGCCCTGGGCCGACTGCACGTGGCGGGCGTGACCCCGGACTGGTCGGCGTACTTCACCGGCACCGGCGCCCGCCGGGTGGACCTTCCCACGTACGCCTTCCAGCACCAGCGCTACTGGCCGCGAGGAGCGTCGAGGCAGGACGCGCGGGCCGGGCTCGGTTTCGAGACAATCGAGCATCCGCTGCTCACAACGGCCGTGCCCCTGGCGGAAGAAGACGGGCAGCTGTTCAGCGGGCGTCTCTCACTCGCCGAGCAGCCGTGGCTTGCGGGTGACGCCGCGGCCGACACCGTAGTCGTACCGGCGACGCTGCTGCTCGAACTCGCCCTGTACGCCGCCGCGCATGTCGGCTGTGACCAGGTCGGTGAGCTGATGGTCGAAGCACCGCTCGTACTCGTCGCCGACACTCCGACGCAGTTGCAGGTTGTCGTGGGCGCACCGGACGCGTCCGGTGATCGGCCGCTCACCGTGCACGCGCGGCCCGACGGCGGGGAGTGGACACGGCACGCGTCCGGATCGCTCACCCGTGAGGTGGCACCGCAGGCCCAGCCGGTCATCTGGCTGCCGGACGGAGCCGAGCCGGTGGCGCGGGAGCGGGTGGCCGAACTGCTCGGTGACCTGCCCGCCTATCCGCTGAGCACGGCTGTCTGGCGGCACGGCGACGACCTCTACGCGGAGGCCGCGCTCGATGAGGACCACGCCGTGGACGCGGAGCGCTACGCCCTGCACCCGGCGCTTCTCGAAGGCGTGCTCCGGGCCGTTCACGCCGGTACCCACCGCGACGCGGCCGACGGGTTCGGAGAGGAGGACACGGGCGACGGGCACGTGCGGATGCCGTTCGCGTGGACCGGAGTGTCCGTGCGGGCCGTCGGGGCCACCTCGCTTCGCGCCCGGCTCACCCGCGCCGACGGTGACGCCTTGGCGGTCGAGGTGACCGACCCGGCTGGCAACGCGGTCGCCTCCGTCGGGTCGCTGGTGTTTCGACCGGTAGCCGCCGCCGACCTGGTTGGCCGACCGGTCCACCACGACTCGCTGTTCCGGATCGACTGGGCCGCCGTGACCGCGCCGCTCGCGGCGCCGACCGGCCGCTGGTGTGTGCTCGGCGCCGATCCGCACGGCATCGCCGACGCGTTGCGTGCCGTCGGCGCCGAAGCCGACGTACAAGACGAGCGGTACGTCCTGGACGCAGGAGACGAGCCGGGGGACACCGCACCCCCCTCGCGCGCGGTGCCGAACATCGTCCTCTTCGATGCCGCGTCCCCGGCCTCCGGGGACACCGTCGCGGACGCGCACCACACCGCTCACCGCGCCCTGGCCGCTCTTCAGGCGTGGTCGACCGACGAAAGGTGGGTGGACAGCACACTGGTGCTGGTCACGCACGGTGCCGTCGGTACTGGACCGGACGACCCGGTACGCGACCCCGCCGGCGCCGTGGTCTGGGGCCTGGTGCGGTCCGCACAGGCGGAGCAGCCCGGACGGTTCGTCGTCGTGGACGTCGACGACACCGCAGCGTCGCTGCGGGCGTTGTCCGACGCGGTGCACTCCGGCGAAGCGCAGTCGGCGCTCCGTGCCGGCCGCCTCGTGGTGCCGCGTCTGGCCCGGGCCGAACTGCCTGCTGCCGACGAGCGGTTGCGGCTGCGGCCTGACGGCACCGTCCTCGTCACCGGTGGTACCGGTGGCCTCGGCGCCCTGACGGCCCGGCACCTCGTGACCGGACACGGCGTACGCCACCTGCTGCTGGTCAGCAGGAGCGGCCCCGACGCCGAGGGCGCCGCCGCGCTGCGGGACGAACTGACCGGGCTCGGCGCCCGGGTCACCATCGCCGCCTGCGACCTGGCCGACCGCACGGCGCTCGCCGACGTCCTCGCCGGCATTCCCGCCGAGCACCCGCTGACCGCGGTCGTGCACACTGCGGGAGTCCTCGCCGACGGTGTCCTGTCCTCGCTCACGCCCGAGCGCGTGGACGAGGTACTGCGCCCGAAGGTCGACGGCCTGGTCAACCTGGACGGACTGACCAGGGACGCGGACCTCACCGCGTTTGTCACGTTCTCCGCGGCCGGGTCCGTGCTCGGCAGCGCCGGGCAGGGCAACTACAGCGCGGCGAACACCTTCGTCGACGCGTTCGCCCAATACCGCAGGGCCCAGGGGCTGCCCGCGCAGTCTCTGGCCTGGGGCTTGTGGGACCTGTCGGCGGGAATGGCGGCCCTGGGCGATCTCACCGCCGACGAGCGCCGCAGGCTGCGCCGCGCGGGCATGCTGTCGGTCACCGCCGCACAGGGACTCGCCCTGTTCGACTCCGCGACCGCGACCGGGACCGGGGACGCGGTACTCGTACCGGCCCGGCTCGACCTGGCGGGACTGCGTACCCTCGGCCCGGATGAGGAGGTGTCCGAACTGCTGCGCGGGCTCGTCCGCACCCCGGTACGCCGTGCAGCCGCGGGCGCGGGTACGGAACCGGCGGCCGAAGCCCGCCTGCATGACCGGCTCGCCACGGCCGACCCGGGCGAACGGCGTCGCATACTGCTCGACTTGGTGCGCGGCACTGTCGCGGCCGCACTCGGCTTCGCCGACAGGAACGACGTCGTCCCGCAGCGTGGCTTCCTGGAACTGGGTGTCAACTCGCTGACCGCGGTGGAGGTGCGCAACCGCCTCGGCACGGTGACGGGAGTGCAGCTGCCCGTCACGGTCTTGTTCGACTACCCGTCGGCGGATCAGCTCGCCGACTTTCTCGTCGAGCGGCTCACGCCGCGCGACGTGCGGTCGGCGCCCGTCATCGTTCACGGCGACCTCGACCGGATCGAGGCCACGCTGGCCGCGGGTGATCTCAGCGAACAGGAACGCGGCGCCGTCACCTCCCGGCTTCAGGAACTCCTGGCCAAGTTCGACGGCGGCAGTGGTGGCGCCACGGGCCGTCCCGCGCTCGCCGACCAGCTCGCCGACGTCAGCGACGACGACCTGTTCGACATCATCGACAAGGGCATTGGCTCGTCCTGACGGGAATGGCGGGAATGCAGAAAATGAAGAGCCGCCGGGAATTGCACAGCCAGCCCCGGCGGCCGGACATGAAGTGGTCCCACAAGGTATGCGGCATAGGGGTCATCGCTACGGGGCGCTAGGGGTTGTTGGGGTAAGCGGGGCCTCCATAGGCTCCCCGATTAGGGCCTGCGCTTAGGCTTTGAGCGCGACCACGTGAAGCGCCTGATCGTGTGCCGTGGGCTACGACTGAGTCCACGGCACACGATTGCCCGTGGTCGGGCCGCATATGCGGCCGTCCGACAACGTGGCCCGGGGGGCGCAGGAAATGAAGGCAAGTGATGTGCGACGGTGCAACGTTGCGTCGGACGGCGAGGCGTAATTCGTTGAATTCAGCTGTCCTCATGGCATGGCGGTACTCCCCTTCACAAAGGATTACTGCGCCATGCGGCCGGAATTTCCGCCGACCGGATCGCAGCCTTATCCCGGGCTCCGACCAGCGGCCCGGAACCCCGCCGGATACCTGTGCTCTCTTTCTCGAAGGTGGCGCCGAATGACGACGAACGAGCAGAAGCTCCGGGATTATCTCAAGCGGGTCGTCACTGACCTCCACGACGCACGTCAGCAGCTCCAGGACGTCCGGGAGGAACAGGAAGAGCCGATCGCCATCGTCGGCATGAGCTGCCGGTTCCCCGGCGACGTCGACTCACCGGAGAGCCTGTGGCGGATGCTCACCGCGGGCACCGATGCCATGACGCCGTTCCCGGACGACCGCGGCTGGGACCTGGCCGGGCTGTACGACCCCGACCCTGACCGCGCCGGCACCTCCTACGTCCGCGAAGGCGGTTTCGTCGGCGGCGCCGACCGGTTCGACCCGGCCTTCTTCGGCATCTCGCCGCGCGAGGCCCTCGCGATGGACGCCCAGCAGCGGCTCCTGCTCGAAACCACCTGGGAGGTCTTCGAGCGCGCGGGCATTGACCCCGCCTCGGTACGCGGCCGTGACATCGGCGTCTTCGCCGGTACCAACGGGCAGGACTACGCCTACGGCGTCCAGGAAGCCCCCGAAGGCGTCGACGGCTACCTCGGCACGGGAACCGCAGCGGCCGTGATCTCCGGCCGCGTCGCCTACACCTTCGGTCTCGAAGGCCCGGCGGTGACGGTGGACACGGCGTGCTCGTCGTCCCTGGTGGCGCTGCACCTGGCGGCGCAGGCACTGCGTCGGCGTGAGTGCTCCATGGCCCTGGCGGGCGGCGTCACGATCATGTCGACGCCCAACGTCTTCGTCGAGTTCAGCAAGCAGCGTGGCCTGTCCCCGGACGGCCGCTGCAAGGCGTTCGCGGACGGCGCCGATGGCACAGGCTGGGGCGAGGGCGTCGGTCTGCTCCTCGTCGAGCGACTGTCGGACGCACTCCGCAACGGTCATGAGGTCCTCGCCGTCGTACGCGGCTCCGCGATCAACCAGGACGGCGCCAGCAGCGGCCTGACCGCGCCGAACGGCCCCTCTCAGCAGCGCGTCATCCGCCAGACCCTCGCCAACGCCCGCCTCTCCGCCTCCGACGTCGACGTGGTGGAGGCGCACGGCACCGGTACGACGCTCGGCGACCCCATCGAGGCCGAGGCGCTGCTCGCCACCTACGGCCAGGAGCGCGGGACCGACCGTCCGCTGTGGCTCGGTTCGATCAAGTCGAACATCGGACACACGCAGGCCGCCGCCGGTGTGGCGGGCGTCATCAAGATGGTCATGGCCATGCGCCACGGCCTGCTGCCCAAGACCCTCCACGTCGACACCCCATCGTCCCATGTCGACTGGTCGTCGGGCACCGTGAAACTCCTGACAGAGAACGTCCGGTGGGCCGAGGCCGACCGCCCGCGCCGAGCGGGCGTTTCCTCATTCGGCGTCAGTGGTACCAACGCCCACGTGATCCTGGAGCAGGCGCCCGCCACGGACACCGCCCCCGGACTCCCGTCTGCTGCTGAGCCGACTGGTGGTGTGGTCGTTCCCTGGGTGTTGTCGGCGAAGTCGGAGGCCGCGCTGAAGGCGCAGGCGCAGCGGCTGCGGTCGGCGTTGACTGATGATTTCTCGCCGACCGATGTGGCGTTCTCGTTGGCGGCGACGCGTGCGGCTTTGGAGCATCGCGCGGTCGTTGTGGGTGCTGGTCGTCAGGGACTGTTGTGTGGGCTGGACGCGGTTGCGGAAGGTGCTCCGGCCGCGGGTGTGGTGCGGGGTGTGGCCCGGGATGGCTCGGGGCTGACCGCGGTGTTGTTCTCGGGGCAGGGGTCTCAGCGGGCGGGTATGGGCCGGGAGCTGTACGAGGCGTATCCGGTGTTCGCGGAGGCGCTGGATGCGGTGTGTGCGGGGTTTGACCGGGTGCTGGATCGGCCGTTGCGTGAGGTGATGTTCGAGGATGGGGAGCTGCTGGATCGGACCGAGTTCACGCAGCCGGGTCTGTTCACTTTTGAGGTGGCTCTGTATCGGCTGGTGGAGTCGTGGGGTGTGCGTCCGGATTATGTGACCGGGCATTCGATCGGTGAGTTGGCGGCGGCGCATGTGGCCGGGGTGTTGTCCCTGGATGACGCGGTGACGTTGGTGGCGGCTCGTGGGCGGTTGATGCAGGCGTTGCCGGTGGGTGGCGCGATGCTGGCGGTGGGTGCGGATGAGGCCACGGTGGTCCCGTATCTGGAGGGCCGGGAGAGTCAGGTGTCTCTGGCCGCCGTCAACGGTCCGTCGTCGGTGGTGATCGCGGGGGACGCCGAGGCGGTCGTGGAGCTGGGCTCGGTGTTCGTTGAACTCGGTCATAAGACGAAGCGGTTGCGGGTGAGTCATGCGTTCCACTCGCCGCATATGGACGCGATGCTGGATGACTTCCGCCAGGTGGCGGAGTCGCTGACCTACGAGCGGCCGTCGATCCCGGTGGTGTCGAATGTGACTGGCCAGGCGTCGGCGGATGTGGCGTCGGCTGAGTACTGGGTGCGTCATGTGCGTGCGGCGGTGCGTTTCGGTGACGGGGTGCGCTGGCTGGAGGAGCAGGGTGTATCGGTGTTCCTGGAGCTGGGTCCGGATGGTGTGCTGACCGGGATGGCGCAGGAGTCCCTTACCGGAGACGCGCAGCTGATCGCGGCCCTGCGCAAGGACCGCGCCGAGCCGGAAGCCCTCGTCACCGCCCTCGGCCGACTGCATATCGCGGGTGTGAGCCCCGACTGGAACGTGCTGTTCGCAGGTGCGCGGCGGGTTGAGTTGCCGACCTATGCGTTCCAGCGTGAGCGGTACTGGCTGGACGCCGCGCGACCCGGTGCGGCCGTTGCCGTGGACCCGGTGGACGCGGAGTTCTGGGCCGCGGTCGAGAGCGAGGATGTGGAGTCGGTTGCCGGGGTGCTTCGGCTCTCCGGCAATGAGCCGTTGGGTGAGGTGTTGCCCGCGTTGTCGTCGTGGCGGCGTGAGCGGCGTGAGCGGATGGTGCTTGAGGGGTTGCGGTACGCCGTGTCCTGGGAGCGGCTGAGGCCGGGTTCGGCTGTGGTGTCGGGGCGTTGGCTTGTGGTGGGTGAGGGGGAGCTGGGGCAGCGCGTTGGTGAGGCGCTTCGGGATGCTGGTGTGGATGTGCGGGTGTGGACGTCTGGAGTGTGGGACCGGGCGAGTGTGGCCGATGATGTGTCGGCTTTCGGTGAGCTTGATGGTGTGGTGTGTGCGCTGGGGCTGGAGGGTGCTCTGGCGGTGGTGCAGGGCTTGGGGGATGCCGGTGTCGGGGTGCCGCTGTGGCTGTTGACCTCCGGCGCGGTGGCAGTGGGTGATGAGGCGCTGCGTAGTGTCGCGCAGGCTCCGGTGTGGGGTTTCGGTCGGGTCGTGGGGTTGGAGCATCCGGATCGTTGGGGTGGTCTGGTGGATGTTCCAGAGGTGTTCGACGCGGGCGTGGGTGCGCGGATCGCCGCCGTTCTGGCGGGGGGTGAAGGCGAAGTGGCCGTCCGGGGGTCCGGTGTGTTCGGGCGGCGTTTGGTACGGGCTGCCGGTGGTGTGGATGAGGCGGGTGGTTCGTGGTCGTTGTCGGGGACGGTGCTGATCACGGGTGGTACGGGTGCGTTGGGCGCGCATGTGGCGCGTTGGGCGGCTCGGAATGGTGCGGAGCATGTGTTGCTTGTGTCGCGGCGTGGTGAGGGTGCGCCGGGTGCGGGTGTGCTGGCGGGGGAGCTGGCGGAGCTGGGTGTTCGGGTGACGGTTGCGGCGTGTGATGTGGCGGATCGTGCGGCGGTTGAGGCGTTGCTCGCCGAGGTGTGTGTGGAGTCACCGCTCACCGCGGTGGT
>NZ_JBSFGE010000056.1:0-14020 GCF_053596435.1 Streptomyces sp. NPDC001700
GGATCCGCGTAGACGGCTACGCTCGCGATCCCGGCATCCCGGCAGGCACGGGCAACACGGACAGCGATCTCGCCACGATTGGCGATGAGCACCTTGCGCACGATGACTCCCTCCTTGAAACAAGCCGAGTTTAGGTACAGGTGACACCACACGCCGAGAAGCCCCCGGGCGTGAGCTTGACCACACGGAGCGTTAACCCTGCCCAGGGCAGACAGCCGATTCCCCCGTCGCTCCACGGTACGCCCGGTTTTCGGCCCCGCGGCGAGATCCGTGGTGTGGGCAGCGTCTCTGCCCCGCCGTGCTGCGGAGCTTCGCGTTTCTTTGTGGGATTCCTACGAACGAGGGGCGGAAACTTTGCCGCAGGGTCCTGCTGGGACCAGGGCCTCGCGCACCTCTTGTGGGGCGGCTTACCCGTTAGTAGCGTTCAGGATGTCGAACCGGAAGAGGTGGGCGGGGTGGCACGCAGACCAGTGGCCGCGGTGGCGGCCATGACGCTGACGCTGGAAGCGGTCGGCATAGCGCTGCTGAACTGGATCCTGGGCCTGGTCGTGGACCGGCAGCAGATGTCCCTGGCGGGCCTGGACACCGACGCGATGTCCGTGGGTACTTGGGTCGCGGGCGGCCTCTTCGGCGGCTATCTGCTGCTGTGCGGCGCGGTCCTGCTCCGCATGGCGCTGCGCGACCGCGCGCCCGGCCGCTTCGGCCGCATCCTCCTCATCACCTGCGCGGTGACGCATGGCGTGGTGGGCGCGCTCTCGGTCGGCCTGGTGGGCTGGCCCGCGTTCGTGGTCATGATGGTGGTGCTGGGGCTGGTGGTGCTCAGCCTGCTGGCGTACGAGCCGGAGGGCACGGGCCGGGGCGGTGCCGCCGGGGCCGAGGGCGGCCAGGACGCCCCCAGCCCGGCCTGAGGCTCCTGAGTCCCCTTCAAGCAGCCCTAAAGCAGCCTTCAGGCGGCTCTCAGGCCCACAGGTCCGTGATGCCCACGCCGATCTCGGCCAGCAGCGTGCGCAGCATCGGCAGCGACAGCCCGATCACATTGCCCGCGTCGCCCTCGATGCCCTCGATGAACGGCGCCGAACGCCCGTCGAGCGTGAACGCGCCCGCCACATGCAGTGGTTCGCCGCTGGCCACGTACGCCGCGACCTCGGCATCGGTCGGCTCGCCGAAGTGGACCGTGGTGGAGGCGGTGGCCGAGGTGCGGCGGCCGCTCGCGGTGTCGATCACGCAGTGCCCGGTGCGCAGGACGCCCGACCGGCCGCGCATCGACTTCCAGCGGGCGGTGGCCTCCTCGGCGTCCGCGGGCTTGCCGAGCGCCTGCCCGTCCAGCTCCAGCACCGAGTCGCAGCCGACGACGATCGCCCCGTCGGCCTCCGTGAGACCGGCCACGGCCGCCGCCTTGGCCTCCGCCAGCACCCGCGCCAGCGCGGCGGGCGTCTCGGCGGTCAGCGCGTCCTCGTCCACTCCGCTGACGATCACCTCCGGCGCGAATCCGGACTGCCGCAGCAGTCCGAGGCGGGCGGGGGAGGCGGAGGCGAGGATCAGGGTGCGCTGGGCAGTCATGGGCCCAGAGTAGGCGCTGCCGAAGCACCGCTCAGGGGTGCAGTGTGAGGAGGCAGGTGGCGATCATGACGGCTATCGCCAGGACGGCCCGGGCGCGGCGGAGCATCGCCTGAGCGCGCCGTAGATCTTCTGGCGGCTCATCGGGCGGCTCGGACCACAGCATGCGACCGATAGTGCGGCCGGACGGTCGCGTGGCGCCTGAGTACGCGTACTCAGGCGCCACGGGGCGGAGGAACTATTTCCGGGTAGTGCCGGTATGTCGGATGTCGGATCAGGCGGGCCAGTACGTCGTACGCCACGCCTTGGGGCCGGGCTGCGGGACGCGGCGGCTCGGGATGGTGCGGGCCGGATCGGCCCACTCCTCCGGTACGCCGTCGCTCTGCGCGGCGGTCGTCGCGGCCGCCGCGCGTGCTTGTACGACCGCCAGTGCGGCTGCCAACTCCTCTGGGGTGGGATTGCCCCGGACGATTCGGATCATTGGAAACAGCCCTTCCTGTCCTGAACCTAGAGCGGGATGTTGCCGTGCTTCTTCGGGGGCAGTTGCTCGCGCTTGTTCCGCAGGGTGCGCAGCCCCCGCACGATGTGGCGGCGGGTCTCGGACGGCATGATGACCGCGTCGACATAGCCGCGCTCGGCCGCCGTGTACGGGTTGAGCAGGGTGTCCTCGTAGTCCGCGATCAGTTCGGAGCGGGTCGCCTCGGGGTCGTCGGCGGCCGCGATCGTACGGCGGTGCAGGATGTTGACCGCGCCCTGGGCGCCCATGACGGCGATCTGCGCGGTGGGCCAGGCCAGGTTGAGGTCGGCACCCAGGTGCTTGGAGCCCATCACGTCGTACGCGCCGCCGAAGGCCTTGCGGGTGATGACGGTGATGAGCGGGACCGTGGCCTCCGCGTACGCGAAGATCAGCTTGGCGCCGCGCCGGATGATGCCGTTGTACTCCTGGTCGGTGCCGGGCAGGAAGCCGGGCACGTCGACGAAGGTCAGCACGGGCACGTTGAACGCGTCGCAGGTGCGGACGAAGCGCGCGGCCTTCTCGGAGGCGCCGATGTCCAGGCAGCCCGCGAACTGCATCGGCTGGTTGGCCACGATGCCCACCGGGTGGCCCTCGACCCGGCCGAACCCGGTGATGATGTTGGGCGCGTAGAGCGCCTGGGTCTCCAGGAACTCGCTGTCGTCCAGGACGTGCTCGATGGCCCGGTGCATGTCGTACGGCTGGTTCGCCGAGTCCGGGATGAGGACGTCCAGCTCCCGGTCCTCGTCCGAGGTCTCCAGGTCGGCCTCGTCGGGGAAGGCGGGCGGCTCGGAGAGGTTGTTGGACGGCAGGTACGACAGCAGCGTCTTGACGTACTCGATGGCGTCCTTCTCGTCGCCGCCCATGTAGTGGGCGACACCGGAGGTGGTGTTGTGGGTGCGGGCGCCGCCCAGCGCCTCGAAGCCGACGTCCTCACCGGTGACCGTCTTGATCACATCCGGTCCGGTGATGAACATGTGTGACGTCTGGTCGACCATGACCGTGAAGTCGGTGATCGCGGGCGAATACACCGCGCCGCCCGCGCACGGCCCGACGATCAGGCTGATCTGCGGGATCACCCCGGAGGCGTGAACGTTTCGGCGGAAGATCTCGGCGAACAGGCCGAGCGCCACCACGCCCTCCTGGATCCGGGCGCCGCCGCCGTCGTTGATCCCGACGATCGGGCAGCCGGTCTTCAGCGCGAAGTCCATCACCTTCACGATTTTCTCTCCGTAGACCTCGCCCAGCGAGCCGCCGAAGATCGTGAAGTCCTGCGAGTAGACGCACACCGGGCGCCCGTCGACCGTGCCGTAGCCGGTCACCACGCCGTCCCCGTAGGGCCGGTTCTTCTCGATGCCGAAATTGGTGGACCGGTGCCGGGCGAACTCGTCCAGCTCCGTGAAGGACCCCTCGTCGAGGAGCAGGTCGATGCGCTCGCGCGCGGTCAGCTTGCCCTTGGCGTGCTGCTTCTCGACCGCCCGCGCGGAGCCCGCGTGTGTCGCTTCTTCGATGCGGCGCTGCAGATCCGCGAGCTTCCCCGCGGTGGTGTGACGATCTGGAATCTCGGGGGCAATCTCCGGCTCGGACATCGGGATGCGGCTCCTGCTCGTCCTTGGGGTGGATTCTGGGACCGTGACGCTGAGGTTCTGGGGGGTTGGTGGGGTTTGCGCTGGCTGGGCTACCGGTCCGTAGCGTATCGGCGCCTCCGCCGGGTGGCACTGCGTCGTTGGCCACACCTCTTGGTCCTAGTCCTAGGCTGGCCCGTATGACGCCATCTGACACCCCCGGGGGCCCAGGAGATCCACGCGGACGCTGGACGGACCTGGAACGGCCGCCGCTCAACGCGACCGCCCTGCGCCGCGCCCTGGTGCGCCCCGGCGGGCTGTGGACCGAGCTGGAGGTGGTGCAGGCGACCGGCTCGACCAACACCGATCTGGTGGCCCGGGCCGGGGCCGGTGCCCCGGAGGGCGTGATCCTCGTCGCCGAGGAGCAGAACGCCGGTCGCGGCCGCCTCGACCGCGCCTGGACCGCCCCGGCCCGGTCCGGACTGTTCTTCTCCATTCTGCTGCGGCCGGGCGCCGCGGGCGTCCCCACGTCCCGCTGGGGCTGGCTGCCGCTGCTCGCCGGGGTGGCGAGCGCGGGCGCGCTGAGCCGGGCGGCGGGCGTGGACACCGCGCTGAAGTGGCCGAACGACCTGCTGGTGACGGTCGGCGGCCAGGAGCGGAAGTTCGGCGGCATCCTCGCCGAACGGGCCGACGACGCCGTGGTGATCGGGGTCGGCCTGAACGTTTCCCTGCGGGCCGATGAACTTCCCGTGCCGACGGCCGGTTCGCTGGCCCTCGCGGACGCGATCTCCACCGACCGGGACCCCATGCTGCGGGCCGTCCTGCGGTCCGTCGAGCAGTGGTACGGGGAGTGGCGCCGCTTCGAGGGCGACCCGGCGGCCTGCGGGCTCCAGGAGGCGTACGCGGCGGGCTGTGCGACCTTGGGACGACGGGTCCGCGCGGAGCTTCCGGGCGGCGGGGCGACCGTCGGCGAGGCGGTCGCGGTCGACGGCGACGGACGGCTGGTGCTGGCCTCGGACGCCGGGGTGCAGGAACCGGTCTCGGCCGGGGACATCGTGCACCTGCGCCCCGCGGCGCCGGGGGAGTGAGGAGGAATGAGCAAGTGGACTGGAGAGTGAGCTAGGGCACACCTGACGTATCGTGGTGGCGGTCCGTCCAGTTCGGGGCGGCCGCGGGCCGAACCGGAAGAAGGAACGTAAGGGCAGTGCGCAGGGATCGGACAGGGGGCGGGCGGTGACCGCCGACGACGCGGGTTCCGGCACGGCCGAGGGACGCGGTGTGCGGGATGCCGCCGCGGAAGCCGCCGGGCAGGAAGCCGCCGCCGGACAGGATGTTGCCGGGCAGGACGCCGCCGTACAGGACCACGCCGTACGGCAGAACGGGGCGCGTGAGGGCGGCCCGGCCGCCGACGCCGCCGCTGCTGAGCCCGCTGAGGACGGCGCCGAGCCCGCCGAGGACGACGCCGACGCCCCCGACCCCATCGCGCTCCGGCTGGAGCAGCTGATCCTCGGCGCCGAGCGGCGCTACACCCCCTTCCAGGCCGCCCGCAGCGCGGGCGTCTCCGTCGAGCTGGCCACCCGCTTCTGGCGCGCGATGGGCTTCGCCGACATAGGGCAGGCCAAGGCGCTCACCGAGGCCGATGTGCTGGCCCTGCGGCGTCTTTCCGGTCTGGTCGAGGCGGGGCTGCTGAGCGAGCCGATGGCGATCCAGGTGGCGCGGTCCACCGGGCAGACCACCGCGCGGCTCGCAGACTGGCAGATCGACTCGTTCCTGGAGGGGCTCACCGAGCCCCAGGAGTCCGGGATGACCCGGACCGAGATCACCTATCCGCTGGTCGAGCTGTTGCTGCCGGAGCTGGAAGAGTTCCTGGTGTACGTCTACCGGCGGCAGCTCGCCGCCGCGACCGGCCGCGTGGTCCAGGCGGCCGACGACGCGGAGATGGTGGACCGGCGGCTCGCGGTCGGCTTCGCTGACCTGGTGTCCTTCACCCGGCTGACCCGGCGGCTGGAGGAAGAGGAGCTGGGCGAGCTGGTCGAGGCGTTCGAGACGACGGCCGCCGACCTGGTGGCCGCGCACGGCGGACGGCTGATCAAGACGCTGGGCGACGAGGTGCTGTACGCGGCCGACGACGCGGGCATCGCCGCCGAGATCGGGCTGCGGCTGATCGAGACCCTGACCCATGACGAGACGATGCCGGAGCTGCGCGTCGGCATCGCCTTCGGCACGGTCACGACGCGCATGGGCGACGTCTTCGGGACGACGGTGAACCTGGCGAGCCGGTTGACCTCCATAGCCCCCAAGAACGCGGTCCTGGTGGACGGCGCGTTCGCGGAGGAGCTGAGCCGCACCGGGGCGGCCCCGGTGTCGGAGGCGGAGGCGGCGGAGGCCGCCGCCAAGGCCGAGAAGGAGGGCGAGGAGCCGCCCTCGTACCGCTTCGCGCTCCAGCCGATGTGGCAGCGGCCGGTGCGTGGGCTGGGCGTCGTGGAGCCGTGGCTGCTGAGCCGCCGCGGTTGAGCGGGATCGCGCGGGGCCCAGCGGCCGGTTGATGAATCTCACCCTTCGCTGAAGTCCGCCCGAGCCGGAAATCCATTCCGCTAGCGTTCGTCGCCATGACCGACGACCTGGCCGGAACGGGCGCTGTTGAGCCCTTGCACACGCCCGAGTTCGCCAAGGACCCGTCCGCCGTCTACCGGCGACTGCGCGAGACGTACGGCCCGCTGGCCCCGGTGGAGCTGGACCCGGGCGTCACCGCGACCCTGTGCGTCGGCTACGACACCGCGCTGGAGATCCTGCGCCGCACCGAGACGTTCTCCAAGGACCCGCGGCGCTGGCGGGCGAAGAACGAGGGCCGGGTCCCCGACACCAGCCACGCCGGACAGCTCATCCGCTACCGGCCGCAGCCCACCTCGGTGGACGGCGAGGAGCACCGGCGGTACCGCGCCGCCATCGACGACTCCACCAGCCGCATCGACCCGGGCGCGCTGCGCGGCTACGTCGAGCGGATCGCCGACTCCCTGATCGACCAGTTCTGCGACGCGGGCGAGGCCGACCTGATCGCCGAGTACTGCGCGCTGCTGCCGCTGCTCGTCCTCGGCGAACTCTTCGGCTGCCCGCGCGAGATCGCGGACCGGCTGTTCACCGGTCTTGCGCACCTCTTCGACGGTACGGACGTGGCGGAAGCCGACCGTACGATCACCGCGGCGCTCCAGGAACTCGTCGCCCTCAAGCGCGCCCGGCCCGCCGCCGACGTCACCTCCTGGCTGATCGCCCACCCCGAACGGCTCGCCGACCACGAACTCGTCGAGCAGCTGATGCTGCTGACCGCCTCCGGCAGCGACCCGGTGATCAACCTGATCGGCAACGCCCTGCGCGTGCTGCTGACCGACGACCGCTTCGCGGGCGGGGTCTCCGGCGGCAGCATGGTCGTCGAGGACGCGTTGGACGAGGTGCTGTGGACGGACCCGCCGCTGGCCAACCTCGCCGTCCACTTCCCCCGCCATGACGTCACCCTGGCCGGGGTGCGGCTGCGCGAGGGCGACCCCGTCGTGATCAGCTTCGCCGCCGCCAACCAGGACGCCCTCCGCTCCTCCGACCGCAACCGCGGCAACCGAGGCCACCTGGCCTTCAGCGCGGGCCCCCACATGTGCCCGGGCCGCAGCTCGGCCCGCCTGATCGCTTCGGTGGCCATGGAGAAGCTCCTGGACCGCCTCCCGGACCTAGCCCTGGCCCTCCCGGAGGACCAACTGCGCTGGCGCCCCGGCATCTACCAACGAGGCCTGACCACCCTCCCGGTGACCTTCCCCCCAACCCCCACCGACCCGCCCCAGCGGGAGGCGCCGGAGGCGGGCCCGCTCCCGGGCGCGACCGTCGGTGCGGGGACGGCTCCCGGTTCGGCTCCGGCCTCGGTTCCGGGCGGCGATTCGGCTGCACGCCCGGCCCCGGGAGGGGGCCTGGGCGCGGGCTCGGCCCCCGGCGCGGCCCCGGTTGCGGGCGGGGCCCCGGCCCCCGGCGCGGGCCCGGCCCCGGTCACGGCCGCGACCCCTGGCCCCGCCCCCGCCCCTGCCCGGGCCCCGGTCGGGAGTTCGGATGCGGCCGCGACCCCTGGCCCTGTGCCGGGTTCGGCTCCAACTGCGGGCGCTCCGGCGCCGAACTTGGGCTGGGCCCCGGGCTCGGGGGTGGGCCCGGCCTCGGGTGCGGCCCCGGGCGCGCCCCAGGCTCCCGGTGCGGCCCCAGGCGCGCCCTTGCCCCCGGCCTCACCCCCAGGCGCCCCCTCGGACCCGGCCGAGGCCCCGGCCCCGGCGCCGGGTACGGGTCCGGGACCGCATCCGGTCCCTTCCTGGGCTTCGGCCCCCGCCGACGAAGCCCCCGAAAGCACCGCCGCCGATCACCCCCGGCCGTCCATGCTGGGCTTCCTGATGCGGTGGCGGCGGCGCCGGTAACGTAGCCCGGGTACGGTTCACGGTCGTTAACCGGGAGGGTGCGAGATGGG
The DNA here is from genome assembly GCF_053596435.1 of Streptomyces sp. NPDC001700. NCBI lineage: Bacteria > Bacillati > Actinomycetota > Actinomycetes > Kitasatosporales > Streptomycetaceae > Streptomyces > Streptomyces sp. NPDC001700. Next base: position 8,126 of record NZ_JBSFGE010000056.1, read on the forward strand.
TGAGCAGCGGTACGGGGAGTGGGTCGCGGTCCGGCGGGACGGCTTCGTGGCCGAGCTGGTGCTGGACCGGCCGAAGGCCATGAACGCGGTGTCCTCCGAGATGGCCAGGAGCATCGCGGCGGCGTGCGCGGCGCTCGCGGAGGACCGTTCCGTACGGGCCGTCGTGCTGACCTCCACCCACGAGCGGGCCTTCTGCGTCGGCGCGGACCTCAAGGAGCGGAACTCCTTCTCCGACGCCGAGATGATGCGCCACCGTCCGGTCTCCCGCGCCGCCTATACGGCCGTCCTGGAGCTGCCCGTGCCCGCCATCGCCGCCGTGCACGGCTTCGCCCTCGGCGGCGGCTACGAGCTGGCGCTGTCCTGCGATGTGATCGTCGCCGACCGTACGGCCGTGGTGGGGCTGCCCGAGGTGTCCGTAGGCGTCATCCCGGGCGGCGGCGGTACACAGCTGCTGCCGCGTCGGGTCGGCGCCGCCCGCGCCGCGGAGCTGATCTTCTCCGCCCGCCGGGTGCCCGCCGAGAAGGCGCACGCGCTGGGGATGGTGGACGAACTCGTCGCACCGGGTGAGGACCGTACGGCCGCGCTGGAGCTGGCCGGACGTATCGCCGCGAACTCGCCCATCGGGCTGCGCGCCGCCAAGCGGGCGCTGCGGCTCGGGCACGGGCTGGACCTCCCGGCCGGACTGGAGGTCGAGGACGCGGGCTGGCGGACGATCGCCTTCTCCGCCGACCGCGCCGAGGGCGTCGCGGCGTTCAACGAGAAGCGCAAGCCGGACTGGCCCGGCGAGTAAGGCCTCCCCGCCGAAAAGGCTCCCAAAAGCGGATGGTCCTTGACATTCTTACTCTTGAGTGCAGAACGCGCGCGCTCATGGTGAGGAATGCGAGGCCGACGTGACGGACAACGGGGATGACGGGGGACGCGGGGTCGACCGGCGGTTGCGGGCGGTGGTGGGGCTCGCGCAGGCGATGGCGGCGGCGCCCACGCCGCGCGACTCGGTCGGCGCCGCCGCCGAGAGCGCGCGCCGCGCGCTGGACGGCACCTTCGCGGCGGTTTCGGTGTGGGAGCGGGAGCGGGGCCGGTTGCGGGTCCTGGTGAACGTGGGCGAGCTGATGCCGGGGGAGGAGCCGCTGCCGGAGGACGAGTCGTATCCGGTGCACGACTTCCCGGAGATCGCGGAGTTCCTGCACGAGCGGTGGGCGGCGGGTGGCGAGCCGCACGCGTGGGTGGAGACCGCCGAGGGCACCGGGCCCGGCCCGGCCTCGTACTGCCACCAGCGCGTGGCCGCCCTGCGGCGGCGCGGGCGCGGCTCGTGCGTGGTCGCGCCGCTGGTGCTGCACGGGCGGGCGTGGGGCGAGCTGTACGTGGCGCGGGCGGCCGGGAGCCCGGTGTTCGACCGGGGCGACACCGACTTCGCGACCGTCCTGGCCTCGGTGGCGGCGGCCGGGCTCGCCCAGATCGAACGCCTGGAGGAGGCCCGCCGCCTGGCCTTCACCGACCCCCTGACCGGGCTGGGCAACCGCCGGGCGGTGGACATACGGCTGGACGAGGCCCTGGAGACGTACCGCCAGCACGGCACCGTGGTGACCCTGGTGGTGTGCGACCTCAACGGCCTCAAGCGGGTCAACGACACGCTTGGCCACGCGGTGGGAGACCGTCTGCTGGAACGTTTCGGCACGGTGCTCTCCCTCTGCGGCGCGATGCTGCCGGGCGCCCTGGTGGCGCGGCTGGGCGGCGATGAGTTCTGTCTGCTGGGGGTCGGTCCACCGGCGGACGAGGTGGTGCGGGTGGCCGATGAGCTGTGCCGCCGGGCGGCGGAGCTGGAGATGGGCGAGGGCGTCGCGTGCGGGATCGCGTCGACCGGCGACCCGATCGGTCCCGTGGCGTCGGCCCGCCGCCTGTTCCGCCTGGCGGACGCGGCTCAGTACCGCGCGAAGGCGGCGCGCTCCCTCAAGCCGGTGGTCGCGGGCCGCGAGGGCGGCCCGGACGACCCGGTGATCCGCCTGGCCGACACCCCCGTGGACCGCCCCAGAGAACGCCGCCGCTTCCGAGGCCGCCGCCCGTAGCCGCAGCGCTACGCTCGCGTCATGCCTACGTCTCACAGCGTGATGCTTCGGACGCTCGACGGCCTCCACCTGGTGGGCACGCTCGTGCGCCCCGATGCGCCAGGTTCGCGTGGTGTCGTGCTGGTGCACGGTGGGGGTGTGACCCGCGAGGAGGGCGGGTTTTTCACGCGCCTTGCCGAGGGGCTGGCTGAAGGTGGTGTGGCGTCTTTGCGGTTCGACCTGCGCGGCCATGGTGAAAGTGAAGGTCGGCAGGAAGAGCTGACCCTGGCTTCCCTTCTCAATGACATTCGTGCAGCCATCGCCTTTGTTCGCGAAACTGCGGGTGTTCAGGACGTCACGTTGCTGGGTGCCAGCTTCGGTGGTGGCGTCTGTGCGTACTATGCGGCCAAGCGTTCGTCGGATCTTTCACGGCTTGTATTGTTCAATCCGCAGTTGGATTACAAATGGCGCACCATCGATACCCGGTCTTATTGGGTCGATGACTCGATCAGCGAGGAAGCAGCTCAGCGGCTGTCCGAAGACGGGTTCATCCAATTTACGCCGACGCTGAGGCATGGGCGGCCTCTGTTCAATGAGGTTTTCTGGCTGCATCCGCATGAGGTGCTGGGCGAGGTGCGGGCGCCAACGCTCATGGTGCATGGCACTGAAGACACATTCGTGCCCGTTGGATTGTCGCGCGCTGCTGTGCGGAAGTTCGGTGGGGCTTGCGAACTCATCGAGATTGAGGGGGCGCAGCATGGTTTCGCTGCGCATGACGACCCGCAGTACCTGAACCCTCAAAGTCAGGAATGGCAGGCGTTCGTCATCCGTTCCGTGACCGACTGGGTGGCCGCTGGATCAGCTGCGCTTCATCTCCTTGGCCAGGACGGTGTACAGCGGCGAGTCCTCTGATGGCTTCGCATCTCCCACCTTGTCGTACTCCCAGCTCTCGTACAGAGCCTGAACTTTGTGGTGGGTGGAATCAACCAGGAGGGTTACGACATCGGCTTCGACCGATTCGAGCAGTGCGTCATGAATCTGCTTTGCCCGGCCGGTCCCACGCCAATGGGGAACCACCATCAACTCGGACAGCGCGAAGACTGATCCCCTGGTTCCTGTCGGCCGTTGGTGCCCCTTCCACCATCCACCGGGCTTGAGCATGGAACCATACGCGTACCCGACAGGGCCGCCCTCTTCCCAGCCCGATACACACTGCCAGTTCTCGCGTGAGGACCACAGGTCGACAAAGTACGAGAAGCGTTCGCGCGAGTGAAACGGGTTCGGATCGTTCGCGTACGCCTCGTCATGGATATCGAGCAGCAGGGACCTGACATCCCGTGCATCGGCATGTGTGTAGCGCTTCAGATCCATTGACTGGACTCCTCAATCCACTCGACGATTTCGGGACTTCTTGAGCCTGTGGCTACGATCGCCTTTCGCGTCGCGGCCAGAGTGTGAACGGTTCTTCTCGATCCGGAAGAAGGCAGCAGCATTCCATGAGCCTGTCTAGCTGTCGTACTGGCCAGCTCCAGGTCTCCTTGTCTGGCCTGGGCCAGTGACAGGTGGGCCGTATACAGAGCCTTGTTGCGGGCCATGTCGTCAGGGATGGCCGCGAGCGTGCGATGGAGGCAGAACTCCGCGCGTCCGTGATCACTCAGTGCCGACCATATGAACGAGGACAGAGCGTCCACCTCACTGGCGTCGAAGAATTTGATCCACTCGGGCCGTTGCGAGTCGGAGCTACGGGCGTAGGCACACTCCGCGTCCCTGAGGGCTCGAAGAGCTTCTGAGCGACGCCGGAGGCGCGCAAGTCCATTGGCATTCCGAATGTGCCCGAGAGAGGCATACAGCGGATCTCTCCGGGCGATGGAGGAGCGCTTCATCACCTCTGCCCCGGCGACGGCTTCGGCGTGGTTCTCACGCTGGCTGGACGTGAGGGTCAGATGATTCCAGACGTGATACATCGTCTCGCTATCGCGGGACAGGCCAGCGAAGGCCAGAGCCTTGTCGAGATGAGCGCGTGCCCGCTGCGGAGAGCTTGCGTCGATGGCTGCGAAAGCCGCAGAGCTGATGACGTCGGCGGCGAGTCGATGAAGCATGTCTCGCACGCGAGTCGAGGACGAGGACATGGCAAGGGCGGACTGAATCCGGGAAGCCAGTTCAACCGCGAGGTTTTCCACCTTCCGTGATCCCCCTACGGCTTGGTCCTGTCGGAGGATGGCCACGTGATCCTGATGGAATCGTCGGACGTCGTTGACGCCAAGGCGCCCATGGACAGGTGCGTACGGAGCGGCAATGGCCAGGGCTGTACCGCTTGTGACGGTGAGGAGTGCACGTCGGTGCACGGGATGTGCCTCCGGTGGTCCGATGCGCTTCTTGCGAGGTACGAACCCTAGGTCTTCGGCGTTGGCGTCAAGGACCTTCTCCAAGCACACTCTGATTCGGTCCTGCGGCCACTTGGTCTCGCCGCGTAGCCATCGTCGGATGTCGGCATCGGTGACGTTGCCCGGCTTGCTTGTCAGGAGTTCAATCTCAGCATTGATCTGACGCGCTAACTCTGCCTGCGGGAAACTGAATTCGGCGATCCGCGCTGCGAGCTTGCGGTTCTCCTCTGCCATGCCCTCACGGTAACGGCGCGCGGCTCTCCAGGCACGGGCGAAGGTAAAAATCACCTGAGTCATGCCACGGGAGGCAGGGCTCTTTCACCTATCCCTCGTGTCGTTCCCAGTCGTTGACTAGGCATCACCAGGTCCACGGACAACGAAGACAGAAGCCCTTCAGGCAGCACCTGTCCGTGCCTGGAGGCAAAGACCCCCGCAACCGATGTGCGTCGGCTCGGGGGTGTGGACCACCTGATGTGTGAGGCAGACAGCCGTGAGCAAGAGTAGCCACGATCGCCCGAACGTGGGGGCAAGGAATGGCAGGCGCGTCCCGAAGATCTTCGCCCGGCGGAGGTCTGGCGTGCCTGAGCGCGAAGTCTCCGAACACCCCCGCGCCGCCGATCTTGAGCAGCTTCAGCTGGCGTACCTGATGGCACCGGGATGAGTGTCGGACGTGTACGCCCGACCGGTCGTGCGAGATGGCCCGACGGCTGGAAGAGGCACAGCGTACGGCGGTGGCGTCATGACCACGGGCTGTGCGGAATGCGTCCGCCTGGAACGCGAGAAGGAAGCGGCGCGCAAGTCCGGAGACCTGAGCAAGGTCACCGACTGCGTCGTGTTACTGAGTCGGCATCCGGATCACGGCAAGCGGGGCGCTCGCGTCGGAAAGGGAAAGGTATGACGCGCGCTATGGATCATCTGGACCACCGCGAGGTGACGGACTGGGTTCCGGGCACGGCTGGGGAGGACGTGATGACCGTGCACAAGGTGTGTGACGGCCGCCCCGTCTGTGGTGCCACCGGAGAGGTGGCCGAGTGGCGGCGGGCGATCAGCTGCCCCGCCTGCCTCGCCGCCGGATAACCCCCAACCGCCCCTTCCCGAATCGGGGGCAAGCCCCCGCATCCCGGAGCCGGGGCTCCGCGTCCGCCGTTCGTAGGGTGCGGCGCCGCGTTTTGTTCCCCGCCCCGCCCCGCCCCTTCCCGAACCGGGGCTCCGCCCCGGGCCCCGGCGGTGTGCTCTGAGCCCGGAGGGGGCGCGCCTCCGCACGCGCCCCCGGGCTCTGACGGTGGGGAGCAACCCCAAGGCTCCGCCCCTCGCTGCCGGGCGTTGGCTCGGGCGGTGGTCTGTTCCCCACCCCGCCCCTTCCCGAATCCGGGGTGCACAAGGGCGTGCTGCTCGCCCATCATCTGGGGCGGCGGATGGACGCGGGACGGCTGCGGCCGGAGCAGGTCAGCTTCGGCAAGCTGAACAAC
>NZ_JBSFGE010000057.1:0-13595 GCF_053596435.1 Streptomyces sp. NPDC001700
CGGTGGTCGAGTTTGCCGTTGGGGGTGAGGGGGAGGGCGGGGAGGGTGGTGTAGGTGGCGGGGAGCATGTGGTCGGGCAGGGTGGCCGACAGGTGCGCCCGTAGTGCTGTGGGGTTGGGGGTGGTGTGGCCGGGGGCGGTGACGGTGTAGGCGGCCAGGCGCCGGTCACCGGGCCGGTCCTCGCGCACGATGACGGCGGCCTGGGCGAGGGCGGGGTGGGTGGTCAGGGCGGTCTGGATCTCGCCCAGCTCGATCCGGAAGCCCCGGATCTTGACCTGGTCATCGGCCCGGCCCAGGTATTCCCATTCCCCGTCCGCCGTCCACCGGGCCAGGTCGCCCGTGCGGTACATACGCGCACCCGGGATACCGCCGCAGGGATCGGCGACGAAGCGTTCGCTGGTCAGCGCGGGCCGGTTGAGGTAGCCGCGGGCCAGACCCGCACCGGCTACGTACATCTCTCCGGTGACTCCGGGGGCGGCGGGCTGCAGGGCCGAGTCCAGGATGTACAGGCGCAGGTCCGGGATCGGACCGCCGATCAGTGACTTTGGCTGGCCGGACGCGGTTTCCTGGTCGAGGGTCCGGTGGGTGACGTGGACGGTGGTCTCGGTGATGCCGTACATGTTCACCAGACGTGGGCCACGACCCCCGTGGCGGGCGTACCAGGGTGCCAGTCGGCCCAGATCCAGCGCCTCACCGCCGAACACCACACACCGAAGCACTAGCTCATCCCCGAGCTGGGGATTCTCGGTGTCGGCCTGGATCAGCTGGTAAAACGCCGACGGCGTCTGACTCAGGACCGTGACCCGCTCCCGGACCAGCAGTTCCAGGAACTGCTCCGGACTGCGGCTGACGGTATGCGGGACCACGACCAGACGGCCACCGTGCAGCAGCGGCCCCCACAACTCCCACACCGAGAAGTCGAACGCGTACGAGTGGAACAGTGTCCACACTTCATCCGGTCCGAATCCGAACCAGTGGTCCGTGGCCGTGAACAGCCGCACCACCTGCGCATGCGCCACCACCACCCCCTTGGGCCGACCCGTCGAACCAGAGGTGTAGATGACATACGCCGGATGCTCAGGCAGCAATGCGCCTACCCGGTCGGCATCTGTGAGGTCCGTGCCCGAAACCGCAGCCAGCTCAGCCACCGTGCCCGGATCATTGAGCAGCAGCCAGTCCGCACCCCTCAGCTGGGAGGCGGTCTCGACACTGGAGATCGCCAGTGCCGGGTCCGCGTCCTCCAGGAGGTAGGCGATCCGGTCCGCCGGATACGACGGGTCCACCGGCACATACGCCGCCCCTGCCTTCAGCACGCCCAGCAGTGCTATCACCATCTCCACCGATCTCGGCAGAGCAACCGCCACCAGCGACTCCGGACCCACCCCCCGGCCCGCCAGTACCCGTGCGAGACGGTTCGCCGCCGCGTTCAGCTCCCCGTACGACAGCGACACCCCCTCACACGACACCGCGACACCCGTACCGCCACAAGCGGCGACCCGGGCCTCAAACCGGTCCACCAACGACCCGCCACCAGCAGACGGCTCGCTATCCGTCGCGGCCCAGGCCTGAACAACCTCCCGCCGCTCCTCCGGTGAGAGCACCGGAACCAACCCGACCCCACGCCCCGGCTCCGCGAGCAGCCCCTCAAGCACCCGCACGAACCGCTCACCCCACACCACCACCGACGACCGGTCGAACAGGTCAGGCCGGTAGTCGAGCCGGAAGCGCAGGCTCTCCCCGGGCAGCGCGATCAGGGTGAGCGGGTAGTGGGCCTGGTCGCTGGTCCGCTGGCCGACGACGCGTACCGCCGAATTGTCAGAGGTGGCGTCGGCCGGGTCGGCCGTGGGTGCGGTCAGCCTGCCCGCGTCATAGGGGTAGTTCTCGAAGACCACGATCGTGTCGAAGAGTTCCGCGACGCCCGCCGCCCGCTGGATGTCGGTGAGTCCCAGATGCTGGTGCGGGAGCAGGACGGTCTGGTCGCGCTGGAGGCGTTCGAGCATCCGGGCGGTGGGCTCGGCCGGGGTGAGCGTCATCCGTACGGGCACGGTGTTGATGAACAGCCCGACCATGCTCTCGACGCCGGGGATCTCCGGTGGCCGACCGGACACGGTGGTGCCGAACACGACGTCGTCCCGGCCGGTCAGCTTGGACAGCAGGACGGACCACGCGCCCTGCACCAGGGTGTTGAGCGTCAGCCCGTGAGCCCGGGCCCGTGCGGTGAGCGTCCTGGTCGACTCCTCGGTCAGGGCGAAGGTGATCCGGCGGGGGACGGCCGCGGGTGTGCCGCCAGTCCCCCGGGGCGCCACCAGGGACGGCTCGTCGAGGCCGGTCAGGGCATCGGCCCAGGCCGTGCGGGCGTCTTCCCGGTTCTGGGCGGCCAGCCAGCCGAGGAACCGGGAGTACGGGGTGACGGGCGGCAGCGCACCGGTGTCGCCGCCGTTGGCGTACAGCGCGAACAGTTCGTGCAGGACGACGGACAACGACCAGCCGTCCACCAGCAGATGGTGGAAGGTCATCGAGAACCGGAACCGCCGCCGACCGAGCCGGATCAGGGTGAACCGCACGAGCGGCGGGGCGGTGAGGTCGAACCGCGTTTCGCGGTCCTCGCGCAGCAGCTCCTCTGCGCGCGCCGTCCGGGAGGCCTCGTCAGGGGCGCCGCTGAGGTCGATCGCCTGCCAGGGGGTCGGCACGGAACGGGGCACGATCTGCACGGGGTTGGCCAGCCCCTGGTGCCGGAACCCCACCCGCAGGGTGGTGTGCCGGGCCATGAGGGCGTCAGCGGCGCAGCGCAGTGCGGCGGTATTCAGGTCGCCTTCGACATCGAGGACGTGCTGCGATACATAAACGTCCTGGGCGGCCAAGTCGTAAAGGCAGTGAAACAGCAGGCCTTCCTGGAGCGGAGTGAGCGGAAGAATGGCTTCGAGCCCCGTCTGCTTCACTCCTGAACCTCTCATCTAACCCGACCTAAAGCTGCGCCTTAAAGAACTTCCAGCAGTCGCTGGGAAGTAGCATTCAACACGCCCCGGCCCCTCCTGTCACAGGATTAAGGTCAGGCTGAATAACGCTCCCCATATAGGCAATGTCTGTTGACTGTCCGTGAAGCCCCGGGCTATGTTCCGCAGCCGGATCGAGTCCGTCGCGCGCCGCATACTGGGAGTATCAATGTCCATTGGTTTCGTGGGTCTTCCGAGTGTCACCGAGGCCGTACGGGCAAATGCGTTGTCCCGGCCGGCGGATCAAGCCGTGACTTTCGTTCGTGACCTGTCCGCAGAAAGAGTCGACGAAACCCTTTCCTATGCGGAACTCGATGCCGCCGCGCAGCGAATTGCCGTGGAGCTGCAGCGGCGGCTGACGGTCGGTGACCGCGCCCTTCTGCTGTACCCCGAGGGAATCGACTTCGCCGTCGCGTTTCTGGGCTGCCTGTACGCCGGAGTGATCGCGGTTCCGGCGCCGCTGCCCGGCCGGTACCGGCATCAGCGCGAGCGCGTCACCTCCATCGCCAGGAACGCCGGGGTCTCGCTGGTCCTCACCAACGGCGAGGCCCACGACGACGTACAGGCATGGGCGGCCGACCAGGATTCGGTGCGGGCCAACTGTCTCCGGACGGACGACGCGGAGCAGACCGCGCCGGGCGAGTGGCTGCCGCCGGAGCTGGGACAGGACACCCTCGCGCTGCTCCAGTACACCTCCGGCTCCACGGGCGAGCCGAAGGGGGTCATGATCACCCACGGCAATCTGCTGCACAACGTGGACAGCCTGCGGCGGGCCTTCGGCCTGGATGAGAACACCCGGTTCGGCTCCTGGATCCCGCATTACCACGACATGGGTCTGATGGCGAACCTGCTGCCCCCGCTGCTCCTCGGTGGCTCCTGCACCCTGATGGCCCCGACCACTTTTCTCAAGCGGCCCCAGTGGTGGCTGCGGATGGTGGACGAGTACGACCTCCACTGGTCGGCCGCGCCCGACTTCGCGTACGAAATGTGCACTCGGCAGATCACCGACGAGCAGCTCGACGGAATCGACCTGTCCCGCTGGAAGTTCGCGCCGAATGGCTCCGAGCCCGTGCAGGGGCCCACCCTCAGCGCGTTCGCGGGGCGGTTCGCCGCGGCCGGGTTCCGGTCCAGTGCTCTGACGCCGTGCTACGGCATGGCCGAGGCGACCGTGTTCATCTCGGGCGGCGGTGAGCGCGAGCCGATCGTGCGGCACGTCGACGCCGAGGGGCTGGAGCGACACGTGTTCGAACCCGTCGATGCGGCGCGGCCCGGCCGGTCCGTGGTCGCCTGCGGCACCCCGCACGACTACACGGTGCGGATCGTCGACCCGGCGACCCGCGAGGTCCTGCCGCCGGGCCGGGTCGGCGAGATCTGGCTGCGGGGGACGAGCGTCGCCCAGGGCTACTGGGAGAACCCGGAGGCCACGCGCGCCACGTTCCACGCCGAGACCGTGGACGGGCAGGGCGGCTATCTGCGCTCCGGCGACCTGGGCGTCCTGCACGAGGGCGAGATCCATGTGACGGGACGCATCAAGGAGGTGCTGATCATCCGGGGGCGCAATCTCTACCCCCAGGACATCGAGCACGAGCTGCGCGCCCAGCACGACGATCTGCAGGGCCTGTTCGGCGCCGTGTTCAGCGTGGGCGCCGACCGCGAGGACGGCCGTGCGGAGGAGCTGCTTGTCGTGACCCACGAGGTCCGGGGCCGCCCCGCGGACGACGTCCTGCGCAAGCTGGCCATGGACATGCGGCAGACGGTGGCCCGCGAGTTCGGCGCCCGGGTGTCCGCGGTGGCCCTGGTGCGCCGGGGCGGCATCAAGCGCACCACCAGCGGCAAGATCCAGCGGGCCGCGATGCGCGAGGCGTTCCGGGCCGGGGAGCTGAACACGCTTCACCTGATAGCCGACCAGGACCTGAGCAGCACACTCGCCCCCCGGCAGGTGTGAGATGCGACGCGACGATTCGACACCTGCCACCGCGCTGGACGCGCTCCTCGGGCGGCCGGGAGAGGAACACGGCCGATTCCGGCCCGCCGATCTGGCCGGGCTCGACCAGCGCGAGGAGTTCCCGGCCGCCGCGTGCCAGGTCCTCGACGGCTTCGGACTGAACGACCACTATGTGCCGACCGCGTTCGGCGGACAGCTGCGCGACTTCACCGACCTGCTGCAGCTGCTGCGCACGGTGGCCCGCCGCGACCTCACCGTCGCGGTGGCGCACGCCAAGACGTTCCTGGGCGCCGCGTCGGTGTGGGTGGCGGGCCGCGCCGACCAGGCCGCCGAGCTGGGCGGCCTGATCGGCGAAGGCGCCGTCGTGTCCTGGGGGCTCACCGAACGCGCGCACGGCAGCGACCTCCTCGCCGGGGAGCTGAGCGCCACCCCTGACGCCGGGGGATGGCGGCTGAACGGTGAGAAGTGGCTGATCAACAATGCCACCCGGGGCGGATTCATCTGTGTGCTCGCCCGGACCGAACCGGCGGGCGGGCCCCGTGGGTTCAGCCTGTTCCTGGTCGACAAGCGCGACCTGGCGGCCGACGCGTACAGCACTCTGCCCAAGGTCCCCACCCACGGCATCCGGGGCGCGGACATCAGCGGCATCGCCTTCCACGACACGGCGATACCCGGCTCCGCGCTGGTGGGCGAGGTGGGCGCGGGCATCGAGACCGTCCTGAAGGCGCTGCAGCTCACCCGCACCGCCAGCACCGCCCTGTCGCTCGGCGCGGGCGACACCGCGCTGCGGCTCGGCGTGGACTACGCCAGGAACCGCAGGCTGTACGGGCGCACCCTGGGCGACCTGCCGAGAGTCCGCCGCATCATCGGCGAGGTGTACGCCACACAGCTCCTCGCGGAGGCGACCGGCCTGGTGGCGGCCCGCAGCGCCCAGGCGCTCACCGGCGAGATGAGCGTCGTCTCCGCCGTCGCCAAGGCGCTGATACCCGACCTGGCCCAGACCGTGCTCGACCGGGTCTCCGAACTGCTCGGGGTCAGGAGCTTCCTCACCGAGGAGTACGCGGACGGCCTCTTCGCCAAACTGGAACGCGACCATCGTGTCGTCGCCATCTTCGACGGCAACACGGCCGTCAACCGGAACGCTCTGATCGACCAGTTCCCGGTGCTCGGAGCGGGCTACCGCCGTGGCCGCCGGGACGAGGCGGGCGTCACCGCCGCCACCTCCCTGGCCGCCCCGCTGGAGGAGTTCACGGCCGGTGGACTCAGTCTCCTCGCGATGGGCGGCGGCAGCCTGGTGCAGAGCCTGCCCGACGCCGTAGCGCGCATTGCCGAGCAGGCGGACCGAGGGCTGCTGCCCCGCCAGGTCGCCGCGCTCGCCGAGCAGGTCAAGGGGGTCGCGGACGCCCTGCACACCGAGTTCGCGGCGCTGCGGCGAACCCCGCAGGACGTGCCGCCCACCGCGTTCGTGCTCGCCGAGCGGTACGAACTGTGCTTCGCCGCCGCGGCCTGCCTGCACCTGTGGCTGAACAACCCGCGGTCGGCCGAGGACGAGCAGCCCCCGTCGATCTGGCGCAACGCGCTCTGGCTGCAGGCCACCCTGCGCACCGTCCTCACCCGGCTCGACATCCCACTGGCGGAGGCGGGCGCCGAGGCGTACGACCGGCTGGCCGAGCACGCCTTCGGCGCGGTCGTCCCCACCCTCTGCTCCGTCCCCGATGGCACGACGGCCGGGAGTACCTCATGAAGACCCAGTTACCCGCCGCCCCGGGCGCCGTGGCCCCGCACCGCGCCGATGAGCTGGAGCGCCTCTTCGGCGACCCCCGCGACCCGGACAACCCGCTGGGCTTCGCGCAGATCCTCGCCGCGGACGAGCGGGCGGAGATGTTCGCCGAGGGAGAGCGGGCGCTCGACGCGTACGGGCTCAACGCCGAGTTCGTGCCGCCCCAGTACGGCGGGCGGCTGACCCGGCTGGACGAACTCATCGAGATCATGCGGTCCGTCTACCGCCGCGACCCGTGCCTGGGCCTCGGCTACGGCGTCAGCTCCTTCATCGCCTCGGTCAACATGTGGACCGCGGGCAGCGAGGAACACTGCCGCCAGGTCGCCGGGATGCTCCTCGGCAACCGCAAGGTCTCCGTCGCCTACCACGAGCTGGCGCACGGCAACGACATGGCGGGCACCGAGTTCGAGGCCATGCCGGGCCCCGACGGGTTTCTCCTCAACGGCCGCAAGGAGGTCATCACCAACCTCCAGCGCTCGGACGCCGTCGTCATGTTCGCCCGCACCGACGCCCGGCCCGGCCCGCGCAGCCACTCCCAGATCCTGGTGGACAAGTCCGCGATCCCCGACGGCCGTATGCGCTATCTGCCGCGCTTTCCCAGCGTCGGCATGCGCGGAGTGCAGCTCGGCGGCATCGAGTTCGACAACTGCCCGCTGCCCGCCGACAGCATCGTGGGCCGTCAGGGCCTCGGCCTTGAGACCGCCCTGAAGTCCTTCCAGGTCACCCGCACCACCCTGGTGGCGATGTTCACCGGCATGCTGGACACCGGGCTGCGCACCACCGTGCGCCACCTCGCGTCCCGCAAGCTGTACGGACGTACGGCCCTGGACATCCCCCAGGTGCGGTCCGTCCTCGCCGCGGCCCATGCCGACCTGCTGCTGTGCGAGGCGTTCTCCACGGTCGCCGCCCGCGCGATCCATCTGGTGCCGGCCGAGACGGGGATCTACGCGCAGGCCGTCAAGTTCTTCGTGTCCAAGGTCCTGATGGACGCGATGCACCGGCTCTCGATGCTGCTCGGCGCGCACTTCTACATGCGCGAGGGCGACAACGCGATCTTCCAGAAGCTGCTGCGCGACGTCCAGCCCGCCGGCTTCGGACACGCCGCACGCGCCGCCTGCCAGGTCTCCCTGCTGCCGCAGCTCCCCCTGCTCGCCCGGCGCTCGTGGCGCGGCGGCGGCCCGGCCGCCCCGGCCGAGCTGTTCCAGCTCGACGCCGAGCTGCCCGGCGTCCCCTTCGACCAGCTGACCGTCAGCGCCGGCGGGCGCGAACGGCTCAGCTCCTCGCTGGCCCCGGCTCTCGACGCGATCGGCGGCCAGGACGCCGAGCGGCGTGAGATCCGCCGCGTCGGCCGACAGCTGACCGCCGAGCTGGCCCGGCTCGCCGAGGAGTGCGCCGAGCTGCCCGCCAGCGAGCTGTCCGTCGCGGCCAGCTCCGCCGCGTACGACCTCACGCACCGGTACGTCAACGTCCTGGTGGCCGCCAGCTGCGTCGAGCTGTGGCGCAACAACCAGCACCACCCGGATCCGTTCCTCGCCGATCCCGCCTGGGCGGCGGCGGCCCTGAACCGGATCCCCCTGCGGCCGGGCGTCCCGCCCGCCAGCCTGCCCGACCACCTCGAACAGCCGCTCTTCGCCGAGCTGCTGGAGCGCTACGAGTCCGCGACCAGTTTCGGCCTGGTGAGACGACAGCTCGCCGACCGCCTTCCCAAGGAGAACTGACCATGTCCAGCCCCCTTGTCGAGAAGCCCGACCAGGACCGCTCCCGTACGGAGCTGACCAGTTGGCTCAAGGAGCGCATAGCCGAGCACGTGCAGCTGACCGCCGAGGAGATCGAGCCCGACGTCCCGCTCGCCAACTACGGCCTCGACTCCATCTACGCCCTCACCGTGGTCACCCAGATCGAGGACCACCTGGGCCTGACGCTCGAGCCCACCGTCATGTGGGACGCGCCCACCCTCGACGCGCTGGTCGAGGTCGTCCACAGCGAACTGGCACACGTGGATTGACCCCGCGCGGCAGCGGCCACCGGCCGGCCGAGCCCCGGTCCCCAACAGCGCACAAGCTCGTCCGCAGAGAAACGTGAGTAGGTATTCAGTGTCAGAGCATGGGTCGGTTCGTCAGGCTGTCTCCGCTGCGCAGATGGGGATCTGGGTCGCACAGCAGTTGGCTCCGGACAGCCCGCTGTACAACTGCGCCACCTACTTCGACATCGCGGGACGGATCGACCACGCCCTGCTGGCCGAGGCCGTACGCCGCACGGTCGCCGAGACCGACGCGCTGCGGGCGCGGTTCGAGGACGACGGCGACGAGCCGCGCCAGACCGTCGAGCCCGCCGGTGAGGTGCCCGTGCACCTCGTGGACATGAGCACCGAGGCCGACCCGGACGCGGCCGCCCGCGCGTGGATGGACCACGACCTGTCCGTCCCGACGGACCCGCGGTCCGGGCGGCTGTACACCCACGCCCTGTTCGAGCTGGGCCAGAACCGCTGCCTGCTCTACTTCCGGCACCATCACATCGTTCTCGACGGCTACGGGCAGAGCATCTACCTCCGCCGGCTCGCCCAGACCTACACCGCGCTCGCCGCCGGCCAGGAACCCGCGCCCACCCGGATCCGGCCGCTGGCGGAACTCCTCGGCAAGGACACCGAGTACCGCACCTCACCGCAGCACGACAAGGACCGTACGTACTGGCTGGACCTCTTCGGTGAGACCCCCGAACCCGCCACGCTCACCGGCCGCACCGCCGAACCGTCGCCGAAGCCCCTGCGCCGCAGTGTGCGGCTGTCCGCCGCACAGCTGGCCGGTCTGCGCGCGTCGGGCCGCTGGTCGGTCGTGCTGCTCGCCGCGGTCGCCGCGTACACCCACCGCCTGACCTCGTCCGGCGACGTGGTGGTCGGCCTTCCGATGACCGCCCGCACCGACACCCTCACCATCGCCACCCCCGCGATGCTCGCCAACGAAGTGCCGCTGCGGTTCACCGTGGACCCGGGCATGAGCCTCACCGACCTGGTGAGTCAGGCGACCGCCCAGGTCAACGGCGCGCTGCGGCACCAGCGGTACCGCAGCGAGGACCTGCACCGCGAGCTGAACCTGTCCGGCGGCACCGGCGGAATGTCCTCGGTGATGGTCAACGCCATGGCCTTCGGCCAGGAGATCTCCTTCGGCGGCCTCGACACCGTCATGAACCCGCTGTGGACCGGCCCGGTCAAGGACCTGTCCGTGCTGTCCTTCGGCGATCCCCTGGGAGACCAGGGCATCCGCCTCGACTTCGACGGCAACCCGGCGCTGTACTCCGAAGCCGAACTCGCCGCCCACCAGGACCGGTTCGTCGCCTTCCTCACCGCGCTCGCCGCCGACCCCACCGTCCCCGTGGACCGCGTCGACCTGCTCGGCGACACCGAGCGTGAGCGCGTCCTGGAGACGTGGAACGACACCGCGCGCCCGCTGCCCGGCGCCTTGCTGCCGGAGCTTTTCGAGGCGCGGGCCCGGCGCACCCCGGGCGCCCTCGCCCTGGTCCACCGGGACACCCAGTACACGTACGGCGAACTCAACGCCCGCGCGAACGAGTTGGCCCGCCTCCTGGTCGGCCGGGGAATCGGCCCCGAACAGTACGTGGCCGTCGCGCTGCCCCGCTCCGCCGACCTGGTCGTGGCGCTCCTCGCGGTCCTCAAGACCGGCGCCGCCTACCTTCCGGTGGACCCCGAATACCCCGCCGACCGCATCGCGTACATCCTCGGCGACGCGCGGCCCACCCTCCTGCTGACCTGCGGCGCGCTCGCCGACCGGATGCCCGGCTCCGGTGTGGAGCGGATCCTGCTCGATCAGGTGCGCACCGACGCGCTGTCCACCGCCGACCTCCGGCAGGGCGAGCGGACCGCGCGGGTGCGGGGCGAGCACCCGGCGTACGCGATCTACACCTCCGGGTCCACCGGGCGTCCCAAGGGCGTCGTGGTGCCCCGCGCCGCACTCGACAACTTCCTCGCGGCGATGGACGACCGGCTCTCCCTCGCGGAGCACGACCGGATGCTCGCCGTGACGACGGTCGGTTTCGACATCGCCGCCCTCGAGCTGTACCTCCCCCTGCTGTCCGGCGCCGTCGTCGTCATCGCGGACCGCGAGGTCGTACGCGACCCCCAGGCCCTCGGCGCGCTGATCGCGCACGCCGGTGTCACCGTCATGCAGGCCACCCCCAGCCTCTGGCACGCCCTGGCCGCCGAGGACCCCGCCGCCCTCGCGGGCGTACGCGTCCTGGTGGGCGGCGAGGCGCTGCCCACCGGACTGGCCCGCACGCTCGCCGGGGCCTCGGTGTCGGTGACGAACCTGTACGGTCCGACCGAGACGACCGTCTGGTCCACCGCGGCCAGCGTCACCGCCGACGCCGCCGTGTCGATCGGCCGCCCCGTCCTCAACACCCGCGTGTACGTCCTGGACCACGCACTGCGCCCGGTGCCTGCGGGCGTCTCCGGTGACCTGTACATCGCCGGGAGCGGCCTGGCCCGCGGCTACCACGGCCGCGCCGACCTCACCGGCGAGCGGTTCACCGCCGACCCCTACGGTCCGCCCGGCACCCGGATGTACCGCACCGGAGACCTCGTACGGTGGACCGCCGACGGGCAGCTCGAATACCAGCGGCGCGCCGACGACCAGGTAAAGCTGCGCGGCTTCCGCATCGAGCTGGGGGAGATCGAGTCGGTGCTGCAGCGGCATCCGGCGGTCGGGCGGAGCGCGGTGATCGTGCGCGAGGACCGGCCGGGCGATCGCCGCCTGGTGGCCTACCTGGTGCCGTTGGACACCCCGGACGCCACCTCGAACACCACCTCGAACACTGCTGACGCCACTTCTGTCGATGGGCCGCCCGGCGCGGACGCCCTCCGCGCGCACCTGGCGGCCTCGCTGCCCGACTACATGGTCCCCGCCGCCTTCGTGACGCTGCCCGCCCTGCCGCTCACGCCGAACGGCAAGCTCGACCGCAAGGCACTGCCCGCCCCCGAGTACGGGACCGGCGACGTGCGGGGGCGCGGCCCCCGCACTCCGCAGGAGGACAGCCTGTGCGCGCTGGCCACGGAGATCCTCGGCGCCGCCAGGCTGAGCATCGACGACAACTTCTTCGAGCAGGGCGGCGACAGCATCATGGCCACCCGCCTCGTCGCCCGCGCCCGCCGAGCGGGCCTGCTGTTCACGGCGCGCGATGTCTTCCGGCACAAGACCGTGGCCGGATTGGCCGGTGTCCTGACCGTCGCCGAGCAGCCCGCCGGGCAGCCCGCCGAAAGCCCCGCCTTCCCCGACGCACTCGACCTCACCCAGGCAGAGCTGGCGCAGGCCCGGGCCTCGGTGCCCGGCGCGGCGGACGTCCTGCCGCTGTCGCCGCTGCAGGAAGGCCTGTTCTTTCACCACCAGTTCGACACGTCGGGTCCGGACTTCTACAACGCCCAGCTGGTCCTGGAGTTCAAGGGCACCCTCGACGGACCGGCCCTGCGCGCGGCCGCCGACGCGGTCCTCGCCCGGCACGCGAGCCTGCGCGCGGGCTTCCACGAGAGCGGCTCCGGCCGGGCCCTCGCGATCCTCGCCGCCGAAGCGGAGCTGCCGTGGCGCGAGGTGGACCTCACTCACCTGGACGAGCCGGACCGCGCGGCCGCCTGCGCGGCTCTCCTCGACGGGGAGCGGTGGACCCGCTTCGACCTGTCCCGCCCGCCCCTCGTCAGGTTCACCCTGATCCGGCTCGACGGCGACCGGTGGCGCCTGGCCTTGACGCACCATCACATCATTCTGGACGGCTGGTCGTTGCCCCTGGTCCTACGGGACGTACTCGCCCTGTACGCCGCCGCCCCGGCAGCGCACCCCGCCGCCGGACTCCCGCAGGCGCGCCCGTACCGCGACTACCTGGGCTGGCTCGCAGGCCGGGACCGCGCCGAGGCGGTCAAGGCCTGGAACGCCGCACTGGCCGGAGTGGACGAGCCGACCCGGCTGGCCACCGCCCACCCCGGCGCGACGCCGACCGCGCAGCAGCGCGTCGAGTTCTCCCTGTCCGAGGAGACCACGGACACGCTCGTGCGCACGGCGCGCGCCGTCGGCGTCACACCCAACACCGTCATCCAGGCAGCCTGGGCCATGCTGCTCGGCCGCCTCACGGGCCGCGACGACGTGGTCTTCGGCGTCACCACGGCGGGCCGCCCGGCCGAACTTCAGGGCGCCGAGACGATGGTGGGCCTCTTCGTCAACACGCTCCCGCTGCGTGCCGGTCTGCGCCCGGCCGAGCCGGTGGCGCACTTCCTGCGCCGCCTGCAGGACGAGCAGGCCGAACTGGTGGAACACCAGCACCTCGGGCTGGCCGACATTCAGAATGCCGTCGGTATGGGTGAGTTGTTCGACACCCTGGTCGTCTTCGAGAACTTCCCCCTGGACCGCGCCACGATCAACGCCCTGGCCGACGACGGCGGCCTGACGGTCGACGGAGCCGAGATCCGAGGTGGCACCCACTACGCCCTCGGCCTGGCGGCCATCCCGGGCGACAGCATGTCCTTCCGCCTCGACTACCGGCCCGACCTTGTCGACACCGCGTATGCCGAACTGGTCCCCGAGCGGTTCCGGCACGTGGTGGAACAGCTTCTCGCCGATGTGTCGGTGCCCGTTGCCCGGGTCGCTGTCCTTGATGACGAGGAGCGGGGCCGGGTTCTTGGTGAGTGGGGTTCTGGTGTGGGGGCGGGTGAGGCCTGTGCCGCTGATGTGGTGGCGTTGTTCGAGGCCCAGGTAGCTGCTTGCCCGGATGCTGTGGCGCTGGTTTTCGGTGATGTGCGGGTTTCGTATGGGGAGTTGGGTGCGTGGGTGGATCGGCTGGCGCGGGTGCTGGCCGGTCGGGGGGTGGGGCCGGAGCGGTTCGT
>NZ_JBSFGE010000058.1:0-12899 GCF_053596435.1 Streptomyces sp. NPDC001700
CTCGACGACGGCATCCTCCACACCCTCGACGAGACCCGACTCCACCACGTCATGGCCCCCAAAGCCCACGCCGCCCACCACCTACACACCCTCACCCGCCACCACAACCTCACCGCCTTCATCCTCTTCTCCTCAGCCGCCGGCATCCTCGGCAACGGCGGCCAAGCCGCCTACGCCGCCGCCAACACCTACCTCGACGCACTCGCCACACACCGCCACGCCAACAACCTCCCCGCCACCTCCATCGCCTGGGGCTTCTGGGAACACCGCAGCGAACTCACGGAGCGGCTCTCCGACGACGATCTGGCACGCGCCCACGCGCTGCCGATGTCCACCGCCCAGGCGCTGGAGCTGTTCGACGCCGCACTGGCCTGCGACGAGGCGATGGTGCTCGCGGCACCGCTGAACGCGACCGCGTGGGCCGACACCGCGGACGTGCCCCCGGTGCTGCGCGACCTGGTCCGTACGCCGATGCGGCGTGCCGCCGACTCCACCGGCGCCGCCGTCGGCTCCGCCTCCACCGCGCTCGGCCGACGGCTGGCCGATGTGGACCCCGCCCAGCGGGACGAAGTGGTACTGGAACTCGTCCGCCATCACGTCGCGGCGGTGCTCCGCCACGCTTCGGCGGACACGGTGGACGCCATGCGGACGTTCCAGGAGATCGGTTTCGACTCGCTGACCGCCGTGGAACTGCGCAACCGCGTCAGCGCCGCCACCGGCGTACGACTGCCCGCGACAGCCATCTTCGACTACCCGACACCTCGCCTGCTGGCCGGGCATCTGCTCGCCGAGGTACTCGGGGCGGACGAGACCACGGCCTCCCCGGTGCCGGGCGTGCTGGCCACCGACGACCCCATCGTGATCGTCGGCATGAGCTGCCGCTACCCGGGCCGGGTCGCCTCGCCGGAGCAGCTGTGGGACCTGGTGCGGTCCGGCGGTGACGCGATCTCCGGTCTGCCCGACGACCGCGGCTGGGACCTGAGCGGCCTCTACAACCCAGACCCCGACACGCCCGGCACGTCGTACGCGCGGGACGGCGGATTCCTGCACGACGCGGCCGAGTTCGACGCCCGGCTCTTCGGGATCTCGCCGCGCGAGGCGGCCGCGATGGACCCGCAGCAGCGGCTGCTGCTGGAGGCGTCCTGGGAGGCGTTCGAACGCGCGGGCATCCCCGTCGGCTCGGTCAAGGGCGAGCGGATCGGCGTGTTCACCGGCGTGATGCACCACGACTACCTCACCCGCCTGACGACGCCACCGGACGGGGTCGAGGGCTATCTGGGCACGGGTGCCGCGGCGAGCGTCGCATCGGGCCGTGTGGCGTACACGTTCGGCCTTGAGGGTCCGGCGGTGACGGTGGACACCGCATGTTCATCGTCGCTCGTCGCCCTGCACCTGGCCGTCCAGGCGCTGCGTCTCGGAGAGTGCTCACTGGCCCTGGCAGGCGGGGTGACAGTGATGTCCACCCCCACCGTCTTCGTGGAGTTCTCGCGTCAGCGCGGCCTGTCCCAGGACGGCCGGTGCAAGGCGTTCGCCGGGGCGGCCGACGGCACCGGTTTCGCCGAGGGTATCGGCATGCTGCTGGTCGAGCGGATGTCCGACGCCGTACGCAACGGCCACCAGGTCCTGGCCGTGGTGCGGGGCTCCGCCGTCAACCAGGACGGCGCGTCCAACGGTCTCACGGCCCCGAACGGGCCCTCCCAGCAGCGCGTCATCCGCCAGGCCCTGGCCAACGCCGGGCTCTCGACGGCCGACATCGACGCCGTCGAGGCACACGGCACGGGCACGACGCTCGGCGACCCGATCGAGGCGCAGGCGCTGCTGGCCACCTACGGCCAGGACCGCGACGCCGACCACCCCCTGCTGCTCGGTTCGCTCAAGTCCAACATCGGGCACACGCAGGCCGCCGCAGGCGTCGCCGGTGTCATCAAGATGGTCATGGCGATGCAGCACGGCCAACTGCCCCAGACCCTCCACGTGGACGAACCCACCCCCCACGTCGACTGGACCACCGGCTCGGTCGAACTGCTCACCGAACACACCGACTGGCCGCAGACAAATGCCCCACGCCGGGCAGGAGTCTCCTCATTCGGCGTCAGCGGCACCAACGCCCACGTCATCCTCGAACAAGCACCGGCGCCTACGCTCCCGACGGAGGAGACCGAAACCGCAGAGACCAGCCCCGTGGTCCCGTGGGTCGTCTCGGCTCGGGACGAGCGGGCCCTGCGGGCGCAGGCTGAGCGGCTGCGCACCTGGATGGTCGACGGCAACGAGCAACAGCACGTGAGAGATGTGGCGTTCTCCTTGCTGGCCGGAAGGACGGCGCTTGAGCACCGTGCGGTCGTCCTCGGCGGAGACCGTGCCGAGCTGCTTGCGGGTCTGGCGGCGGTGACGCAGGACGAGCCAGCTCCGGGTGTCGTGATCGGGACGGCGGTACCCGACCGCAAGGTGGTTTTCGTCTTTCCCGGTCAGGGTTCGCAGTGGACCGGCATGGCACTGGAACTCCTCGACACCTCAGCGGTGTTCGCCGAACGCATGCGAGAGTGCGCCGCCGCACTGGACCCGTTCGTCGACTGGTCGCTCCTGGACATCCTCGATGACGAAGACGCACTTCGCCGGGTCGATGTGGTCCAGCCCGCGCTATGGGCCGTCATGGTCTCCCTCGCCGAACTGTGGCGCTCCCACGGCGTCACACCAGCAGCCGTCATCGGACACTCCCAAGGAGAAATCGCCGCAGCCTGCGTCGCAGGCGGACTCTCCCTGGAAGACGGCGCCCGAGTCGTGACCCTGCGCAGCAAAGCGATCCTCGCCTTGTCCGGCCACGGCGGCATGGTCTCCGTACCCCTCCCCGCAGAGCAGCTGCGCGACCTAGACGGCCTGTCCATCGCCGCCATCAACGGACCCACCTCCACCGTCGTCTCCGGCAACAACCACACACTCGACGCACTCCTCGCCGAACACCCGCAGGCCAAACGCATCCCCGTCGACTACGCCTCCCACTCCGACCACGTCGAACGCATCGAAGACGAACTCGCCCAAGCACTCGCCGGAATCGACCCCCGCACCGGCACCATCCCCTTCTACTCCACCGTGACGGGCGCACTCACCGACACGGCGGAGCTGAACGCCGCCTACTGGTACCGCAACCTCCGCCACACCGTCGACTTCCAAGGCACCATCGAGAAGCTGCTCACCCTCGGCCACACCGTCTTCGTGGAGGCCAGCCCCCACCCCGTCCTCACCACGGGCGTGCGGGACATCGCCGACGCGGCCGAAACGACCGTCGTGGCGACCGGTTCCCTGCGCCGGGACGACGGTGGTCCCACGCGCATGCTGACCTCACTGGCCGAGGCGTATGTGCACGGTATCGACGTCGACTGGCAGCCGCTGTTCGACGGTGCGCGCCGGGTGGACCTGCCGACGTATGCGTTCCAGCGGGAGCGCTACTGGTTGGATTCCGTCGTCGCCGAGCCCGCCACCAGCGCGGTGGACGCCGAGTTCTGGGCCGCGGTCGAACGTGAGGACCTGGACTCGCTGGCGGCGACCCTGCGCGTCGACGGAGCACCTCTGAGTGAGGTGCTGCCCGCCCTGTCCCAGTGGCGGCGTGAGCGTCGTGATGTCTCCACCATGGATTCCTGGCGCTACAAGATCCACTGGAAGCCGGTCGCTGCTGGTGCAGCCTCCGTGACCGGCACGTGGCTGGTCCTGGTGACCGACGGTCAGTCCGACGAGGAGTGGGTCTCCGGAGTCACCATGGCGCTGACCCGCCATGGCGGCGAGGCGCACACGGTCGTCCTGGACGACTCCGACCTGGACCGCGCCGCGCTGGCCCGGCGGCTGAGGGACCTGCTGGCGGAACACCCGCACGTCCAGGGCGTCGTATCGCTGCTGGTGATGGACGAACGCCCCCACCCCGCGCATCCGGCAGTGCCCCGCGGATACGCGATGACACTGCTGCTGGCCCAGGCACTCGGCGACGCCGGAATGGAAGCACCGATGTGGTGCCTCACCCGAGGAGCCGTGTCGCTGGGCGACGGCGACGTGGCCGTCAGCCGCAAGCAGGCACTCGCCTGGGGGCTCGGCCGAGTGGTGGCCCTCGAACAGCCCCTGCGCTGGGGCGGCATCATCGATCTGCCGGAGGTCGTGACCGATCGGGCACAGAGTCTGCTGGCCAGTGTGGTGGCCGGTGCCTCGGACGAGGACCAGGTCGCTGTGCGCGCGGCCGGTCTGTTCGCGCGTCGGCTGGCGCACGCCCCGGCGCGGGAACAGGGCGTGTCGGCCTGGCGCCCCGAGGGCACGGTGTTGGTCACCGGTGGCACGGGCGCGCTGGGCGGGCACGTCGCCCGGTGGGTGGCGGGTCAGGGTGCCGACCACGTGGTGCTGACCAGTCGCCGGGGCATGTCCGCGCCCGGTGCCGACCGGCTGGTGGAGGAGTTGGAGGCGCTCGGTGCTCGGGTGACCATAGCCGCGTGCGACGTCGCCGACCGGGACGCGCTCGCGGCGCTGCTGGCGGACGTGGGGCCGCTGACCGCGGTGGTGCACACCGCGGCGGTGCTCGACGACGGCACGATCGGCTCTCTGACCACGGACCAGCTGCAAAGAGTCCTGAGCGTCAAGGTCCACGGCGCGGAGAACCTGCATGAGCTGACCCGTGACATGGACCTCTCCGCGTTCGTCCTGTTCTCCTCGCTGTCCGGCACCTTGGGCGCCCCGGGACAGGGCAACTACGCGCCCGGCCATGTCTTCGTGGACACCCTTGCCGAGCAGCGCCGCGCCGAGGGCCGACCGGCGACGTCCGTGGCCTGGGGGCTGTGGGCGGGTGCTGGCATGGGCGAGGGCGGCGTCGGCGACGTCGCCCGACGGCACGGCGTCCCGGAAATGGACCCTGCGCTGGCCGTGGCGGCGATGGGGCGCGCCGTCGAGCAGGGCGACACCGTCGTCACGGTCGCCGACATCGACTGGGATCGCCACTACGTGGCGTTCACCGCGACCCGGCCGAGTCCGCTGATGCGTGACATCCCCGAGGTGCAGGCCCTCATCACATCCACGTTCGGCACGGAGGACGCCGAGGCCGCGCCCGAACGTTCGGGCCTCGCCGAGCGGCTCGCCGGGATGAGCGGCGCCGAGCGCGACCGTGCGCTACTGGACCTGGTCCGCCGCCAGGTCGCGGCCGTCCTGGGCCACTCCGGTCCGGAGGCGGTCGAGACCGGCCGCGCGTTCCACGAGAGCGGATTCGACTCCGTCACCGCCGTTGAGCTGCGCAACCGGCTCAACGGCGCCACCGGGCTCCGGCTGCCCACCACCATGACCTTCGACCACCCCACCCCGCTCGCGCTGGTCGCGTACCTGCGCGGCGAGCTGCTGGACGACCGGCCGGGCCTGGTGGAGCCGGTCCGGGCGACCGTCGCGCTGGACGACGAACCGATCGCCATCGTCGGTATGAGCTGCCGGTTCCCGGGGAACGTCGCCTCTCCCGAGGACCTGTGGAGGCTGCTCGACAGCGGGGCCGAAGCGCTCGGGGACCTCCCCGTGGACCGTGGCTGGGACCTCGCGAACCTGTACCACCCGGACCCCGATCACCGCGGCACCTCGTACACCAGAGCTGCCGCCTTCATGTACGACGCTGGCGAGTTCGACGCCGGGTTCTTCGGGATCTCGCCACGCGACGCCGTCGCGATGGACCCGCAGCAGCGGCTGCTGCTGGAAGCGTCCTGGGAGGCCTTCGAGCGGGCCGGTATCGACCCCGCCTCGCTGAAGAGCAGTGCGACCGGTGTGTTCACCGGTACGAACGGCCAGGACTACGCGTCCTTGCTGAAGGCCGACGGGACGGGGGACTTCGAGGGCCGCGCGGCCACCGGCAACTCGGCCGCGGTGATGTCCGGCCGCATCGCCTATGCGCTGGGGCTGGAGGGTCCGGCGCTGACGGTGGACACGGCGTGCTCGTCGTCGCTGGTGGCTCTGCACCTGGCCGTGCAGGCGCTGCGATCAGGCGAGTGCACGCTGGCTCTGGCCGGTGGCGTGAGCGTGATGACGACCGCGGAGATCTTCGTGGAGTTCTCCCGTCAGCGCGCGCTGTCGGCGGACGGGCGCTGCAAGGCGTTCGCCGCGGCCGCCGACGGCACGGGCTGGGGCGAAGGCGTCGGCATGCTGGTGGTCGAGCGGCTGTCCGACGCCGAGCGCAACGGCCACCACGTACTGGCGGTGGTACGGGGAACCGCCGTCAACCAGGACGGCGCCTCGAACGGCCTCACGGCCCCCAACGGGCCCTCCCAGCAGCGCGTCATCCGCCAGGCCCTGGCCAACGCCGGACTATCGACCACCGACATCGACGCCGTCGAAGCACACGGCACCGGCACCACACTCGGCGACCCCATCGAAGCGCAGGCGCTGCTGGCCACCTACGGCCAGGACCGCGACACCGACCGCCCGCTGCTCCTCGGCTCGGTCAAATCCAACATCGGCCACACCCAGGCCGCCGCAGGTGTCGCCGGTGTCATCAAGATGGTCATGGCGATGCGCCACGGCGTGCTGCCCCAGACCCTCCACGTGGACGAACCCACCCCCCACGTCGACTGGACCACCGGAGCGGTCGAGCTGCTGACGGAACGCACGGACTGGCCCGAGACCGACAGGCCACGCCGGGCCGGTGTGTCCGCGTTCGGCGTCAGCGGCACCAACGCCCACGTCGTCGTGGAGCAGGCTCCCGAGGAGCCCTCGCCCAAGACCGAGCGGGCCGAACTCCCGGCAGTACCGTGGCTGTTGTCCGGCCACGGCGAGACCGCACTGCGCGCTCAGGCGGAGAGGCTGCGGTCCTTCATCGAGACCTCGGACACGGACCTGCTGCCGACCGACGTGGGCTGGTCCCTGGCGACGACGCGGGCAACGCTGACCCACCGCGCCGTCGTCATCGGCACGAACCGCGACGAACTGCTGAGCGGACTCGACGCCGTCGCCAACGGAGAAACCACCCCGGGCGTAGCCCGAGGCACCACCACACCCGGCGACGTGGTGTTCGTGTTCCCCGGTCAGGGTTCGCAGTGGACCGGCATGGCACACGAACTCCTCGCCACCTCACCGGTGTTCGCCGAACGCATGCGAGAGTGCGCCGCCGCACTGGACCCGTTCGTCGACTGGTCACTCCTGGACATCCTCGATGACGAAGAGGCACTGCTCCGGGTCGATGTGGTCCAGCCCGCACTGTGGGCCGTCATGGTCTCCCTCGCCGAACTCTGGCGCTCCCACGGCATCACACCAGCAGCCGTCATCGGCCACTCCCAAGGCGAAATCGCCGCAGCCTGCG
This sequence comes from Streptomyces sp. NPDC001700, assembly GCF_053596435.1. Lineage (NCBI taxonomy): Bacteria > Bacillati > Actinomycetota > Actinomycetes > Kitasatosporales > Streptomycetaceae > Streptomyces > Streptomyces sp. NPDC001700. The sequence continues at coordinate 7,298 of NZ_JBSFGE010000058.1, forward strand.
TCGCAGGCGGGCTCTCTCTCCAAGACGGCGCCCGCATCGTAGCCCTGCGTAGTAAGGCCCTGCTGGCACTCTCCGGCCACGGTGGCATGGTCTCCGTACCCCTCCCCGCAGAGCAGTTGCGCGACCGGGACGGGCTGTCCATCGCCGCCATCAACGGACCCGCCTCCACCGTCGTCTCCGGCGACAACCACACCCTCGACACACTCCTCGCCGAGTATCCGCAGGCCAAACGCATCCCCGTCGACTACGCCTCCCACTCCGACCATGTGGAGCGCATCGAAGACGAACTCGCCGAAGCGCTCGCCGGAATCGAGCCCCGCACCGGCACCATCCCCTTCTACTCCACCGTCACGGGCACGCTCACCGACACGGCGGAGCTGAACGCCGCCTACTGGTACCGCAACCTCCGCCACACCGTCGACTTCCAAGGCACCATCGAAAAGCTCCTCACCCTCGGCCACACCACCTTCATCGAAACCAGCCCCCACCCCGTCCTCACCATCGGCATCCAGGACACCGCCGACACCACCAACACCCACATCGTCACCACCGGAACCCTCCGACGCGATCACGGCGGACCGGCCCAGTTCCTCACCGCACTCGGGCTCCTGCACATCGCAGGCGTACCGGTGGACTGGGAGACGGCGTTCGCCGGGGTCGAGGCGCGGCGGATCGACCTTCCGACGTACGCCTTCCAGCACGAGTGGTTCTGGCTGGACCCCGTCCGTGGCGGGGGCGATGCGGCGGGCGTCGGGCTGACCAGGCTTGCTCATCCGCTGCTGAGCGCGGTGCTACCGCTGCCGGACGCGGACGGCTGTGTGCTGACCGGTTCGTTGTCGGCCGCGTCCCACCCCTGGCTGCGTGATCACGCCGTATTCGGTGACGTTCTCCTGCCGGGCACCGGGTTCGTGGAACTGGCCCTGCAGGCCGGTCTCCAGCTAGGTCTGCGACGGCTGGACGAACTGACGCTGCAGGCGCCGCTGGTGCTGCCGGAGCAGGGCAACGTACAGATACAGGTTTCGGTAGGCGCGCCGGACGGGACTGGACGGCGACCGGTCACGGTCTACTCCCGGCGGGTCCAGGATGCCGAGTGGGTGCGGCATGCGGTCGGCAGCCTGAGCGATGACACCGACGTGGCCGCCGACCGGCTGGACGTGTGGCCTCCGGCGGGAGCCGCACCGGTGGACCTCGGCGACGTGTACGCGGCGATGGAAACGCGTGGATACACCTACGGTCCGGTGTTCCAGGGGCTTCGTGCCGCTTGGCGGCGCGGGGACGAGGTGTTCGCCGAGGTCGCGTTGCCCGGTGCGGCCGAGAGCGATGCCGACCGGTGCGGTCTGCATCCGGCGCTGCTGGACGCGGCGCTGCAGGCCGCCGGGCTGGGGGAGTTCGTGTCCGAGGTGGATCGGGCGCACCTTCCCTTCGTCTGGTCCGGGCTCACCCTCCACGCGGTGGGTGCGCGGGCCTTGCGGGTGGCGCTGGCACCGGCGGGGCCGGACGCGCTGGCCGTCCGGGTGGCGGATGACACGGGCGCGCCGGTGCTGTCGGCGGAGTCCCTGGTCCTGCGGCCGGTGGACGCGGGCAGGCTCGGCCGTGCACGTGCGGAGGCGCTGTTCCGGGTGGACTGGACGGAACTCGCCCTGCCCTCGGCGGACGGGGCGGAGTTCATCACCGTCGAGTCCGCTGCCGCGCTCGCGGAGATGGCCGCTCCCTCCGCGTCGGGCGGGTCGATGGCCCTGCCCACTGCGGTGGTGCTCCAGCCCGGCATTGTCGCGGAGGGTCCGGACGGCGTGCACACGCTGGTCGGCCACGTGCTGGAGGCGGCTCAGCTGTGGCTGGCGGACGACCGGTTCGCCGATTCCCGGCTCGTGGTGGTGACGCGTGGTGCGGTGGCCACGGCGATCGGCGAGGACCCGGAGAACCTGGCGGCCGCGGCCGTGTGGGGTCTCGTACGTACCGCGCAGACCGAGCACCCCGGCCGTTTCGTGCTCGTCGACCTGCCGGACGGGGACCTGTCCTTGCTGCCTGCCGTTCTGCGCACCGACGAGCCTCAGGTGGCCGTGCGCGGCGGCACCGCGCTCATCCCCGGGCTGGCGCGTGTCGGCGGGGGCGAAGTGGCGACGGACTCCCGCACGGAGGCCGGTCTCGGCTCGGAGAGCTGGCGGCTGGCGACCACCGGCGGGGGCACCCTGGCGAGCCTGGCCCGGGTGGCCTGCCCGGAGGTGTCCGGACCGCTGGGTGACGGCCAGGTCCGGGTGGCGGTGCGCGCCGCAGGCGTGAACTTCCGTGATGTCCTCCTGGCCTTGGGGATGTACCCGGACAAGGCTGGGCTGTTGGGCAGCGAGGGCGCCGGAGTCGTGCTGGAGGTCGGCCCCGGGGTGAACGGGATCGCCCCGGGCGATCGGGTGATGGGCCTGTTCTCGGGCTCGTTCGGGCCGCTGGCGGTCACCGACCACCGGCTGCTGGCACCGATGCCCGCCGGGTGGTCGTTCGCACAGGCGGCCGCCACTCCGGTCGCGTTCCTCACCGCCATGTACGGGCTCATCGACCTCGGTGGGGTGCGGCACGGCGAGTCGGTGCTCGTGCACGCCGCTGCCGGTGGTGTCGGCATGGCCGCGGTCCAGGTGGCGCACTGGCTCGGGGCGGAGGTGTTCGCCACCGCCAGCCCGGCGAAGTGGGAGACGGTGCGCGGCCTCGGGGTCGCGGAGGAGCGGATGGCCTCCTCCCGTTCCGCCGACTTCGCGGACCGGTTCCGGGGCGTGGCTCCCGATGGCGTGGACGTGGTACTCAACTCGCTGACCGGCGAACTCCTCGACGCCTCCCTCGGGCTGCTCGGCCCGGGCGGGCGGCTGATCGAGATGGGCAAGACCGACGTGCGCGACGCGGCAGAGGTGCTGGACCGCCACGACGTGGCGTACCGGGCCTTCGAACTGCTCGAAGCGGGACCGGACCGGCTCGGCCTGCTCCTCACCGAGATGGTCGCGTTGTTCGAGCAGGGCGTGTTCACCCCGCTGCCGCTGAGGGTCTGGGACATCGCCCGGGCCGACGAGGCGTTCCGCTTCCTGTCGCAGTCCCGCCACGTGGGCAAGCTGGCGCTCACCGTCCCTCAGCCGGTCGGCGGCGGCACCGTACTGGTGACCGGCGGTACGGGGACGCTGGGCGGCTTGGTCGCCCGGCACCTGGTGCACGCGCACGGCGTACGTGAACTGGTGCTCGCGAGCCGGTCCGGCGACGCCGCCGCCTCGGCGGTCGGGCTGGTCTCCGCGCTGGAAGCGGACGGCGCACGGGTCCGGGTGGTCGCGTGCGACCTCGCCGACCGGGACGCGGCCGCCGAGCTGGTGGCGTCCATGCCGGACCTGCGGATGGTGGTGCACACGGCGGGCGTGCTCGACGACGCCGTGATCGACTCCCTGACTCCTGACCAGGTACGCACCGCGCTGCGCCCGAAGGTGGACGCGGTATGGCACCTGCACGAGCTGACCCGTGACCGGGATCTGACCGGCTTCGTACTGTTCTCCTCGGCGGCCGGGCTGCTGGGCGGACCAGGGCAGGGCAACTACGCGGCCGCCAACACCTTCCTCGACGCGCTGGCCGCGCACCGCAGGGCGCGGGGCCTGCCCGCCGTCTCCCTCGCCTGGGGGTTCTGGGACCAGCGCAGTGAGCTGACCGAACGCGTCGAAGCGGACCGGCTCGCGCGGGCCGGGGTCCGGCCGCTGTCCACCGAGGATGGCCTCGGGCTCTTCGACGCCGCCCTGACCACTGGTGAGGCACTGCTGGTTCCGGTACGACTCGACACGGCCGCGCTGAAGGGCGACTCGGTGCCCGCGCTGCTGCGGGGTGTCGTGGGTGCGGAGCCGAAGGCCGGTCGCGTCCCTGTCGTCCGCGCCGCTTCCGCCGCCGCCCATGGCGACAGTGACGGCTTCGCGGCGGGTCTGGGGCTCAGGGGCCTGGCCGCAGCCGAGCGGCACGCCGCGCTCGTCGGCCTGGTCCGCACCCAGGCCGCGGCCGTGCTCGGCCTCGGCGGCGCGGAGTCGGTCACTCCCGACAGGCCGTTCAAGGAGCTGGGCTTCGATTCGCTGTCCGCGGTGGAACTGCGCAACAGGCTGCGCACCGCGACCGGCCGTCGGCTCCAGGCCACGGTGATCTTCGATCACCCGACGCCGGAGGCGCTCGCCGGGCATCTCGAACGCGAGCTTTTCGACTCGGCGGAGGCCACCGGAGAGGCACCGTCCGCCGTGGCGGCCGCCACGGACCCGTCCGTGGACCCGATCGTCATCGTGGGCATGAGCTGCCGTCTGCCGGGCGGCGTGGATTCGCCCGAGGCCATGTGGCAGCTGCTGGTCAGCGAGGGGGACGCCCTGTCAGGTCTTCCCACCGACCGCGGCTGGGACCTCTCGGCGCTTCTCGACCAGGACCCGGGCCGCTCCGGCACCACCTACGCGAGGGCCGGTGGCTTTCTCCACGACGCCGCGGACTTCGACGCCGGGTTCTTCCAGATCTCGCCGCGTGAGGCACTGGCCGCAGACCCCCAGCAACGCCTGTGGCTCGAGGCGTCGTGGGAGGCCTTCGAACGGGCCGGTATCAACCCGCTCGCGCTCAAGGGCACCCGAACCGGTGTCTTCGCGGGCGCGGCTTCGACCACGTACGGAGCGGACCAGCCCGCGACCCCGGAGGGCTCCGAGGGGTACCTCCTCACCGGCAACTCGACGTCCGTGATCTCCGGCCGCGTCGCCTACGCGCTGGGGCTGGAGGGTCCCGCCGTCACCGTGGACACCGCATGCTCCTCCTCTCTGGTCAGCGTGCACTGGGCCTGCGAATCCCTCCGGCGTGGCGAGAGCGACCTGGCGTTGGCTGGCGGTGTCGCGGTCATGCCGACGCCGGACCTGCTGGTCGAGTTCTCCCGTCAGCGCGGCCTGGCGGCCGACGGGCGTTGCAAGGCATTCGCCGCGGCGGCCGACGGCACCGGATTCGCCGAAGGCGTTGGCGCGCTGGTTCTGGAACGGCTGTCGGACGCCGAGCGCAACGGCCACCGGATCCTGGCCGTGGTGCGGGGCTCCGCCGTCAACCAGGACGGTGCCTCGAACGGTCTCACGGCCCCCAACGGTCCTTCCCAACAGCGCGTCATCCAGGCGGCGTTGACAAACGCAGGGCTGTCAACCGCCGACGTCGACGCGGTCGAGGCGCACGGTACCGGCACGACGCTGGGCGACCCGATCGAGGCCCAGGCACTCGTCAACACGTACGGCCGGGGGCGCGAGCCCGACCGGCCGCTGCTCCTCGGCTCGATCAAATCCAACATCGGGCACACCCAGGCCGCCGCGGGTGCGGCCGGGCTCATCAAGATGGCGCTGGCCCTGCGCCACGGTGTGCTGCCGCGCACCCTCCACGTCGACGAGCCCACCCCGCACGTCGACTGGTCGGCCGGTGCCGTGGAACTGCTCACCGAGCAGAGTCCCTGGCCGACTACGGAACGTCCGCGCCGGGCCGGTGTGTCCGCGTTCGGCGTGAGCGGCACCAACGCCCACGTCATCCTCGAACAAGCACCCACAACAGCAACCGAGCCGGAAGACAACCGCAACGCTCCCCCCGCCGTGCCATGGGT
>NZ_JBSFGE010000059.1:0-11600 GCF_053596435.1 Streptomyces sp. NPDC001700
ACATCCACCGGCATCAACTCCGCATCAGCCACCCGCGCCACCAACGCACCCGCCTGACCCCGCAACGCCTCCACACTCCGCCCCGACACCACCCATGGCACCACCCCCTCAACAGGCCGAACCACCTCAACCCGCTCAGACACCTCCGGAGCCTGCTCCACAATCACATGCGCATTGGTGCCGGAGATCCCGAAGGAGGACACCGCCGCCCGGCGGGGCCGGTCCAGTGCGGGCCAGGCGGTCGGCTCCGTGAGCAGCCGTACGCCGCTGCCTTCCCACTCCACATGCGGGGTCGGCTCGTCCAGGTGCAGGTTCGCGGGCAGGACCGCATGCTGCAAAGCCGTCACCATCTTGATGACGCCCGCCACTCCGGCGGCCGCGTGAGTGTGTCCGATGTGGGACTTCAACGAGCCCAGCAGCAGGGGCCGCTCGGCGGGGCGGTCCTGGCCGTAGGTAGCGATCAGCGCTTCGGCCTCGATCGGGTCGCCCAGCTTCGTACCGGTGCCGTGGGCCTCCACGACGTCCACATCGCCCGGCGACAGCTGGGCGCTTGCCAGGGCCTGGCCGATAACGCGCTCCTGGGCGACGTCGTTGGGCGCGGTCAGACCGTTCGAGGCGCCGTCCTGGTTGATCGCCGAGCCCCGGATCACCGCCATCACCCGGTGGCCGTTGCGCTGCGCGTCCGACAGCCGTTCCAGCACCACCAGGCCGACGCCCTCGGAGAAGCCGGTGCCGTCCGCGCTGGCCGCGAAGGACTTGCATCGGCCGTCCGGCGCCAGCGCCCGCTGCCGGGAGAACTCGGTGAACATGACGGGCGTGGCGAGCGAGGTGACGCCACCGCCCAGCGCCAGGGTGCATTCGCCCTGACGGAGCGCCTGGCAGGCGAGGTGGATGGCCACGAGCGAGGCGGAACACGCGGTGTCCACGGTCACCGCCGGTCCCTCCAAACCGAACGTGTAGGCCACCCGGCCCGAGATCACGCTGGTGAGTGTGCCCGTGGTGGCGTATCCCTCGAAGCCCTCGGGAATCCGGGGGGCCCGGGCCAGATAGTCCTGGCTGGACACTCCCGTATAGACCCCGGTGCGAGTGCCTTTCAGGGTGTCAGGGTCGATTCCGGCCCGTTCCAGCGCCTCCCAGGCGATTTCCAGGACCAGCCGCTGCTGCGGGTCCATCGCCAGCGCTTCCCTCGGGCTGATGCCGAAGAACGCGGCGTCGAATTGATCGGCCTCGACGAATCCGCCTTGGCGGACGCAACTCGTGCCGTAATGCTCGGGATCGGGGTGGTAGAGGTTGTCGAGATCCCAGCCACGGTTCGTGGGGAAGTCACCGATCGCGTCCACGCCCGAGCTGAGCAGATCCCACAATTCCTCGGGGGAGGTGACCCCGCCCGGGAAGCGGCAGGCCATACCCACCACGGCCACCGGCTCCTGGGCGCGCTCCTCCGCCGCCCGCAAACGCTGCCGGGTATCGTGCAGATCAGCGGAGACCCGCTTGAGATACTCGACCAGCTTCTCTTCGTTCGCCACTGGGGTCACCCGGCCTTCAGCATTCGTCGCGCCCGGTACATTCAGGACACACCAAGCTCGTTGTCGATAAAGTCAAGAACCTGATCCGCGGACGCGGACTCCAGCCTTTCCGCGATGTTCACCGCATCCGTCGACTTCTGCGTCGGGACCTTGCCTTCGGGGGAAAGCCGCTGCACCACATGGCGCGCGATGCCCTCCGGGGTCGGATATCTGAAGATGAGGGCCGCGGGCAGGCGCAGTCCGGTGGCCGCCGCGAGGCGGTCGCGCAATTCGACGGCGGTCAGGGACTCGAAGCCCAGCTCCTTGAAGCTGGCCTCGGCGTGCACCGCGTCGGGGTCGGTGTGTCCGAGCACGGTGGCGGCGTGCTGGCGGACCAGCTGGAGCACCGCCCGCTGCCGTTCGGCCGCCGACAGCCCCCTCAGCCGTGCGGTCCAGTCGGCCGACCGCGCACCGGCCACGGCGGCCGCGGTGCGCCGCCGCCCGCCCCGTACGCCACTCGGTACGCGTTCATCCACGCCATGTCCGCCCGAGGGCCGCAGCTGCTCGGGCGTGGCCGGGCGCAGCACAAGCGCGTCGATGGTGAGCACCGGTGCGCCCGCCGCGTCGGACACGGCCACCCGCATCCCACGCTCGCCGTCCGCGCCCTGCCGGTGTGGGGAGAGCCGGACCCGTACGGTCGTGGCGTCGGCCGCCCAAAGCGCCACGCCGTTCATCGTGAACGGCAGCCACAGCCGGTCGTCAGCCGGGCCATGATTCTCGTCGGACGCGAGCGCAGGTTGCAGGACCGCGTCCAGCAGGGCCGGGTGGATGCCGTACCCGCCCGGCTCTCCGGCGGCCTCCGGCAACTCCACCTCGGCCAGGACGTCCGTACCGTCGCGCCACATCGCGCGCACGCCCCGGAAGGCCGGGCCGTACACGTAGCCCGAGGCGGCGATCCGTTCGTACAGCCCGTCCGTCACCACCGGCCGCGCACCGGCCGGTGGCCATGTCCCGGGCTCGGCCACCACCTCGTCCGGCGCGGACGGGCGCAGTACGCCCGTGGCGTGGCACGTCCACGCCGTGAGCGCGCTGTCGCCGTCCGGGCGGGCGTACACGCGTACGTCACGCCGTCCGTCGTCGGCGGGGGCGCCCACCGCCACCTGCACGCGGAGGCCACCCGTGGCGGGCAGCGCCAACGGGGCCCGGAACGCCAGCTCTTCGACCTCACCGCAACCGGCCTCGTCGCCCGCCCGCAACACCCATTCCACCAGGGCGGCGCCCGGCACGAGCGCCACACCGCCCACCACATGCTCGCCCAGCCAGGGGTGTGTCCTCGGGGAGATACGCCCGGTCAGCATCAGGCCGCTGCCGTCGGCGCACTCCACGGCGGCGCCCAACAGGGGGTGTTCGGCGGAGGTGAGGCCGAGGTCGGCGGGGTCGCCGCCGCGCGAGGCGGGTGCGTCCAGCCAGTACCGTTCACGCTGGAACGCGTACGTGGGCAGCTCGACGGTACGGGGCGGCGGGTCGGCCGGGAACAGGGCGGCCCAGTCGACGTCCACCCCGGCGGTGAACGCCAGCCCCAGCGAGCGCGTCAGCTGCGCCCGGCCGCCGTGGTCGCGCCGCAGCGTCGGTACGGCGACGGCGGTGGCATCCGCCTCCTCGAAGCACTCGCGCATCCCCATGGTCAACACTGGATGGGTGCTGGCCTCGATGAACACGCGGTGGCCATCGGCCAGAAGTGCGTCGACCGCGTCGGCGAACCGTACTTGTTCGCGCAGGTTGCGCACCCAGTAGCCGGTGTCGAGGTCGGCGGGCCGGGCCCGGCCGCCGGTCACCGTCGAGTAGAACGCCACACCGGTGTCGGCCGAGGTGGCCGTACGGATGCCGTCCAGCAGTTGGGTCAGCTCCCGCGTGATCTCGTCTACCTGAGGGCTGTGGGAGGCGTAGTCCACCTCGATCAGCCGTGCGCGCTCCTCCCTCTCCTGGCATGCGGCCACCACAACCGCCACCTGTCCGGGCGGTCCGGACACCACCGTGGATCCGGGCCCGTTGACGACTGCCACCACGACCGCCGCGGCGCGGTCGCCCAGTTCGGTCAGCAGGTCGGACGCGGCCTCCCGGCCCAGTCCCAGCGAGGCCATGGCGCCGCCACCGGCCAGTCGGCACAGTGCCCGGCTGCGCAGGGCCACGACCTTCGCGCCGTCCTCCAGCGACAGCGCCCCCGCCACCACGGCGGCCGCGATCTCGCCCTGGCTGTGGCCCACGACGGCGGCCGGGCGCACTCCGTACTCCGCCCACACCGCCGCCAGCGACACCATCACGGCCCACAGCACGGGCTGCACCACATCGACCCGGCGCAGGTCGGCCGCTCCCTCGGTGCCGCGCAGCACGTCGGTGAGCGACCAGTCCACATGCGGCGCCAACGCCCGCTCACACTCCACCACCCGCCCCGCGAACACCACCGAAGTGTCGAGGAGTTCGGCGCCCATCCCCCGCCACTGCGATCCCTGCCCCGGGAACACCAGCACCGGGCCCGGGCCGCCCGCCGCCACGGCTCCGGGAGAGACCGCGCCGGGGCCCATGAGGCCCGGGTGGCTGTCACCGGCCGCCAGTGCGCGGACCGCCGCCATCAGCGTGTCGCGGTCGTCGCCGACCGCCACCGCCCGGTGTGCGAACGCCGACCGCGTGGCGACCAGCGACCAGCCCACCTCCGTGGCGGACGCGTCGGGTTCGGTGTCCAGTGCGGCGGCCAGCGCACGGGCCTGCCCGCGCAGCGCCTCCGCGCTGCGTGCCGACAGCACCCAGGGCGTGGGCCCGTCGCCGGGCGGAGCGCAGGTCGCGGCGTCCGGCTCCGGAGCCTGTTCGAGGATCAGATGGGCGTTGGTTCCGCTGATACCGAAGGAGGAGACACCCGCGCGGCGGGGGTGCTCGCCGGACGGCCACGCGACCGGTTCGGTGAGCAGGCGTACGTTGCCGCTGTTCCAATCGACGTGCGGGCTCGGCTGGTCGATGTGCAGGGTGGCGGGCAGCTGCCCGTGCCGCATGGCCATCACCATCTTGATGACGCCCGCCACTCCGGCTGCCGCCTGGGTGTGACCGATGTTCGACTTCATGGATCCGAGCCACAGGGGGCGGTCCGTTCGGCGCTCCTGCCCGTACGTGGCGAGCAGCGCCTGCGCCTCGATCGGGTCGCCCAGTGTGGTGCCGGTGCCGTGTGCTTCCACCGCGTCCACCTCGGACGGGCTCAGCCGGGCGGCGGCCAGGGCCCGGCGGATCACCCGTTGCTGCGACGGCCCGTTCGGCGCCGTCAGGCCGTTGGACGCGCCGTCCTGGTTGACCGCCGAGCCCCGGATCAGGGCCAGCACCGGGTGTCCTTCGCGCCGCGCGTCCGACAGCCGCTCCAGCAGCACCAGACCGGCGCCCTCGCCCCAGCCCGTGCCGTCCGCGGCCGCCGCGAACGGCTTGCACCGGCCGTCGGGGGCCAGGCCGCGCTGACGGGAGAAGCCGGTGAACATGCCCGGTGCGGACATCACGGCCACGCCGCCCGCCAGCGCCATGCGGCACTCCCGCTGCCGTAGCGCCTGGGCGGCCAGATGCAGGGCCACCAGCGACGACGAACACGCGGTGTCCACCGTCACCGCAGGCCCCTCCAGGCCGAGGGTGAAAGCGATGCGCCCGGACACCACGCTGGGCGTGCTGCCGGTCAGCAGATGGCCGTCGAACCCCTTCGGCGCCTCGTGCAGCCGTGGGCCGTAGTCCTGTGGTGTCACCCCGACGAACACACCGGTCGAGCTGCCCGCCAGCGCGTCGGGCCGGATGCCCGCGCGCTCGAACGCCTCCCACGCGGTCTCCAGCAGCAGCCGCTGCTGCGGGTCGGTGGCCAGGGCCTCGCGCGGGCTGATGCCGAAGAACTCGGCGTCGAAGTGCGCGGCGTCGTACAGGAATCCGCCCTCGTGGGCGTAGCTGGTGCCGGGGCGGTCCAGGTCCGGGTCGAAGAGGGCCGCCAGATCCCATCCCCGGTCCCCCGGGAACTCGCCGATGGCGTCCACGCTCTCGGCGAGCAGCCGCCACAGCGCCTCCGGTGTGTCGGCGCCGCCGGGGTAGCGGCAGCTCATGGCCACCACCGCGATGGGATCGTCGTCGGTGGCCGCAGTGGTGGCCGGTAGCGGCGTCGTCATTGGCATCGGGCTCGGCGGCGCGTCCGGGGTCCGGTCGGCGCGGGTGCGCAGATGGGCGACGACGGCCAGCGGCGTGGGATGGTCGAAGGTGAGCGTGGCGAGCAGGGGCAGGCCGGTGGATTCGCTCAGCCGCTCGCTCAGTTCCGTGGCCGCGAGGGAGTCGAAGCCCAGCTCCTTGAAGGTGAGGGCCGGGTCGATGGCCTCCGGGCCGGGGTGTCCCAGGACGGCGGCCGAGGCGTCGCGCACCACGTCCAGCAAGGCACGGTCGCGCTCCGCGCCGGTCAGCTCCGCCAGCCGCCCGGCCAGCGGCGCCGGGGTGGCCGCGCTGTCCGTGGCCGGGGCCGTGGGCTCCGCCCCGGGCCAGTAGCGCTGCCGCTGGAAGGCGTACGTCGGCAGGCCCGCCGGGCGGGAGCGGGGTCCGCCGAAGACCCGCTCCCAGTCGAGGTCGGCGCCGCGTACGTGTGCCTCGGCCATGGCGGTGGCGAAGGTACGCGCCTCCGGCCGGTCGCGTCGCAGAGCGGCCACGGCGAGGGGGCGCGGCCGGTCGGGGCGCTCCTCTGTGGCGGGGTGCTCGGCGAGGCATTCGCGGGCCATGGCAGTCAGCAGGGCGTCCGGTCCGAGTTCGAGGAAGGTGGTGACGTCCTCGGCTCGGAGAGTGTTCATTCCGGTGGCGAAGCGCACCGCGTCGCGGGCGTGGCGGGCCCAGTGGTCCGGGGAGGCAAGCTGTTCGGCGGTGGCGACACGGCCGGTCACATTGGAGACAACGGGAATGGCCGGTGCGGTGACGGTCAAGTCGGCTGCTACGGAGCGCAGTTCGCCGAGGATCCGGTCCATGTGCGGGGAGTGGAAGGCGTGGCTGACCTTCAGCAGATGCGCCTTGTGGCCGCGCTCCCGCCAGATGGCGGTGGTGTCGTGGACGGTGTCCCGGTCCCCGGAGACCACGACGGAGGCGGGTCCGTTGACGGCGGCGATGCCGATCCGGTCCTCCCGCCCGGCCAGCAGGTCAGCGGCTTCGTCCACGGTGGCCTGCCAGGCGGCCATCGCCCCGTCCGCCGTGACCGACTGCATGAGCCTGCCCCGGGCGGCCGCCAGTGCGCAGGCGTCGGGGAGGGAGAGCGCTCCGGCCACGTGCGCCGCGGCGATCTCGCCGACCGAGTGGCCCATCAGACAGTCGGCCGTCAGCCCCCAGGAGACCACCAGCCGGTACAGGGCGACTTCGATGGCGAACAGCGCGGGCTGGGTGTACGACGTGCGGTCGAGCAACGCCGCCCACGGCGTACCGGGGTCGGCGAACATGACGTCGCGCAGGGGCTGGTCGAGGTGCGGGGCAAGGGTGTCGCAGACCTCGTCCAGGGCCGCGGCGAAGACGGGGTGCGCGGCGTACAGCTCGCGGCCCATGCCGGGGCGCTGGCTGCCCTGGCCGCTGAAGAGCAGCGCGATCCCTCCCTCGGCCACCCGGCCCCGGACGAGTCCGGCGGTCTGTGTGCCCTGCGCGAGCGCGTCGAGTCCGCGCGTCAGCTCGTCGGGGTGGTGGCCGTCGCCGAGGAGTACGGCGCGGTGGGCGAAGGCGGTCCGGCTGGTAGCCAGCGCGTGGCCGATGTCCGCGTGGCCCATGTTCGCGGGGTCGATGTTCGCGGGGTCGTCGCCGGAGTGTGCGGCGAGGTGGTCGCGCAGCCGCCCGGCCTGGGCGCGCAGCGCCTCGGGGGTCCTGGCGGAGAGTGGCCACAGGACGACGGACGGGGACGGTGGCGGTGACACCGTGGCCGGAGCAGGCGCGGAGGCAGAAGCGGGCGGTTCGGCCAGCACCAGATGACAGTTGGTGCCGCCCATCCCGAAGGAGCTAACCCCGGCGACCAGCGGCCGATCCGGGCGTGGCCACGCGGCGAGTTCGTCGTGGACGCGCAGTCCGAGACGGGCCAGCGGAATGCGCGGGTTCGGGGTGGCGTAGTGGAGGCTGGGCGGGAGCTGCCGGTGGGTGATGCTGAGGACGCACTTGAGCAGTCCGACGATCCCGGCGGCGCCCTCCAGGTGGCCGACGTTGGTCTTGGCGGAGCCGACCGGCAGGGGGGCGTCCGCCGTACGGGCGCTGCCGAGGGCGGCGCCGAGCGCCGCGGCCTCGACGGGGTCGCCGACGGGCGTGCCGGTGCCGTGCAGTTCGACGTACTGGACGTCGCCCGGTGAGGTTCCGGCGCGCTGGTGGGCGAGCCGCACCACGGCTTCCTGCGCCTCCGGGCCGGGGGTGGTCAGGCCGTCGGTGGCTCCGTCGTTGTTGAGGGCGCTGCCACGGATCACGCAGTACACCGGGTCGCCGTCGCGCACCGCAGCGGCGAGGGGCTTGAGCAGGACGGCGCCGCCGCCCTCGCCGCGTACGAAGCCGTTGGCGCGGGCGTCGAAGGTGTGGCAGCGGCCGTCCGGGGAGAGTCCGCCGAACTGGGCCGCGGCGGCCTCCATGCTCTCCTCGGTGAGGATGAGATTGACACCACCGGCCAGCGCCAGGACGCACTCGTCGCGGCGCAGGCTCTCGCACGCCGTGTGGACGGCCACCAGGGACGAGGACTGCGCGGTGTCGACGGTGAGGCTCGGTCCGCGCAGCCCGTAGCCGTGGGAGATCCGGTTGGCGATGATGCTGCGGTGTACGCCGGTCATGGCGTGCCGAGTGCTCGCGAGGGGCCGGTGGTGGCGCAGCACGGCCGCGTACTCGTCCCAGATCGCGCCGACGAAGACACCGGTGGCGGTGTCCTTGAGCGTCTCGGGGCGGATTCCGGCGTCCTCGAACGCCTCCCAGCTGAGTTCGAGCATCAGCCGCTGCTGGGGGTCCATGGCCACCGCTTCGCGCGGCGGGATGCCGAAGAACTCGGCGTCGAACGTGTCGACGTGGTCCAGGAATCCGCCGTACCACGCAGGGGAAGGAGCCCCTGGGGTGCCGGGGTGGCGGCGGTCGGCGGGCATCGCGGTGATGGCGTGGCGGCCCTGCCGCAGCAGCCGCCAGAAGGCTGACGGGCTGGGTGCGTGGGGCAGTCGGCAAGCCATTCCCACGACGGCGATGGGTTCCGCGGGCTGAGGTGGCCGGGTGGGCGGGGCGCTAGCCATCACACCACGTACGGCGCTCGGAGTAGGCAGGGATGTGGTTGGTCATGGGCGGCACTCCCGCTCCGGATTGATGATCGGTGCGAGCACGTGGCCCATCGTGGGGCGCGGTTCTAAAGGCACACCAAATGCCCGCGGCCGGTCACTTTAGAGACGCGTTACCGCAACCCCGGACCATCGCTGAACAGGTGAGCCTTAGTGGTCACTTGACGGCCGATCGGAGCGCCGAGCACACAGGAGGAGTGCCATGACATCCCCATCACCCGCGCCGCCAGGCGGCCAGGTGTCGGATTACTACAGTTCGCTCGGACCGCTGCTGCAGATGGCGTGGGACGACAACTTCCACTTCGGCTACTGGGACGGTCCGTCCGACACCAGCTCGGTCCAGGAGGCCACGGACCGCTTCACCGATCTGCTCATCGAACGGCTGCGGGTGGGCCCGGGAGACCGGGTGCTGGATGTGGGCTGCGGTATCGGCAAGCCCGCGCTGCGGGTGGCGTCGACGACCGGGGCCGGTGTTCTGGGGATCACCATCAGCGAGCTTCAGGTCAGGCAGGCGACCGAAGCGGCGTGTGCCGCGCACATGTCCGACCAGGTGTCGTTCCGGTACGCCGACGCCATGGCCATGCCGCTCGGGGACGCGTCCTTCGACGCCGTACTCGCCTTCGAGTCCATCAACCATATGCACCGGCCCACGGCGCTGCGCGAGATGGCCCGGGTGCTGGTGCCCGGTGGCCGGCTGGTGCTGACGGATGTGACTCCGCCGGGCGATGACAGCTATCAGCCGGAGAACGATCCCGGTGCGGTCACCTCGCTGACCCGGATGGGCGACTGGCCCGGCCTGATCAGCGACGCCGGTCTGGTGCTGGACGAGCTGACGGACGTCACCGAGCACACCAAGGACACCGCCAACCGCATGATCGACGGCATCCTGAAGTGCCGCCGGGAGTTCGAGGAGCGGCACGGGGTCAGTGTGCAGGAAGTGCTCGACTCCGCGAAGTCGGCGCTGCCCACGGTGCCCAGTGCCGGTTGCGCGATCGTGGTGGCCCACAAGCTTTGACCAAGGATTCCGGGGCCGGTTTCCACGGGGCGGCCGGCCCCTGAAGTCCCGCAATTATCCACTTCTCATCAACGGCACCGATTCGACGCGGCTTTGGGCATGGCGCGCTTGAACCCGTCGACTCGATCAGCGTATTGTCATTCGCTGACCGCTACTCGAGGCCGACGATATCCGGACCCTGATCTTCCACACGGCATCGAAATGCGCGCCTTTCCCCGCGAGAGCGCCTCTAGGGCGCATCTATCCGGATTCTAGGTGAGGTGGGTAGTCATAGGAACCGCTTAGAACGAAGGGCACCTGCCAGGGGCAGTGAACTGCGGATTCGTGGTTTCTGAATCACCGGCAGGTCCGTGATAAAGAGGGGTGAGTAATGGCAGTCGCGAACGACGTGAGTAAGCGGAACCGGCAGCACTGTCCGTCCCCGTGCGGCGATAAACAGCTGGTCCACTTCCCACAGGCGGGCGGCTCGGCGGCACGTACGCGACGTAGGCCCGCACATTCGTTCGTCTCCAACAGACAGGCACCACCCCCGGACGGGCACGGAAAAACGAACAATCTCGCGGGGATTTCCGGCAACGGGGCCGACTGTCCCATGACCGCACGCATCGGCGACTGGGACGGGGCAAGCAGTGCGATATGAGATCATGGGACCTCTCCGCGTGGTCGAGGACGGACGGAAATTATCCATCAGGGCGCGGAAGATCGAAGTCCTGTTGACCGTCCTCCTGGTCCGCGCGGATCAAGTGGTCCCGATCGACCAGCTCATCACGGAGATCTGGGGCCAGGACCCGCCTCGCCGGGCGATCGCGGGCCTTCATGTGTATGTCTCCCAGATTCGCAAGTTCCTGCGCCGACCTCATCAGAGCGAAAGCCCGGTTATCACCCGCCCTCCGGGATACGTCCTGCGGCTGGGGCCGGATGATCTCGACTTCCACTGTTTCGAACGGCTGGTGGGCGAGGGCCGGGATCATCTCCGGGAGCGACGCTACAAGCAGGCCACGGCCAGCTTCGAAAGCGCGCTCGACCTCTGGCGCGATCCCCTGCTGGACGATGTGTGCCACGGGCCGATTCTCGAGGGATTTCAGACCTGGCTGAAGGAAGCCCGTCTGGAATGCGTCGAGATGCTGACCGATTCACGGCTGATGCTCGGGCGCCACCGTGAGCTGGTGAGTGATCTGTACCAGCTGACCACCGAGCATCCGCTGCGGGAGGCGCTGCATCGTCAGCTGATGCTGGCGCTCTACCGCTGCGGCCGCCGGGCGGACGCCCTGCATGTGTATCAGGCGGCCCGGAAGACGCTCAACGAGGAACTCGGGCTCGAACCGTGCCGGGCCCTCCAGGACATGCAGCGGGCCATCCTCACCTCGGATGACCGGCTCGAACTGCACGTTCCCGCGTAAAGAGGTGAACAGGTGACGGAACAGAGCACATATTTTCCCGACGGCGGCCCGATCGAGGTCATCCTCGAAGGCGGGCCGGACGATCTCCCCCGGGCGCATCGGACCGGTCAGTCGTCCCTTGCCACCCGGAAGCTCAAAATCCAGCACCGCAACGGATACGAGCATTTCGAACTCGTTGACGGCGACCTCATCCCGGTGGTCTTTCGCTGGATCATGCGCACCAAAATCGCCGAGTAGCCACCGGGCTCGGAAAACCTCCGACGAGGGGGTGGGGGGCCGCGGGGGGCAAGGGGCGGGCCCCCCCCTCCGCGGGACCGGGCCCCCGGGCTCAGGGTGGAGAAGTAGGAAGTTCACACCTGGTTAAAACAAA
>NZ_JBSFGE010000060.1:0-11175 GCF_053596435.1 Streptomyces sp. NPDC001700
CCTCGGGCTGTACGACTGCTTCGACGCGGTGATCCTCTCCGAGGTCGAAAAGGTACGGAAGCCGTCGCCAGCCATCTACCAGCGGACGCTGGACGTTCTTGGGCTCACAGGCCCCGAGTGCGTATTCGTCGATGACCACGCCGGAAACCTCCCACCTGCGGAGGCCCTGGGGATCCGCACCATCCACCACACGACGAACCCCGAGGCCACCGCCGCCCAACTCGACGCACTACTCGCCCACGCCTGAACCCGACGCAAGCCCCGGCCACACCTGGGAGCGCCGAGGGCCAACGTGCCTTGGCGACGGACCTCAACACCCCACCCGCCACCGGAATGGAGCAGCCACCGCAATAGTCCAAACTGAGCCGAGAAGCCTGAAGAGAACGGCGGTACCGAAATGACCACTATGCAGGGAATGCCAGCAAATCCCGTTTCGCCGGAGTCCGTAGAAGTGAGTAAAATCGAGCCCCCAGCCACATAAACCCCCAGGTCACCTACTGTGGTCCCCGCACACGCGGGGTTGGTCCCGACCTTGCGTCGGCTCTGCGCGGTGCTCTTCTGTGGTCCCCGCACACGCGGGGTTGGTCCTCCCCCGCGAGTCCGGTGGCCCGTGCCTCCGCTGTGGTCCCCGCACACGCGGGGTTGGTCCCACGCCCTGATTCTGAATGGCGAAGTTGATGAAGTGGTCCCCGCACACGCGGGGTTGGTCCCTGGGCCAGCGTGGTCCGCAGCTGGAGCGCCCGGTGGTCCCCGCACACGCGGGGTTGGTCCCATGGCGGACGTCAGCCGGACGAACCATGTGCCGTGGTCCCCGCACACGCGGGGTTGGTCCCCAGTTCACGCTGCCGCTGCTGCCCGCCCGCGAGTGGTCCCCGCACACGCGGGGTTGGTCCCCTGGTGCCGGACATCTCCGGCATGGTGCCGCCGTGGTCCCCGCACACGCGGGGTTGGTCCATCGGTCTCGGAGGGATCGAGCGCGCTCAGCGGGTGGTCCCCGCACACGCGGGGTTGGTCCCAGCAGGCCCTTGAGACCGAGGGCGTCAACGACGTGGTCCCCGCACACGCGGGGTTAGTCCCGCAGCTTGGACCGCGCCGACTTGATCCTGACCGTGGTCCCCGCACACGCGGGGTTGGTCCCACGACGGTGGAGGTGTGGCGGGAGGTCACCGCGTGGTCCCCGCACACGCGGGGTTGGTCCCGGCGCGGCGCGCGGCTGACCAGTCCGGACGAAGTGGTCCCCGCACACGCGGGGTTGGTCCCGTTGGCCAGCGTCACCAGCTTCGCCTGAGCCAGTGGTCCCCGCACACGCGGGGTTGGTCCCGTCCACGCGATGACGTCCGCCAGGACTGGCGCGTGGTCCCCGCACACGCGGGGTTGGTCCCTCGACGTCGAGTTCGGCGGCTTCGGTCCCAGGGTGGTCCCCGCACACGCGGGGTTGGTCCCAGGTCGTCGTTGCGGGCGGCCATCAGTGGGCGGTGGTCCCCGCACACGCGGGGTTGGTCCCGCCCGGCCCGAGGCCCTGCCGCGTCCCCCGTCGTGGTCCCCGCACACGCGGGGTTGGTCCCGGCGCGCCGTGGGACGTGGCTGAGGCGCACGCGTGGTCCCCGCACACGCGGGGTTGGTCCCCTCCGCCTCACCTACATCCCCGGCACCCACCCGTGGTTCCCGCACACGCGGGGTTGGTCCCTGGTCGAGCGGCTGGACCTCCTCCTCGGTCTCGTGGTCCCCGCACACGCGGGGTTGGTCCCGGAGAGCCGCACCATGCCGTACGGACACATCGCGTGGTCCCCGCATACGCGGGGTTGGTCCCTTCCCCTGCGCCGGGCCCCTTTGGCCTGCGCGGTGGTCCCCGCCCATGCGGGGTCTCGGCTTCTTCAGATTCCAGCCGCGATGCAGGGCACTTCAAGTGCATTGGAATTCTTGCTGGTCAGAGGCTGAGGGATGGCGCCCCCTCCGTTCACCATCGGCCGATGCGCGAGAGGGACTTGAACGTGAGTGCGGGTGTCACGCCCATGCGCCAGTCACTGCGGACACGAACTGGTAGAGGTGTTCCGGTGAGCTGGTGCCGGGGATCGGGGCGACGTGGGCGCCGAGCTGCAACAGCCAGTGGAGTGCTGCGCCGACTTCCGTTTGGCGTGCGAGGTTTCCGGCGTCGAGCGGCCGGTACGGCACGTACGGGATGTTGAGGTCGCGGCAGAGTTCGAGGGCCGGGTCGTGTCGGTCGGTCATGTTGAGGACGTTCTGTACGGCCGCCACGCGGGTGTGTTTGGCGGCGTCCCGGATGGTGTCCGGGGTGACCTTGGACAGGCCGATGTGGCCGATCTTGCCTTCGGTCCGGAGGGCTTCGAGGGTTCCGAGCTGGTCCGCGAGCCGTACCTCGGGGTCAATGCGGTGGAGGTAGCAGAGGTCGAGCCGGTCGGTCTGCAGACGGCGGAGACTGGCCTCGACGCAGGCACGGAGGTAGACGGGGTGGCCCAGGGGCACCCAGGTTCCGGGGGCGGGGCGTACCAGGCCGACCTTCGTGGCGATCAGTACGTGCTCGGGGTAGGGGTGCAGGGCGTCGTGGATGAGGTGTTCGACGGTGTGGGGGCCGTAGGCGTCGGCGGTGTCGATGTGGGTGATGCCGTAGGTGTGGACGGCTTGGCGGAGCACGCTGATCGCGGTGACGCGGTCCTCGGGTTCGCCCCAGATGCCGGGGCCGGTCAGGCGCATGGTGCCGAGGCCGAGGCGGGAGACCGTCTTGTCGGCGATGGTGATGGTGCCTGCGGGCGGAGGGGTGCTCATGCTGCGACCCCCTTGAGGCCGATCTCGACGGCGCGTTGGATGGCGTGGGCCTTGCTGCGGCTGGTGACGCGAAGGTGGTCCAGCTTCTCGTCTTCGAGGAGCGCGTGAACGTGCTGGTCGACCAGGGCGCGAAAACGGGCGTCGTAGTCGTGGCCCTGGTCGACGGGGACGGACGGGTCCAGCACGGTGGCCAGGAGGAGGTCGTACTTCGCGTATTGAGTCGCGGTCAGCAGGCGCAGCCGTTCCATGGCCATGGGCTCGGCGTGCTCGGCGCGGAACTCCAGAGCTGCGTTGTAGTACGCGAGCGCGTCGGGGGCCGCCCTGTCGGCGAGGACGACGTGGGTGCCTTGGGCCGCGCAGGCGATCTCGTCCGCGATGCCCTGGGCGGTGATCCACTCGGTGGACATCTCGGTGTGGTGCTGCATCTTCGACAGCCCGATACCGGCGGCTCGCTTGGCCAGGCGGCCGGTGCGGGCCACGGTCACGCCGTGGCCGCGCAGCTCCATCTCGATCCGCTTGAGCAGCGTCGTCTTGCCGGTGGAGTGGGTGCCGAGCACTCCGATGCGGAGGGGTGTGTTCACCACAGGGTGGGGTCCTCTTCTGGTTCGGGGGCGCCAGGCAGGCCGGGCGGTACGGCGGCGGCGATGAGCTGGTCCCAGGTGGCGTAGTGGTCGGCCATGGCGAGGAGGAGCTGGGCCGTGGCGTAGGCGTCGTAGGTGGCGCGGTGCCGTTGGGCGGGGGCGGCCGTGAGGTCGGGCTTGATGTGCCTGATCAGGGCGTCGAGGCTGTAGCCGGGCAGGTTCGGGTACGTGGCCTTGGCGAGGCGGAGCGTGTCGAGGACGCCGGTCGGCTGCCACGTCGGCAAGTGCGCCTTGAGTACGCGGTAGTCGGTGTGGGCGTTGTGGGCGCAGATCCACGCTGGGCCCAGGAGAGTGTGGACCTGGTCGGCGATCTCCGGCCACGTGGGGGACTTGGCCAGGGCTTCGTTGGTCAAGCCGTGGACCCGGGTGGCGAAGGGGGTGACGGGGCGGGGCGGGCGGATCAGCCACGCCCCGGCCGTGCTCGTGTCCGGCCCGCCGTCGCGAACGGGCAGGGCGGCCACCTCGACCAGGTCGGGAGGGTTGGTCCCGTTGCCTTCTACGTCCACGACGAGCAGTGCGGGCCAGGTGGCGAAGTTCATCGTTGGAGCGTTCCGTTCCCCGCTGGCCAGCCGATGGGGGCGCGGCCGTGCTGGCGGTAGTGGTGGGGCTTGTCGCGGTCGTGGCACTGGTAGCCGTAGCCGTGCTGGAGGTAGTAGCGCGGCGGCTCGTCCAGGCCATCCACGATGATGGCGCGGTCGGTTACCTCAACGGGCCCGGTCGCGCCGAGGACTCGGGCATCTTCGGTGACGCGGGTGAGGTCGGGCTTGACCCAGGCCGATTTACACAGCTCGACCTGTTCCCGAGGGCAGATGTCGCACAGTTCCCGTATGCCGAAGTGGCCGTTGTAGTCGGCCTCGCCGTGGACGTAGGCCACGGCACAGCTCGTCTTGCGGAAGAGCGCTCCCCATGGCGCGTTGAGGTGCTCCGGGGTGTGGAAGAAGTCGAGAATCCGCTGCTCGGCCGCCTCGGGCAGGACTTTGCGCCGGGCCGTGTGGTCGTACGGTACGGGCAGGCCGTTCGCCTCGTAGTAGGCCGCGATCTCCTGGCGGAAGAACAGGCCGGTGAAGACCGTCGCGTGGGCGTGCGCGGACAGCTCGCGGGCCCGCTCCAGGTGAGCGTCGGAGTCGTTGAGCCCGGGGACGATCGGGCGCCAGTACAGGACGGTGCGGTACCGCTCGGCGCGCTCGTGGAGGGTGCGTAGGCTCTCGGCGGCCACGTTGGAGTCGACCAGCTCGATGGCGTCGTTGTCGATGCCGGAGTGTGTGACCAGGACGGTCAGGCGCAGGTTCCGGAAGCTGTTGAGGACATCGCAGTCCTCCGGCCCGACGCGCCAGCGCGTGATGACGAGGACGTGATTGGTCATGCCCCGCGCGTCCAGGCTCCGCAGCACGTCGAAGAGGTGCGGTTTGACGACGGGCAGCATGGGGTCGGTCGCCCGGTTCAGGAGCTGGATGGGTGTCCGGTGCGGCCGGAAGTACGGGTGCTCCACGAGTTCCGCGACGGCTTGCTCGTCGCTCATCAGGCGGCGCGGGAGCTTCATCTCGAAGTTGTCGAAGAGCTGGCGGACGCAGTAGGCGCACTCCAGCGGGCAGCCGATGATCCAGTTCAGGGAGAGGCCGGACTTGCGGTACTCGATCACGTCCGCGAGGGAGGGCTTCAGCTCCCCGATCTGGTCCGGGGTGAGGAGGGGTAAGGGGCGGTGCTGGTAGGGCTCGCGCATGGATGCCTCCGGTTCGGGGGAAGGGCGTCAGTTCTCGACGGATGTGCGCTGGCGCGGGGCACTCAGCGGGTCGAGCAGGGCCCGGCGGCGGGCGCCGTACCAGGTGCCGAAGTCGCGCCGGGCGGCAGCCGGGTCGTCGGAGGTGTGCACCAGGTTGCGTACGAGGCGCTTCTCGGCGAGCGCGGCGGCCAGGCTGTCGTTGCCGAGGTCGCCGCGGATCGTGCCGGGCGCGGCCCGGGTGGGGTCGAAGTGTCCGAGGAGCTGGCGAAGGCGCCGGTGCACGCCCGGTTCCCCGTGGGCCAGCGCCACCGTGACCGGGCGGTTGGCGTATTCCGCGTCCAGGCAGGTGGGGATGGAGCGGTCAGGGAACCAGTCGGCGTCCACCAGCAGGTCCCAGTAGTGGACGTGGGCCTGCCACGCCTGAACGGTGAGATCTCGGCGCTCGGAGACCGTTACCCGGGCGGCACGAATCTGGTCCAGAACGGCGTCGACCAGGCCGCGCTCGATGGCGTCGGGCTTGCACAGGATGACCGAGCACCGGTCGAAGTCGGGCTCGTCCGGTCGGCGGCCGCCGTGGAACCAGGTGCCGAAGTCGCGCCGGGCGGCAGCCGGGTCGTCGCTGGTGTGCACGAGGTTGCGGACCAGGCGCCGCTGCGTGCGGGCGTCGGCCAGGCTGTCGTTCCCGAGTTCCCCGCGGATCGTCCCGGCCCCGGCCAACGTGGGGTCGGTGTGTCCGACCAACTGCCGCAGCCGGGCATGGATACCGGGCTCACCGCGAGCCAGCGCCACGGACACCGGCCGGTCGGCGAACGCCGCGTCGAGAAGGACGGGCAGATCACGGGGCCTGCGCTTGGCATCCGCGAGAAGATCGCGGTACACGACGTGCGCCTGCCAGGACCGCGCCACGGTGTCCCTGCGGTCCGTGACGGTGACACCGCATGCGCGGATCCTGTCGAGCACGGGCAAGACCAAGCCGCGTTCGACGGCGTCCGGCTTGCACAGGATGACCGCCCAGCGGTCGAAGTCGATGCCTTCTACCACGGCGCCGCTCTGCGGCTTCCAGCTCACTCCTCGCCTCCGTCCAGGGCGGCGGCGCAGGCTGGCCAGCGGTGGCCGACGAGCCACCGCAGCCCCGGGTCCAGCGCGGCGAGGAGGCTGGGGTCGACCTTCACGGCCTCGTCGTGCTGGAGCTGCCGATAGACCTCGAACAACAGCACAGGCTGCTGCCAGTAGGGATCCAGCCCCAGATCCCGCACGTCCTCGACGGTGTAGCGGGTCTTGTTCGTACGCAGGGCCTCTTCGTGCTCCAGGACGTGCGCCACCGTCGCCGCGGTGGTACTCACCGGCATCTCCGGGAACGGGAAGCGGACGGCTCTCCGACTGTCCGCCTCGGCCAGGACACGTTCGACGCGATCGGCGTTGCGGTCGTTGATATGAGCTGAGCCGATGAAGTGCGTATACGCGCCCAACTCCAGCCCGAGCTGTACGGCCGCGTACTCCTGGAGCATGGTGAAACTGAAGACGTCCGACAGCAGTCCGCAGTCCAGGTCGTTGGCCCGCATGGAGCAGACCATGTGCAGGTGTCCGTCACGCGACAGGAAGTGGAGCCCGGCCAGGCAGGCCACGTCGGGGTTGTCCCTGATCGCGAGTTCGCCGAGCGAGAAGACCGGGACGTATCCGCGCTTGCTGTCCGCCTCCGTCCGGAGCAGTTCCAGGACCCGGTCGAAAGGGGAGAGCATGTCGCCCTCCGCAGGGGTGAAGAGTGTGTGTCCGTACGCCGACCCGCCGATGTGGATGCCGTCGGAGGAGCTGGAGCGCATGGACGGGGCGTAGTAGCCGATCATTTCCAGATCCCGGCGGCCAGCCAGATACCACAGCGCCTCAGCGAAGTGGAAGACGGGATTGGCCTTGCGCTGCCCCAGATAGGGCAGCCGCTGACGCGGGTCCGGCAGTTGGAAGGAGGCACCGAGCACTTCGCGAGCGTTATGTCCCCGCGCCACGATGCGTTGCTCGTAATCGTCGGACACCTGCCTCAGGAGGGCCAGGTACGCGGCTTCCAGACCGGGATATCTGGTGGCTGTGAGCATGGAGTCTCCAAGTTGAGGCATCAACCGCAGGTGCGGGTGGGGGGCCGCATCAGGCCGCCAAGGTCGGTTCGGTGGACAGGGCGCGGCGCAGTGCGGAGAGATTGAAGGTGGCCATGACCGACGCGTGGTCGGACGCCTCGCGTAACCCGTCGTCGACGATGACCTCCAGCCGGGTCAGGGCCTGGGCGATCTGCGGCGTGGCGTAGATGCGGTCGATTCGCCCACCGTTCGGCTCCGCGAGGCGCCCCCGTCCAGGCGTGGCGCGCGGTGATTAGCCCTGGGTCCATCAGCACTTCCCTGCGGAGGTGGTGGGAATCGTGCACCACGTGCTGGTGCCGTCGGGCCTGATGCCCCAGGAGCCCCCGTGCTGCTCGGTGATGCACTGAACGAGCTGGAGGCCCCGGCCACCTTCGGCGTCGTCATTCGGTTGCTGGATCTGTGGGAATCGGCTGGTCTCATCGCTGACTCCAAGCCGGAGCACGCCGTCGTTGAGCTCCAGCGTCATGGTGATCTCGGTACCACGGCTGTGCTTGATGGCGTTGGTGACGAGCTCGGAGACGAGCAGTTCCATGTCCTCGACCAGCCCGGAGAGCCCCCAATACGCCAGGCGCGCCCTTGTCAGGCGGCGCATCTGGCGAACACGCTGTGCATCCTGCCTGGGGATGTCGTCGTGCTCGTCGCGCAGGCTGATGGTGAAGCCCACAGTCATGACGTCCTGCTCGCGGGTGAGAGCAAGCGATGGGGAGGTAGTCGCTGTCATGTTGATTCGCCGCCTGGTCCGAGGACTGCTGTCTGCCGACTCGCTGGAGCGCCCGGTGCGGGAAGGCCGTAGTGGACGGCGCCGTGCTTGAGCCCGCCTGGCCCCGCTCTCGCCCGGGCTGCATATGGGCGTTGGGCTGAGGGCACTCATGTCCGCCATGGCCGATCCTCCCGTCGGGTTCGATGCGCGTCGCCGCGCAGTGCCGCTGGGTTGGATCAGAGTGGAGGAGACCGGGATGGCTCCGCCATGTCCGGCAGGATGGCCTGTGCACCTCGTTCGAGCGATAAAAGTGGCGCGCAGATGGCTTCCAAGTGGTGTGTATCCCTACGGTGTTGCATGCCATGCAGGCGCGGTATTCCCTCGGTGAGGGATCGATCCGCGAAGGTGGGAGGGGCCGTGCCACAGCCAGCTACTCTGCTGAAAGTGCTGGTAGACCAGCGAAAGTGGCGCTACGTCGACTTCGCCCGAACGTTCGCTGCTACGGCTGACGAAGTCTTGGGCTTGGGCCCTGCGAACCCGACGGTGGGCGAATCCGCGTTCCGTCGCTGGACCGGCGGCAAGCTCCGCGGTCTGCCGGGTGCTGATACCTGCCGCGTTCTCGAAGCCATGTTCGGGATGCCGGTCGAGACGCTGTTCGGCCCTCCGCACAGCGCCAACGATCCCGCCTTGCCCGCGTTCGACCTGGAAGCCGAGATCGCTATGACCGCACGAGACGCCCAGGAAGATGCCAACGCCGCCGCGGCGTCGTCCATCTCTGACACCACGATCGACCAGCTCCGTGACGACATCGTCGCTCTGGCCGGGGCCTATAACCGCAAGTCCTCCTCAGCGGTGTGGACCGAAGCCCGCCGACTGCGAGAGGAAGCGGAAACGCAGCGCGACCGCACCAGGATCCCAGGCCAGCAGCAAGACCTGTTGGTTCTGGCCGGGCAAGCATCCGCCCTCTTGGCCACCGCCGCCTTCGACATGGGCTCGCTGGCGGGCGCGAAGCGGTTGGCGCGTACGGCAGCGCTCTACGGGGAGAGCGCCCGTTTCGGCCCTCTGCAGGCGTTCGCCGCAGGTGCCCTCGCGTACATCTCGTACTTCAGCGCGACACCCAGCGAATCGGTTCGTCTGGTTCAGCGAGGCCTGATGTGCGACGGATTGGGCGACACCGCCGTGCGCAGGCTGCGGGCGATCGAGGCTCGCGCGTACGGGCACCTCGGCGACACCGTGTCCGCACAGCGCGCTGTTGAGCTGTCCGAGGAGGCAAGGTCGGGCCGCACCGACGAACTGCACGAAGTGGTCGGAGGCGAGTTCGGCTTCAGTGAGGAGCGGCTGGCAATGTCGAACAGCAGCACGGCGCTCCTCGTCGGCAACGGCGAGCAGGCTGAAGCCAGCGCGCTACGTGCCCTGGAGCTTCTCAGTGCCAAGCCCGCAAGCGCTCGCTCCGCACGGGTGCTGGGAGGTGCCGCCGCCGATCTGGCCATGGCCCGGCTGTTGGACAACGACCTCGAAGGGGCCGCCGAAGCGCTGGCACATGTGTGGGACGTTCCCGTGGACCAGCGCGCCACCGGTCTCTTGCGCCGGATCAGCCAACTGCGCAGCACACTGACCCTGCCGCGCTACCAGGGCACCGCCGTGGCCGGTGATCTGGCCGAGCGCATAGAGGGCTTCGTCCTTGCATCATCGGCCCGGGCGCTCGACGGCCCATACGGACCGTTGACGCTGGAGCCCTGATCACAAGGAGGCCAGCACCTTGGCCTCCTTGTCGCGGTCGATGCCGTGCTCGGCCCACCGTGGATGATCCACCGGACGGCCATCAGCAGCCATCCAGGCCCAGGTGTCCCGGATCGTCTCGCTGAGCGGGCGGCACCGCAGCCCCGCCGCAACGGCGTGACCGGCATCGACCGACCACACCCCGGCGTGCGTACGCCACAACGGCAGCTCCGTCCACTGCCGGACACCCTGGGCGGTCAGCTTCTCGGGGGCAGCCCACACCGGCTTGCCCGCTCCCCCGGTGACCGCCAGGCACTCGGCGAGGAAGTCCCGCATCGTCAGCCCGTCCGGGTGCGCGATGTTGAACGCGCCGTGACCCTCTCCTTGCGCTTGATCGAGCGCGAACGCTGCCACATCGCGCACGTCAACGGGCTGGATGCGACGATCGGCGGGGGCGGGCGCGAGGACGGGTCCACCCTGTCGGGCTCGATTCAGCCACCAGGGCAGTCGGCCCACGTACTCACCCGGGCCCACGATGACACCCGGCCGAAGGAGCGCCACCCGCTCGTCGCCCAGGGTCTGACGCACTGCGTTCTCGCCGCCGACCTTCTGAAAGCCATAGATGGTCGGGCTGCCGCCCTCACCCGTGTACCCGTACGTCTCATCCGCGTCCGCCGGGCACTCCAGCAGCGGAGCGTCCTCTGTCAACGGCAGGTGAGGCCAGCCCTGATATACGGAGACGGTGGAGAGATGGACCCACCGACCAACGGCATCCTTCAAGGCGACTGCCGCCAGCAGGACATCGCGTGGAGCCAGCTCCGAGCTGGACGTATCGATGACCGCGTCCCAGAGGCCTTGCCCTGCGAGACGCCGCAGATCCTCCTCGACGGTCCTGTCCCCATGGACGGGCACCACACCCGGCACATCCGTACCGGACCGACCGCGGTTGAAGGTGGTCACCTCCCACCCGCGCGCCAGCGCGTCCTCCGCGACCTGCTTCCCCAGGAACCACGTTCCACCGATCACCAGAATCTTCATGGCGCTGATCCTGCCCTCGTGTGGGCTCGGCTGCACAGTCGGGGCAACATGGCTGCCCGGGTCGACAAGTACAGCACGGCCATGTCGGGAGCTGGCAGTAGAGGATGCGAGCGAGCTGGCGCAGTACGAAAGGAAGCAGCAGGCCGACTTCTTGGCGTCGAGAGGCTTCTGGGTATTTCCGCCACAGGCGAAGGCCTGCGGTTCCTTGCCCTGCTCTCAACAACTGGCCGTTAACGCAAAGAGCGTATGCCCATGGGCCCACGACGGGGGCGATGCTGGTCCCCTGCCCTCCCGGGAGGCACCTACGGCCCTGCCAAAGCAGCTGGAGCCGCCTCCAGATCACGCGCATCCACAAGGAGTCTCAATGACTGAGTCAAGCCGCCTGCGCGTCCGGCGGGACGGAGGTGAAGATGCGGTTGTCGCGCAGGAGCGCCCACAGGACGCCGG
>NZ_JBSFGE010000061.1:0-10115 GCF_053596435.1 Streptomyces sp. NPDC001700
GAGGGTGAAGAGGGCGGCTTGGGTGTAGAGGGTTTGGTTGAGGAGTTCAGGGTCCTGGCCCCACACGACTTCGGTGAGTGGCCGGTCGAGGTGGGTCTCCAGTTCCTCGCATACCTCGTCCCAGGCCTGCTGGAACACCGGGAACGCGTCGTACAGTTCCCGGCCCATGCCGAGGCGTTGGGAGCCCTGGCCGGTGAAGAGCATGGCCAGTCCGCCGGTGGCGGGGGTTGTGATGGTCAGTGTTTGGAGTGCGGTGATCAGTTCGTCGCGGTTGGTGCCTACGGCGACCGCGCGGTGGGAGAGTGCTGTGCGTGTGGTGGCCAGGGACCAGGCGATGTCTGCCGGGTGCAGGTGGGGGTTGTTCTCCACGAAGGACTTGAGGCGTTCGGCCTGTGCGTGGAGGGCGGTCTCGCCCTCACCGGACAGCACCCAGGGAATCGCGGGCAGGTCACCCCGATCCGACCCGGACTTCACTTCGGATTCCGCCTCGGCCGAGGCCTGTTCGAGGATGACGTGGGCGTTGGTGCCGCTCACGCCGAACGAGGAGATGCCCGCACGTCGCGGAGCACCCGTCTCCGGCCAGTCGCGGTGCTCCGTCAGCAGTTCCACCGAGCCGGTGGTCCAGTCGACGTGGGGGGTGGGTTCGTCGAGGTGGAGGGTCTGGGGCAGTACGCCGTGGCGCATCGCCATGACCATCTTGATCACCCCGGCGACACCGGCGGCGGCTTGGGTGTGGCCGATGTTGGACTTGATCGAGCCCAGCAGCAGGGGGCGTTCGGCGTCGCGGTCCTGACCGTAGGTGGCCAGCAGTGCCTGCGCCTCGATGGGGTCGCCGAGTGTCGTGCCGGTGCCGTGTGCTTCGACGGCGTCGATCTCGGTGGCCGAGAGTCCGGCGTTGGCCAGGGCCTGGCGGATGACGCGTTGCTGGGAGGGACCGTTGGGGGCTGTGAGGCCGTTGGAGGCGCCGTCCTGGTTGACGGCGGAGCCCCGTACGACCGCGAGGACCTGGTGGTCGTTGCGTACGGCGTCCGAGAGCCGCTCCACGAGCAGCATGCCGACGCCCTCGGCCCAGCCGGTGCCGTCCGCACCTGCGGCGAAGGACTTGCACCGCCCGTCCGCCGCGAGACCCCCCTGGCGCGAGAACTCTTCGAACGCGGTCGGAGTGGCCATGATCGTCACACCACCGGCGAGGGCCAGCGAGCATTCTCCGTTCCGCAGCGCCTGCACGGCCAGGTGCAGGGCCACCAGCGACGACGAGCACGCCGTGTCCACCGTCACCGCCGGGCCTTCGAGGCCGAAGGTGTAGGACACCCGCCCGGAGATGATGCTGCTCGAACTGCCGGTGAGGAAGTACCCCTCGGACTCCGACGCGGCGCCGTAGCCCTGTGAGGACGCGCCCACGAACACGCCAGTGCGGCTGCCCCGCACCGAGGATGCCGGGATGCCCGCCTGTTCGAACGCCTCCCACGTGGTGTGCAGCAGCAGGCGCTGCTGCGGGTCCATCGCCAGTGCCTCACGCGGCGAGATACCGAAGAAGCCGGGGTCGAAGTCGCCCGCGCCGTACACGAAGCCGCCCACACGGGTGTACGGGGTGCCGGTGCGGCCCGTGGCCGGGTCGTACCCGCCGTCCAGGTCCCAGCCCCGGTCCGTCGGGAAGGCCGAAACGGCGTCGCCGTGAGAGTCGACCAACCGCCACAGGTCCTCGGGCGACTCGACACCGCCCGGGTAGCGGCAGCTCATGCCGACGATCACGATGGGGTCGTCGTCGGCCGCGACCACTGCCGACACGTCAGCCAGGATCTCCTGCGAAGCGCCCAGCGCCTCGCTGACCAGATACGCGGCGAGCGCCAGCGGTGTCGGACAGTCGAAGATCACCGTGGCGGGCGGGCGGATGCCCGTGGCGGTGGTGAGCCGGTTGCGGAACTCCACGGCGGTCAGCGAGTCGAAGCCGATCTCCTGGAAGGTCCGCGTGGCATCGACAGCCTCAGGACCCGGGTGTCCCAGTACCGCCGCCGCAGCCGTACGCACCAACTCCAGGGCGGCGCGACTTCGCTCCGCCTCGGACAGGGAACGGAGGCGAAGCGCGAACGCGCCGACCGGCGCGGCGGGCTCGGCCATGTCGGTCAACAGCTCGCTCAGCAGGGGGCTCGGACGCAGAGCCGTGAACCGCGGCCCGAAGCGGGACCAGTCCACGTCCGCGACCACGACAGCCGTCTCGTCACCGCGCAGCGCCTGCCCCAGCGCCGTGATGGCCAGCTCGGGCGCCATGGCCGAGAGGCCGTGGTCGGCGAGGAGGTCCGCGCCCTCGGCGGCCATGCCGCCGCCGTCCCACATGCCCCAGGCCACGGAGGTGGCCACCAGGCCGTTGGCCCGGCGGCGATGTGCCAGCCCGTCCAGGAACGCGTTGGCGGCGGCGTACGCGGACTGGTTGCCGCTGCCCCACACACCGGCGATCGACGAGTACAGGACGAACGCGTCCAGATCCGCCTCGCGCGTCAGCTCGTCGAGATGGATGGCGCCCGAGACCTTGGCCCGCATGCCGGTCTCGAACTCGTCGGCGCTCAGGTCGTCCACGGGACCCCAGCTCGGAACCCCGGCAGCATGCACGACCACGCGCAGGTCCGGGATCGTACCGAGCAACTCGGCCACCGCGTCCCGGTCCGCCACATCGCACGTGGCCACCCGCGCCCGGACGCCGAGCGCTTCGAGCTGCGCGATCAGTTCAGGCGCTCCGGGGGCGTCGACGCCTCGGCGGCTGGTGAGGATGATGTGTTCGACGCCGGTGGTGGCGAGCCAGCGGGCGACGTGGCCGCCCAGGGCGCCCGTACCGCCCGTGACCAGTGCGGATCCGGTAGTACGCCAGATCACGGGCGACCCACTGCCGCCCGGCTCGACACGTCGCAGTCGGCCCGCCCATACGCCGGTGGGGCGGATGGCGAGCTGGTCTTCGTTGGTGGCGCCGCCGAGTATTGCGCACAACGATGCCGTGATGTGTTCGTCGGTCTGGGTGGGGAGGTCGATGAGTCCGCCCCAGCGGTCGGGGTGTTCGAGTGCGATGACGCGGCCGAGGCCCCAGAGTGCGGCTTGGTCGGGGTCTACTTCGTCGTTGTTGGTTGCGGGTACGGCGTTGTGGGTGATGCACCACAGGGGTGCGTCGATGTCTGCTGTGGTGAGGGCTTGGACCAGTGCGACGGTCTCGGTGACGGGCAGGAGGGAGACGACGCCTGCGAGGTTCGTACCGCCCTCCAGTTCCGCGATGGTCGTCACTCGTGCGTCGGCGCCGACTGCCCGCAGCGCGTCGGCGACCGTGTCGGCATCGTCCGCTGTGCTGCCCGGCTCGGCCACGACCATCCAGGTGCCGGTCGGCCTCGGCTGGGAGGACAGCGTGCTGACCTGGGTCCATGCGTACTGGTATCGCCAGGTGTCGGTGGTCGACTGTTGTTGTTGGCGGCGGCGCCAGGATGCCAGTGCTGGTAGTGCTTCGTTCAGGGGTTGGTCGGGGTTGATGCCGAGGAAGTCCAGGTCGCCGTGTTCGATGGCGTTCCAGAGGGCGGTGTCGGTGGGGTTGGTGGTGGGTTGGGGGGTGGGTGGTTGGAGCCAGAAGCGTTGGTGCTGGAAGGCGTAGGTGGGGAGTTCGGTGCGGTGTGTTCCGGGGAGGAGGGCGTTCCAGTCGATGGGGCGGTCGTGGGTGTGGAGGTTGCCGAGTGCGGTGAGGAGGGTGGTGGTTTCGGGGTGGTGGGGGCGGAGGGTGGCTATGCCGTGGGTGTCGGTGAGGGAGGTGAGGCTGCCGTCGGGGCCGAGTTCGAGGAACGTTGCGACACCCGCCGCGCGGAGGGTGTTGAGGCCGTCGTTGAAGTGGACGGTTTCACGGACGTGGCGGGTCCAGTACTCAGGGGAGCACAGCTCCTCCCCGGCGATCGTGCCGGTGAGGTTGGAGACCACGGGGATGTTCGGGGTGTGGAATTCCACGCTCTGGAGTACGTCGGTGAACTCGGTGAGCATGGCGTCCATGCGGGGTGAGTGGAAGGCGTGGCTGACGTGCAGCCGTCGTGTCTTCACCCCGCGCGAGGTCATCGCGTCGATGACATGCTGGACCGCTGCCTCGTCGCCGGAGATCACGACCGAGGTCGGGCTGTTCACGGCGGCGATCGCCGCTCGCTGGTCGTCCAGGAGGGGGAGTACGTCGGTTTCTGGTGCGGCGATGGTGGCCATGGCGCCGCCGGTGGGGAGGGCTTGCATGAGGCGGCCGCGTGCGGCGACCACCTTCGCCGCGTCGGGCAGGGTCCATAGGCCCGCGAGGTGGGCGGCGGTGAGTTCGCCGATGGAGTGGCCGAGGAGGTGGTCGGGTGTGATGCCCCAGGAGGTGATGAGGCGGTAGAGGGAGACTTCGAGGGTGAAGAGGGCGGCTTGGGTGTAGAGGGTTTGGTTGAGGAGTTCAGCGTCTTCGCCCCACACCACTTCGGTGAGTGGCCGGTCGAGGTGGGTCTCCAGTTCCTCGGACACCTCGTCCCAGGCCTGCTGGAACACCGGGAACGTGTCGTACAGTTCCCGGCCCATGCCGAGGCGTTGGGAGCCCTGGCCGGTGAAGAGCATGGCCAGTCCGCCGGTGGCGGGGGTTGTGATGGTCAGTGTTTGGAGTGCGGTGATCAGTTCGTCGCGGTTGGTGCCTACGGCGACCGCGCGGTGGGAGAGTGCTGTGCGTGTGGTGGCCAGGGACCAGGCGATGTCTGCCGGGTGCAGGTGGGGGTTGTTCTCCACGAAGGTTTTCAGGCGTTCGGCCTGTGCGTGGAGGGCGGTCTCGCCCTCACCGGACAGCACCCAGGGAATCGCGGGCAGGTCACCCCGATCCGACCCGGACTCCGCTTCGGATTCCGCCTCGGCCGAGGCCTGCTCAAGGATCACGTGCGCGTTCGTGCCGCTCACGCCGAACGAGGACACACCGGCCCGGCGAGGTCGCTCGACGCTGGGCCAGTCCGTACGTTCCGTCAGCAGCTCGACCGCGCCGGTGGTCCAGTCGACGTGGGGGGTGGGTTCGTCCACATGCAGGGTCTGGGGCAGTACGCCGTGCTGCATCGCCATGACCATCTTGATGACACCGGCGACACCTGCTGCGGCCTGCGTGTGCCCGATGTTGGACTTGATCGAGCCCAGCAGCAGGGGGCGGTCGTGGTCGCGGTCCTGACCGTAGGTGGCCAGCAGCGCCTGCGCCTCGATCGGGTCGCCCAGTGTCGTACCCGTACCGTGCGCTTCGACGGCGTCGACGTCGGTCGTCGCCAGCCCGGCGTTCGCCAGCGCCTGTTGGATGACGCGCTGCTGCGACGGGCCGTTCGGAGCGGTCAGACCGTTGGACGCACCGTCCTGGTTGACGGCGGAGCCCCGTACGACCGCCAGTACCTGGTGGCCGTTGCGTACGGCGTCGGACAGCCGCTCCACGAGCAGCATGCCGACGCCCTCGCCCCAGCCGGTGCCGTCCGCACCTGCGGCGAAGGACTTGCACCGCCCGTCCGCCGCGAGTCCGCGCTGGCGCGAGAACTGGACGAACGTGCCGGGTGTGGCCATGACGGTGACGCCACCGACGAGGGCCAGCGAGCATTCTCCGTTCCGCAGCGCCTGCACGGCCAGGTGCAGGGCCACCAGCGACGACGAGCACGCCGTGTCCACCGTCACCGCCGGGCCTTCGAGGCCGTAGGTGTAGGAGATCCGGCCCGAGGCGACGCTCGCCGCGCTGCCGATGCCGACGTAGCCCTCCAGCTCGTCCGGCACGGCGGGCAGCCGCGAGACGTAATCGGAATACATCAGTCCGGCGAACACGCCTGTGCGGCTGCCCCGCACCGCGGATGCCGGGATGCCCGCCCGTTCGAAGACCTCCCAGGACGCCTCCAACAGCAGCCGCTGCTGCGGGTCCATCGCCAGTGCCTCACGCGGCGAAATACCGAACAGGCCGGGGTCGAAGTCCGCGACGTCATGGACGAACGCGCCCTCACGGGCGTACGAGTGGCCAGCGCGGTCGGGATCCGGGTCGTACCCGCCGTCCAGGTCCCAGCCTCGGTCGGCCGGGAAGTCGCCCACCGCGTCCACCGCCGAATCGGCCAGCCGCCACAGATCCTCGGGAGAGGCCACCCCGCCGGGGAAGCGGCAGCTCATCCCGATGATCGCGATCGGTTCCCGGCTCTTCGCCTCGACCTCGGTGAGGCGCTGCCGCGTCTGACGCAGATCGGCGGTGAGCTTCTTCAGGTACGCGAGAACCTTTTCGTCGTTTGACATTTCTTCGCCATTCCCCTCGATGACAACCGGTCGGACGTTCGTGCTGGTCATGACCCATCGAGTTCCTGGTCGATGATGCCGAACATGTCTTCCAATGAGGCAGATTCCAAGTCCTGCTTTTCCGCGTCCGCCTGCGCGGTCCGTTGCATGTCGGTCCACATGGCAACGATGGATTCCAACCGGGGCGACAGCCGCTCACGCAGAGCGGCGTCCGCACCCATGGCGGATATCACCGAAGCGATCTTGTCCAACTGCCTGAGCTGGACCGAGACCGGATCGGCTGCCTCCGGCGCGATCCGCGCCAGCAGATACGTCCCCAGCGCGGTCGGCGTCGGGTAGTCGAAGACCGCCGTCGCGGGCAGCCGGACACCGGTGGCGGTGGTGAGCCGGTTGCGCAGGTCGACCGCCGTCAGCGAGTCGAAGCCGCTCTCCTGGAACGTCCGTGTGGCGTCGACCGCCCGCGCGTCAGCGTGCCGGAGCACCGCCGCCACCTGGCCGCGGACCAGTTCCACCACGGCCTGGCTCTGCTCGGCCGCCGACAGCTCGGCCAAGCGGCGCCGCAACGCGGCCCCACCATCACTCGTCTCCGCCGCCCTCCGCGCCGGTACCGCCGGTGCGAGGCCGCGCAGTACGGGAGGCACATCACCGGTGGTCGCCAGCGAGCGGACGTCCAGGGGGCTTGCCAGGACCGTGGCATCGGCGCCTCGGCACGCGGCGTCGAACAGCTCCAGACCCTGTCGGACCGACAGCGGCATCGCGACCTTGCCCCGCATCCGGGCCACGTCGTCGTCAGACAGGTGCGTGGTCAGCCCGCTGCGTTGCTCCCAGAAGCCCCAGGCCACGGACACCGCGGTTCGCCCCTCGGCTCGCCTGCGCGTCGCCAGCGCGTCGAGGAAGGCGTTGGCCGCGGCGTAGTTGGCCTGACCGGCGCTGCCGAGGACCCCGGCGGCGGAGGAGAACAGCACGAAGGCGTCCAGCTCCAGATGGCGCGTCAGCTCGTGGAGGTGCCACGCCGTGTCCGCCTTCGGCCGCAGGACCGCATCGACCTGTTCGGGAACCAGCGAACCGACGACCCCGTCGGCGACCGTACCGGCGGTGTGCACGACCGCCCGCAGCTCCGGAACCGTGTCCAGCAGCCCGGCCAGCGCCGCACGGTCGCCGGTGTCGCACGCGGCGACGCGGACCCGGGCGCCCAGCGCCTCCAGCTCGGCGGCGAGGTCCTCGGCCCCCGGCGCGTCGACACCGCTGCGGCTGGCCAGCACCAGGTCCCGGGCACCGTGCTCGGACACCAGATGCCGGGCGACCAGGCCGCCGAGCGTCCCGGTGCCACCGGTGATCAGTACGGTGCCGCGCCCCCACTCGGGGGATACCCCGTGTGGCGCGGGCGCCTTGGCCAGCCTGGGCACCAGCACCCTGCCCGAGCGCAGCGCCACATTGGGCTCTCCCGCCGTGAGCACCGCGGGCAGGACACCGAGGCCCGAGCCGTCGTGGTCCACGACCACGATCCGGTCGGGGTTCTCCAACTGGGCGGTGCGCAGTAGGCCTTGTACCGCCGCCCCGGCCAGATCTTCGACGTCGTCGCCCGTGGACGTGGCCACGGCGCGGTGCGTCAGCACCACCAGACGAGTGTCGGCGAACCGGTCGTCCGCCAGCCACTCTTGCGCCACCCGCAGCACCCGGTGCAGGGCGGCCGCCGTCGTCTCCGCGGCGGAAGCGTCTCCGGCGTCGTGCGAGCACGGCACCAGCAGGACGTCCGGCACCTGCTCCAGCGCGTCCAGGCTGTGGGCCAGCTCCAGCGACACCCCGGCCGCCTCCAACGCGGCACTCGCCTTCAGCTCGTCGTCCTGACCACCCAACAGCGCCCAGGAAACCGGCCGTTCAGGGTCCGAGCCGCTGAGGTCGGAGACGACAGGGACAGACACCTCGGTCCAGTCCATGCGGAACAGCGCGTCGACCTGGCGGCCGCTCGCCTCCAGCAGCCGCTGTCCGGCCAGCGGGCGCATCACCAGCGAGTCGATGGCCAATACCGGCGCCCCGACCACATCGGCGACCCGCACCGACACCGCATCCGTACCGGCAGGCCGCAACGCGACCCGCACCGTCGACGCGCCCACGGCGTGCAGGCTCACCCCGTTCCAGGAGAAGGGAAGATAACCCTGGCCCGGTTCGGTGACGAACGTTCCCAGGGCGAGGCCGTGCAGCGCCGCGTCCAGCAGAGCCGGATGGATCCCGCAGCGCCCCGCATCGCTCCACGCGTTCTCGGGCAACACCGCCTCGAGGAACACCTCGTCCTCACGGACCCAGGCGGCGCGTAGACCTTGGAAGGACGGGCCGTACCGGTAGCCCCGGTCGGCCATTCCCCCGTACACCTCGCTGACGTCGACCTGCTCGGCACCGGGCGGCGGCCAGGCCCGCAGGTCCTCCGGCGACCTCACCGTGGCACTCGTGCCACCCGTGGCACCCGTGCCGTCCGTAGTGCCCGCACGGAGCACACCGGTGGCATGACGCACCCAGTCGCTGTCACGTCGGGAGAACACGGCGAGGTCCCGATGACCTAGCTCGTCCGCGCCGCCGACGGACACCTGGAGCTGAACGGTCTCGTGCTCGGGGACCACCAGAGGCTCGTGCATCGTCAGCTCACCGAGCACGTCGCAACCGACCCGAGCCCCCGCCTGCAGTGCCAGCTCCACGAAAGCGGCCCCCGGCAACAGCACCACACCCAGCACCGTGTGGTCGGCCAGCCACGGCTGCCCGGCGAGCGACAGCGCACCGGTCAGCACGCAGCCGTCCGATCCGGGAAGCGGCACCGCCGCGCCCAGCAGCGGGTGGTCGACAGAGCCCAGCCCCAGGCCGGACGCGTCCCCCGTGCCGCGTTTCGGCTCCAGCCAGTAGCGCTCGCGCTGGAAGGCGTAGGTCGGCAGCTCCACCTGCCGCGCGCCTGTTCCCTGGAAGACGGTCCGCCAGTTCACTTCGGCTCCGGTGACGGAGACCTCTGCGAGCGATTTGAGGAATCGTTGGGCGTTGCCTTCGTCGCGTCGGAGGGTTCCGGTGGTGACGATGTGGGTGTTGGTGGTGTCGGCGGTGTCCTGGATGCCGATGGTGAGGACGGGGTGGGGGCTGGTTTCGATGAAGGTGGTGTGGCCGAGGGTGAGGAGGTTTTCGATGGTGTTCTGGAATTGGACGGTGTGGCGGAGGTTGCGGTACCAGTAGGCGGCGTTCAGCTCTGCCGTGTCGGTGAGCGCACCCGTGACGGTGGAGTAGAAGGGGATCTCGCCGGTGCGCGGTGTGATGGGGGCGAGGGCCTGTGCCAGTTCGTCTTCGAGTTGTTCGACGTGGTCGGAGTGGGAGGCGTAGTCGACGGGGATGCGTTTGGCCTGCGGGTACTCGGTGAGGAGTGTGTCGAGTGTGTGGTTGTTGCCGGAGACGACGGTGGAGGTGGGGCCGTTGATGGCGGCGATGGACAGCCCGTCCCGGTCGCGCAACTGCTCTGCGGGGAGGGGTACGGAGACCATGCCGCCGTGGCCGGACAAGGTGAGGATCGCTTTGCTGCGCAGGGCGATGATGCGGGCGCCGTCTTGGAGGGTGAGTCCGCCTGCTACGCAGGCTGCGGCGATTTCTCCTTGGGAGTGGCCGATGACGGCGGCTGGTGTGATGCCGTGGGAGCGCCAGAGTTCGGCGAGGGAGACCATGACGGCCCACAGCACGGGCTGGACCACGTCGACTCGGCGTAGCGCTTCCTCGTCGTTGAGGATGTCCAGGAGTGACCAGTCGGCGAACGGGTCCAGTGCGGCGGCGCACTCTCGCATGCGTTCGGCGAAAACGGTCGAGGTGTCGAGGAGTTCGTGTGCCAT
>NZ_JBSFGE010000062.1:0-9903 GCF_053596435.1 Streptomyces sp. NPDC001700
CGCATGCCCCAGCACCACCGCCACCTCACCACACACCACATCCACCAACACCCGCCCCTGCTCCTCACCCGACAACCCCACCAACCGACCGGCCAGCCCGTCGTGATGTGTCGCGGTGGCGGTGGTCTGGGCCGTTCGTCGTGGCTGGCGGACCAGCCCGCGCAGGATGGAGGGGAGCCGACCCGCCTGGGCCTGTGCCGTCAGGGCGGCGAGGTCGAATTTCACCGGCACCAACACCGAGTCGTCCGTGCTCAGGCCGATGTCGAACAGCGCCATGCCTTCGTCGGACGACAGCGGCTGAACCCCGCCACGCCCCATACGGGCCTGGTCGGATTCACTCATCGCCTCGATCATTCCGCCGGACTCGCCCCAGAGTCCCCACGCCAGGGACACGGCGGGCAGGCCCTGGGTCCGACGCCACTGGGCCAGGGAGTCCAGGAACGCGTTCGCCGCCGAGTAGTTGCCCTGGCCCGGGCCGCCGATCGCTCCGGCCGCGGAGGAGAACAGCACGAACGCGTCCAAGTCCAGTTCGGCGGTCAGCTCGTGCAGCATCAGCGCCGCATCGACCTTCGGCCGGAACACCGCGCCCAGGCGGTCCTGGTCCAGGCTCGCGATCACACCGTCATCGAGGACACCCGCCGTGTGCACCACGCCCGTCAGCGGCGACTCCGCCGGAATCCCCGCCAGCAGCTTCTTCACCGCTCGACGCTTCGAGACATCGCAGGCGGCCACGGTGACGTCCGCGCCGAGCTGCTCCAGGTCGGCCTTCAGTTCTCCGGCACCCGCCGCGTCCACGCCACGTCGGCTGACCAACAGCAGCTTTCGTACGCGGTGTTGGGTGACGAGGTGACGGGCCACCAAACCACCCAGGGTCCCGGTTCCGCCCGTGATCAGCACCGTGCCCTCGGGGTCCAGGACCGGGGAGGAGGTGCCGTCCTCGGCGGGCGTACGTACGTCGGCCGTGGCGGACGTACGTACCAGGCGCGGGATCCACACCGTCCCGCCGCGCACCGCCGCCTGGGGTTCTTCCGCCGCGAGCACACCCGCCATCGCGCCACGGGATTCGTGGTGCTCGTCCACGTCCATCAGCACGATGCGGCCCGGGTTCTCCGCCTGAGCCGAGCGCACCAGACCCCACACCGCGCCACCCGCCGGGTCGGTCACCTCGGCATCGCCGGACACTCCGACGGCGCCCCGCGTGACCACGACCAATCGGCTGGCGTCCAGCTCCGGGGCGGCCAGGAACGCCTGGAGGATCCCCAGCACCCTGCCCGAGAGGCCCCGTACCCGCTCGGCGCTCACCACACCGTCGATGGCATCGACGGCCAGCACGTCCGGTAGCGCCGCACCGGAGCTGACCAGCTCCTCAATGTCCCAGGACATCGACACCGAGCGGGGCGCGAGGGCCCCCGTCGTGGCGTCGACCGGCAGCTCCGTCCACTCCATGCGGAACAAGGAGTCCGTCCCGGGCTGTCCGGCCGTCTTCATCTGGTCCGCGGCGACGGCGCGCAGCACCAGCGACTCGACCGATGCCACGGGGGCACCGTCACCGTCGGCGATCTCCAGCGCGACCGATTCAGGACCGGTCGGTGTCATACGCACCCGCAGCGCCGACGCGCCGACCGCGTGCAGAGTCAGCCCACTCCACGCGAACGGGAGAATGACCTTGCCCGGCTCGGCCTTTCGCTCGGTGAAGGCACCACAGTGCAACACCGAGTCGAGCAGGGCCGGATGCAGCCCGAACCCGGCCGCCGCTTCCGCCTCCTCGGTGGGCAGAGCGACCTCGGCGAAGATGGTCCCGTCGAGTGTCCAGAGGGTCCTGAGCCCCTGGAACAACGGCCCGTAGTCGTACCCCGCCGCCACCTGTGCCTGGTAGAACCCCTCCAGGTCGACGGCTTCCGCGCCCGCCGGGGGCCAGACGTCGAAGGAGCGGGCAGGGGCGGGTGCCTGGCTCGCGAGCTGACCGCTGGCATGGCGCGTCCACGGTGTCTCGGACACCGCATCGTCGGCCCGCGAGTACACCGCGACCGAACGCACACCATCGGCCTGCGGCCCGCCGACCGACACCTGCACGCGTACCGCGCCGGACTCCGGCAGAACCAGCGGCGCCTCGATCACCAACTCCCGCAACGACCCAGCACCCACCTCATCCCCAGCACGGACGGCCAACTCCACCAACGCCGCACCCGGCAGCAGAGCCACACCCGATACGACGTGATCGGCCAGCCAGGGCTGAGCCGTCAGGGAGAGGCGGCCGGTGCACAGCACACCGCCGGTGTCCGGAATGGCCACCACGGTGGTGAGCAGCGGGTGTTCGGCCAAGAGGGCACCGTCGACTGCCGAGACGGTCGAGGTGAGCCAGTAGCGCTGTCGCTGGAAGGCATACGTGGGCAGGTCGACGCGGCGCGCACCCGTCCCCGCGAACACCGCCTGCCAGTCGACCGTGATGCCGCGCGTGTGCAGCCGTCCTACGGCGGTGAGCAGCGCCCGCCGCTCATCGGCCACATCGCGGCGCAGCGACGGCACCCCGCCCTCGCCGGTCATCGCGGTCAGGACGCCATCAGGGCCCAGCTCCAGGAACGTGGCCACGCCCTGCCCCCGAAGGGCCTGAACCCCATCGGCGAACCGGACCGTGCCCCGGACGTGCTCAACCCAGTACTCCGGCGAACACAGCCGCTCAGGGTCGGCCAGCTCACCCGTCAGGTTCGACACCACCGGCAGTCGCGGCGCGGCATACGTCAGACCGGCCACGACCTGGCGGAAGTCCTCCAGCATCCCGTCCATCAGCGGGGAGTGGAATGCGTGCGACACTCGCAGCTTCTTCACCCGGCGGCCCTCAAAGCCTCCGGCCACCGCCATCACCGCGTCCTCGGCCCCGGAGAGCACCAGCGATGCCGGACCGTTGATCGCGGCGATGCTCACGCCCTCGGTCAGCAGCGGGACGACCTCGTCCTCGGTCGCCTCGACGGCCACCATTACGCCACCCTCGGGCAGGGCCTGCATCAACCGACCCCGCGCCACCACCAGCGCGGCCGCGTCCTCCAGCGACCACACACCCGCTACGAACGCCGCCGCAACCTCACCGATCGAATGCCCGGCAACGAAATCCGGCCGCACACCCCACGACTCCACCAACCGGAACAGCGCCACCTCGACAGCGAACAACGCAGGCTGCGCAAACCCGGTCTGATCCAGCAGCTCGGACTCGCCGAACACCACCTCCTTCAGCGACCGCCCCAGCAGACCATCCACGGCCCCGCACACCTCGTCGAACGCCGCCGCGAACACCGGATAGGACGCATACAACCCACGCCCCATCCCCACTCGCTGCGACCCCTGACCCGTGAACACCACACCCAACCGACCAGGGACCACCTCCTCATCACGCACCGCCACCAAAGCATCCCGCGCCTCATCAACGGACTCCGCCACCACCACCGCACGGTGATCAAAACGTGCCCGCGCCGATGCCAGCGAGAACGCCACATCCGCCAGACCCACCCCCGGGTGAGCCTCCAGATACGCCCCCAGCCGCTCCGCCTGCGCACCCAGCGCATCCGCAGACTTCGCCGACACCACCAACGGCACAGGACCATCGATCACCGCGCCATCGGAGGCCACGCGC
Source organism: Streptomyces sp. NPDC001700 (assembly GCF_053596435.1). Lineage (NCBI taxonomy): Bacteria > Bacillati > Actinomycetota > Actinomycetes > Kitasatosporales > Streptomycetaceae > Streptomyces > Streptomyces sp. NPDC001700. The sequence goes on from NZ_JBSFGE010000062.1 coordinate 3,626, forward strand.
TCAGCAACCTCGGCCTCGACGGACTCCAGCACCACATGCGCGTTCGTCCCGCTAATGCCGAACGACGACACCGCCGCACGCCGAGGCCGGTCCACCTCCGGCCACTCACGCGCCTCCGTCAGCAACTCCACCGCACCCGCCGACCAATCCACCTGCGGCGACGGCTCATCCACATGCAGCGTCTTCGGCAGCACACCCCGCCGCATCGCCTCCACCATCTTGATGACCCCGGCCACACCCGCAGCCGCCTGCGCATGCCCGATGTTCGACTTCAACGACCCCAACCACAACGGACGGCCCTCGGCCCGCTCCTGCCCGTACGTGGCAATCAGCGCCTGGGCCTCGATCGGGTCGCCCAGCGACGTACCCGTCCCATGCGCCTCCACCGCATCGATGTCCGTGGCTGTCAGCCGGGCATTGGCGAGGGCCTGCCGGATCACCCGCTGCTGCGACGGACCGTTCGGCGCCGTAATGCCGTTCGACGCACCGTCCTGATTCACCGCGACACCGCGCACCACGGCCAGCACCTGGTGTCCGTTCGCCCGCGCGTCCGACAACCGCTCCAGCAACAACAGCCCAGCACCCTCAGCCCACGCCGTACCATCCGCACCCGCCGCGAACGACTTGCACCGACCATCCGGAGCAAGACCACGCTGCCGCGAAAACTCGACGAAACTGCCCGGCGTCGCCATCACCGCCACACCACCGGCCAGCGCCAGCGAACACTCACCCGACCGCAGCGCCTGCACGGCGGAATGCATCGCCACCAACGACGACGAACACGCCGTATCCACCGTCACCGCCGGGCCCTCAAAGCCGAACGTGTACGCCACCCGGCCCGAGACCAGGCTCCCTGCCGCTGCCGCCGCTTCGTAGTCGTGGTACATGGCACCGGCGAAGACACCGGTCCGGCTGCCCTTCAACTCGGTGGGATCGACACCAGCCCGCTCCAGCACCTCCCACGACACCTCCAGCAGCAACCGCTGCTGCGGATCCATCGCCAGCGCCTCACGCGGACTGATCCCGAAGAACGCCGGATCGAACTCCCCCGCGTCGTGGAGGAATCCGCCCTCCCGGACATACGACTTGCCGGGCTCGCCAGGCGTGGGGTCGAAGAGGTTGTCGATGTCCCAGCCACGGTTCACCGGAAACGAGGAGATGCCATCGCCACCATCGGCCACCAACTGCCAGAGTTGCTCGGGCGAGGAGACACCACCGGGCAGCCGACAGGCCATCGAAACGATCGCGATGGGCTCGGCCGAAGCCGCCAGGACTTGGTCCCGCTCCTCCTTGAGCTGCTCGTTCTCCATGAGCGAGGCGCGCAAGGCGGTGATGAGCTTTTCCTCGGACACAGACATTTCAGTTCCTCCGTAGCCCGCGACGGGGTCAGTTGTTGGTGGTGCCCATCGCCCGTTCGATGAGGCTGTCGACGTCCATATCCGCGATGAGATGCGACTGGTTCTCCCGAACCTGGTGCTCCGCCACCCCGGTGTTCGTCAGCTGCAGCAGCTTTTCCAGCACTCCCAGGTCCTGGAATCGCTGGAGCGGTACGGTCGCCAGCACACGGCGCAGTCCGGCCTCGTCCACCTCGGAAATGTCACTCACGCCTGTTTCCGGCACCAGCTCCGTTCGCAGGTGTTCGGTAAGAACGGCAGGTGAGGGATAGTCGAAGATCAGCGTGGCTGGCAGCCGGATCCCCGTCGCCCCGGCCAGTCGGTTGCGCAGCTCCACGGCGGTGAGTGAATCGAAGCCGAGTTCGCTGAATGCCTGCCCCGCAGCGATATTCGTCGCATCGGCGTGCCCCAGCACCACGGCGATCTCTCCACGGACCAGCTCCAGCAACCGTGCCGTCTGTTCCTCGACCGGCAGCGCCGTGAGCCGGTCCGCCAAGGGCTCGCTCGTGGTGGCACCGCTGCCCGCAGCCCGGCGTGGCTGGCGCACCAGTCCGCTCATGATGGGCGGCAGCTGTCCGGCGCGGGCCTGTTCCGCCAAGCCCGTGAAGTCGAACTTCACCGGTACCAGCACCGACTCCTCGGAGTGCAGACCGGCGTCGAACAGCGCCATGCCCTCTTCGGTGAACAGCGGCCGTACGCCGCCACGGTTCATCCGGGCCTGGTCGGCCTGGTCGAGGGCGCTGGTCATCCCGCTGGCCTGGCCCCACAGGCCCCAGGCGAGGGACACGGCGGGCAGCCCCTGCGCCCGACGCCACTGCGCGAAGGCGTCCAGGAACGCATTCGCCGCCGAGTAGTTGCCCTGGCCCGGACCACCGAGCAGTCCCGACGCGGAGGAGAACAGCACGAACGCGTCCAGGTCCAGTTCGGCGGTCAGCTCATGCAGCATCAGCGCCGCATCGACCTTCGGCCGGAACACCGTCTCCAGACGCTCCGGCGACAGGCTCCCGATCACACCGTCATCGAGGACACCCGCCGTATGCACCACACCCGTCAGCGGCGACTCCGCCGGAACCCCCGCAAGCAGCTCGCGCAGAGAGTCACGGTCGGCCACATCGCAGGCGACGATGTCGACCCGCGCGCCCAGGGCCTCCAGCTCGGCCCGCAGTTCCTGCGCACCGTCCGCCACCGGCCCCCGGCGGCTGGTCAGTACGAGGCTCCGTACACCGTGGGTCGCCACCATATGCCGCGCGACCGCTCCGCCCAGGGTGCCCGTTCCCCCGGTGATCAACACCGTGCCCTCGGGGGCGAGTGCGAGCGACGATCCCTGCGGGGAAGCGGCAGAAGTGGCGACGAGCCGTGGTACGTATGCGGCGCCCGCTCGGACCGCTACCTGTGGCTCGTCCGAGGCCAGCACGGTCGCGAGCAGCTCATCGGACAGCTCACCGCCGTCGATGTCCACCAACACCGCCCGGCCGGGGTTCTCCGCCTGCGCGGAACGCACCAACCCCCACACCGCAGCCCCCGCGGGATCCACCACCTCAGCATCGCCCTCAACACCCACAGCACCCTCCGTGACCACCACCAGGCGACCGGATTCCTCAGAAGCCAGGAACGTCTGCAACCGGCCCAACACCTCGGCACACAGGCCACGAACCCCCTCGGCCCCCACCACACCAGACCGCGCCCGCACCACCGACGCGGCATCAACCGGCTCCGGACCGGTCTCCGCCCGGGTCGACAGCGGCGACCACTCCACCCGGAACAGCGCATCGCTCCCGGCCGCCGCCCTCAACTGCTCATCAGCAACAGCCCGCAACGCCAACGACTCCACCGACGCCACGGGCGCACCCGCACCATCAGCGATCTCCAACGACAGTGCCTGCGCACCCGCCGACGACAACCGCACCCGCAACACCGACGCACCCGCCGCATGCAACGTCACACCATTCCACGCGAACGGCAACAACACCCCGTCCCCGCCAGACTCACCCGACTCCACAAACGCCCCCGCATGCAACGCCGCATCCAACAACGCCGGATGCAACCCAAACCCCGCCCCATCCCCCGCAGACTCCGCCCCCAAAGCAACCTCGGCAAACACCTCACCACCACGACGCCACACCGACCGCAATCCCTGGAACACCGGCCCGTAGTCGTATCCCGCCGCTACCCGTGCCTGGTAGAACCCCTCCAGGTCGACGGCTTCGGCGCCCTCCGGGGGCCAGACGTCAAAGGAGCGCGCAGGTATCGGTGCCTGGCTCGCGAGCTGACCGCTGGCATGGCGCGTCCACGGTGTCCCGGACACCGCATCGTCGGCCCGCGAGTACACCGCGACCGAACGCACACCATCGGCCTGCGCCCCACCAACCGAGATCTGCACACGTACGGCACCCGACTCCGGCAGAACCAACGGAGCCTCGATCACCAACTCCCGCAACGACCCCGCACCCACCTCATCCCCAGCACGGACCGCCAACTCCACCAACGCCGCACCCGGCAGCAACACCACACCCGACACCGCATGATCGGCCAGCCACGGCTGCACACCCAACGACAACCGACCACTGCACACCACACCACCCGAATCGGGGACACTCACCACCGAGCTGAGCAACGGATGGCTCTCCGACAGCGCAAGGTCGCCCGAGGATTCGTCCGGGATCAGCCAGTAGCGCTGCCGCTGGAAGGGGTACGTCGGCAGGTCGACGCGGCGCGCACCCGTGCCCGCGAACACCGCCTCCCAGTCGACCGTGATGCCGCGCGTGTGCAGCCGTCCTACGGCGGTGAGCAGCGCCCGGCGCTCATCGGACACATCACGACGCAGCGACGGCACACCGCCCTCGCCCACCATCGCAGTCAGCACACCATCAGGACCCAGCTCCAGGAACGTAGCCACTCCCAGCCCCCGCAGAGCCTCAACCCCATCAGCGAAGCGGACCGTGCCGCGTACGTGCTCGACCCAGTATTCCGGCGAACACAGCCGCTCGGGATCGGCCAGCTCACCCGTCAGGTTCGACACCACCGGAAGTCGCGGCGACGCATAGCTCAGCCCGGCCACGACCTGGCGGAAGTCATCCAGCATCCCGTCCATCAGCGGGGAGTGGAATGCGTGCGACACCCGCAGCTTCTTCACCCGGCGGCCCTCAAAGCGCCCGGCCACCGCCATCACCGCATCCTCAGCCCCGGAGAGCACCAGGGATGTCGGACCGTTGATCGCCGCAATGCTCACGCCATCCGTCAGCAGCGGGACGACCTCGTCCTCGGTCGCCTCGACGGCCACCATCACACCGCCCTCGGGCAGGGCCTGCATCAACCGGCCCCGGGCCACCACCAGGGCGGCCGCGTCCTCCAGCGACCACACACCCGCTACGAACGCCGCCGCGACCTCACCGATCGAATGCCCGGCAACGAAATCCGGCCGCACACCCCACGACTCCACCAACCGGAACAGCGCCACCTCGACAGCGAACAACGCAGGCTGGGCGAATCCAGTCTGATCCAGCAGCTCGGACTCGCCGAACACCACCTCCTTCAACGACCGCTCCAGCAGACCATCCACGGCCGCACAGACCTCGTCGAACGCCTCCGCGAACACCGGATACGACGCGTACAGCCCGCGCCCCATCCCCACCCGCTGCGAACCCTGACCCGTGAACAGCACACCGAGTCGGCCAAAAGTCACGTCCTCACCGCGCACGGCAGCCAGCGCGTCCCGCGCCTCATCAGCGGATTCCGCCACCACCACCGCACGGTGATCAAAATGCGCCCGCGACGACGCCAGCGAGAACGCCACATCCGCCAGACCCACCCCCGGGTGAGCCTCCAGGTACGAGGCCAGCTGCTCCGCCTGCGCACCCAGCGCATCGGCAGACTTCGCCGACACCACCAACGGCACCGCACCATCGGACACCACGCGCTCAGCAACCTCGTCCTCAACGGACTCCAGCACCACATGCGCATTGGTCCCGCTGATGCCGAACGAGGACACCGCCGCACGCCTCGGCCGGTCCACCTCCGGCCACTCACGCGCCTCCGTCAGCAACTCCACCGCACCCGCCGACCAGTCCACCTTCGGCGACGGCTCATCGATGTGGAGGGTCTTGGGCAGCACACCGTGCCGCATCGACTCCACCATCTTGATCACACCAGCCACACCCGCAGCCGCCTGCGCATGCCCGATGTTCGACTTCAACGACCCCAACCACAACGGACGATCCTCGCCCCGCCCCTGGCCGTACGTGGCAATCAGCGCCTGGGCCTCGATCGGGTCGCCCAGCGACGTGCCCGTCCCATGTGCCTCCACCACGTCCACATCCACCGCCGACACACCCGCGTTCGCCAGCGCCTGGCGGATCACCCGCTGCTGCGACGGGCCGTTCGGCGCCGTAATGCCGTTCGACGCACCGTCCTGATTCACCGCGACACCGCGAACCACGGCCAGCACCTGGTGTCCGTTCGCCCGCGCGTCCGACAAACGCTCCAGCAACAACAGCCCAGCACCCTCAGCCCACGCCGTACCATCCGCACCCGCCGCGAACGACTTGCACCGACCGTCCGGAGCAAGACCACGCTGCCGTGAGAACTGAACGAAGGCGATGGGGGTGGACATGACGGCCACGCCACCCGCCAAGGCCAGTGAGCATTCGCCCGACCGCAGCGCCTGCACCGCGGAATGCAACGCCACCAACGACGACGAACACGCCGTATCCACCGTCACCGAGGGACCTTCGAGCCCAAGGGCGTAGGAAACGCGACCCGAGACCAGGCTGCCCGCGGCGACGGCCTCGGAGTAGTCGTGGTACATGGCGCCTGCGAAGACGCCGGTCCGGCTCCCCCGCAGCGAGGTCGGGTCTATGCCCGCCCGCTCCAGCACCTCCCACGACA
>NZ_JBSFGE010000063.1:0-9643 GCF_053596435.1 Streptomyces sp. NPDC001700
GCAGCAGATCCCGCACCCCCCGCTCAACCACCAGGTGCCGGGCCACCAAACCACCCAGCACACCCGTGGCACCCGTCACCAGCACCGTGCCCTCCGGGTCCAGCACACGCGGCATCACCAACGCCACCTTGCCCACATGCCTGGCCTGACTCACATACCGGAACGCCTCCCGCGCCCGCCGCACATCCCACGCCCTGACCGGCAACGGCTCCACCACACCCGCACCGAACAGACCCACCAACTCCGCCAACAACTCCCGCGTACGCCCCGGACCCGCCTCAGCCAGATCAAACGCCCGGTACCGCAGGTCCGGCACGGTCGCGGCGATGGAATCCGGGTCCCGGAGGTCGGTCTTGCCCATCTCCAGGAACCAGCCCCCGCGCGGCAGCAACCGCAGCGAGGCATCCACGAACTCGCCCGCCAGGGAGTTCAGCACCACATCCACACCCTGACCGTCGGTGACGGTGAGGAACTTCCGCTCGAATTCCAGAGTCCGCGAAGAGGCGATGTGGTCGTCGTCCAGGCCCAGCGAGCGCAGTACCTCCCACTTGCCCTCACTCGCCGTCGCGAAGACCTCCGCCCCCAGATGCCGGGCCAACTGGATCGCCGCCATCCCCACACCACCGGCACCCGCGTGCACCAGCACACGCTCACCCGCCCGCAACCCAGCCAGATCCCGCAACCCGAACAACGCCGTCAGAAACACGATCGGCGTCGTCGCCGCCCGCTCCCACGACCAGCCGTCCGGGATACGGACGAGGTGACGGTGGTCGGTGGTCGCCTCGGGTCCGTAGGCCTTCCCGACCATGCCCATCACGGGGTCTCCGACGGCCAGTTCGGTCACGCCCGGGCCGGTCTCGATGACGATGCCCGCAGCCTCGGCGCCCATCACGGCTCCGCCCGGGTACATGCCCAGGGCGATGAGCACGTCGCGGAAGTTGACGCCCGCCGCACGCACGGCGATCCGCACGTCCTCGGCTCCGAGCGGCTCGGCGGTGTCCTGCTCGGCGAGCACCAGGCCGTCCAGGGTGCCACCGCCGACGGTGTCGAGGACCCATGGCCCGGTCGGAGGCTCCAGGCCGCCGCCGGTACCGGGGCGGGCGAGGCGGGGCGCATACGGCTTGCCGTCGCGCACCGCTATCTGAGGCTCGCCGATGGTCAGCGCCTCGGGCAGTACCTTCGCCGAGGAGACCTCGGCGTCGAGGTCGACCAGCACGATGCGGCCCGGGTTCTCCGACTGCGCCGAGCGCAGCAGGCCCCATACGGCGGCAGCGGCCAGGTCGGTGACATCAGCGTCGGCGGTTGCCGGTACGGCGCCCCTCGTCAGCACCACCAGATGCGAGTCGGCGAGACGCTCGTCGACCAGCCAATCCTGCACGAACGCGAGTACCCGCGTTGTGGTGGCGCGGGCGGCTTCGGCTCCGGCCATGGCGTCGAGGTCGATTCCGGTGTCCTGGGACGTGTCGGGTCCCGGCACGGAGAGCAGGATCACCTCGGTGTCCGGGGCGATGGCGGCCACGTCGGGCCGTACGCAGAGCTCGACGCCGACGGAGGCCAGGCCGCCACGCACTCCGAGTACGTCCGCGCCCACGAGCGCCCATGGCCCCGTCTGACCGTCGTCGGACCCGGTCTCGGCCTCGGCCTCGGTGAACTGGAGCGGAGTCCAGTCGACCCGGTACAGCGAGTCGTCGGCCAGCGCTCCGGCAGCGGCGCTCATCTGACCGGGAGTGACGCGCCGGAACACCAGAGACTCGACGGAGGCGACGGGCGCGCCGGAGGCGTCGGCGACGGAGAGTTCGACGCCGTCCGTGCCCGTGGCGGCGAGCCGCACCCGCAGGGCCGAGGCGCCAGTGGCGAACAGCGAGACACCGCTCCAGGCGAACGGCAGGCCGCCTCGGCCGAAGTCGGCCAGGCCCACGGCGTGCAGAGCCGAGTCGAGGAGGGCCGGGTGCAGGGCGAGACGGCTCGCCTCGCGGTGCTGGTCCTCGTCCATGGCGATCTCGGCGAAGACCTCGTCACCGCGCCGCCACGCGGAACGCAGTCCCTGGAAGACCGGGCCGTAGCCGTAACCGAGCCCGGAAAGACGGTCGTAGAGTCCCTCGGTGTCCAGCGGCTCGGCGCCCGCGGGGGGCCACTGGGTCAGGTCGAAAGTGGCCACGCGGCCATCGGCGGCCAGCACACCGCTCGCGTTGCGGGTCCACTTGTGCTCGGCTGGGGCGTCCTCGGGACGCGAGTGCACTGTGACCGTACGGCGCTCGTGCCCGTCCGCCGCGCCGACGGCGAGCTGGATGTGGACACCGCCGGTCTCGGGGAGGACGAGCGGTGCCTCGATGGTCAGCTCCTCCACCCGGTCGCAGCCGACCTCGTCTCCCGCGCGCACCGCGAGTTCGACGAACGCGGTACCGGGCACCAGAGCCGCTCCGGATATGCGGTGTTCACCGAGCCACGGATGCGTCTGAAGGGAGAGCCGCCCCGTCATGAGGACGCCGTCTCCGTCGGCCAGGGTCACGGCCGCGCCGAGCAGCGGGTGGTCCGTACTGCCCTGCCCGATCGCGGCGATGTCCGCGACGGCCGGACCGCTGTGGTCCAGCCAGTAGCGGCGGCGCTGGAAGGGGTAGGTGGGCAGGGTGACGCGGCGGGCGCCGGTGCCGGTGAAGTACGCCGACCAGTCCGGGGTCACGCCCGCCACGTGCAGACGGCCCAGGGCGGTGACCAGGGCTTCCGGTTCGGGGCGGTCCTTACGCAGGGCCGCGATCAGCTGTGCGTCTCCGGTAAGGGACTCCTGCGCCATCCCGGTCAGCACACCGTCCGGCCCCAGCTCCAGGAACACCGAGACACCCTGCTCCTCCAGCCAGCGCACCCCGTCCCCGAAACGCACCGCCGCACGCACATGACGCACCCAATACTCAGCCGACGCCACATCCGCCGCCTGACCGGTCACATTCGACACCACCGGGATCGACGGCCGCTCATAGGTCAGCGACTCCGCCACCTGGCGGAAATCGTCCAGCATCGCGTCCATATGCGGCGAGTGGAACGCATGACTCACCCGCAACCGCTTCGTCTTATGCCCGAGTCCAGCGAACACCGCACCCAGCTCCGCGACCACGGCCGCATCACCAGCGATGACCACCGACGATGGACCGTTGACGGCGGCCAGAGACACCTGGCTCTCACGGCCCTCCAGATACGGGGCAACGGTCGCCTCATCCGCACCCACCGCCAGCATCGCGCCACCCACCGGCAACGCCTGCATCAACCGCCCACGAGCCGCCACCAACGTCACCGCATCATCCAGGGACAGCACCCCGGCCACATGCGCAGCCGCCAACTCACCAATGGAATGCCCGGTCACGTAATCCGGACGCACACCCCACGACTCCACCAGCCGATACAGAGCCACCTCAAGAGCGAACAGACCCGGCTGCGTGAACTCGGTCTGACCCAGCAGCTCCCCGTCTTCGAAGAGCACTTCACGCAACGGACGGTCCAGCTCGCGGTCGAACCCCGCGCACACGGCGTCCAGCGCCTCGGCAAAGGCCGGGAAGGATTCGTACAACTCCTTCCCCATACCGACGCGTTGGCTTCCCTGCCCCGAGAACAACACCGCCGTCAGCACCGAGTCGTCCCTGACGGCGCCCCGCACCACACCCGCGGCCGGAGCACCTTGCGCCACCGAGTCCAAGCCACGCAGCAGCTGCGTCCGGTCCTCCGCTACGACGACCGCGCGATGCTCCAAGGCCGCCCGGGTCGTCGCCAGTGACAACGCCACATCGAGCGGCGAGCAGTCGTCATCCAGCGCCGACCGAAGACGCTCCGCCTGTGCCTTGAGCCCTGCCTCGGACTTCGCCGACAGCACCCACTGCACCACCCGACCGTCAACCCGTGCCGGAGGGGCCGTCTCCTCCGGCTCCGGCGCGGGAACCGGCGGTGCCTGTTCGAGGATGAGGTGTGCGTTGGTGCCGCTCACGCCGAAGGACGACACGCCCGCTCGGCGCGCACGGCCCGTCTCCGGCCACGGCTGAGACTCGGTCAGCAGCTCGACCGCCCCCGCCGACCAGTCGACCTGGGAGGTCGGCTCGTCGACATGCAGGGTCTTGGGCAGCAGGCCGTGTCGAAGGGCCATGACCATCTTGATGACACCGGACACACCGGCCGCTGCCTGGCTGTGTCCGATGTTGGACTTCACCGAGCCGAGCCACAGCGGACGGTCGGCCTCGCGTTCCTGGCCGTACGTGGCGAGCAGCGCCTGCGCCTCGATCGGGTCACCCAACCTGGTGCCGGTGCCGTGTGCCTCCACCGCGTCCACATCGGAGGGAGAAAGACGGGCGCTCGCGAGGGCATCGCGGATGACACGCTGCTGCGCGGGGCCGTTCGGCGCGGTCAGGCCGTTGGAGGCGCCGTCCTGGTTGACGGCGGACCCGCGGACGACCGCGAGGACCTCGTGGCCGTTACGGCGCGCGTCGGACAGCTTCTCCAGCACGAGCAGCCCGGCACCCTCCGCCCAGCCCGTGCCGTCGGCCGACTCGGCGAACGCCTTGCAGCGGCCGTCACCCGCCAGGCCGCCCTGGCGGCTGAACTCGGAGAAGACGCCCGGCAGCACCATGACCGTGACGCCGCCCGCCAGCGCCATCGAGCACTCGCCCCGCCGCAACGCCTGCACGGCGAAGTGCAGGGCGACGAGTGAGGAGGAGCAAGCGGTGTCCACCGTGACGGCCGGGCCTTCGAGGCCGAGTGTGTAGGCGACCCGGCCGGAAACCACGCTGGTGGAGCTGCCGGTCAAGAGATAGCCCTCGACGCCCTCGGGCAGCTCGCCGAGGCCGAGTCCGTACGCGGACGAGGAGGCGCCGACGAACACGCCGGTGCGCGTGCCGCGCAGGGACGAGGGGTCGATGCCGGTCCGTTCCAGTCCCTCCCATGCGGCTTCGAGCAGCAGCCGCTGCTGCGGGTCCATGGCGAGCGCCTCGCGCGGACTGATCTCGAAGATGTCGGCGTCGAACTCGGCCGCGTCGTGGACGAATCCGCCGACGGGCCCCGCGCCTTCGTTCTCCCCGGCGGCGGACCCGAGGCCCCAGCCACGGTCCCCGGGGCACGGCGTCATCGCGTCCCGGCCGTCGGAGACCAACTGCCACAACTGCTCCGGGGACGCGACGCCGCCAGGGAACCGGCAGCTCATGCCGACGATCGCGATCGGCTCCTGCTCCGCGTTCTGTACTTCTGCGAGGCGTTGACGGGTCTTCTGCAGATCGGCGGTGACCCGCTTGAGGTAGTCGAAGAGCTTGTCGTTGTCGGCCATGGAAGTCCCCACCGGTCTAGTGCTTAGCAGTTGTGGTGCTCGGCAGCGCTCAGGAGAGGCCGAGCTCGTATCGGCGCGCGGTGTTCAGGAAAGTCCGAGTTCGTTGTCGATGAAGTCGAATACGTCCTCGGGCGTTGCGGAGTCGAGGCGTTCGGCTGCCAACGGCTCCTGCGCGTCCGGCTCCGTTCCCGCCCCCGTCCACTTCGCCAGGAGGAGTTGCAGCCTCTGGGTCACACGGACTCGGGTGTGCTCGTCCGTCTCCGCCTCCGCCGTCGCGACGGCGGCCTCCAGCCGGTCGAGTTCGGCGAGGAGCGAGGTCCGGTCCGCACCGGTGTGCGGTACGAGTTCCGCGAGGAGATGGACGGCGAGCACCGCGGGGCTCGGGTGGTCGAACACCATCGTCGTCGGCAGCCGGAGTCCGGTAACCGCGTTCAGGCGGTTGCGGAACTCGACGGCGGTCAGCGAGTCGAAGCCGATCTCGCCGAACGGTCGTGAAGCCTCCACTTCGTGCGGTCCCGCCAGGCCGAGTACGGCAGACGACTCGGTGCGGATCAGGTCGAGCACGGCCCGCTCCCGCTCGGCCTCGCCGAGGTCGGCGAGGCGCCGGGTGAACTCCGACGCCGTTGCGTCGCCGCCCCCGTCCTCGTCCCTGCGCGCTGCTTCGAGGAGGGCGGGCACCTCGGGCACGCCGGTGATGAGGGGGCGCGGGCGGGCGGCGGTGAACCCGGGCACGAACCGCGCCCAGTCGACGTCCGCCAGTACCACCGTGGCTTCGCTGTGCCCGACAGTCTGCGCGAGCGCGGTAACGGCGAGGTCCGGCGCCATCGCCCGCAGACCGCGGCGAAGCAAGTGCTCGGCCGCCTCTCCGTCGGCCATGCCACCCTCGGCCCAAGGACCCCACGCCACCGAGGTGGCTGTGAGGCCGCGGGCTCGGCGCTGCTCGGCGAGAGCGTCGAGGAAGGCGTTGCCCGCCGCGTACGCGCCCTGCAGACCACTGCCCCACGTGCCAGCGATGGACGAGAACAGCACGAACGCGTCCAGGTCGCTGTCGGACAGCGCCTCGTCGAGATGAACAGCCCCCGCGGCCTTCGCCGCGACGACATCGGCGAACTCTGCCAGGCTCATGCCCGCCAGCGGGGTGCCCTGGCCGACACCGGCCGCGTGCACGACCGCCCGGACCGAGTCGCCATCGGCGTCGAGCCGTTTGACCAGCGTGGTCACCGCGTCGCGGTCGGCGATGTCACAGGCGGCGACGGTGACCCGGACGCCGAGCCCGGTCAGTTCCGCCTCGAGGTCGACGGCGCCGGGGGCCTGTGGGCCGCGGCGGCTCGTCAGGACGAGGTGCGCGGCGCCGTTGGTCGCCGCCCACCGGGCGACATGCGCGCCCAGCGCACCCGTACCACCGGTGATGAGCACGGTGCCCCGCGGCTCCCACATGTCGGACGCGGCGTCACGCAGTGGCGCGCGGACGAGACGTCGGCCGAAGACACCGGATGAGCGGATCGCGAGCTGGTCCTCGTGCTCTGTGTCCGTCCCGGCAAGCACACCGGCGAGCCGGACACGCGCCCGCTCGTCCAGCGTCTCGGGCAGATCGACGAGCCCTCCCCAGCGCTCGGGGTGCTCCAGGGCGAGGACCCTGCCGAGCCCCCAGACCTGCGCCTGGGCAGAGCTGGTCAGGCGATCGGCGCGGCCGACGGCGACCGCCCCCCGGGTGAGCAGCCATAGCGGGGCCGCGATGCCGACATCACCGAGGGCTTGGGTGAGAAGAAGGGTGTGCGACACCCCAGCGGGAATAACCGTGTGCTCGGCATGCGGACGGTCTGCCGCTGCCAGGAGGGAGATCACACCCATCACGTCCGCATCGCCGAGTTCGCCGAGAACCTCGGCGAGGCGTACGGCGATCCGCTCGCGGTCCAGCTCGGCGTCCGTGAGATCGAGCCGCAGAACGGTACCCGCGCGGTCCTCCAGCGCGGTGGCCACCTCCGCCCAGTACTGCTGCTCTGACGTGTCTCCGGCAGGGGTCACGATGAGCCAGGTTCCGGTGAGCGAGCCCTCGGCCTGCCGCGTCAGCGGCTTCCACTCGACCCGGTATCGCCAGTCGTTCACCACGGACTGTTCCCGCTGCCGCCCGTGCCAGCCCGCCAGCGCGGGCAGCACCGCCCGCAGCGCGTCCTCCCCGACCGCCAGCGTGTCCGCCAGCTCATCAGCGTCCAGCCGCTCCACCGCCGACCAGAATCCGCCATCCGCTGCCGAACCGATGCCGGTGCCCGTTTCGGCAGGGATGGTGGCGGGCTCCAGCCAGTAGTGGCGGTGCTGGAAGGAGTAGGTGGGGAGGGGGGTGCGGCGAGCGCCGGTGCCGGTGAAGTACGCCGACCAGTCCGGGGTCACGCCCGCCACGTGCAGTCGGCCCAGGGCGGTGACGAGGGTTTCCGGTTCGGGGCGGTCCTTGCGCAGGGCCGCGATCGCCTCGCCCTCGCCGGTGAGGGACTCCTGCGCCATGCCCGACAGCACACCATCCGGACCCAGCTCCAGGAACACCGAGACACCCTGCTCCTCCAGCCAGCGCACCCCGTCACCAAAACGCACCGCCGCACGCACATGCCGCACCCAGTACTCGGCGGAGGCGACATCCGCCGACGCCTGACCGGTCACGTTCGACACGACCGGGATCGACGGCTGCTCATAGGTGAGCGACTCGGCGACCTGGCGGAAGTCGTCCAGCATCGCGTCCATATGCGGCGAGTGGAACGCATGACTCACCCGCAACCGCTTCGTCTTGAACCCCAGCTCCGCGAACACCGAGCCCAGCTCCACGACCGCCTCGGCGTCCCCCGCGATCACCACAGAGGAAGGACCGTTGACGGCGGCCAGAGACACCTGACTCTCACGGTCCTCCAGATACGGGGCCACCGTGGCCTCATCCGCGCCCACCGCCAGCATCGCGCCACCGACCGGCAACGCCTGCATCAGACGGCCACGAGCCGCCACCAACGTCACCGCGTCGTCCAGGGACAGCACCCCGGCCACGTGCGCCGCCGCCAGCTCACCGATGGAGTGCCCGGTCACGTAATCCGGACGCACACCCCACGACTCCACCAGCCGGTACAGAGCCACCTCAAGAGCGAACAGACCCGGCTGCGTGAACTCGGTCCGATCCAGCAGCTCCCCACCCTCGAACATCACCTCACGCAACGGACGGTCCAGCACCCGGTCGAACCCCGCACACACCGCGTCCAACGCCTCGGCGAACACAGGGAAGGCTTCGTACAACTCCGCGCCCACGCCGACGCGTTGGCTCCCCTGCCCCGAGAACAACACCGCTGTCAGCCCCGAGTCATCCCTGACCGCGCCCCGCACCACACCCGCGGTCGGAGCGCCTTCCACAACCGCGTCCAGGCCCCGCAGCAGCTCCTCCGGATCTGAACCGACCACCACCGCGCGATGCTCCAACGCCGCACGCGTCGTCGCCAGCGAGAACGCCACATCAACCGCCGAGAAATCATCAGCCAGCGCCGACCGCAGCCGCCGCGCCTGCACCCTCAGCGCGGCCTCCGACTTCGCCGACACCACCCACGGCACCACACCGGCCGGTGCCGACGTGACCGACTCCCCCGGGGCCGGAACGGGAGGAGCCTGTTCGAGGATGAGGTGGGCATTCGTGCCACTCACACCGAACGACGAGACAGCCGCACGGCGCGGGCGACCCACATCCGGCCAGGACCGCGCCTCCGTCAGCAACTCCACCGCACCCGCCGACCAGTCCACATGCGACGACGGCGCATCGACATGCAAAGACTTCGGCAGCTCTCCATGACGCATCGCCATGACCATCTTGATAACGCCCGCGACACCCGAAGCGGCCTGCGTGTGCCCGATATTCGACTTGATCGACCCCAGCCACAACGGCTCCCCGGCCTCACGCCCCTGCCCATACGTGGCCAGCAGCGCCTGCGCCTCGATCGGATCACCCAACCGCGTCCCGGTCCCATGCGCCTCCACCACATCCACCTCGGACGAGGCAAGCCGAGCACCAGCCAGCGCCTGCCGGATCACGCGCTGCTGCGAAGGACCGTTCGGCGCCGTCAGACCATTGGACGCACCGTCCTGGTTCACCGCCGAACCACGCACCACCGCCAAGACCTCATGCCCGTTGCGCAGCGCGTCCGACAGCCGCTCCACCAGCAGCAGCCCGACACCCTCACCCCAGCCGGTCCCGTCCGCACCCTCCGCGAACGGCTTGCACCGGCCATCTCCGGCCAGCCCACCCTGCCGACTGAACTCCATGAACGCACCCGGCGTCGACATCACCGCCACACCACCGGCCACCGCCAACGAGCACTCACCACT
>NZ_JBSFGE010000064.1:0-9555 GCF_053596435.1 Streptomyces sp. NPDC001700
TCTACACCAACCCCAACTACCAGCGCGCGGCGGCCACCTGGTACCGGCAGGAGTACGCGGCGGTGAAGAACTCCGCCGACCCCAAGAACCCGGGCCGGACGGGCTAGATTTTGCGGAAGCTCAGGGTTTCGCCTAGGGCGCCTGCTCGCCAGAGGTCTTGGCAGGCGTCGGCCATGCGGTCCAGGCCGTCTACCACCGAGCCCCAGACGATGCCCGGGACCCAGCCCGCGTCGCCGTTGATGAGCAGGTTGTTCCGCTCGTAGAACAGCGCCAGGTCGACCACCTGGCGCTTGCCCTGGTGCTTGGCCTGGGCCTCGTAGCCGTAGGACTTCGTGCCCAGCTGGGTGTCGGTGAAGGTGAAGTAACACAGATCCCCGGGGATCGGGGTGATCGTGGGGTTCTCCAGCGGTGGCTCCTCGGGGGCGAAGGGGGGCAGCAGCGCGTAGATCTCGTTCCGCGCGTACTTGGCGTGATAGACGTCACCCCCCAGCGGCAGCGCGTTCCAGACGGCCTCGCAGGTGATCGGCGCGCGGTCGTCGAGGAGTTTCGCGGTGCAGGTCACTCCGCGCTTGTCGAGCGAGACCTCGATGAACCGGTCGGCTCGGTCAACCATCGACATTCCTCCAGGTCGCTTCGGAACAGTCCTTACCCGTCCCTACCAGTCCTTCCCCAGAGGGCATACCCAGCATCGTCTGTATCAAGGGCTGGAAACGGCCCGCATATATTTCGTGAGTTCGGGTAGCCGCGCGCCCATGGCTCCACCACGTGGGAAAGACATCGATAGCAGAGCAAAAGGGGCATCCCGTCGATCGCTTCTGGTCGGCGGCGCGGCCCTTGGCCTGCTGGGCGCGGTCGGCTGTAGCCGGGTGTCCAGCTCGGACGCCAAGGACGGGGGCAATCTGCTGGAGCGCCTGAGGGCGCAGGGCACGGTCCGACTGGGAATTGCGGGGGAGATCCCATTCGGCTACATCGACAAGAACGGCGACTTCACCGGTGAGGCGCCGGAGATCGCGAAGGTCATCTTCAAGCGGCTGGGGGTGGACCGGGTCCAGCCGGTGCCGACCGAGTTCGGCTCGCTGATCCCGGGACTCCGTTCGCAGCAGTTCGACGTGGTCTCCGCGGGGATGTACATCAATCCCGAACGCTGCGCCCAGGTGATCTTTTCCGACCCCGACTACCGCATGCGGGACGCGTTCATCGTCCGCAAGGGCAATCCGAAGAACCTTCACAATTACGACGACATCGTCAAGCAGAAGGCCAAAATGGCCACCGGCACCGCCTATGCCGAGATCGATTACGCCAAGAACGCCGGGGTCAAGGAGAGCGACATGCTGATCCTCCCGGACCAGCTGGCCGGGCTGCTGGCGGTGGAGCAGGGCCGGGCCGATGTGTTCGCGGGCACGACCGTGACCGTGCACAACGTGGTCAAGCAGCGGAACAGCAAGCGGGCCGAGGCGACCGAGCCGTTCCAGGCGATGCTCGACGGCAAACCGGACATCGGGGCGGGCGGCTTCGCCTTCCGGCCGGAGGAGACCAAGCTCCGCGACGCCTTCAATGTCGAGCTGCACAAGATGAAGAAGAGCGGTGAGCTGCTGCGCATCGTGCGGCCCTTCGGTTTCACCGAGGGTGAGATGACCGATCTGACCGCCGAGGAGCTGTGCAAATGACGGCCGGGCTGTGGGAACACTGGCTTCTTCCGGGCGTCTGGATCACGATCCAGCTGACCCTGTACAGCGCGGTCTTCGCCGTCGTCGTCGCGTTCGGCATCGGCATGGCGCGCACGTCGCGGCTGCGGACCGTCCGCTTCCTCACCGGCGCGTACGTGGAGATCTTCCGCGGTACGTCGGCCCTGGTGCTGATGTTCTGGCTCGCCTTCGTGATGCCGCTGGCCTTCGGCTGGCAGCTGTTCCCGATGTGGGCGGCGGTGCTGGCCATCGGGCTGAACTACGGGGCGTACGGCTCCGAGATCGTCCGCGGCGCGATCGCCTCCGTGGCACCGGCCCAGGGTGAGGCGGCCATCGCGCTCAGCTTCACGCCCGCGCAGCGGATGCGGCGGGTGATCCTGCCGCAGGCGATCCCCGAGATGATCCCGCCGTTCAACAACCTGCTGATCGAGATCCTGAAGGCGACGGCGCTGGTCTCGGCCGTGAACGTCGCCGACATCACCTTCGCCGCCCAGCTCTCCCGGCTGGCGACGGGTGAGAGTGCGCAGATCTACACGATCATCCTGGTCCTCTACTTCGTGCTGGCGTTCATCCTGACCCGGCTGATGCGGGTGCTGGAGCGGCGCGCGAAGGCGAACATCGGCCAGGCTCCGGCCAAGGGCTCGCTGGTCACGCGCAAGCTGCTCGGCAAGCAGGAGACCGAGCAGTCCCGCAACATCGTCGTCGGAGGAGGTGCCCAGTGAACTGGAACTGGGACGTGGCCAAGGACTTCCTCCCCCAGCTGGGCCACGGGCTGCTGATCACGCTGGAGGCCACCGCCCTCGGCTCGGTCCTGGCGTTCGCGCTGGGGCTGGTGTGGGCGATGGCGTTCCGTTCGCCGAGCCGCTTCGTGCGCTGGCCGGTGTCGGTGGTGACGGAGTTCATCCGCAACACCCCGCTGCTGGTGCAGCTGTTCTTCTTCTTCTACGTACTGCCGACCTGGGACATCAAGTTCTCGGCGCTGACCACCGGCGTGATCGCGCTCGGGCTGCACTACTCGACGTACACCGCCGAGGTCTACCGGGCCGGTATCGACGGTGTGCCGGTGGGCCAGTGGGAGGCGGCCACCGCGCTCAGCCTCTCCCGGGGCCGCACCTGGCTGGCGGTGATCCTGCCGCAGGCGATCCGCCGCGTGGTGCCCGCCCTGGGCAACTACGTCATCGCGATGCTGAAGGACTCCCCGATGCTCGCGCTGATCGGCGTCGTCGACATGCTGCAAAAGGCGCGGGGCGAGGCCTCCTCGTCCTTCCACTACATCGAGCCGTTCACGATGGTCGGCATCGCCTTCATCCTCATCGCCTACCCGGCATCTCTTCTCATGCGAGTCCTGGAGCGTCGTCTTGGCCACTGAAACCGACCACACGAATCCTGCCGTGGACGGCAGTGAACTGATCCGCTTCGACAAGGTGACGAAGCGCTTCGGCACCAATACGGTCCTCGACGACCTCGACTTCTCGGTCTCCTCCGGCAAGCACGTCACCCTCATCGGACCGTCCGGCTCCGGCAAGACCACGATCCTGCGGCTGCTGATGACGCTGCTCAAGCCCGACGAGGGCACGATCAAGGTCGACGGGGACTACCTCACCCACGAGGACCGGGGCGGCAAGCTGGTCCCGGCGGGCGAGAAGCACACCCGTGAGGTGCGCAAGAAGATCGGCATGGTCTTCCAGCAGTTCAACCTCTTCCCCAATATGCGGGTGCTGCGGAACATCACCGAGGCCCCGGTGCACGTCCTCGGCCTGGACAAGGACGAGGCCGAGACGCGGGCGCGGGAGCTGCTCGACCTCGTCGGCCTCGGCGACAAGTGCGATATGTACCCGACGCAGCTGTCCGGCGGGCAGCAGCAGCGAGTGGCGATCGCCCGCGCGCTGGCGATGCGGCCGCAGGTGATGCTGCTGGACGAGGTGACGTCGGCGCTCGACCCGGAGCTGGTGGCCGGGGTGCTGGACGTCCTGCGGGACATCGCCCACACGACGGACATCACCATGCTGTGCGTGACCCACGAGATGAACTTCGCGCGGGACATCTCCGACGACGTACTGATGTTCGACGCGGGCCGGGTCATCGAGTCCGGTCCGCCGGAGAAGATCTTCTCGGAGCCGGAGCACGAGCGGACCAGGGAGTTCCTGAGCGCCGTGCTCTAGCGGTGCGCCTCGACAGGAGGGGGCGATTTGGGCGGACTGGCGGTGGCACATGCCATCGTTCAACTTCCGCTCCATATCGCCCCCTTGGCGGCTATCGTGGAACGAAGCCACCACCTGCGAGAGGGGATGTCGTGGTGCTGGGGCCCGAGCCGATCGCACCGCTCCGCTCGGTGCGGCACGCCCTGCGCATCCTGGAGGTCGTCGCCCGGCACTCCAGCGGGGTGAGTCACGCCCGCATCGCCCGCGAGACCCGGCTGCCGAGCGCCCGGCTCACCGAGCTGCTGCGGATGCTGCGCCGCGAGGGGTACGTCGAGCAGATCACCGACGGGGCGTACATCGGCGGCGCCTCCCTCACCCTGCTGGACACCGGGGACCCGGGGCGCGGGCACGCCGTCGAGGACAAGCTGCAGAAGTCGCTCACCGCGCTCCGCGACTCGGTGGGCGCGGCGGTCTACTTCAGCCGCTATGTGGACGGCGAAGTCAAGATCACGCAGTACGCGGACGGGCCGCGTACGCCCCGGGTCAACGAGTGGGTGGACTTCCGCTCCGCCGCCCACGCCATGGCCGCCGGCAAGTGCCTGCTCACCCAGCTCGACCAGGACGGCCGCCGCGATCACCTCGCCCGCCACAAGACGGTGCGGCTCACCTCGCGGACGACGACCAGCGAGAAGGTGCTCTTCCGCAAGCTGGACAGCCAGCCACCCACCGTGCCCGTGCTCGACCTCCAGGAGTACGCCGTGGGCACGGTCTGCGCGGCCGTCCCCGTGACGGCGGGCCGCACCGTCGGCTGCCTGGCCCTCTCCCTCCCCCTGGAGCGCGCCCACCGGCTGCGCCAGGCCGCCTATCTGCTCAACCGCGAGGCGGCCCCGATGCTGCTCTCGCTGACCATCTGATGTTGGTCAAAAGCACCCCTCCGGACCAGGTAGTATTTACGTCGTCAGCAGGCGCCGCTAGCTCAGTTGGTTAGAGCAGCTGACTCTTAATCAGCGGGTCCGGGGTTCGAGTCCCTGGCGGCGCACCTGATCGACTGAATGGCCCGGTTGCTCTCGGCTTCGAGAGCGCCGGGCCATTCAGCTTGTGCTGCCACTTGTACGGCCACCCCTGACCTCCAGCGTGCTCAGCAGCTCCCCGGTGGCGGCGGCGATCGTCTCGACCGCCTTGTCGAAGGCCTCGGCGTTGTGCGGAGCGGGCTGGCGGAAGCCGCTGATCTTGCGTACGTACTGCAGCGCGGCGGCGCGCATGTCCTCCTCGGTGACGGCCTCGGCGTACGGGGGACGGAGCGTCTTGATAGATCTGCACATACTGACGACGGTACGCCGGGGGTCGGACAACGCTAGGCCGTCGCGTCACCGTCCAGCAGGAAGGTGCGCATCAGCGCGGCCAGCCGGTGGGGCTGGTCCAGCGGGATCAAGGTGTAGCTGTCGGGGATCTCCACATGGCGGCCCTGCGGCAGCATGGCCGCCAGCCGGAGGCCGTGCTCCGGGGGCATCACCCGGTCCTCGGACGCCCAGGCCACCAGTGCGGGGCGGTCGAAGCCGCGCAGCCGCTCGGCCCAGCGCAGCAGCTCCGCAGCGGGCGGCACGCCGAGGACGTACTTCCGCAGGTCGCGGCGGATTTCCGGGGACGTCCACAGCGGCCGGAACCAGCCGTCCATGACCTCCGGCGGCACCGGGCGCTTGGTCATCCAGCCCCAGGTCATCGGCAGCCGCCGCATGGGGTGGAGCTTGAGCAGGGAGAAGGCGGTGCGCAGACCGCCGGGGAGACGGGCGGAGGTGTGGAGGTTCTTGCCGGGCAGGCCGGGCGGGAAGTTCTCGAACGCCTCGCACGAGGTGATGATCAGCCGTCCGATCCGCTCGTCGCGGCCGTCGGCGACGAGGGCCTGGGCGCCGCCCCAGTCGTTCATCACGAGGGTGACGTCCGTGAGGTCGAGCCGCTCCAGGAATTCGGCGACCAGCCGGGCCACACCGAGGACGGACAGATCGGCGTCGGGCCGCATGGGGCGGCGGTGGCCGCCCAGCGGCAGGGTGGGGACGACGCAGCGGACGCCGGGGCGGAGCGCGGCGACCACCTCGCGCCACAGCGAGCCATCCATGGCGACGCCGTGCAGCAGCACGGCGACCGGCCCCTCACCCCCGGTGTCCTCGTACTCGATGGTGCCTGCGGAGAGTTCCACCTCGTCACGATGCGACATATGTCCGAAGGTACCTGACCCGTTCACCCGAGCCGTAGACCGGCGAGGGTCACGGCCGGGGCGGCCTCGGCGCGGACGGCGACGGCGGCGTGGTAGCCGGGCGGGGCGGGCAGGTCGGCGAAGGCCCAGCCGGATGGTGTGGACGCATCGGCGCGGGCGCCGAACTCCTCCGCGAGGCCGACGTAATGGGTTCGCAGCCCGCCCGGCAGCCCGGTCCCGATGCCCTTCAGGTACGCCTCCTTACGTACCCAGCAGCTCATGAACGCCCGCTCCCGCTCCTCCTCGTCCGGCAGCGCGGCGATCGCCGCGCGCTCGCCGGGGTGCAGCTGGCCGATCAGCCCGTCGAGGCGGTCGCCGGAGCGCCGGGGGTTCCGCTCCTCGATGTCGGCGCCGACGGGCGGGCCGCCCGACACCGCGCACAGCGCGGCGTCCCCGGCGTGGGAGAGCGAGAAGGCGAGGGTGGTGTCACCCGCGAGGGCGGGGCGGCCGTGCGGTTTGTCGCAGTCCGGCATGCCGCAGGTCTCGCGGGTGAACTCGACGTCCGCCGGGTCCGTCCCCAGATAGCCGCCGAGCAGGGTCCGCAGCCCCACATGCGAGGTGAGGTAGCGCTCGCGCGCCGTCGCGTGCCGCATCCCCGCGGCGCGCTCGCGCTCGCCCGCGTCCAGCGTCCGGTCCGCGACCTCGGCGGCGAAGGAGGTGTACGGCGGGATGTGCAGCAGCCATACGGCGACCTGGCCGGGGCCGGGGCGGTCCTCCGGGCGGGGCGGGGCGGCGAGCTGCCCCCAGCCAGAGGCACGTACGACGTCGTCAACCGGGCGTATCAGCGGCACTGTTCCGTTACCTCCGTTGGAGTTCATCCGTGTCCGCCGTCCGGCGTCCGTCCACCGACGACGGTACCCACCCGCCGCGCCCGCAACGCCCGTGCCGCGACGCGACGTTGCGTCACGGGAACGCCCGGTGACTTCGGACACGTTCACATCACGGCTGGCCCGGGCACCGGGTGACACCACTACGATCGCGCACGACCGGGCACGATCTGTGATGGGGGTTTGCGTAATGGCGACGGGATTCCTGACGAAAGCGGCCTCCGCGGCGACGCTCCCGGTGGCTCCGCTCTACGGTGCCTTCCTCTCGTACTTCATCTATCACCCGCCCCGGCGGCCGCATCACAAGAAGCCCGAGGACCTGGGCCTGACCAGCACCGACGTCCAGGTGCCGCTGAACGGGAAGCCGCGCGGGCTGCATGTGTGGCTCTGCCCGGGCGACGCGGCGCGGGTAGTGGTGCTCGGCCACGGGCTGGGGCTGAGCAAGTCGGCGAGCCTGGCCCAGGCGCGGCTGCTGAACGAGGCGGGCTACACGGTCGCCATGTTCGACCACCGCAACCACGGCAAGAGCGTCTCGGACCCGGCGTGCTGGGGCATGAGCGACCGTCACACCGACGATGTGGTGGCCGTCATCAAGCATCTGCGCGCGATGGACGAGTACGCGGCGGCCCGCTTCGCCGTCTTCGGCTTCTCCATCTCCGCCTTCCCCTCCTTCTACCTGCTGGGGCGGGCGGCGGACTGCCCGGTCGACGCGGTGATCTGCGACAGCGGCCCGGCCCTCGAACTCTCCCCCCTGTTCCGCAACTTCGTCGCGGCCGACGGGCTGCCCATCCCCGGCCCGCTGCGCACCGGGCCGTCCCGGAAGGCCCTGGAGGTGGTCGCCGCGTCGTCGGCCCTGGCGATGCTGCGGGTGCAGTGGCCGCCGAAGGCGGAGGGGGCGTACGAGCGGACGCCGATGCTCTTCCTGGCCGGTGAGCGCGACACGATGATCCCGGCTGCGGGGGTGCACGCGCTGGGCGAGCGCTATCCGCTGGCCGAGGTGCACACCCTGCCGGACACCGACCATCTGCAGGGCATCAAGACCCAGCCGGATGTGTACGCGGACACGGTGCTGGGCTTCCTGGAGCGCACGCTCAAGGACTGACGGCCAGAACATCGGCAGGCCCCTCCCCCGCTGACCGCTGGCGGGGTGGGGCCTGCCGATGAGGGGAGCGGCGTCAGTCCTTGATCTCGCAGATGACGGCGCCGGAGCTGACCGAGGCGCCCGTGTCCGCGTTCAGGTTCTTGATGATCCCGGCGCGGTGGGCGTTGAGGGGCTGTTCCATCTTCATGGCCTCCAGGACGACGACGAGGTCGCCCTCGGCCACGGTGTCGCCCTCGGCCACGGCCACCTTGACGATGGTGCCCTGCATCGGCGAGGCCAGGGCGTCACCCGAGGCGGCCGAGCCGCCCTTCTTGACCGCCTTGCGCTTGGCCTTCTTCGCCCCGGCGACCGGAGGAGCGGCAACCACGCCGAGGGAGGCGGGCAGGGAGACCTCAAGCCGCTTGCCGCCGACCTCGACGACCACGGTCTCGCGCCCGATGGCCTCGTCCTCGTCGGTGGCGGCGGGGGCGGCGGCGAAGGGGGCGATGGTGTTGTTGAACTCGGTCTCGATCCAGCGGGTGTGGACCGTGAACGGGTCGCTGGTGAAGGCGGGGTCGGTGACCACGGCCCGGTGGAACGGGATCGCGGTGGCCATGCCCTCGACCTGGAACTCCGCCAGCGCCCGCGCCGCCCGCTGCAGCGCCTGCGTACGGGTGGCGCCGGTGACGATCAGCTTGGCCAGCAGCGAGTCCCACGCCGGACCGATCACCGACCCCGACTCCACGCCCGCGTCCAGCCGCACGCCCGGACCGGACGGCGGGTCGAAGACCGACACCGTCCCCGGGGCCGGGAGGAAGTTGCGGCCCGGGTCCTCGCCGTTGATACGGAACTCGAACGAGTGGCCGCGCAGCGGCGGATCGGCGTACCCGAGGGCCTCACCATCGGCGATACGGAACATCTCCCGCACCAGGTCGATGCCGGAGACCTCCTCCGTCACCGGGTGCTCGACCTGGAGACGGGTGTTGACCTCCAGGAACGAGATCGTGCCGTCCGTCCCGACCAGGAACTCCACCGTCCCCGCGCCGACGTAACCGGCCTCCTTGAGGATGGCCTTGGAGGCCCGGTACAGCTCGGCGTTCTGCTCCAGGCTCAGGAACGGCGCGGGGGCCTCCTCCACGAGCTTCTGGTGGCGGCGCTGGAGGGAGCAGTCACGGGTGGAGACGACGACCACATTGCCGTGGGTGTCGGCCAGGCACTGGGTCTCCACGTGGCGCGGCTTGTCCAGGTAGCGCTCGACGAAGCACTCGCCGCGGCCGAAGGCGGCGACGGCCTCGCGGACGGCCGAGTCGTACAGCTCGGGCACTTCCTCCATCGTGCGGGCGACCTTCAGCCCGCGCCCGCCGCCACCGAAGGCGGCCTTGATCGCGATCGGCAGCCCGTGCTCCCGCGCGAAGGCCACGACCTCGTCGGCGCCGCTGACGGGGTCGGGGGTGCCCGCGACCAGGGGCGCCCCCGCGCGCTGGGCGATGTGGCGGGCGGCCACCTTGTCGCCGAGGTCGCGGATGGCGTGCGGGGGCGGGCCGATCCAGGTCAGCCCGGCGTCCAGGAC
>NZ_JBSFGE010000065.1:0-8908 GCF_053596435.1 Streptomyces sp. NPDC001700
TTCTCGCTGGCGTCGTCGCGGGCGCATTTTGATCACCGTGCGGTGGTGGTGGCGGAATCCGCTGATGAGGCGCGGGACGCGCTGGCTGCCGTGCGTGGTGAGGACGTGAGTTCTGGCCGACTCGGTGTGCTGTTCACGGGTCAGGGGTCGCAGCGGATCGGGATGGGGCGTGGGTTGTATGCGTCGTATCCGGTGTTCGCGGCGGCGTTCGACGAGGTGTGCGGGGCCGTGGATGGTCTGCTGGGGCGGTCGTTGAAGGATGTGGTGTTCGGCGAGTCGGAGCTGTTGGATCAGACGGGGTTTGCGCAGCCTGCGTTGTTCGCTGTCGAGGTGGCGTTGTTCCGGTTGGTGGAGTCGTGGGGTGTGCGGCCGGATTTCGTTGCCGGGCATTCGATCGGTGAGGTGGCGGCGGCGTTTGTGGCGGGTGTGTGGTCGTTGGAGGATGCGGCGGCGTTGGTGGTGGCGCGGGGTCGGTTGATGCAGGCCCTGCCGGAGGGCGGTGTGATGGTGGCCGTCGAGGCCACCGAGGACGAGGTCGCCCCGCTGCTGACCGAGGGCGTGAGCATCGCCGCGATCAACGGTCCGACATCCCTGGTGCTCTCTGGGGCTGAGGACGCGGTGATGGCGGTGGCCGGAGGCTTTGAGGGCCGCCGGGTCAAGAAGCTGCGGGTATCGCACGCCTTCCACTCGCCGCTGATGGACGGGATGCTGGACGACTTCCGCCAGGTCGTGGCCGGTCTGAGCTACGCCACGCCGCGTCTGCCGGTGGTGTCGAACCTGACGGGTGAGCTGGCCGATCCCGAGCGGCTGTGTTCGCCGGAGTACTGGGTCGAGCACGTCCGGGGCACGGTCCGGTTCGCCGATGGGGTTCAGGCCCTTCGGGGGCAGGGCGTGGCCACGTTCCTGGAGCTGGGCCCGGACGGCGTCCTGACCGCGATGGCGGGCGAGGGCGGCGTACCCACCCTGCGCCGCGATGTGGCCGATGAGCGCCGGGCGCTGCTCACCGCCGTAGGACGGCTGCACACGCGCGGCGTCACGGTGGACTGGACGCAGGTGTTCGCGGGGACGGACGCGCGCCGCGTCGACCTGCCCACGTACCCCTTCCAGCGGGAGCGCTTCTGGCTCGCCGCGACGGCACCGGCCACGAGCGATGTGTCGATGGATCATCCGCTGCTCAGCACCGTGGTGGCCGTTCCGGACACCGGCGGTGTGCTGTGCACCGGTCGGTTGTCGTTGAGCGCACAGCCGTGGCTCGCTGATCACCTGGTGGCGGGTGTGCACGTCGTACCCGGGTCCGCGCTGGTCGAGTTGGCGCTGCGCGCGGGTGACGAGATCGGAGCCGGGTCGCTGTCGGAGCTGGTGAGCGACGCTCCGCTCGTGCTGCCGGAAACGGGGTCGGTACGGGTACAGGTCTCGGTGGGCGGCTCGGACGACACGGGCGAGCGGCCGGTGAGCATCTACTCCCGGCCCGGGAAGGGCGATGCGCCCTGGACCCGTCACGCGATCGGGACACTGGCGACCGCCGAGACGGCGCGCCCCTCGACGGACCTGGACGTATGGCCTCCGGCCGACGCGGAGCCCGCCTCGGTCGAAGGCCTCCCCGGAGAGGTGCGCCAGCTGTGGACGCGCGGCACCGATGTGTTCGCCGAGATCGGACTCGGTGAGCAACACATCGGCGCTGCCGGGCGTTTCGGTATCCACCCGGCGCTTCTGGAGGCTGCGGCACAGGCCGCCGGTCTGCCGGGTCGGGCCGCCGAATGGCGTGGCGTGACCCTGCACGCCGCCGACGCGTCGGAGCTGCGGGTACGGCTGTCGCTCACCGGCCCCGCGTCGATGGCGATGGAGATCGCCGATGCGGGAGGAGCGCCGGTCGCGTCGGTGGATTCGCTCGTACTGCGGGAGATCGCCGATGAGGAGCTGAGGACGACGGCCGGACACGACGCGCTGTTCCGCGTCGAGTGGTCGCAGCTGGTGCTTCGGCCTGAGGGCGATACCGGTATCGGTGATGCGACCGTCCTGGAAGCCACGTCCTCCCAGGACGGAGCCGAAGGTGTGCACGCGCTCGTCGCGCACGTCCTCTCCGGGCTGCAGGCATTCCTCGCTTCCTCTGACTCTGACTCTGCCCCTGCCTCTGCCACGAGCCGTCTGGTAGTGGTGACGCGGGGCGCGGTCGGGGTGTCCGGCGACGCCGAGGTGACCGACCCCGCAGGTGCTGCGGTGTGGGGCCTGGTGCGCTCGGCCCAGGCGGAGAACCCGGACCGCATCGTGCTGATGGACGTGGACGAGCAGCCCGCTGATGAGGTGCTCGCGGGTGTGCTGGCTTCCGGCGAGCCGCAGGTGGCGCTGCGCGCGGGGAACGTCTACGCACCACGGCTGGCCCGGAACGCCACGACCTCCGCCCGGGCCGGTGCGGAGCGGGTGCTGAACCCCGAGGGCACGGTGCTGATCACGGGTGGCACCGGGACACTGGGCGGTGTGGTCGCCCGTCATGTGGTGTCCGTCCACGGGGTACGCCATCTGGTGCTGGTCAGCCGCCGTGGCCCGGCGGCGGCAGGCGCCGAAGAGCTGAAGGCCGAGCTGGAAGGGCTCGGGGCGAGCGTCGCACTGGTCGCGTGCGATGTGGCGGATCGCGCTTCCCTGCGGACGGTGCTGGACGCCGTGCCCGAGGGCAGGCCATTGACCGGTGTGGTGCACACCGCCGGTGTGCTCGATGACGGTGTGATCGCGAGCCTGACCCCGGACCGGCTGGGCGGGGTGTTCCGGCCGAAGGTCGATGCGGCATGGGTGTTGCACGAGCTGACCGCCGAACTCGGCCTCGACGCGTTCATCCTGTACTCGTCCGCGTCCGGCATGATCGGTGGCCCGGGGCAGGGCAACTACGCGGCGGCCAATGCCTACTTGGACGCCTTCGCACAGTGGCGCCGGGCGCAGGGTCTGTCCGCCGTGTCCCTGGCCTGGGGCCAGTGGGCCGAATCGAGTGCCATGACCGGGACGCTGGGTGCAGCGGATCTGGCCCGGTTGAGCCGTGCCGGTATCAAGCCTCTGTCGTCCGAAGAGGGCATGGCTCTGTTCGACGTCGGGCTGCTCGGCGAGGACGCGGTGCTGGCGCCCGTGAAGTTCGACTTCGCCTCGCTGGCGGAACAGGCGGGGGCGGACCGCCTGCCGCCGATGCTGCGCGGGCTGGTACGTCGGCCTCGCCGCACCGTGAGCGCGAGTGGCGCTGCCACGGCCACGGTGGGCACGTCCTTGGCCGACCGCCTGGCGTTGATGCCCGCACCGGAGCAGCGGCGCGCCCTGGTGGAGCTCGTACGCGGTGACGCGGCGACCGTCCTCGGCCGACCGGGCAGGGACGTCATCGCGCCGGACCGTGCCTTCAAGGACATCGGGTTCGACTCCCTCACCGGCGTGGAGCTGCGCAACCGGCTCGCGGCCGCTACGGGGCTGACCCTGCCCGCCTCAGCGGTTTTCGACCATCCGACCCCTGCAGCCCTTGCTGAGCATCTGCTGGGCCAGCTGGTCACCGCTGAGGTGTCCGTACTGTCCGAACTCGACCGCATGGAAGCGGTGTTCGGCGCCGCGTCCCTGGACGACACGGTGAAAACGCAGGTGGCCAAGCGCCTTCAGGCCCTGGCCACCAGGTGGGCGTCGTCCGGCGGCGCCTTCGAGGCCGATGAGGAGTTCGACTTCGAATCCGCCTCCGACGACGAGCTCTTTGACTTCGCCGAGAGCGAGCTGGGCTCCTCGTGACCGCCGGCGCCACCGCCCGAACCTCCTGAGGAAGAGACTTCCCATGACGAACGACGACAAGCTCCGCGGCTACCTCAAGCGCGCGCTCGCCGACCTTTCGCAGGCCCGTACGCGGCTGCGTGAGATCGAGTCCGAGAAGACGGACCCGATCGCGATCGTGGCCATGAGCTGCCGTCTGCCGGGCGGGGTGGCGTCGCCCGAGGACCTGTGGGAACTCGTCGCCGGTGGTACCGATGGCATCGGCCCGTTCCCGTCCGACCGGGGCTGGGACGTCGACGGCGTCTTCGATCCGGACCCCGAGCGCTCCGGGAAGTCGTACGTCAGGGAAGGCGGCTTCATCGACGGCGCCACGGACTTCGACGCGGCATTCTTCGGGATCAGCCCGCGTGAGGCGCTGGCTATGGACCCGCAGCAGCGGCTGTTGCTGGAGACCTCCTGGGAGGTGTTCGAGCGGGCCGGTATCGACCCGGCCACGCTGCGCGGACGCAGTGTGGGCGTGTTCGCCGGGACCAAGCCGCAGGACTACATCCCCAGCCTCGAGGGTGGCGAGGAGGGCGCCGAAGGCTATGCGCTCACGGGCAGCGCGGGCGCCGTGGCCTCGGGGCGCGTGGCCTACAGCTTCGGCTTCGAAGGCCCGGCGGTCACCATCGACACGGCATGCTCCTCGGCGCTGGTGGCGATCCACCTGGCCGCGCAGGCGCTGCGCTCGGGTGAGTGCTCGCTGGCGCTGGCCGGTGCCGTCGCGGTCATGGCCACCCCGGGTGCCTTCGTCGCGTTCTCGCGGCAGCGTGGCCTCGCACCGGATGGCCGATGCAAGGCATTCGCGGCGGGTGCGGACGGTACGGCGTGGGGCGAGGGCGTCGGGCTGCTGTTGCTGGAGCGGCTGTCGGACGCGCGGGCGAACGGGCACCAGGTGCTGGCGGTGGTACGGGGCAGCGCGGTCAACCAGGACGGTGCCTCGAACGGCCTGACCGCGCCGAACGGCCCGTCGCAGCAGCGGGTCATCCGGCAGGCCCTCGCCAACGCCGGTCTCATCGGCACGGACATCGACGCGGTCGAGGCGCATGGAACGGGTACGTCGCTGGGCGACCCGATCGAGGCCCAGGCGCTGCTGGCCACGTACGGCCAGGGGCGCAGCGCGGACCGTCCCCTGTGGCTGGGCTCGTTGAAGTCCAACATCGGCCACACCCAGGCGACGGCCGGAGTCGCCAGCGTCATCAAGATGGTGGAGGCGATGCGGCGGGGTGTGCTGCCGAAGACGCTTCATGTGGATGAGCCGTCGCCGCAGGTGGATTGGTCGGCGGGTGCGGTGGAGTTGCTGACGGAGGCGCGTGAGTGGCCGGAGGTGGACCGGCCGAGGCGTGCGGCGGTGTCGTCGTTCGGCATCAGCGGGACGAACGCGCATGTGGTGCTGGAGTCCGTCGAGGACGAGGCTGCTGAGCGCGCGGTGTTCGACGGTCCCGTGCCGTTGGTGGTGTCCGCGAAGACTGCCGATGCGCTGGAGGCACAGGTAGGGCGGCTGGCGTCGTATCTGGACTCCGAGCGCGGCATGAGCCTTGCTGACCTGGGCTTCTCGTTGGCGATGTCGCGGGCGCGCTTTGATCACCGTGCGGTGGTGGTGGCGGAGTCCGTTGATGAGGCGCGGGATGCGCTGGGTGTGGTGCGTGGTGAGGAGGCGGTCCCTGGTCGGTTGGGTGTGGTGTTCACGGGTCAGGGGTCGCAGCGGGTGGGGATGGGGCGTGGGTTGTATGCGTCGTATCCGGTGTTCGCGGCGGCGTTCGACGAGGTGTGCGGGGCCGTGGATGGTCTGCTGGGGCGGTCGTTGAAGGAGGTGGTGTTCGGCGAGTCGGAGCTGTTGGATCAGACCGGGTTTGCGCAGCCTGCGTTGTTCGCTGTCGAGGTGGCGCTGTTCCGGTTGGTGGAGTCGTGGGGTGTGCGGCCGGATTTCGTTGCCGGGCATTCGATCGGTGAGGTTGCGGCGGCGTTCGTAGCGGGTGTGTGGTCGTTGGAGGATGCGGCGGCGTTGGTGGTGGCGCGGGGTCGGTTGATGCAGGCCCTGCCGGAGGGCGGTGTGATGGTGGCCGTCGAGGCGACCGAGGACGAGGTCGTCCCGCTGCTGACCGAGGGCGTGAGCATTGCGGCGATCAACGGTCCGGCATCGCTGGTGCTCTCTGGGGCTGAGGACGCGGTGATGGCGGTGGCCGGAGGCTTTGAGGGCCGCCGGGTGAAGAAGCTGCGGGTGTCGCATGCATTCCACTCGCCGCTGATGGACGGGATGTTGGAGGACTTCCGCCAGGTCGTGGCCGGTCTGACGTATGCCGCGCCGCGACTGCCGGTGGTGTCGAACCTGACGGGTGAGCTGGCCGACCCTGAGCGGCTGTGTTCGCCGGAGTACTGGGTTGAGCACGTCCGGGGCACGGTCCGGTTCGCCGATGGGGTTCAGGCCCTTCGGGGGCAGGGCGTGGCCACGTTCCTGGAGCTGGGTCCTGATGGTGTGTTGACCGCGATGGTGGGCGAGGGTGGTGTGCCGTCGCTGCGTCGTGATGTGGCCGATGAGCGGCGGGCGTTGCTCACCGCCGTAGGACGGCTGCACGCGCGCGGTGTCGCGGTGGACTGGGCGCAGGTGTTCGCGGGGACGGACGCGCGCCGCGTCGACCTGCCCACGTACGCCTTCCAGCGACAGCGCTACTGGCTCACCTCGACCGTCTCGGCAGTCGACGGTGCCCTCTCGGCCGAACACCCGCTGCTCACCACCGTCATGTCGGTGCCGGACTCGGGTGGTGTGGTGTGCAGTGGTCGGTTGTCGTTGGGTGTGCAGCCGTGGCTGGCCGATCATGCGGTGTCGGGTGTGGTGTTGTTGCCGGGTGCGGCGTTGGTGGAGTTGGCGGTTCGTGCTGGGGATGAGGTGGGTGCGGGGTCGTTGCCGGAGTTGGTGATCGAGGCTCCGTTGGTTCTGCCGGAGTCGGGCGCGGTGCGGGTGCAGGTGTCGGTCGGCGGGCCGCAGGCCGATGGTGTGCGTTCGGTCGCGGTGTACTCGCGGGCCGACGATGCGGTGTCGGAGACACCGTGGACGCGTCATGCCAGCGGTCAGCTCGCGAGCCAGGCACCCGCCCCTGACCACTCCTTTGAGGTGTGGCCCCCGGAGGGGGCCGAGGCCGTGGATGTGTCGGGTCTGTATGAGGAGCTGGCTGGGCGCGGCTATGGGTACGGGCCGGTGTTTCAGGGGTTGCGGTCGGTGTGGCGTCGTGGTGGTGAGGTGTTTGCCGAGGTTGCTTTGGGGGCGGAGTCTGCGGGGGATGGGGCGGGGTTTGGGTTGCATCCGGCGTTGTTGGATGCGGCGTTGCATGCGGGGGCGTTTGTGGAGTCGGGTGAGTCTGGCGGGGACGGGGTGTTGTTGCCGTTCGCGTGGAATGGTGTGACGTTGCATGCGGCGGGTGCGTCGGTGCTCCGAGTGCGGTTGTCGTCGGCGGGTGCGCAGGCACTGTCGTTGGAGATCGCTGATGGTGCGGGTGCGCCCGTGGCGTCGGTGGAGTCGTTGGCGCTGCGGGCCGTTGCTGATGAGCAGTTGAGGGCGGCGGCCGGGAGCGATGCGCTGTTCCGGGTGGAGTGGTCGCCGCTGCCGACCCGGGCGGAGACCGGTCCGGAGCCGGTTGATGCCGCGTCGGTGGTGCGGGCGCGGTCTGGTGTGGTGGAGGCCGAGGGAGTCCGTGGCCTGTGTGCCGAGGTGTTGGGCCGGTTGCAGACGTTCCTGGCTTCTGAGGACTCCGGTCGCCTGGTGGTGGTCACCGAGGGTGCTGTGGGTGTTGAGGGCGATGCTGAGGTGGTGGATCCTGCGGGGGCTGCGGTGTGGGGGTTGGTGCGTTCCGCGCAGGCGGAGAACCCCGGCCGGGTGGTGTTGGTGGACATCGACGGCGGTGAGCCGTCCGATGAGCTGCTCGCGACCGTGCTGGCCTCGGACGAGCCACAGGTGGCAGTCCGAACAGGCGCGGTATACGTGCCACGGCTGGTGCGCTCGGCCGCGAAGCAGGCCATGTCCGTGTCCCCGCTGAATCCCGAGGGCACGGTCCTGATCACCGGCGGCACGGGGACATTGGGCGGTGTGGTCGCTCGCCACCTCGTATCGGTGCACGGTGTACGCAACCTGGTGCTCGCCAGCCGCCGGGGTATGGCGGCGGCCGGAGCCGAGGACTTGAACAGCGAGCTGGAGAAGCTCGGAGTGAACGTCCGCGTAGTGGCGTGTGATGTGGCCGACCGCGACTCTCTGCGCGAGCTGCTTGCGGGGGTACCGGCGGAGTCGCCGCTGACGGGTGTGGTGCATACGGCGGGTGTCCTCGATGACGGTGTGATCGGGAGCCTGTCGCCGGAGCGTCTGGACGCGGTGTTCCGGCCGAAAGTCGATGCGGCGCTGATGCTGCACGAGCTGACCGCCGAACTGGACCTGGACGCGTTCGTCCTGTTCTCCTCCGCGTCCGGAGTGCTCGGTGGTCCGGGCCAGGGCAACTACTCGGCGGCGAATGCGTTCCTGGACGCCTTCGCGCAGTGGCGTCGGGCACAGGGTCTGCCCGCCGTGTCCCTCGCCTGGGGCCTGTGGGGCCAGGCCAGCGGGATGACCAGCGCGCTCGACCAGGCCGACCAGGCCCGGATGAGCCGCAGCGGCATCAAGTCGTTGTCCTCCGATGAGGGCATGGCGCTGTTCGATGTCGGCCTCGATGCCGAGGCGTCGGCAATGGTGCTGGCGAAGTTCGACTTCGCGTCCTTTGCCCAGCAGGCGGAGGCGGGCCAGCTGACCGCGATGCTGCGCGGACTCGTACGCCAGCCACGACGCCGCACTGCGGGCACCCCCGCCAACGCCACCGGTGAGTCCTTGGCCGGTCGGTTGGTGGGGTTGTCGGGTGAGGAGCAGGGGCGGGTGTTGGTGGATGTGGTGTGTGGTGAGGTGGCGGTGGTGCTGGGGCATGCGGGTGCGGGGAGTGTGGGTGCGCGGCAGTCGTTCAGCGATCTGGGGTTTGATTCGCTGACGGCGGTGGAGTTGCGTAACCGATTGAATGCGGTGTCGGGGCTGCGGCTGCCCGCGACGTTGATTTTCGATTATCCGTCGCCGGTGGTGTTGGCGGAGTTCTTGCGGGTGGAGTTGGTGGGGGACCGGTCGGCCGAAGCGGTG
>NZ_JBSFGE010000066.1:0-8714 GCF_053596435.1 Streptomyces sp. NPDC001700
CGATCCGCCACATCACACGCCGCAACCGTCACCCGGGCGCCCAGTTCGGTCAGCTCTGCCACCAACTCGGCCGCACCCGGCGCACCCTCACCACGACGGCTGGTCAGCACAAGGTGTTCGGCGCCATTGGCCGCGGCCCACCGGGCCACGTGGGTGCCCAACGCCCCCGTACCACCCGTGATGAGCACCGTGCCGCGCGGCTTCCACAGAGGCGAAACCGGCCCATCCACCGCGCGAGCCCGCAGCAGGCGCCGCCCGAACACACCCGAGGCGCGAACCGCCACCTCGCCCTCGCCCTCCACCAGAACGCGGGCCAGCCGCTCGCCGGTGGCCTCGTCCCACACCTGCGGCAAGTCGACCAGACCACCCCAGCGGTCCGGGTACTCCAGGCCGATCACCCGGCCGAGGCCGACAGCCGCCGCCTGTTCGGGACGCAGGGAGCGGTCACCCGCGTCAACCGCCACCGCGCCGGCCGTGACGAGCCACAGCGGGGCGTGCACCTCGGCGTCGCCCAGGGCCTGGGCGAGGAGCAGCGTGCCGAGGACGCCGGGCGGCATACCGGGGCCGGTGTGCCCGGCGAGAGCAAGCAGAGACACCACTCCCGTGATGGGAACGCGCGCGACAGTTTCGCGGATCCGCTTGGCGACCACATCACGCCCCACATCGCCGCCGCCCAGGGCCAGCACCACGACATCGGCACCGTGGGCCCGCAGGGCCTCCTCGACCGGGGCCGCCCGATTTCCCGTGGTCTGCTCCTCAGGCGTCACGACGAGCCAGGTACCGCGGAGCCCGGCCGCCGCGAGCCCTGTGAGCGGAGCCCAGCCGATCCGGTAGCGCAGGTCGTCCAAGGCCAGCTGCTCCCGACGCTCCTTCCGCCAGCTCGACAGGGCGGGCAGTACAGCGCTCAGTGGCTGCTCCCCGTCCACCTGCAGGGCCCCGGTGAGCGAGGCCAAGTCCTCGCTCTCCACCGCTGCCCAGAACGCCGCCTCGGTGTCGTCCTGGATGGCGGGGGGTGCCTGCTCGGCGGAGGTTTGCGGCCAGAAGTGCTGGCGTTGGAAGGGGTAGGTGGGCAGGGTGACGCGGCGGGCGCCGGTGCCGGTGAAGTACGCCGCCCAGTCCGGGGTCCCGCCCGCCACGTGCAGACGGCCCAGGGCCGTGGCCAGGGCTTCCGGTTCGGGGCGGTCCTTGCGCAGGGCCGCGATCAGCTGCGCGTCTCCGGTAAGGGACTCCTGCGCCATCCCGGTCAGCACACCATCCGGACCCAGCTCCAGGAACACGGACACACCCTGCTCCTCCAGCCAGCGCACCCCGTCCCCGAAACGCACCGCCGCACGCACATGCCGCACCCAGTACTCGGCGGATGCCACATCCGCCGACGCCTGACCGGTCACATTCGACACCACCGGGATCGACGGCCGCTCATAGGTCAGCGACTCGGCGACCTGGCGGAAGTCGTCCAGCATCGCGTCCATATGCGGCGAGTGGAACGCATGGCTCACCCGCAACCGCTTCGTCTTGAACCCCAGCTCCGCGAACACCGAGCCCAGCTCCACGACCACGTCCGCATCACCAGCGATCACCACCGACGACGGACCGTTCACCGCCGCCAGAGACACCTGACTCTCCCGGCCCTCCAGATACGGGGCCACCGTGGCCTCATCCGCACCCACCGCCAGCATCGCGCCACCCACCGGCAACGCCTGCATCAACCGGCCACGAGCCGCCACCAGCGTCACCGCATCATCCAGGGACAACACCCCAGCCACATGCGCAGCCGCCAACTCACCGATCGAATGCCCAGTCACGTAATCCGCATGGATTCCCCAGCTCTCCACCAGCCGGTACAGAGCCACCTCAAAAGCGAACAGACCCGGCTGCGTGAACTCGGTCTGACCCAGCAGCTCACCATCCTCGAACATCACCTCACGCAACGGACAGTCCAGCACCCGGTCGAACCCCGCACACACCGCATCCAGCGCCTCCGCGAACACAGGGAAGGATTCGTACACCTCCCGGCCCATACCGGTCCGTTGAGAACCCTGTCCCGAGAACAACACCGCCGTCAGTCCCGAGTCGTCCCGGGCCGCGCCCCGCACCACACCCGCGGCCGGAGCGCCTTCCACAACCGCGTCCAGGCCCCGCAGCAGCTCCTCCGGATCTGAACCGACCACCACCGCGCGATGCTCCAACGCCGCACGCGTCGTCGCCAGCGAGAACGCCACATCAACCGCCGAGAAATCATCAGCCAGCGCCGACCGCAGCCGCTGCGCCTGCACCCTCAGCGCGGCCTCCGACTTCGCCGACACCACCCACGGAACGACCACACCATCAGCCAGTGGAACGGAGACGACCGACGACGGTACGGAACTGGACTCGAGCCCCTGTTCCAAGACGATGTGGGCATTCGTGCCACTCACACCGAACGACGAGACCGCCGCACGGCGCGGGCGATCCACATCCGGCCACCCCCGCGCCTCGGTCAGCAATTCCACCGCACCTGCCGACCAGTCCACATGCGACGACGGCGCATCGACATGCAAAGACTTCGGCAGCTCTCCATGGCGCATCGCCATGACCATCTTGATGACGCCCGCCACACCTGCGGCCGCCTGCGTGTGCCCGATATTCGACTTGATCGACCCCAGCCACAACGGCTCCCCGGCCTCACGCCCCTGCCCGTACGTGGCCAGCAGCGCCTGCGCCTCGATCGGATCACCCAACCGCGTCCCGGTCCCATGCGCCTCCACCACATCCACCTCGGACGAGGCAAGCCGAGCACCAGCCAGCGCCTGCCGGATCACGCGCTGCTGCGACGGACCATTCGGCGCCGTCAGACCATTCGACGCACCATCCTGGTTCACCGCCGAACCACGCACCACCGCCAAGACCTCATGACCATTGCGCAGCGCGTCCGACAGCCGCTCCACCAGCAGCAGCCCGACACCCTCACCCCAGCCGGTCCCGTCCGCACCCTCCGCGAACGGCTTACACCGGCCATCCCCGGCCAGCCCACCCTGCCGACTGAACTCCATGAACGCACCCGGCGTCGACATGATCGTCGCGCCTCCGGCAAGGGCCATCGAGCACTCACCATTGCGCAGCGCCTGCGCGGCGAGGTGCAGAGCGACGAGCGAGGACGAGCACGCCGTGTCCACCGTCACCGCCGGGCCTTCGAGACCGAACACGTAGGACAGGCGGCCCGAGATGACGCTGCCCGCGTCACCCGTCGTCAGGTAGCCCTCGGCGGCGTCCTGCGACGCCTGATACAGGCCTGCTCCGTAACCCTGCGACGAGGCACCGACGAACACTCCGGCCTGGCTGCCGCGTACCGACGTCGGGTCGATGCCCGCATACTCGAGGGCCTCCCACGCCACTTCGAGCAGGAGCCGCTGCTGCGGATCCATCGCGAGTGCCTCACGCGGACTGATCCCGAAGAACACCGGGTCGAACTCGGCGGCCTCGTAGACGAATCCCCCGGCGGGTGAGAAGCCGGAGCCCGCGAGCGCCTCCAGGTCCCAGCCTCGGTCGGCGGGGAAGACGGAGAGCGCGTCGGATCCTGAACTCACCAGCTGCCACAGCTGTTCCGGGGTACGGACGTCACCCGGGTAACGGCAGGCCATACCGACGATCGCGATCGGCTCGTCGACAGCCGCTGTGCCCGACGGAAGGAGGCCGGAGCCGACAACAGCCGCTGCGGCCGTACCGGCGCCCACGACCTGCCCGCGCAGGTGCTCTGCCAGCACGGCCGGGCTTGGGTAGTCGAAGACGAGGGTGGCGGGCAGGTTGAGCCCGGTGCGGGCCCTGAGTCGGTTACGGACCTCCACCGCGGTGAGCGAGTCGAAGCCCATATCGCGGAAGGCCCGGCCCGCCTCCACGGAGTCGGCCGACGGGTACCCCAGCGCGCCCGCGGCTTCCGTTCGCACCAACTCCAATATGGTGCGGGCCTGTTCAGCCTCGGTCAGCCCTGCCAGGCGCCCCGCGAGATCCGATGTGCCATCCGCGACACCGTCGCGTTCCCCCTGCTCCGCCGCCACGGCCTTCGCCGCCTCGGGGATGTCGGAGATCAGTGGACGCGGACGGGCGGCAACGTAGCCGGGCACGAACCGTGCCCAGTCCACATCCGCGACCGCGACGAACGTCTCGTCGTGCTCCACCGCCTGCACCAGCGCCGACACCGCGAGCTCCGGCTCCATCGGCAACACACCACGCCGCCGCAAATGACGCTCGGCCTCCTCGGATGACGCCATGCCACCCTCGGCCCAGGCGCCCCAGGCGACGGAGGTCGCGGTCAGACCACGCGCCCTGCGGTCCTCCGCCAGCGCGTCGAGGAAGGCGTTCGCGGCCGCGTACGCACCCTGCCCGCTGCCGCCCCACACCCCGGCGTTGGACGAGAACAGCACGAACGCGTCCAACTCGGCCTCGCCCAGCAGTTCATCCAGGTTGCGGGCACCCGCCACCTTGGCCGCCACAGCCTCGGCGGACTCCTCGACATCGAGGTCGGACAGTGCACGGGTGTGGCTGACGCCTGCGGTGTGGATGACGGCGGTGGGCGGGTGCTCGGCCAACAGACCGGCCACCGCCTCGCGATCCGCCACATCACACGCCGCAACCGTCACCCGGGCACCCAGCCCCGTCAGCTCCGCCGCCAGCTCAACCGCACCCGGCGCCTCCAACCCCCGCCGACTCGTCAACACCACATGCCCAGCCCCATTCGCAGCAACCCACCGCGCCACATGCCCACCCAACGCACCCGTACCACCCGTGATCAACACCGTCCCACCAGGCGACCACGACCGCACCACCGGCACATCACCCAACGGCGCCCGCACCAAACGCCGCACGAACACCCCCGAACCACGCACCGCAAACTGATCCTCATCCCCACCCGCACCCGCCAGCACACCCACCAACCGACCAACCCCACGCTCATCCAACACCCCAGGCAGATCCACCAACCCACCCCAACGATCAGGATGCTCCAACCCCACCACCCGACCAAGACCCCACACCTGCGCCTGCACCACACCCGTCAACCGATCCGACCGACCCACCGACACCGCACCCCGCGTCACCAACCACAACGGCGCATCAACCCCGGCATCACCCAACGCCTGCACCAGACCCACCGTCCCCGCAAACCCAGCCTCCCCCAACCCCAACAACGACACCACGCCATCAACCGCCCCCACCCCGGACAAACGCCCCACCAACCCAGCCCGCGACACACCAGCACCATCAACCACCAAACTCACAACCTCAGCACCCCGCCCCTCCAACACACCCGACAACACATCACCATCCCCACCGGACGACACCACCAGCCAACGCCCAGCCAACCCCCGCGACTCCAACACCACCGGCTTCCACGACACCGAATAACGCCACTCATCCACCCGCGACCGGGCCTTCCGACGACGACGCCACGACGACAACGCAGGCAACACCACACCCAACGCATCACCCTCAACACTGAGCGTCTCGGCCAACGACACCGAATCCTCACGCTCCACCGCCGCCCAGAACTCCACATCCAGCGGATCAGCCACCACACCACCGACCTCACCCGCAGCAACACCCCTGTCCAGCCAGTAACGCTCGCCCTGGAAGGCGTACGTGGGCAGCGCCACCCGGCGTCCGCCAGCCAGCAGCGGCTGCCAGTCCACGGACAGACCCCGCACCCAGCCCTCGGCGAGCGAGGTGACGAACCGCTCCAGCCCACCCTCGTCCCGCCGCAACGAGCCCAGCACAGCCGCTTCCACACCGG
Organism: Streptomyces sp. NPDC001700; assembly: GCF_053596435.1. Classification (NCBI taxonomy): domain Bacteria; kingdom Bacillati; phylum Actinomycetota; class Actinomycetes; order Kitasatosporales; family Streptomycetaceae; genus Streptomyces; species Streptomyces sp. NPDC001700. The sequence goes on from NZ_JBSFGE010000066.1 coordinate 5,765, forward strand.
CTTCCTCAAGCGATTGCTCCACGCCCACAGTCAGCACCGGGTGTGCGGAAGCCTCGACGAAGAACCGATACCCCTGCTCGGCCAGCGCCCTCGTGGCCTCCTCGAAACGCACCGTCTGACGCAGATTCGTGAACCAGTACTCCGCGTCCAAAACAGTCGTGTCCAGCCAGTCGGCCGTCACCGTCGAGAAGAACGGCACCTCAGCCGTACGCGGCTCAAGCCCCGCCAGAACCTCGCGAAGCTCAGCGTGAATCGTCTCCACCTGCGCCGAATGGGACGCGTAGTCCACCGGAATACGACGCGCCCGCACCTCATCCGCCTCACAGGCCGCCAGGAGGGCATCCAGCTCAGCGACATCACCGGAAACCACCACGGACGATGGCCCGTTGACCGCGGCCACCGACAGCCCATCCGTCAACCGCTCACGAACCTGCTCCACCGCCAGGGCCACCGACACCATGCCGCCCAGCCCCGACAGCGCCAGAATCGCCCTCGACCGCAGCGCCACCACCTTGGCCGCGTCCTCGATCGACAACGCCCCCGCCACACACGCCGCCGCGATCTCACCCTGCGAATGCCCCACCACAGCAGCAGGCTCGACACCATACGAACGCCACAGCTCCGCCAGGGACACCATCACGGCCCACAGCACCGGCTGCACGACATCGACGCGCTCCAACGCCTCCGCGTCACCCAGCACATCGAACAGCGACCAGTCCACATACGACGACAACGCGTCCGCGCACTCCCGCATCCGCTCCGCGAACACCGGCGACGACTCCAGCAGCTCAGCCGCCATCCCCACCCACTGCGACCCCTGCCCCGGAAACACGAACACGCTCTTGCCCCGAAGGTCCGCGACACCCTGAACCAGGGCGTCGTCCAGGCCGTCGAGGTGGGTCCCGAGGAACGCCACGCGGTGTTCGAGAAGGGCGCGGGTCTTGGTCAGGGAGTGAGCCACATCGAGGCGCGACAGTTCGGGGTGTGCGGTGAGGTGGCTGCGCAGCCGTTCAAGCTGCGCGGTGAGCGCGGGGGCCGTGCGAGCCGATACGAGCAGGGGCAGGACCGGGGAGTGCGGTTCGGCAACCGATTCGACCGGTGAATCCGCGGCTTCCGGGGGCGCGGCCACGCTGTCAGCGGTGGGTGCCTCTTCCAGCACGGTGTGCGCATTGGTGCCGCTCACGCCGAACGACGAGACCGCCGCCCGGCGCGGGCGGCCCGTCTCGGGCCAAGGACGTGACTCGGCGAGGAGCTCGACCGCCCCCGTAGGCCAGGCAACGTGGGGGGTCGGCTCATCGATGTGCAGGCTCTGCGGCAGTACGCCGTTCCGCATCGCCATGACCATCTTGATGATGCCCGCCACGCCCGCGGCGGCCTGCGTGTGCCCAATGTTCGACTTGATAGAGCCCAGCCACAGAGGGCGGTCCGCGTCGCGTTCCTTGCCGTATGTCGCGAGGAGCGCCTCCGCCTCGATGGGGTCGCCGAGCTGGGTGCCTGTGCCGTGCGCCTCCAAGGCGTCCACCTCGGACGCCTCGACGCGCGCGTTGGCCAGCGCCTGACGGATGACACGCTGCTGCGAGGGGCCGTTCGGCGCCGTCAGGCCGTTGGAGGCACCGTCCTGGTTGATCGCCGAGCCGCGGACCACCGCGAGCACCTCGTGCCCGTTGCGACGAGCGTCCGACAGGCGTTCCACCACGAGCAGGCCGACGCCCTCGCCCCAGGCCGTGCCGTCCGCCGCTGCCGCGAACGCCTTGCAGCGGCCGTCTGCGGCCAGTCCACGCTGGCGGCTGAACTCCATGAAGGCGGCCGGGCTGGACATCACCGTGACACCGCCGGCGAGTGCGAGTGTGCACTCGCCGGTGCGCAGTGCCTGGATCGCCAGGTGCAGGGCGACCAGGGACGAAGAGCAGGCCGTGTCGACCGACACGGCGGGGCCTTCCAGGCCCAGGGCGTACGCGACGCGGCCGGAGACGACGCTGGCCGCGTTGCCGATTCCGAGGTAGCCGTCGACGCCGTCGGGCACCGAGGTGAGGCCCGCGGCGTAGTCCTGACCGTTGGTGCCGGTGAAGACACCGGTGCGGGTGCCGCGCACGGAGAGCGGGTCGATGCCCGCGTACTCGAAGGCCTCCCAGGCCGTTTCGAGGAGGAGCCGCTGCTGCGGGTCCATGGCCAGCGCCTCACGCGGCGAGATGCCGAAGAACGCGGCGTCGAACGTGGCCACGTCGCTGACGAAGCCACCGTCGCGGACATAGGCGGTGCCGGGTGCGTCGGGGTTGGGGTCGTAGAGCCGTTCGAGGTCCCAACCGCGGTCGGCGGGGAACGGTGACATGGCGTCCGTACCGGAGGCGACGAGCCGCCACAGGTCTTCGGGCGAACCGACGCCACCGGGGAAACGGCAGCTCATGCCGACGATCGCGATGGGCTCGTCGTCCTGCCACGACATACCGCCCCGAACGGCCACGTCCGCGCTGTCGAAGGCCGCACCGATGAACTCCTCGCGCAGGTATCCGGCGAGGGCAGCGGCGGTGGGATAGTCGAAGACGACGGTGGCGGGCAACTGCCGACCGATGGTGGCACCGATCTGGTTACGGAACTCGAGGGCGGTCAGCGAGTCGAAGCCCAGCTCACGGAAGGCACGGTCGGGATCGATGGACTCGGGGCCCGCGTAACCGAGGACGGCCGCGGCGTGCGCGCACACCAAGCCGACAACGGCTTGCTCCTGTTCTGCCGCGGGGACCCCGTCCAGCCAGCGTGCGAGCGCGGAATCACTGCCGTCTGTGGTGACGTGTTCGCTCGGGCGTCGTACTTCCGGTATCCCGTCGAACAACGCGACACGCCCGCCGGTCCCGAACCGTTCCCAGTCCACATCGGCCACGGCCACGACCGCGTCACCACGGTCGACCGCCTGCCGCAGAGCCGCCAGAGCACGCTCCGGCACCAACGGCGACAG
>NZ_JBSFGE010000067.1:0-8627 GCF_053596435.1 Streptomyces sp. NPDC001700
GCGGCAACGGTGACCCGGGCCCCAAGCTCGGCAAGCTCCGCAGCCAACTCCCCCGCACCCGGGGCACCTTGACCACCGCGACTCGTCAGTACGAGATGCTCGGCACCAGCGGCCGCCGCCCACCGGGCCACATGCGCACCCAACGCACCCGTACCACCCGTGATCAACACCGTCCCACCAGGCGACCACGACCGCACCACCGGCGCATCACCCAGCGGCGCCCGCACCAGACGCCGCACGAACACACCAGACGCACGCACCGCGACCTGGTCCTCACCGCCCGCTCCCGCAGCCAGAACCGCTGCCAGACGCCCCACCGCCCGCCCGTCCAACACCTCAGGAACATCCAGCAGACCACCCCAGCGATCAGCACACTCCAAGCCGACGACCCGACCAAGACCCCACACCTGCGCCTGATCGACGCTCGTCAGCCGATCGGAACGGCCCACCGACACCGCACCCCGCGTCACCAACCACAGCGGCGCCCCAATTCCCGCATCGCCCAGCGCCCGCACCAAAGCAACCGTGTCGGCAAGACCACCCACCCCCAGACCCAGCAGCGACACGACCCCATCAACCGCCCCCACCCCGGAGAGCTGCTCGACCAGCCGGGTGCTGTCATCGAGCGTGAGACACACCACCTCAACCCCATGCTCAATAAGTCGAGGCGACAACACATCACTGTCCGGACCAGCCGACACCACCAACCAACGCCCAGCCAAAGCCCGCGACTCCAACACCACCGGCTTCCACGACACCGAATAACGCCACTCATCCACCCGCGACCGGGCCTTCCGACGACGACGCCACGACGACAACGCAGGCAACACCACACCCAACGCATCCGGCTCCGCGACGTCGAGGGTCTCGGCAAGGGCGGCGAGATCCTCGTGCTCCACCGCCGCCCAGAACTTGCTCTCGACGGCATCCGGGGCCGAGGCGGCCGTGTCCTCCGACGCCGAGGATGCCTCCAGCCAGTACCGCTGGCGCTGGAAAGCGTACGTGGGCAGCGCCACCCGGCGTCCGCCAGCCAGCAGCGGCTGCCAGTCCACGGACAGACCCCGCACCCAGCCCTCGGCAAGCGAGCTGACGAACCGCTCCAGCCCGCCCTCGCCACGCCGCAGCGAGCCCAGCACAGCGGCATCCACACCGGCTTCCTCAAGCGACTGCTGCACACCGATGGTCAACACCGGATGCGTCGACGCCTCGACGAAGAACCGATACCCCTGCTCGGCCAGCGCCTTCGTGGCCTCCTCGAATCGGACGGTCTGACGGAGGTTGGCGTACCAGTACTCGGCGTCCATCACCGTCGTGTCCAGCCACTCGGCCGTCACCGTCGAGAAGAACGGCACCGCCGCCACACGCGGCTCAAGCCCCGCCAGAACCTCGCGAAGCTCAGCGCGAATCGTCTCCACCTGCGCCGAATGGGACGCGTAGTCCACCGGAATACGACGGGCCCGCACCTCATCCGCCTCACAGGCGGCGAGGAGGGCATCCAGCTCAGCGACATCACCGGAAACCACCACGGACGACGGCCCGTTGACCGCCGCCACCGACAGCCCACCCGTCAACCGCCCACGAACCTGCTCCACCGCCAGGGCCACCGACACCATGCCGCCCAGCCCCGACAACGCCAGAATCGCCCTCGACCGCAGCGCCACCACCTTCGCCGCATCCTCGATCGACAACGCCCCCGCCACACACGCCGCCGCGATCTCACCCTGCGAATGCCCCACCACAGCAGCAGGCTCCACACCAAACGAACGCCACAACTCCGCCAACGACACCATCACCGCCCACAACACCGGCTGCACAACATCGACGCGCTCCAACGCCTCCGCGTCACCCAGCACATCGAACAGCGACCAATCCACAAACGACGACAGCGCGGTGGCACACTCCCGCATCCGCTCCGCGAACACCGGCGACGACTCCAGCAAGTCGGCCGCCATCCCGACCCACTGCGACCCCTGCCCCGGGAAGACCAACACCACCTTGCCCCGCAGGTCGGCCGTCCCCTGCACCACACCGGACACGGCGTCACCCGCGGCAAGCGCGCTGAGACCGGCCATCGGGTCGGCGCCGACGATCACGGCGCGGTGGTCGAGCGCAGCCCGGGTGGTGGCGAGCGACCAACCGATGTCGACCGGTGACAGTTCCGGGTATTCGTTCAGGTGGTCGCGCAGGCGCGCGGCCTGGGCCAGTACGGCGGCTCCGGACTTGGCCGAGAGGACCCACGGCAGCGTCGGGTCGTCGGTGGAGGGTCCGGCCTCGCCCTGCGGCACGGGCTCCGTCTTCGGGGAAGCCCCTTGGGAGTCCTCCAGTGGCGGCTCTTCCATGATGACGTGTGCGTTCGTACCGCTGATACCGAACGAGGACACCGCCGCCCGGCGAGGACGGTCGAGTCCCGGCCAGTCGCGTGCCTCCGTCAGGAGCGAGACCGTGCCGGCCGACCAGTCGACGTGCGAGGTCGGCTCGTCGATGTGCAGGCTCTGCGGCAGTACGCCGTTCCGCACCGCCATGACCATCTTGATGACGCCCGCGACACCGGCCGCGGCCTGGGTGTGCCCGATGTTGGACTTCACCGAGCCGAGCCACAGGGGCCGCTCCGGGTCGCGCTCGCGCCCGTAGGTCGCGATGAGTGCCTGCGCCTCGATCGGGTCGCCCAGCGCGGTGCCCGTACCGTGCGCCTCCACGGCGTCCACCTCGGACGCCTCGACGCGCGCGTTGGCCAGCGCCTGACGGATGACACGCTGCTGCGAGGGGCCGCTGGGCGCCGTCAGTCCGTTGGACGCGCCGTCCTGGTTGATCGCCGAGCCTCGTACGACCGCCAGGACCTCGTGGCCGTTGCGGCGCGCCTCGGAAAGGCGTTCGAGGAGAAGCAGGCCCGCGCCCTCGGCGGAGCCCATGCCGTCGGCGGCGGCCGAGAAGGCCTTGCAGCGGCCGTCGCCCGCGGCGCCGCCCTGCTTGCTGATCTCCGTGATGACGCCGGTGGTGCCCATGACCGTGACACCACCGGCCAGGGCCATGGTGCATTCGCCGTGGCTGATCGCCTGAGCCGCGAGGTGCAGCGCGACCAGGGAGGACGAGCAGGCCGTGTCCACCGTGACGGCCGGGCCCTCCAGACCGAGAGCGTAGGCGATGCGGCCGGACACCACGCTGGTGGTCGTACCTGTGATCAGGTAGCCCTCGATGTCATCGGGGATCTCAGCGACCCCGGTGCCGTAGCCGGAGGACGAGGCACCGGCGAACACGCCGGTCATGCTGCCGCGTACGGACGTGGGGTCGATACCGGCGCGTTCGAAGGTCTCCCAGGCGGTCTCCAGCAGCAGTCGCTGCTGCGGGTCCATGGCCAGCGCCTCGCGCGGGTTGATGCCGAAGAACGCCGGGTCGAAGTCGGCGACCCCGTCGAGGAAACCGCCCTCCCTGGTGTTCGTGGTGCCCGCGCGGCCGAGTTCCGGGTCGTAGAGGCCGTCGATGTCCCAGCCCCGGTCCTGCGGGAACGGTGTGATCGCATCACCAGCCGTGCGCACCAGGCGCCACAGGTCCTCCGGCGAGGAGACTCCGCCCGGGTAGCGGCAGGCCATACCGACGATGACCACCGGGTCCTCGTCGTCGGCCGGTCCGGCGGCCGCCAGGGTGACGGGCGCGCTGGTCTCGGCGGTCCCGCCGACCACCTCCGACCACAGATGGTCCACCAGCACCTGCGGGGTCGGGTGGTCGAAGACGAGAGTGGCGGGCAGGCGGAGTCCGGTGGCACCGTTCAGCCGGTTGCGCAGCTCCACAGCGGTCAGGGAGTCGAAGCCCAGCTCGCGGAACTGCTGTGTCGGGTCGACCAGATCGGGTGTCGCGTGCCCGAGGACCGAGGCCACGTGTCCGCGGAGGAGGTCGAGCAGCGCTTCGCGCTGTTCGCTCTCCGCGAGTCCCGCGAGCTTCGCGGCGAGGCCTGTCGTGCCCGTGACGGCCCGCGAGGCGGTGCCGCGGCGTACGGGAGTCCGCACCAGGCCGCGCAGCAGCGGCGGCACGGCGGCGCCCCGCAGCCCGGCGGTGTCCATCGGGATCGGAACCAGCAGGGCTTCGTCCAACTCGCCTGCGGCATCGAACAGTTCGAGGCCCTGCTCGGAGGAGAGCACACCGGCCCCGCCCCGGTTCATCCGGGCGATGTCGGTCTCGCCGAGATCACCGGTCATCGTGCTGCGCTGTGCCCACAGGCCCCAGGCCAGCGACTGCGCCGCCATCCCCTGCGCGCGGCGGTGCTGGGCGAGGGCGTCCAGGAAGGTGTTGGCCGCCGCGTAGTTGCCCTGTCCCGGTCCGCCGAACGTACCGGCGGCCGAGGAGAAGAGCACGAACATGGCCAGATCCAGGTCCCGGGTCAACTCGTGCAGGTTCAGCGCGGCATCGACCTTGGGCCGGAACACCGCGTCGATCCGCTCCGGAGTCAACGAGGCGATCACCCCGTCGTCGAGCACACCCGCGGTATGCACCACACCGGTCAGCGGCCGGTCGAGGGAGGCCAGCAGCCCCGACAATGCCTCGCGGTCGGCGACGTCACAGGCGGCGAACCGCACCCGCGCCCCGAGCCCCGCGAGCTCCCGGCCCACTTCCTCCGCACCCTCGGCCCGTTCACCACGACGGGAGACCAGCAGCAGATCCCGCACTCCCCGCTCTGCCACCAGGTGCCGGGCCAGCAACCCACCCAACGTGCCCGTCGCACCCGTCAGCAACACCGTGCCCTCGGGGTCCAGCACACGAGGCATGGTCAACACCACCTTGCCCACATGCCTGGCCTGACTGACGTGGCGGAAGGCCTCCCGAGCACGGCGCACATCCCACGCCCTCACCGGCAACGGCTCCACCACTCCGCGCCCGAACAACTCCACCAGGTCGCCCAGCAACCGCCGCGTCTGCTCGGTGGGGATCCCACCGAGGTCGAAGGACTGGTACGTGACACCGGGGTGCTCGTCCGTGACCCGGTCCGCGTCACGGATGTCGGTCTTGCCGATATCCAGGAACCGGCCACCGCGCGGCAGCAAGCGCAGCGAGGCATCCACGAACTCACCCGCCAAGGAGTTCAGAACAGCATCCACACCCCGACCATCGGTGACGGCCAGGAACTTCCGCTCGAACTCCAAGGTCCGCGAGGAAGCGATGTGGTCGTCATCCAGACCGAGGGAGCGCAGTACGCCCCACTTGCCCTCGCTCGCGGTGGCGAAGACCTCCGCGCCCAGGTGACGGGCCAGCTGGATGGCCGCCATGCCGACACCACCCGCACCCGCGTGCACCAGCACCCGCTCACCCGCATTCACACCGGCCAGGTCCCGCAACCCGAACAGCGCCGTCAGGAACACGATCGGCGTCGCCGCCGCCTGCTCGAACGACCAACCGCCGGGGATACGGACGAGGAGGCGCGCGTCGGCGACGCCGGTCGGGCCGAAGCTGAGACCCATCATGCCGAACACACGGTCGCCGACGGCCAGGTCCGTCACACCCGGCCCGACCTCGGTGACCACGCCCGCGCCTTCACTGCCCATGACGCCGGAGCCGGGGTACATGTCGAGGGCGATGAGGACGTCACGGAAGTTGACGCCCGCCGCGCGCACGCTCAGGCGGACCGTGCCGTCGGCCAGCGGTGCCAGGGCCTCGGGACGGGGGATCAGGGCAAGGCTGTCCAGGGTGCCGCGGCCACCGGCCGAGTCGACGGCCCAAGCCAGCTCCCCCACGGGCGGAACCAGGGCTCCGCCGGACCCCGCCCGAGCGAGACGGGGAGCGCACACGGTGCCCGCGCGGACCGCGAGCTGCGGCTCGTCCAGAGTGAGGGCGGCGGACAGCGCCCGAACCGAGGAGTCGTCCGTGTCGAGGTCGACGAGGACGATGCGGTCGGGGTTCTCCGTCTGCGCCGACCGCACCAGACCCCACACAGCGGCGCCGGACAGGTCGGTGACGTCCTCGCCGGGACCTGAGGCCACGGCGCCCCGGGTCAGTACGACCAGGCGGGCGGTGGCGAAGCGCTCGTCGTCCAGCCAGGAGTGCAGCACGTCGAGCACACGGTAGGCCGCCGACCGGGTGGCCTCCGCCGCGTCGCCGGGTTCGCCCACGCACGGCAGCAGTACGACGTCCGCGCCCGCGGCGGCGACCGCGTCGAGGTCGGGATGGGCGGCCACGCCCAGCCGGGCCCATTCGGCAGGGGTGGTGCCGAGCAACGCCCAGCGGTCTTCCTCCCCGGTGGACCGCCCGCCGACGACAGGCACCTCGGCCCAGTCGAGGCGGAAGAGGGTGTCGTGATGGGCGGGCCGGCCCGTAGCAGGCTGGTCGCCGCTCACCTGACGCAGGACGAGGGAGTCGATGGAGGCGACGGGTGCACCGGTCTCGTCGGCCAGCTCCACGGCCACCGCGTTCGCGCCCACCGAGGTGAGACGCACCCGCCCGACCGCCGCGCCGGTCGCGTACAGAGACACGCCACTCCACTCGAACGGCAGTCCGGCCCGGCCTGTCTCCGCCACGAAGTCACCGAGTCCGATGGCGTGCAGCGCGGCATCGAGCAGCGCCGGGTGCAGTCCGAACGCCGCCGCGTTGTCTTGTTCCCGCTCGGGCAGCGCCACCTCGGCGAACACTTCGTCGCCGCGCCGCCAGGCTGCCCGCAATCCTTGGAACACCGGGCCATACACGAGCCCGACCCCAGCCAGGCCCGGGTAGAGCCCGTTCAGGTCGACCGCCTCGGCCCCCTCCGGCGGCCAGACGGCCAGATCGACGTCGGCCACCCGGCCGGTGCCGGCGAGCCAGCCTGTGGCATGCCGGGTCCACGGCTCGTCGGGCGCCGCACTGTCGGCGCGCGAATGCACCGACAGCGGACGCCGTCCAGCGGCATCCGGGGCACCCACGGCCAGCTGGACGTGCACACCTCCACCCTCGGGCAGCACCAGCGGCGCCTCCAGCGTCAGCTCCTCGACCGTGTCACAACCCACCCGGTCACCGGCCTGGACACCGAGTTCCACGAACGCCGTACCCGGCAGGAACACCGCGCCGGACACGACGTGGTCGGCCAGCCACGGATGTGTCTGCACGGACACCCTGCCCGTGAGCAGGAAACCGTCGGAGTCGACGAGTTCGACCGCTGCACCGAGCAGCGGGTGGTCGGCGGGCGACTGCCCCACCGATGTGACGTCACCGAGGAATCCGGCGGCGGCCTCCGGCCAGAAGCGCTCGCGCTGGAAGGCGTAGGTGGGCAGGTCGACGCGGCGCCCGCCAACCGTCAGCGGCGACCAGTCAACGGGCAGCCCGCGCACCCAGCCCTCGGCGAGGGAGACGGCGAACCGCTCCGGACCACCCTCGTCCCGGCGCAGGGAACCCAGGACCAGCCCGTCAGTGCCGACCGCGTCCAGGGTCTCCTGCACGCCGACGGTGAGCACCGGGTGTGCGGAAGCCTCGATGAAGAAGCGATACCCCTGCTCGGCCAGCGCCCTCGTGGCCTCCTCGAAACGCACCGTCTGACGCAGATTCGTGAACCAGTACTCCGCGTCCAAAACAGTCGTGTCCAGCCACTCGGCCGTCACCGTCGAGAAGAACGGCACCCCGGCCACACGCGGCTCAAGCCCCGCCAGAACCTCGCCAAGCTCAGCATGAATCGTCTCCACCTGCGCCGAGTGCGAGGCGTAGTCCACCGGAATACGACGCGCCCGCACCTCATCCGCCTCACAGGCCGCCAGGAGGACATCCAGCTCAGCAACATCTCCCGACACGACCACGGACGATGGCCCGTTGACCGCCGCCACCGACAGCCCATCCGTCAACCGCTCCCGCACGTCCTCCACCGCCAGGGCCACCGACACCATGCCACCCAGCCCCGACAACGCCAGAATCGCCCTCGACCGCAGCGCCACCACCTTGGCCGCGTCCTCGATCGACAACGCCCCCGCCACACACGCCGCCGCGATCTCACCCTGCGAATGCCCCACCACAGCAGCAGGCTCGACACCATACGAACGCCACAGCTCCGCCAGGGACACCATCACGGCCCACAGCACCGGCTGCACGACATCGACGCGCTCCAACGCCTCCGCGTCACCGAGCACATCGAACAGCGACCAGTCCACATACGACGACAGCGCGGTGGCACACTCCCGCATCCGCTCCGCGAACACCGGCGACGACTCCAGCAGCTCAGCCGCCATCCCCACCCACTGCGACCCCTGCCCCGGGAACACGAACGCCACCTTGCCCCGAAGGTCCGCGATCCCCTGAACGGCAGTTGCCGTACCGTCGCCGACCGTGAGGGCGGCCACGTCGACCAGCGGGTCGGTGCCAAGGGCCACCGCCCGGTGGGCCAGGTGCGAACGGCTCGCAGCGAGGGAGTACGCCACATCGACCGGGCGCAGGTCGGTGCTGTTCTCGGCATACGACAGCAGTCGTGCCGCCTGGCCGCGGAGGGCCTGTTCGGTCTTGCCCGACAGGATCCACGGGCTCAGGCAGGCAACCGGATCGACGGGCTCGTCACCCGGCGGCACCTCGGGTTCGGGTTCGGGTGCCTCTTCCAGGATGACGTGCGCGTTGGTGCCACTCATCCCGAACGACGACACACCCGCACGCCGGGGACCATCCTCCCGGGACCACTCCCGGTTGTCGGCCAGCAG
>NZ_JBSFGE010000068.1:0-8453 GCF_053596435.1 Streptomyces sp. NPDC001700
CTCCCCGCTCACGCGGTGCGCTCCCTTACCGGGGCGGCGGTGCCGCGCGGGGTTTCCGCATCGCGCGGGGCGAGGCGGTCGTGGGTGCCGGGGGTCCCCGGACCCCGGGTCCGCCTGGGCGGAGCCCCGGCGGGGGGTTTGGGGGGCGGAGCCCCCCAAGACCTCAGCCCCCCGACAGTCAGAGGCGGTGCAGCACCTGGGCCAGGAGCGTGCCCATGCGGGTGGCGGAGTCGCGGCCTGCCTGGAGGACCTCTTCGTGGTTGAGGGGTTCGCCGGTCATGCCCGCGGCCAGGTTCGTGACCAGGGAGATGCCCAGCACCTCGGCGCCCGCCTCGCGCGCGGCGATCGCTTCGAGGGTGGTGGACATGCCGACCAGGTCGGCCCCGATGGTGCGGGCCATGGTGATCTCGGCCGGGGTCTCGTAGTGCGGGCCGGGGAACTGGGCGTAGACGCCCTCTTCGAGGGTGGGGTCGACCTGCTGGCAGAGGGCGCGCAGCCGGGGGGAGTAGAGGTCGGTGAGGTCGACGAAGTTGGCGCCGACGATGGGGGAGGCGGCGGTGAGGTTGAGGTGGTCGCTGATCAGGACCGCTTGGCCGGGGCGCATGCCTTCGCGGAGGCCGCCGCAGCCGTTGGTGAGGATGATGGTCTTGCAACCGGCGGCGACGGCGGTGCGCACGCCATGGGCGACGGCGGCGACGCCGCGGCCTTCGTAGTAGTGGGTGCGGCCGAGGAAGACGAGGGCCCGCTTGTCGTCCAGCTGGTACGAGCGGATGGTGCCCGCGTGGCCCGCGACGCCGGGCGGCGGGAATCCGGGCAGCTCGGTGACGGGGAACTCGTGCTCCGGGCTGCCGAGCGCGTCGGTGGCGGGGACCCAGCCGGAGCCCAGGACGAGGGCGACGTCGTGGGTCTCCGCACCGGTCAGCTCGCGCAGGCGCGTGGCGGCGGCGTCGGCGGCGGCGTGGGGGTCGGCGGGGGCGCCCTGGCTGTCCCAAGAAACAGATGCGTTCACGCGCACGAGGGTAGCCCCTCCTGGCCTACGCGCGTAGACGGCCTCCGGGGGTGGTGTTCGGATCGTTGCGAACGAGGCGCGAACGACGCGCGAGCGGGGCGCGCTACGCGGGGGCGGCGAGGCGCTCGTACGGCTGGGAGAACCGTTCCAGCGGATCGCCGTCGGCGTTCCAGGGCCAGGCGGTCACCACGCCCCCGGTGGCGCGCAGGGCCGTCGCGGCTTCGGTCATGCGGCCGGACCTGACCAGGGCGTACGCGAGGACGTTGAGGTCCGCGAGGGTCGCCGCGTGGTGGAGGAAGCCGGGGCGGGGCCACTGCTGGGCGGCCTGGTCGAGGACCGGGGCGACCCCCTCGCGCCGCCAGTGCTCCCCGGAGCTGATCGCCTCCATGCCGCCGGTGGCCATGGCGCGCTGGTGGTTGCGGACGATCGCGGTCAGCTCCAGGGCGGCGGCGGGGGCGTCGGCGGGCATGCGGCCCCGGACCGAGTCCAGCAGGTCGAGGAGCTGTACGGCGGAGCCGCACTCATCGGGGGACAGATACCCGAGGACCTGCAGGTGCGCCTCGCGGTTCCACGGGTCGCGGGCCATGATCTCCTGCCAGATCGCCGACAGCTCGCGGTGCGGTCGCCGCTCGCGGCGCAGGGTGGCCAGGTGCACGACGTACGGGGTGGGGTCGGCGGGGACCAGCTCGGCGGCGAGGCGGCAGGCCTCGCGGGCCTCGCTCAGGTCGGTCTCGGCCCGGACCAGGTCCGACCAGGCGTGCAGCAGCAGGGCTCCCTGGTCGCGGGGGTGGTGACGCCGCCAGATCCCGGGCAGCGCCCGCCCCGCGGCGGCGGCGAGTACGGAGAGCCGGTGGCCCTTGCGGTCCCAGTCCTGACCGGCGTCCTCGACCACCCGGGAGACCTGGGCGATCACCGTGGTGTCGAGGTCGCCGCGGTCCCAGCTCGCGTCGAGGCGTTGCCGGACCCGGCCGAGGGCGGTGTCGTCGAGTTCGGGGACCAGACGAGGACGGCTGCCCTTACGGCGCCTGAAGACGGGCATATCGGTCGGCTTTCGGTGGTGGTGATCGCGATCAATCCGCATCCTCGACCGGGTGCCGCTCGGGTGAACAGGGGGACGGCCACATCGGCACGATGGTTTCACCAGCCGCGCGCAAGCGGAACGTGCCGCCCGCAAGCGGAACGCGAGCGGACGTCAGCAGGGGCGCTTGCGTAGCTCCATGACGTAGTCGTGCGGCGCGCCCGCGGATTCGGCGGCGTCGGCGATCTCGCCGAGGTAGCGGGCGGAGGGCAGGCCGCCCTCGTAGCCGTTGAGGACGTACAGCCAGGCGGGCTCCTCGCCGTCCAGAGTGTGGACGCGGATCCGCATGCGGCGGTATATGTCCAGCCCCACGCCCTCCCAGCGGTCCATGGAGTCCTCGTCCATGGGCGCGATGTCGTAGAGGGCGACGAAGACCTGCGAGCGCGGGGCTTCGACGATGGTGGGGAGGGCGCCCTCCCAGCCCATCTGCTCCCCGCCGAAGGTCAGGCGCCAGCCGGTGATCCAGCCTGTGCCGCGCAGGGGTGAGTGCGGTGCGCGGCGGGACATCAGCCGCGCGTCGAGGTTGCCGGCGTACGCGGCGTAGAGCGACATGGATCAGAGGGTACGGGAGAGGGGTGGAAGCGCTCTTGGGGTGGCGGGTTCGTATGAGGATGCGCACTCGAACCCCCGGGCGGAAGCCTAGCGGGTGGGTACGGGACAATGGAGCATGTGACTCGGATCGTGATCATTGGTGGCGGACCCGGCGGCTACGAGGCGGCGCTGGTCGCTGCCCAGCTCGGCGCGGAGGTGACCGTCGTCGACTGCGACGGTCTGGGCGGAGCGTCGGTGCTGACCGACTGCGTGCCGTCGAAGACGTTGATCGCCACGGCTGAGGTGATGACGACGTTCGACTCTTCGTACGAGGAGTTGGGCATCATCGTCGCCGATGACACCCCGCCGCTGGAGCAGACGGCCCGGGTGGTGGGCGTGGACCTGGGCAAGGTGAACCGGCGGGTGAAGCGGCTGGCGCTCGCGCAGTCGCACGACATCACGGCCTCCGTCACGCGCGCCGGCGCGCGGGTCATGCGGGGGCGCGGACGGCTGGAGCCCGCGCAGGCGCCGGACGGATCGCGGAAGGTGATCGTCCGGGCGGTGGACGGCTCCGAGGAGACCCTGGTCGCGGACGCGGTGCTGGTGTCGACCGGCGCGCACCCCCGGGAGATCCCGGACGCGCAGCCGGACGGCGAGCGCATTCTGAACTGGACGCAGGTGTACGACCTCGATGAGCTGCCCGAGGAGCTGATCGTGGTCGGGTCCGGTGTCACGGGCGCCGAGTTCGCGGGCGCGTACCAGGCGCTGGGCTCCAAGGTCACGCTGGTCTCCAGCCGGGACCGGGTGCTGCCGGGCGAGGACCCGGACGCGGCGGCGGTGCTGGAGGACGTCTTCCGGCGGCGCGGGATGAACGTGATGTCGCGGTCGCGGGCCGCGGCCGTGAAGCGGGTCGGGGACCGGGTGGAGTGCACGCTCGCGGACGGGCGGGTCATCACCGGCAGCCACTGTCTGATGGCCGTGGGCTCGATCCCGAACACCGCGGACATGGGCCTGGAGGAGGCCGGGGTCCGGACGAAGGAGTCCGGGCACATCCTGACCGACAAGGTGTCGCGCACCAGCGCGCCGGGCGTGTACGCGGCCGGTGACTGCACCGGCGTGTTCGCGCTGGCGTCGGTGGCGGCCATGCAGGGCCGGATCGCGATGTACCACTTCCTGGGCGACGCGGTCACGCCGCTGAACCTGAAGACGGTCTCGGCGAACGTCTTCACCGACCCCGAGATCGCCACGGTCGGCTACTCGCAGGCCGATGTGGACGGGGGGAAGATCGACGCCCGGGTGGTGAAGCTGCCGCTGCTGCGCAACCCGCGCGCGAAGATGCAGGGCATCCGGGACGGCTTCGTGAAGATCTTCTGCCGCCCGGGCACCGGCATCGTGGTCGGCGGTGTGGTGGTCGCGCCGCGCGCGAGCGAGCTGATCCACCCCATCGCGCTGGCGGTCGACAACAACCTGACGGTGGAGCAGATCGCGAAGGCGTTCACCGTCTACCCGTCGCTGTCCGGCTCGATCGCCGAGGTGGCGCGGCAGTTGCACACCCGTAAGTCGTCTGAGGGGTAGTCCGGACGAGTCCCCGGGGTGTGAGGTGCGCCCCTTATAGCAGCTCGCGCCCGCGCAGATGAACAACTTCTGCTAATTAGTGCAAGCTGCTGAAAACAGACAGTCGTTGGCGTTACTGTCAGTTTCGTGTTCGCTGCAGAACGTCGCCAATTGATCCTTGAAATGGTGCGCGCGAACGGAGCGGTGTCGCTCCGTGAGCTCGCCCGCGTCGTCCAGACCTCCGAAGTGACCGTACGGCGTGATGTGCGGGCCCTGGAGGCAGAAGGACTGCTCGACCGCCGGCACGGCGGTGCGGTGCTGCCGGGCGGATTCACCAGGGAGTCCGGCTTCCCGCAGAAATCCCATCTAGCGACCGCGGAGAAGACGGCGATCGCCGATCTCGCGGCCGGTTTCGTCGAAGAGGGCGAGGCCGTCGTGGTCGGCGCCGGTACGACCACGCAGGAGCTGGCCCGCCGGCTCGCGCGGGTCCCCGGGCTGACCGTGGTCACCAATTCCCTGCTCGTCGCGCAGGCGCTGGCGCATGCCAACCGGGTCGAGGTCGTGATGACCGGCGGCACGCTGCGCGGCTCCAACTACGCGCTGGTCGGCAGTGGCGCCGAGCAGTCCCTCCAGGGGCTGCGGGTCTCGCGCGCCTTTCTGTCCGGCAGCGGGCTGACCGCCGAGCGCGGGCTGTCCACGTCCAACATGCTGTCGGCCAGCGTCGACCGGGCACTGGTCCAGGCCGCGGCGGAGGTGGTGGTGCTCGCCGACCACACCAAGCTGGGCACCGACACCATGTTCCAGACGGTGCCCACCGATGTGATCACGCGGCTGGTGACCGACGAGCCACCCGCCCAGGACGACCGCGCGCTGACCGAGCTGCAGGCCCTGGCCGACCAGGGCGTGCAGATCGCGGTAGCGGGGCCGGGCGCGGGATCCGGCTCGGCCGGTGGCGAGGGCGGCGGCCCGCCGGGCGCGGCGCGCCAGGCGGGGCGGCTGGGCTCCCCGGCCCCGCGGACCGGTGAGGACGGGCTGCCCGTGCCCGGGCCGCGC
Source organism: Streptomyces sp. NPDC001700 (assembly GCF_053596435.1). Lineage (NCBI taxonomy): Bacteria > Bacillati > Actinomycetota > Actinomycetes > Kitasatosporales > Streptomycetaceae > Streptomyces > Streptomyces sp. NPDC001700. The sequence goes on from NZ_JBSFGE010000068.1 coordinate 5,226, forward strand.
CGCAATCCGCACGGCCAGGCTCCCGGCTCCGGCCAGCTGCGCAGCGCGGCGTCCCTGCCCGAGCAGCAGTCGGGCGGTGGGCGGGTGGCGGATCTGGCGCCTCGGCGGCGCTGAGATCGCGGCACGGCGTGGGGCGGCCGGTTCAGTGCGCCTTGAGTCCGGTGAAGGTCAGGGCGAGCAGCCGGTCCGCCAGCTCCGGGTCGTCCGGGGACTGTTCCACGGCCAGCGCGATGGCGTTGGTCAGCTGCATCAGGTCGGCGATCACCACGTCCGGCCGTACGGCACCGGCCTGCTGGGCGCGGGCGAGCAGTTCGCTGCCCGCCTCGCGCAGCGGCAGTCGGCAGCCACGGGACAGCTCCGAACTCTCGTCGCCCGAGCACGCCATCAGGGCCTGTGCGAGGCCGCGGTAGGTGCTCGCGTGGTGGACGATCGCCCGCAGCCAGTCCACCAGCGCGGTGCACGGCTGGGGCGCCTTCGCCAGCTCGCGGGAGTGCGCCAGCAGGGCGTTCATCTCGCCCTGGAAGACGGCGCCCATGAGCGCGGTGCGGTTGGGGAAGTGCCGGTAGAGCGTGCCGATGCCGACGCCCGCGCGGCGCGCGATGTCCTCCAGCGAGGCATCGGTGCCGTGCTGGGTGAAGGCGGTGCGCGCCTCGCCGAGCAGCCGCTCGTAGTTGCGCCGCGCGTCGGCACGCATGGGCCGGGGGAGCGGTGGCGTCTGCGCCGGGGCTGTCTCGGTCGCCATCGCGGTCCTCCCTGCTGTGCCTTGCGGTACCTGCCTGTAGGTCAAGCATGCCATTACGTCACATCGGGGTGGCGGAGACCGTCAGCTCCGGCGCGGGAGAAGGCGGAAACGGATGAGGAGGGGGAAACGGATGCGGATCAACGTCCGCGCCCGGCAACGCCCATGGGACTGACCAGTCGATCGCTGGAGTGGGTGCTGAGCGCTGCCGCCGTGGTGTGCGCCGCGCTCACCGTCTGGCTGTGGCCGCGCTTCGCCGGGCGCGGGGTGCGGGCCTGGGCGGGCAGGCTCGGGTCGCTGGTGCTGACGCAGTGCGCGATGGTCGCCGCGCTGGCGGTCGTGGTCAACGCGCACTTCCAGTTCTACGGGTCCTGGGACGAGCTGCTGGGCCGGGGCGACGAGGCTCCCGCCGCGCTCTCGGACGTACCCGGCGGCGGGGCGGGCGCGGGTGGGGCCTCCGGGGCGCTGGTGCGGCCCGCGCCGCCGCAGGGTCTTGACCGGGTGCACGGGCTGCCGGGCGGGCCGCCGGAGCGGGCGGGCAAGGTCGAGTCGGTGCGGATCACGGGCCGCCGCAGCCAGGTGGCCACGCCCGCGTACGTCTATCTGCCGCCGCAGTACTTCCAGCGGCAGTACGCCCGCCAGCGCTTCCCCGTCGTCGTCACGGTCAGCGGCTACCCCGGCGGGTCGTTTCTGCTGGCCCAGCATCTGCGGGTGCCGCAGACAGCGGGAGAGCTGATCCGCCGGGGGACGGTGCAGCCGACCGTAATCGTGATGGTCCGGCCGACGATCGCCCCGCCACGGGACACCCAGTGCGTGGACGTCCCCGGCGGGCCACGGGCCGAGACGTACTTCGCCGAGGATCTGCCCGAGGCGCTGACCCGCCACTACCGGATCGGCCACGACCCCAGCGCCTGGGGCGTCCTGGGGTACTCCTCGGGCGGCACCTGCGCGCTCGAACTGGCGATGCGGCATCCCCGCGTCTACTCCGCGGCGGCCGCCCTCTCGCCCGACTACCGCGTGGTCAACGACCCGACCACCGGGGACCTGTTCGGCGGCGGTCCGGCGGGTGAGCGCCGCAAGCGGGAGCACGACCTGATGTGGCGGCTGCGGCACCTGCCACGGCCCGAGGTGTCGGTGCTGGTGGCCTCCAGCCGCCGGGGCGAGTCGAATTACGGTGCGACCCGGTCGTTCCTGGCCGCCGTACGGCCGCCGATGCGCGCCCAGTCGATCATCCTCGACCGGGGCAGCCATAACTTCCACACCTGGCGGCGCGAACTGCCCACGGCGCTGCGCTGGATGAGCGAGCAGCTGACCTTCCCGCAGGATGTGGTGCGCCGCTAGGGCCTGGCAGCGCGCGGGCCCCGGCCGTCGGGAGGACGGCCGGGGCCCGGATGCGTGCTACGGAGCGGGTGTCAGTCCTTGATCTCGCAGATGACCGAGCCCGAGGTGATCGAGGCGCCGACCTCGGCGCCCAGGCCCTTGATGGTGCCCGCGCGGTGGGCGTTGATGGGCTGCTCCATCTTCATGGCTTCCAGGACGACGACGAGGTCGCCCTCGGCCACGGTGTCGCCCTCGGCGACGGCCACCTTGACGATGGTGCCCTGCATCGGGGAGGCGAGGGCGTCGCCGGAGGCGGCGGAGCCGCCCTTCTTGACCGCCTTGCGCTTGGGCTTCTTCGACCCGGCGGCCGGGGCGCTGGCCACGCCGAGGGAGGCGGGCAGGGAGACCTCGAGCCGCTTGCCGCCGACCTCGACGACCACGGTCTCGCGCCCGATGGCCTCGTCCTCGTCGGTGGCGGCGGGGGCGGCGGCGAAGGGGGTGATGGTGTTGTTGAACTCGGTCTCGATCCAGCGGGTGTGGACCGTGAACGGGTCGCTGGTGAAGGCGGGGTCGGTGACCACGGCCCGGTGGAACGGGATCGCGGTGGCCATGCCCTCGACCTGGAACTCCGCCAGCGCGCGGGCGGCCCGCTGCAGGGCCTGGGTGCGGGTGGCGCCGGTGACGATCAGCTTGGCCAGCAGCGAGTCCCACGCCGGGCCGATGACGCTGCCGGACTCCACGCCCGCGTCCAGCCGCACGCCCGGGCCGGTCGGCGGGGCAAAGGTGGTGACGGTGCCGGGGGCCGGGAGGAAGTTGCGGCCCGGGTCCTCGCCGTTGATGCGGAACTCGAAGGAGTGGCCGCGCACCTGCGGGTCGTCGTAGCCCAGTTCCTCGCCGTCGGCGATGCGGAACATCTCGCGGACGAGGTCGATGCCGGAGACCTCTTCGGTGACCGGGTGCTCGACCTGGAGGCGGGTGTTGACCTCCAGGAAGGAGATCGTGCCGTCGAGGCCGACGAGGAACTCGACGGTGCCCGCGCCGACGTATCCGGCTTCCTTGAGGATGGCCTTCGACGCCCGGTACAGCTCGGCGTTCTGCTCCAGGCTCAGGAACGGCGCGGGGGCCTCCTCCACGAGCTTCTGGTGGCGGCGCTGGAGGGAGCAGTCACG
>NZ_JBSFGE010000069.1:0-8319 GCF_053596435.1 Streptomyces sp. NPDC001700
GAGCCGTTGTGGCTGGGGTCGATCAAGTCGAATATCGGGCACACGCAGGCCGCTTCGGGTGTCGCGGGCGTTATCAAGATGGTCATGGCGATGCGCCATGGAGAACTGCCGAAGTCCTTGCACGTCGATGCGCCGTCGTCGCACGTGGACTGGTCGGCGGGTGCGGTGGAGCTGCTGACGGAGGCCCGGTCCTGGCCGGATGTGGATCGCCCGCGCCGTGCGGCGGTCTCGTCGTTCGGTGTGAGTGGCACGAATGCCCACCTCATCCTCGAACAGGCTCCTCCCGTTCCGGCCCCGGGGGAATTGGTCACGTCGGCACCGGCCGGTGTGGTGCCGTGGGTGGTGTCGGCGAAGTCGGAGGCCGCGCTGAGGGTGCAGGCGCGGCGGCTGCGGTCGGCGCTGGCTGATGATTTCTCGGCGGTTGATGTGGCGTTCTCGCTGGCGACGACGCGTGCGGCTTTGGAGCATCGCGCGGTGGTGGTCGGTTCAGATCCGGAGGAGCTGCTGCGGGGCCTGGACGCGGTTGTGGAAGGCGCTCCGGCCGCAGGTGTGGTGCGGGGTGTGGCCCGGGACGACTCGGGACTGACGGCGGTGTTGTTCTCGGGACAGGGTTCTCAACGGACCGGTATGGGCCGGGAGGTGTACGAATCCTTCCCGGCCTTCGCGGAGGCGCTGGATGCCGTGTGCGCGGGGTTCGACCGGGTGCTGGACCGTCCGTTGCGTGAGGTGATGTTCGAGGATGGGGAGCTGCTGGATCGGACCGAGTTCACGCAGCCGGGTCTGTTCGCTCTTGAGGTGGCTCTGTATCGGCTGGTGGAGTCGTGGGGTGTGCGTCCGGATTACGTGACCGGGCACTCCATCGGTGAGTTGGCGGCGGCGCATGTGGCTGGGGTGTTGTCCCTGGACGACGCGGTGACGCTGGTGGCGGCTCGTGGCCGTCTGATGCAGGCGTTGCCAGTGGGTGGCGCGATGCTGGCGGTGGGTGCGGATGAGGCGACCGTTGCCCCGTATCTGGAGGGCCGGGAGAGTCAGGTGTCTCTGGCCGCCGTCAACGGTCCGTCGTCGGTGGTCATCGCTGGTGATGCGGCCGTGGTCGCGGAGCTGGGTGCGGTGTTCGCTGGACTCGGGCATAAGACGAAGCGGTTGCGGGTGAGCCATGCGTTCCACTCGCCGCATATGGACGCGATGCTGGATGACTTCCGCCGTATCGCGGAGTCGTTGACGTACGGGCAGCCGTCGATCCCGGTGGTGTCGAATGTGACCGGTCAGGCGTCGGCGGATGTGGCGTCGGCTGAGTACTGGGTGCGTCATGTGCGTGCGGCGGTGCGTTTTGGTGACGGGGTGCGCTGGCTGGAGGAGCAGGGTGTCGCGGTGTTCCTGGAGCTGGGTCCGGACGGTGTGCTGTCGGGTATGGCGCAGGAGTCCCTTACCGGTGACGCGCAGCTGATCGCGGCGCTGCGCAAGGACCGCCCCGAATCGGAAGCCCTGGCCACGGCCGTCGGCCGTCTGCACGTGGCGGGCGTGACCCCGGACTGGTCGGCGTACTTCACCGGCACCGGCGCTCGCCGCACCCCCCTCCCCACCTACCCCTTCCAACGCCAGCACTACTGGCTGGAATCGGCCGCCTCCACCGGCGACGTGGCCCCCGCCGGGCTCCTCTCCGTGGAGCATCCGCTGCTGGGCGCGGCGGTGCCGTTGGCCGACGCCGACGGGTTCCTGCTCACCGGGCGACTGTCCCTGCGGACTCATCCGTGGCTCGCGGGACACGCGTTGTCCGGCGTCGTGCTCGTACCGGCGACGGCGTTCGTGGAACTCGCCGTCCGGGCGTGTGACGAGGCGGGCTGCGACGAGCTGGAGGAGCTGACCCTTCAGGCTCCGCTGGTCCTGCCGCAGGACGAGGCCGTGCGGGTGCAGCTCGTGGTGGGTGCCGACGACGGATCCGGGCGGCGGTCGCTGACCATCCACTCGCGCGCCGAGGACGCCGCACGCGAGGAGCCGTGGACCCAGCACGCGGCCGGTACGCTCGCGCCCGGTGGCCCGGTGGACGGGGCCGTACTCGCCGCGTGGCCGCCCGCGGACGCCGTTGAGGTGCCCGTTGAGGAGCTGTACTCGGGGCTCGCCGATGTCGGCTTCGCTTACGGGTCCGCCTTCCTCGGGCTGCGTTCCGTGTGGCGGACCGAGGACGCCGTCTACGCCGAGGTGGCCCTGCCCGATGAACACCTCGACGACGCCGGTACGTTCGGGCTGCATCCGGCGCTGCTCGACGCGGCGCTGCATCCGCTCGGCCTCAGCCTGACCCTGGGTGCCGCCGACGAACCGACCGACAGCGGGAACGCGGCCGAGGCGCGGGGCGCGGGACTGCCGTTCGCCTGGACCGGCGTACGTCTGCACGCCTCGGGGGCGGCTGCCCTGCGCGTACGCCTCACGCCCAGCGGTGACGACGGGGTGTCCGTCCTCGCCGTCGATGAGACCGGAGCCCCGGTTGCCTCCGTGGAGTCGCTGGTCCTGCGTCCGGTGGCGGACGAGCAGCTCGCCGCCGCCCAGGCGGCCCGCCGGGACGGTCTGTTCGCCGTCGACTGGGTGCCCGCCGAGCCCGGCGCCGACAGCGGTACGAGCGCCATCACGAGGTACGCGGTGGTCGGTGCGGGCGCACCGGAGTTCGCCGAATCCCTCGTCGAAGGCTTCGCCACGACGGGCGCCACCGGTGTCGTACTTTCCGACCTCGAAGGCATCGAGGACATCGAACGTCTCGAAGGCGGCACGGCCGAGGGCATACCGGTCCCCGAGCTGGTCTTCGCCGAGGTGCCGTCGGGAGACGGCGCGGACGTCGTCGGTGTCGCGGCCGAGGCGCGCGATGTCACCGGGTATGTCCTGCGACTCGTACAGGACTGGCTTTCCAGGGATGAGCTGGCGGGCTCCCGTTTGGTGCTCGTCACCCGACGCGCCGTGGCCACGGACGACAGCGGTGTTCCGGACCTCGCCGGTGCGGCCGTGTGGGGTCTGGTCCGCTCCGCGCAGTCGGAGAACCCGGAGCGCTTGGTGCTCGTCGATGTGGACGGGACGCCGGAGTCGTACCGTGCGCTGGCCGCCACGGCCCTGTCAGGGGAACCACAGTCCGCGCTGCGCGCGGGTGACGCCTTGGTGCCCCGGCTCGCCCGGGCGGGCGGCGCCGCGACACGCGACGGTCTCGGCCTGGACCCCGACGGCACCGTTCTCGTCAGCGGGGCGACGGGCACGCTCGGCGGTCTCGTCGCCCGGCACCTGGTGACCGAACACGGGGCGGGCCACCTCCTGCTGGTCTCGCGCCGCGGCCGGGACGTCGAGGGCGCCGAGGCGCTGGAGACCGAGCTGCAGGGGCTGGGCGCGCACGTGACCTTCGCGGCCTGCGACGTCGCCGACCGCAATGCCCTGGCGGAGCTGATCGGCTCCCTCGACCGGCCGCTGACCGGTGTGGTGCACACCGCCGGTGTCATCGACGACGGAGTGTTCCCGGCGCAGAGCCCGGAACGCCTGGAGAAGGTGTTCGGGCCCAAGGCAGACGCGGCCCAGCACCTGCATGAGCTGACCAGGGAGCACGACCTCGCGCTGTTCGTCCTGTTCTCTTCGGCGGCGGCCACTTTCGGCAGCGCGGGACAGGCCAACTACGCGGCGGCCAATGCCTACCTCGATGCTCTCGCCCAGCGCCGCCGGACCGAGGGCCTGCCCGCCACCTCGGTGGCGTGGGGCATGTGGGCCCAGCGCAGCGGCATGACCGGTGACCTCGCGGAGGCCCACATAGCCCGGATGAGCCGCGGCGGCTTCGGCGCCCTCACGGCCGAGCAGGGCCTCGCCCTGTTCGACGCGGCCGTGACCGCGCCCGGGGCGGCTCTGGTCGCCGTACGTCTCGACGTGCCCGCCCTGCGGGCATCGTCCGGACGGCCCGACGGGGCCGGCGAACTGCCCCAGATCCTGCGCGGCTTGGTCCCCACGACGGGCACGACTGGCAGGACGGGCAGGACAGGTCCGGCGGGGCGGCGTACCGCGGCCGCCGCGTCGACGGACGTAGGCGGCGGCACGCTCGGACAGCGGCTCGCGACGCTGACGGAGGCCGAGCAGGAAGCCGAACTGCTCTCCCTGGTGCGCTCCCATGCCGCAGGTGTTCTCGGCTACACGGAGCGGGAGGAGATCGAAGCGGACCGGACTTTCCAGGAGATCGGGTTCGACTCCCTCACCGCGGTCGAGTTCCGCAACCAGCTCACCGCTGCCACCGGGGTCCGTCTCGCCGCCACGGTGATCTTCAACTATCCGACGCCGGCGGCGGTCGCCGGACATCTGCGCGGCCGACTCGTCACCCACGCGATGGCCGAGGCCGGCACAGCGGAAGTGGACGCCCTCGAAAGGCTCCTCGGACAGGAGTCGTTCGGCGGACAGGCCAGGTCCCGGATCACCGAAAGGCTGCATGCCTTGCTGGCCAAGTGGGGCGATGACGCCGGGACCGGACCGGCCGGGGCACACCAGGCCCACGAGACGCAGCAGACAGACGAGGAACGAGCGGTCGCGGAGGAACTGGACACCGCGTCGGACGACGAAGTCTTCGACTTCCTCAACAAAGAGTTCGGGATCTCCTGACGCACGCAGGGCTCGGGTTCCATCCACTAGGAGAGCTGACTTTAGATGGCGAACGAAGAACGACTCCGTTACTTCCTCAAGCAGGTCTCTGCCGACCTGCACGCGACCCGCCGTCGCCTGCGCGAGCTGGAAGGCGAGGAGCAGGAGCCCGTCGCGATCGTCGGGATCAGCTGCCGCTACCCCGGTGGGATAGCCTCGCCGGAGGACCTGTGGCGGCTCGTCGCGGAGAGCGGCGACGGCATCACCCGCTTCCCGGAGAACCGTGGCTGGGACCCCGAGGCCCTCTACCACCCGGACCCCGACCACGAGGGCACCTCGTACGCCCGTGAGGGCGGCTTCCTGCACGATGCCGGAGCCTTCGACCCGGCCTTCTTCGGGATCAGCCCGCGCGAGGCCGTCGCCATGGATCCGCAGCAGCGGCTCCTTCTGGAGGCCGCGTGGGAGGCCGTGGAACGCGCCGGCATCGACCCGGCGGAACTGCGCGGCAGCCGCACCGGTGTCTTCGCCGGTGTCATGTACCACGACTACGCGGCCGCCGTGGACGTCGTACCCGAAGGCGTGGAGGGCTACCTCGGCACCGGCAACTCCGGGAGCGTCGTCTCCGGCCGGGTCGCCTACGCCCTCGGGCTGGAGGGCCCCGCGGTAACGGTCGACACGGCGTGCTCGTCCTCCCTCGTCGCCCTTCACTGGGCGAGCCAGGCCCTGCGCGCCGGTGAATGCACGATGGCGCTCGCCGGCGGGGTCACCGTCATGTCCACACCGAGCACGTTCGTCGACTTCAGCCGCCAGCGGGGCCTGTCCGCCGACGGCCGCTGCAAGTCCTTCGCCGACGGCGCCGACGGCACCGGCTGGGCCGAAGGCGTGGGCCTGCTGCTCCTGGAACGCCTGTCGGACGCGCAGCGCAACGGCCATCGCGTGCTCGGTGTGATCCGCAGCTCGGCCGTCAACCAGGACGGCGCCTCGAACGGCCTGACCGCGCCCAACGGCCCTTCCCAGGAGCGTGTCATCCGGCAGGCCCTCACCTCCGCGGGGCTCACTCCCGTGGACGTGGACGCGGTGGAGGCACACGGCACGGGTACGACCCTGGGTGACCCCATCGAGGCCGAGGCGCTGCTCGCCACCTACGGCCAGGAACGCGAGGCCGGTCGTCCGTTGTGGCTGGGCTCCATCAAGTCCAACATCGGTCACACACAGGCCGCCTCGGGTGTCGCGGGCATCATCAAAATGGTCATGGCCATGCGCCACGGCATACTGCCCAGGACCCTGCACGTCGACGCCCCGTCGTCCCACGTCGACTGGTCGGCGGGCGCCGTCGAGCTGCTGACCGAGCCGCGTCCGTGGCCCGACACCGACCGGCCGCGCCGGGCGGGTGTCTCGTCCTTCGGCGTCAGCGGCACCAACGCCCACGTCATCGTGGAACAGCCGCCCACGGCAGAGGAGTCCGGCCCCGGGCCCGACGCCGACTCCGAGTCCGGCGCCGCGCCGATCGGCAGCGGTGCCGTGGTGCCGTGGGTGCTGTCGGCGAAGTCGGACGCCGCCTTGAAGGCACAGGCCGAGCGGCTGCGGTCGGCCCTCGCCGACGACTGCTCACCGGTCGACGTGGCCTTCTCGCTGGCCACGACCCGGGCGACCATGGAACGCCGAGCGGTTGTGGTGGGCGCCGGGCGTGAGGAACTGCTACGGGGCCTCACGGCGCTGGCGGAGGGAACGCCGGCGTCGGGAGTGGTGACCGGCGCCTTCCGAGGGGCTCGCGGGCAGTTGGCGGTGTTGTTCTCGGGGCAGGGCTCGCAACGGCCGGGTATGGGCCGGGAGCTGTACGAGGCGTATCCGGTGTTCGCGGAGGCGTTGGACGCGGTGTGTGCGGGGTTCGACCGGGTGCTGGACCGTCCGTTGCGTGAGGTGATGTTCGAGGGTGGGGAGCTGCTGGGGCAGACCGGCTTCACGCAGCCGGGTCTGTTCGCTCTTGAGGTGGCTCTGTATCGGCTGGTGGAGTCGTGGGGTGTGCGTCCGGATTACGTGACCGGGCACTCCATCGGTGAGCTGGCGGCGGCGCATGTGGCCGGGGTGCTGTCCCTGGACGACGCGGTGACGTTGGTGGCGGCTCGTGGGCGGTTGATGCAGGCGTTGCCGGTGGGTGGCGCGATGCTGGCGGTGGGTGCGGATGAGGCCACGGTGGCCCCGTATCTGGAGGGCCGGGAGACCGAAGTGTCTCTCGCCGCGGTGAACGGCCCCTCCTCGGTCGTGATCGCCGGTGACGCGGACGTGGTCGCGGAGCTGGGCTCGGTGTTCGCGGAGCTGGAGTTCAAGACGAAGCAGTTGCGGGTGAGTCACGCGTTCCACTCGCCGCACATGGACGCGATGCTGGACGACTTCCGCCAGGTCGCCGAGTCGCTCACGTACGAGCAGCCGTCGATCCCGGTGGTGTCGAATGTGACCGGTCAGGCGTCGGCGGATGTGGCGTCCGCCGAGTACTGGGTGCGCCACGTCCGCGCGGCGGTGCGTTTCGGGGACGGGGTGCGCTGGCTGGAGGAGCAGGGTGTGTCCGTGTTCCTGGAGCTGGGGCCGGACGGTGTGCTGACCGGGATGGCGCAGGAAACCCTTACCGGCCGCCGGGAGTTGATCGCGGCCCTGCGCAAGGACCGCCCCGAACCGGAAGCCCTCGTCACCGCTCTCGGCCGTCTGCACGTCGCGGGTGTCACCCCGGACTGGCACGCCGTGTTCCCCGGTGCCAAGGCCATCGATCTGCCCACCTACGCCTTCCAGCACGAGTGGTTCTGGCTGGAATCCCGGGACTTCGGCGCGGACGGAGAGGTCGTGCGCGACCCCGTCGAGGCGGCGTTCTGGGAAGCGGTGGAGCGTGAGGACCTGGCTACGCTCGCCGGGACGCTGCAGGTGGACGGGGAGCAGCCACTGAGCGCCGTACTGCCGGCTCTGTCGAGTTGGCGGAGACAGCGCAGGGAGCTCTCGATCATCGACGACTGGCGCTACCGCGTCACCTGGCAGCCCCTGGACACCGGGACGTCCGCGCCCGTGCTGTCCGGCACTTGGATCGTGGTGACCTTCGAGTCCCAGGCCGTTGACGAGGTCGTCGGCGCCCTGGGGGACCATGGCGCGCACGTCGTCCCTGTGATCCTTTCCGACCTCGAACGACCCGGTGTCGCCGAAGCTCTGCGCGCCGCCACCGGGGAGGGCACGGTGGCCGGTGTGGTCTCCCTGCTCGGCCTCGACGAGCAGGCCGACGTCGGGGTGCCCCGTGGGATCGTCGGCACCCTGGCGCTCGTCCAGGCCCTCGGCGACGCCGGGATCGACGCCCCGCTGTGGCTGCTGACCGCCGGTGCGGTGGCGGTCGCCGACGAGGCGCCCGGCAGCGTAGTGCAGGCCCAGGTGTGGGGTTTCGGCCGGACTGCCGCGCTGGAATACCCGGAGCGCTGGGGCGGACTGGTCGATCTGCCGGAGATGTGGGGCGAGACCACCGGCGAGCGGCTGGCCCGCGTTCTGGTGGGTGGCGAGGGCGAGGTGGCGGTTCGCGCGTCGGGTGTGTTCGGGCGCCGTCTGGTGCGGGCCCGGGCGGCGGATGCGCCGGTTGTACGTTCGTGGGTGCCGTCGGGGACGGTGTTGATCACGGGTGGTACGGGTGCGTTGGGCGCGCATGTGGCGCGTTGGGCGGCTCGGAATGGTGCGGAGCATGTGTTGCTTGTGTCGCGGCGTGGT
>NZ_JBSFGE010000070.1:0-8107 GCF_053596435.1 Streptomyces sp. NPDC001700
ACATCCACGCCGTCGAAGCACACGGCACCGGCACCACACTCGGCGACCCCATCGAAGCCCAAGCCCTCCTCGCCACCTACGGCCAAAACCGCGACACCAACCACCCCCTCCTCCTCGGCTCGATCAAATCCAACATCGGCCACACCCAAGCCGCCGCAGGCGCCGCCGGTATCATCAAAATGGTCATGGCCATGCGCCACGGCGTCCTGCCCCAGACCCTCCACGTCGACGAACCCACCCCCCACGTCGACTGGACCACCGGCGCCGTCGAGCTGCTGACGGAGCACCGCGACTGGCCGGAGACGGGTACTCCCCGACGTGCGGGCATCTCCTCCTTCGGCGTCAGCGGCACCAACGCCCACGTCATCCTCGAACAAGCACCCACAACAGCAACCGAGCAGGAAACCGACCACAACGCTCCCCCCGCCGTGCCTGTCGTCCCTTGGATCCTTTCCGGCGACACCGAAGCCGCACTGCACGCACAGGCCCGACGGCTGAAAGCCCACACGACAGACAACCCTCACCTCGCCCCCACAGACATCGGCTGGTCGCTCGCCTCCACCCGCGCGACGCTGTCGCACCGCGCCGTGGTCGTCGGCACGAACCGCGACGAACTCCTCCACGGCCTGGACTCGCTGGTCGCCGGTATTCCGGTGTCCGGCGGGCTGGCCATGCTCTTCACCGGCCAGGGCTCCCAACGCCTCGGCATGGGCCGGGAGCTGTACAACGCGTTCCCGGTGTTCCAGCAGGCCTGGGACGAGGTATGCGAGGAACTGGAAGCCCACCTCGACCGGCCACTCACCGAAGTCGTGTGGGGCCAGGACCCTGAACTCCTCAACCAAACCCTCTACACCCAAGCCGCCCTCTTCACCCTCGAAGTCTCCCTCTACCGCCTCATCACCTCCTGGGGCATCACACCCGACCACCTCCTCGGCCACTCCATCGGCGAACTCACCGCCGCCCACCTCGCAGGCGTATGGTCCCTGCCGGACGCGGCGAAGGTGGTCGCCGCACGCGGCCGCCTCATGCAAGCCCTCCCCACCGGCGGCGCCATGGCCACCATCGCCGCACCAGAAACCGACGTACTCCCCCTCCTGGACGACCAGCGAGCGGCGATCGCCGCCGTGAACGGCCCGTCGTCGGTCGTGATCTCCGGCGACGAGGCAGCGGTCGGGCATGTCATCGACACCATGACCGCGCGCGGGGTGAAGACACGACGGCTGCACGTCAGCCACGCCTTCCACTCACCGCGCATGGACGCCATGCTCACCGAGTTCACCGAAGTACTCCAGAGCGTGGAATTCCACACCCCGAACATCCCCCTGATCTCCAACCTCACCGGCACGATCGCCGGAGAAGAACTGCGCTCCCCGGACTACTGGACCCGCCACGTCCGCAACACCGTCCGCTTCAACGACGGCCTCAACACCCTCCGCAACCTCGGCACCACCACCTTCCTCGAACTCGGCCCCGACGGCTCGTTGTCGTCACTGGCGGACGGTGACGGGGTCCCGGCGCTGCGGCCCGGCCGGTCGGAGGCGGTCACGCTGATGACGGCGCTGGGTGGACTGTTCGTCCGGGGCATGGAGGTGGACTGGCGTGCTGTGTTCCCGGGAGCCCGGCCGGTGGAGCTGCCCACGTACGCGTTCCAGCGCGAGCGCTACTGGCTGCGCCCGGACCGGCAGCTGCCGGACGCCGACCGGTGGCGGTACGGGCTGACGTGGACACCGGTCACCGATGTTCCCGAAGGGACCGGGGCCGCGCTGTCCGGCGTCTGGTGGGTGATCACCGAGCCGGGCGCGACCGCCCGTACGGACGTGGCTTCCGGTGACGACGTGGCCGCCGCGTTGCGCGCGGCCGGAGCCGATGTGCGCGCCATGTCCTTGGCGGAACTGACCCGGACACCGGTCGCTGCCGCCGGCCCGGATCCGGATCCGGTCGCGGGCGTGGTGTCCTTGCTGTCTGTCGAGTCGACGGTCGCGACCGTGCAGGCTCTCGGCACTGCCGGGATCGAAGCACCCTTGTGGTCCGTCACCCGGGGCGCGGTCGGCGTGGCCGACGGCGACGCCGTGGACCCCTACGAGAGCGAGGTGTGGGGTCTGGGCCGTGTGGTGGCCCTTGAGCACCCCGACCGCTGGGGCGGGCTCATCGACCTCCCCACGGCTCTGGACGAACAGTGCGGGATCGCGCTGGCCGGAATCCTCTCCGGCGCCACCAACGAGGACCAGCTCGCCATCCGTCCCACGGGCGTATGGGCCTGCCGCCTGAGCCGCATGGCTCCCGCCACTCCCGAGCCCGCCGAATGGCACGGCCGGGGCACCGCACTCGTGACCGGTGGCACGGGCGCCCTGGGCGGCCATGTCGCCCGCTGGCTCGCCAGCACCGGCGTGGAGCACATCGTGCTCACCGGACGCCGAGGCATCGAAGCCCCCGGAGCCCAGGACCTGGCCACCGAACTGGAAGCCATGGGCCCACACGTCACCATCGCCACCTGCGACGTCACCGACCGCGACGCCCTCACCGCACTCCTCGAAACCATCCCCGACCTCCGGACCGTCATCCACGCCGCAGGCGTGCCGAGCTGGGGCGCGGTCGACGGGTTGGCCCCGGCCGAATTCGCCGAGAGCGTGCGGTCGAAAGTCGTCGGCGGGGAGCTTCTCGACGAGCTGACGCGCGAGAGGGATCTGGACGCGTTCGTCCTGTACTCGTCGATCGCCGGTGTGTGGGGCAGCGGCAACCAGTCCGCGTACGCCGCCGCCAACGCGTTCCTGGACGGGCTGGCACATCGCCGCCGGGCCAACGGCCTGGTGGCCACCTCCGTGGCCTGGGGCATGTGGGACGGCGGCGGCATGGCCGAGGGCGGCGAGGAGTTCCTCGTCGAGCGCGGCGTGTCGGCCATGGCGCCGCAGCTCGCGATCGCGGCGCTGCGGCGGGCGATGAGCGACGACGAGACGGCGATGGTGGTCGCCGACATCGACTGGGCGCGCTTCGGCCCGCGCTTCACGGCGCTGAGGCCGAGCCCTCTGCTGAGCGGACTCATGGCAGAGGCAGAGGCAGAGGCACAGGCAGCGGTGGCGGAGGCTCGTTCGGACACCGCCGGGCCGGTCGGCGCCTTCGCTGCGCGGCTGGCCGGAATGCCGCCGGAGGAGCGGAACCGGGCCGTCACGGAGCTGATACGGACGCGGGTCGCCGAGGTGCTGGGGCACGCGCAGTCGGCCGCGGTCGACCTGAACCGGCCGTTCCAGGAACTGGGCTTCGACTCGCTGATGGCCGTGGAGCTGCGCAACCGGCTCGGTTCCGCCACCGAGCTGACCCTGCCCGCGTCGGTCATCTACGACTACCCGACCCCGACGGCGCTGGCGGAGCACGTGTGCCGGGAACTTCTGGGCCTCGCCGAGGAGATCCTCGCGCCGGTCGCGGTCCGCGCGGTGGACGACGACCCGATCGTCATCGTCGGCATGAGTTGCCGCTTCCCCGGCGGGGTCGACTCCCCCGAGTCGCTCTGGGAGCTGGTGAGTTCGAGTAGCGACGCCATCTCACCATTTCCCACCGACCGGGGTTGGGACCTCGCGGGCGTCTACGACGCCGACACCGAGCGTTCGGGCCGGTCGTACGCGCGGGCGGGCGGCTTCCTCTACGACGCCGCTGACTTCGACGCGGGCCTCTTCGGGATCTCCCCTCGCGAGGCGATGGCGATGGACCCGCAGCAGCGACTGCTGCTGGAGACGGCCTGGGAGACGTTCGAACGGGCCGGTATCTCCACGGCCGAGCTCAAGGGCAGCCAGACCGGTGTGTTCGTCGGTGCGTCCACTCAGGGCTATGGCGGCGGGAACGGCGAACTGCCGGAAGGGTCGGAGGGATACCTCCTGACCGGCAACGCGGGCAGTGTCGTCTCCGGCCGACTCTCCTACACCTTCGGCCTCGAAGGCCCGGCGGTGACGGTGGACACGGCGTGCTCGTCCTCGCTGGTCGCCCTGCACTGGGCGGTCCAGGCGCTGCGGAACGGCGAGTGCTCGCTCGCGCTCGCCGGTGGCGTGACCGTCATGGCGACACCGGCCACCTTCGTGGAGTTCTCCCGTCAGAGAGGCCTGGCCGCCGATGGCCGGTGCAAGGCGTTCGCCGCGGCTGCGGACGGCACCGGCTGGGGCGAGGGCGTCGGCATGCTCCTCGTGGAGCGGCTGTCCGACGCCCAGCTCAACGGCCACCAGGTCCTCGCGGTCGTACGAGGCTCCGCCGTCAACCAGGACGGTGCGTCCAACGGTCTGACCGCTCCGAACGGCCCGTCGCAGCAGCGTGTGATCCGCCAGGCCCTGGCCAACGCCCGCCTGTCGACAGCCGATGTCGACGCGGTCGAGGCACACGGCACCGGCACCACACTCGGCGACCCCATCGAAGCACAGGCGCTGCTGGCCACCTACGGTCAGGACCGCGACGCCGACCGCCCCCTGCTCCTCGGTTCGCTCAAGTCCAACATCGGCCACACTCAGGCCGCCGCAGGCGTCGCCGGTGTCATCAAGATGGTCATGGCCATGCGCCACGGCGTACTGCCCCAGACCCTCCACGTGGACGAACCCACCCCCCACGTCGACTGGACGACCGGCGCCGTCGAACTGCTCACCGAACACACCGACTGGCCGCAGACAGACGCCCCACGCCGGGCAGGCGTGTCCTCGTTCGGTGTGAGCGGCACCAATGCCCACGTCATCCTCGAACAGGCGGAAGCGGTGGCGGAGCCCTCGTCCGAGGCCGAGCGGGGCGAACTGCCTGCGGTTCCCTGGGTGCTGTCCGGACATGACGACGCCGCGCTGCGGGCGCAGGCCGAGCGGTTGCGGTCCCTGGTGACCGGGCAGCCGGATCTCGACCCCGTGGACGTGGGCTGGTCCCTGGTCTCGACCCGGACGCAGCTGCCGCACCGCGCGGTGGTCTTGGGCGCGGACCGCGAGGAGCTGCTGCACGCGTTGGACGCGGTGGCGAGCGGTGAGCCCGCGCAGGGGGTCGTGACCGGTGTCGCCGGTTCGTCGGCCGAGGCAGTGTTCGTCTTTCCCGGTCAGGGTTCGCAGTGGACCGGCATGGCACACGAACTCCTCGACACCTCGACCGTTTTCGCCGAACGGATGCGAGAGTGCGCCGCCGCACTGGACCCGTTCGCCGACTGGTCACTCCTGGACGCCCTCAACGACGAAGAGGCACTACGCCGGGTCGATGTGGTCCAGCCCGTGCTGTGGGCCGTCATGGTCTCCCTCGCCGAACTCTGGCGCTCCCACGGCATCACGCCAGCCGCCGTCATCGGCCACTCCCAAGGAGAAATCGCCGCAGCCTGCGTCGCAGGCGGGCTCTCTCTCCAAGACGGCGCCCGCATCGTAGCGCTGCGTAGTAAGGCCCTGCTGGCCCTCTCCGGCCACGGCGGCATGGTCTCCGTACCCCTCCCCGCAGAGCAGTTGCGTGACCGGGACGGGCTGTCCATCGCCGCCATCAACGGACCCGCCTCCACCGTCGTCTCCGGCGACAACCACACACTCGACACACTCCTCGCCGAGTATCCGCAGGCCAAACGCATCCCCGTCGACTACGCCTCCCACTCCGACCACGTAGAGCGCATCGAAGACGAACTCGCCGAAGCACTCGCGCCGGTCACACCCCGGACGGGCACCGTTCCCTTCTACTCCACCGTGACGGGCACACTCACGGACACAGCAGAGTTGAACGCCGCCTACTGGTACCGCAACCTCCGCCACACCGTCGACTTCCAAGGCACCATCGAAAACCTCCTCACCCTCGGCCACACCGCATTCGTCGAGGCCAGCCCCCACCCCGTCCTCCTGGCCGGGGTACGGGACACCGCCGACGCGGCCGAGGCGACCGTCGTGGCGGCCGGTACCCTGCGCCGTGGTGAAGGAGATCTCCGCCGCTTCCTGACCTCGTTGTCCGAGCTGTCGGTCTTCGGCGTCGAAGCGGACTGGCAGGCGGTGTTCGCCACGGCCAACGCCCGGCGCGTCGGCCTGCCGACGTATCCGTTCCAGCGGGAACGCTTCTGGATCGAGCGGACCACCGAGGCCGTCGTACCGGTGGCGGAGGCGGAGGCGGACGGTGAGTTCTGGGCGGCGGTCGAGCAAGAGGACATCGACTCGCTCGTGACGACCCTCGGGGTCGACGGCGAGCAGCTGAGCGGTCTCCTGCCCGCCCTGTCGGCCTGGCGTCGCCAGCGGCACGAGCGGTCCGCGCTGGAGTCCCTTCGCTACCGCGCCGAGTGGAAGCCGCTGACCGGCAACCAGCCTGCGGCATTGTCGGGCCGGTGGCTCGTCGTGGTCTCCGAGGCCGACGCCGAGCACGCGTGGGTCACGGGCACGACCGAGGCGCTGGCCGCCCACGGAGCCAAGCCGTCGCTCCTCATCCTGGGCGAAGGCGAGCTGGAGCGCGCCGCACTGGCCGAGCGGCTACGGGACGCGGTCGACGTCAGCGGTGTGGTCTCGCTGGTGGCCCTTGACCAGCGGCCGCATCCGACCTTCGCGTCGGTACCCGTCGGCTACGCGTGGACGGTGCTGCTGTCGCAGGCCATGGGCGATGCCGAGGTGGTGGCTCCGCTGTGGGCGATGACTCGACAGGCGATGTCGACCGGGCTTCACGACGCCATCAGCGGAATGCCGCAGGCCCTGGTGTGGGGGCTCGGCCGGGTCATAGCCCTTGAGCAGCCGTTGCACTGGGGCGGCCTGATCGACCTTCCGGAGAGCGTCACTCCACGGGCACAGGACTGCCTGGCCCGGGTGCTGTCCGGTGTGACCGGTGAGGACCAGGTGGCCATCCGGGCCGCCGGTGCCTACGGCCGCAGGCTCCTCCACGCACCCCCGCTCACCCCCGAGGCACCCACCTGGACACCCCAGGGAACCATCCTCGTCACCGGCGGAACCGGCGCCCTCGGCAGCCACGTCGCCCGATGGCTCGCCCACCAAGGCGCCGAACACCTCATCCTCACCAGCCGCCGAGGCAAGGACGCCCCCGGCGCACCCCAACTCATCCACGACCTCGAAACCACCGGAACCAAAGTCACCGTCGCCGTCTGCGACGTCGCCGACCGCCACCAACTCTCCAACCTCATCCACCAAACCGGCCCCCTGACCGCCGTCATCCACACAGCAGCCCTCCTCGACGACGCCACCGTCGACTCACTCACCACCGAACAACTCCACCGCGTACTCCGCGTCAAAGCCGACGGCGCCCTCAACCTCCACGAACTCACACGCGACATGAACCTGTCCGCGTTCGTCCTCTTCTCCTCCATGGCGGGAACAGCAGGCACACCCGGCCAAGGCAACTACGCACCGGGCAACGCCTTCGTAGACGCACTCGCCGAACACCGCCGAGCCCAAGGCCTGCCCGCCACCTCCGTGGCCTGGGGCCTATGGTCCGGCAACGGCATGGGAGAAACGGAAGCCGGTGAAGTCGCCCGACGCCACGGCGTCCCCGCCCTCGACCCCGAACTCGCCATCGCCTCCCTACGCACCGCCATCGAACAACGCGACACCGTCATCACCATTGCCGAGATCGATTGGGAACGCCACTACACCGCCTTCACCGCCACCCGACCCAGCCCCCTCCTCACCGACCTCCCCGAAGTACGACAACTGATCGACACCGGTGCCAGTACGAGTGCCGACGACTCGGGGACCGGCAGCCCGTCCGCTCTGGCCAACCGTCTGGCGGATCTCGGCAAGGCGGAGCAGGAGGAGTCACTCCTGGAGATCGTCCGTCGGCACATGGCGGTGGTCCTCGGGTACGCCACGCCGGAGGCCGTCCCGGCCGACCGTGCGTTCATGGAGCTGGGCTTCGACTCGGTGATGGCCGTGGAGTTCCGCAACCGGCTCGGCGCCGCGACCGGACTCCGGCTCCCGGCGACCACCGTGTTCGACTACCCGACCCCGATCGCTCTGGCCCGGCACATACGGACCGAGTTGTTCGGGTCGGAGGCCGATGCCGTACGCGTCGTGTACGGGGGCAGTCCTGCGGGGGCCATTGAGGACGATCCGATCGTGATCGTCGGTATGAGCTGCCGCTTCCCCGGCGACATCAACTCCCCCGACCAACTATGGCAATTCCTCGCAGGCGGCAACGA
>NZ_JBSFGE010000071.1:0-7997 GCF_053596435.1 Streptomyces sp. NPDC001700
TCCCCGCCACCTACACCACCCTCCCCGCCCTCCCCCTCACCCCCAACGGCAAACTCGACCACCGCGCCCTGCCCACCCCCGACCACACCACCACCCACAACCGACGCGCCCCCCGCACCCCCGAAGAAGAAATCCTCACCACCCTCTACGCCGACATCCTCAACATCCCCGCAGTCGGCATCGACGACAGCTTCTTCGACCTCGGCGGCGACAGCATCATGTCCATCCAGCTGGTCAGCCGGGCCCGCCGCGCCGGTCTGACCATCTCGGCCCGGGACATCTTCGAGCACAAGACGGTCGAGGGCCTCACCGCGGCGGGTGTCATGGCCGCGCAGGGTGTCGTCGGCGCCGCGGCGGCGGAGCAGATCCCCGCCGTCGGTGAGCTGGCGCTCACGCCCGTCATGCACTGGCTGGCCGAACGCGGGGGCTCTGTCGACCAGTTCAACCAGTCCGTCGTCCTGCACGTGCCCGCCGAGCTGGACGAGCAGCGGCTGCACGCCGTCGTCCAGGCGCTCCTCGATCACCATGACGCGCTGCGCCTGCGGATGCACCAGACCGGCACGCCCGGCGGCTGGTCCCTCAAGATCATGGACCCGGGCGCGGTGGCGGCGGCCACCTGCGTACGACGCGTCGACGCCTCGTCGTCCACCGAGCAGGCGGTGCAGGCGGCGCTCGCGGCGGAGGGCGAGGCGGCCCGGCGCGACCTCGACCCGCGCGCCGGTGCCGTGCTGCGGGCGGTGTGGTTCGACCGGGGGCCCGCCCGTCAAGGCCGTCTCCTGATGGTCGTGCACCACCTCGCTGTCGACGGCGTGTCCTGGCGCATCCTGGCGCAGGACTTGGCAGAGGCCTGGCAGGCCGTGTCCGAGGGGCGTGAGCCCCGGCTCGCGCCGGTCGGCACGTCGTTCCGGCAGTGGGCCCAGGGGCTTTCGGCCGCCGCGCTCGCTCCAGCACGCGAGGAGGAACGCGAGCTGTGGCAGGGCATGCTCGCAGGCCCGGACCCGCTCCTCACCGACCGCGCACTAGATCCGGCACGCGACACCTTCGCCACGGCGGAGAGCCTGGTGCGGCGGCTGCCCGCCGAACTCACCGAGAGCCTGCTGGGGGCCGCGCCCGCGCTCTTCCACGCGGGCGTCGAGGATGTGCTGCTCGCCGGATTCGCGATGGCCGCCACCGAGTGGTCACGCCGTCAGGGGGACGCGACCGCCGGTGTACTCGTTGACCTCGAAGGACACGGGCGTACGGAGCAGATCGTTCCCGGTGCCGAGCTGTCGCGCACCGTCGGCTGGTTCACCAGCGTCTATCCGGTGAGGCTGTCCCCCGGTGCGTACGACACCGTGGGTGCGCGGGCCGGTGGCCCGGCCGCCGGGGTGGTGCTGAAGCGGATCAAGGAGCAGTTGCGTGCGGTGCCGGACAAGGGCATCGGGTACGGGCTGCTGCGCTACCTCAACCCGAGGACGGCTCCCGCGCTCGAGGCGGGCGCCCGGCCGCAGCTCGGCTTCAACTACCTGGGCCGGTTCTCGCCGGGCACGGTCACAGCGGGCGGCGATGTCGCGGACTGGACGATGGCGCCGCTGACCGGGGCCGCCGAGGACCCCGCGCTGGCCCTCGCGCACACGGTGGAGGTCAACGCGGCCACCCACGACGGTCCGCACGGGCCGGAGCTGGTCGCCACCTGGACCTGGGCGGGCGAGCTGCTGGACGAGGGAAGCGTCCGGGAGCTGGCCGACGGCTGGTTCGACGCCCTGGGCGCCCTGGCCCGGCACAGCGCGGCCCCCGGGTCCGGCGGACTGACGCCGTCCGATGTGCCGCTCGCCGAGGTGACCCAGGCCGAGATCGAGGCGCTGGAGGGCGAAGGGGCGCGGCTTGTCGACGTACTGCCGTTGTCGCCCCTCCAGGAGGGCCTGTTCTTCCACAGCGCGTACGACGACGACTCCGAACCCGACTTCTACATGGCACAGCTGGCCTTCGACATCGAGGGCGCGCTCGATGTGGCGGCCCTGCGGACGGCCGCGCGCCTGGTCCTGGACCGGCACACCGCGCTGCGGTCCGCGTTCCGCCGGACCTCGGCGGGCCGACCGGTGCAGGTGGTCGTCGCCGATGCGCCGCTGCCGTGGCGCGAGGTGGACCTGACGCATCTGGATGAGCCGGAGCGCGCGGCGGCCGCGGCGAAGATCCTTGAGGAGGAGTACCGGGAACGCTTCGATCTCGCCAGGCCGCCGCTGCTGCGCTACGTTCTGATCCGGCTCGCCGCGGACCGTTGGCGGCTGGTGCTGACCAACCACCACATCGTGCTCGACGGCTGGTCGCTGCCGATCCTGGTACGCGAACTCCTCGAGTTCTACGCCGCCCCGGGCAGTGCGGCCGAGCTGCCCCGGGTGCGCCCCTACCGTGACTACCTGGGCCACCTGGCCGACCAGGACCGGGACGCCGCGCACACGGCGTGGCGGGAGGCTCTGGCGGGCGTCGAAGGCCCGACCCTGGTCGGCCCTCCCCGGTCGGGTGGCGGCGCCGCCCTCACCCCGGAACGCGTGGAACTGGCCCTCTCCGAACAGGCCACGGCGGCCCTCGCCGCCGGGGCCCGGTCGTGCGGCGTCACCCTGAACACGATGGTGGAGGCCGCCTGGGCGATCGTCGTCGGGCAGCTCACCGGGCGCGACGACGTGGTCTTCGGCGTCACCGTGTCGGGCCGCCCGGCCGACGTGGCCGGGGTCGAGGACATGGTCGGCCTGTTCATCAACACGCTCCCGCTGCGGGCCCGGATGAGCCCCGGGGAGAGCGTGGCCGGTTTCGTGCGCCGCATCCAGCGCGACCAGGCGGCCCTCATCGAGCAGCAGCACACCGGCCTGGCCGAGATCCAGCAGCTGACGGGCCTGGGCGCGCTCTTCGACACCGCCATGGTCTTCGAGAACTATCCGCTCGACGCCGCCGCCCTCGGCGACCTCGCCGGGGCCTCGGGCCTGCGCCTGTCCGGTGCCACGAACCGCGATACCACCCACTACGCGCTCGCCCTGGTGGCCCTGCCCGGCAGTGCGCTCTCCTTCCGTCTCGACCACCGGCCCGACCTGTACGACCGGGCGGCCGCGCAGGCGATCGGCGACCGTTTCGTACGGGTCCTGGAGAGCATCGCCGAGCAGCCCGGTACACCGCTCGGCCGGATCGGCGTCCTCACCGCCGCCGAACTGGACCGCCTCGGCACGGACTGGAACGGGCCCGCACACGAGCTGCCCGCGGCCACCCTGCCGGAGCTGTTCCGCGCCCAGGCGCTGCGCACCCCCGAGGCGGAGGCCGTCGCCTTCGAGGACGACGTGCTGTCCTATGCCCAACTCGACGTGCTGTCCGACCAGTTGGCGCGCCGCCTGCGGTCCGCCGGGCTCGGACCGGAACGCGCGGTGGCCGTGTCGCTGCCGCGCTCCGCCGAACTCGTCGTGACCATGCTCGCCGTCCTCAAGTCCGGGGCCGCCTACCTTCCGGTGGACCCGGACTACCCGGCAGACCGCATCGCCTACATACTCGGCGACGCGGCACCCGGACTCCTGATCACCACCAGTGCGCTGAGCGGCCGACTGGGGTCGCCCGACGTGCCGCGGCTGCTGATGGACACACCTGACGCACCTGACGCACCTGACACACCTGACGAGCTGTCCGCCGCACCCGCCGCGCACGGGTCCCCCGGTACGCCGGTGTCGCCCGAGCCGCGGCACCCGGCCTACATCATCTACACCTCCGGCTCCACCGGCAGGCCCAAGGGCGTCGTCGTCTCGCACGCCGGAGTGCCGGGTATGGCCGCCTCGCAGATCGACGCGCTCGTCGTCGGCCCCGGCGACCGCGTCCTGCAGTTCGCGTCGCCCAGCTTCGACGCCGCGGTGTGGGAGGTCTGCATGGCGCTCCTGGCCGGAGCCTGCCTGGTCATGGCGCCCCAGGAACGGCTCATGCCGGGCGCGCCGCTGGCCACCCTGCTCGTCGAACAGCGGGTGACCCATGTGACGCTGCCCCCGTCGGCGCTGCCGTCCCTCCCCGAGCACGCGATGGCCTCGGTACGGACCCTGGTGGTCGCGGGCGAGAGCTGCCCGGCGGACATGGTGGACCGCTGGTCCCGTGGCCGACGCATGCTCAACGCGTACGGGCCGACCGAAGCGACCGTCTGCGCCACGGTCAGCGAGCCACTGACCGGCGACATCGCGCCCCCGATCGGCCGTCCGATCGTGAACACCCGCACGTACGTGCTCGATTCATCGCTGCGCCCCGCACCCCGGGGCGTCGAGGGCGAGCTGTACATCGCGGGCCCCGGCCTGGCCCGCGGCTACTCGGGCCGCCCCGGCCTGACGGCGGAACGCTTCGTCGCCGACCCGTACGGCGCACCCGGCGACCGCATGTACCGCACCGGCGACCTCGCCAGGTGGACGGCCCGGGGTGAACTCGCATACCTGGGCCGCGTCGACGACCAGGTCAAGGTGCGAGGCTTCCGCATCGAACTCGGCGAAGTGCAGGCCGAGGTGGATCGGGCCCCCGGTGTGGCGCAGAGCGCTGTGATCGTACGGGAGGACCAGCCCGGCGACCGGCGCCTGGTCGCGTACGTCGTGCCACGGGCGCACACCGCTGTCGACGCCAAGGCGCTGCGCACACAGCTCGCCCAGACCCTGCCCACCTACATGGTGCCGTCCGTGTTCGTGGAGGTCGGCGCGCTGCCGCTGACCGCGAACGGCAAGCTGGACCGCAAGGCCCTGCCCATGCCGGAGTTCACCGGCCACGCGACCGGCCGCAGGCCGCGATCCCCGCACGAGGAAATCCTCTGCACCCTGTTCGCCGAAGTACTCGGCGTACCCGACGTCGGCATCGACGACAGCTTCTTCGACCTCGGCGGACACTCACTGCTCGGGACGAGGCTGATCAACCGGGTCCGCTCCGTGCTGGGCGTCGAGGTCGCGGTGCGCCGCCTCTTCGAGGCACCGACGGTCGCTGGCCTGGCTGCCGTGCTCGGCTCGGCGGACGGAGCCCGCCCGGCCCTGACGGCACGGCCGCGACCCGAGCGGATACCGCTGTCCTTCGCCCAGCAGCGCCTCTGGTTCCTGAACCGGTTCGAGGGGCCGAGCCCCACCTACAACCTGCCCGCCGCGCTGCGCCTCACCGGCGCACTGGACCGCGACGCCCTGCGGGCCGCGCTGACGGACATCGTGACCCGGCACGAAAGCCTGCGCACGGTCTTCGCCGAGGAGCCCACAGGTGCACACCAGGTGGTGCTCGACCCGCATACGGCGCGCCCGGAGCCGACCGTCGTCCGCGTCAAGGAGAGCGAACTCACGGATCGCATCGCGGAAGCGGTCCGCCATGGATTCGACCTGGCAGCCGAACTCCCGCTGAAGACATGGCTGTTCGAGATAGACCCGCACGAGCATGTGCTCCTCGTACTGATCCATCACATCGCCGGTGACGGCTGGTCGATGGGCCCGCTGGCCCGCGACCTCACCACCGCGTACGCCGCCCGCACGGTCGGCCATGCTCCGGCCTGGGCCCCGCTTCCGGTGCAGTACGCCGACTTCACGCTCTGGCAGCGTGAGGTGCTCGGCTCCGAGGACGACCCCGACAGTGCCCTCGCGCGGCAACTCAATTACTGGCAGCGGACATTGGCCGACCTGCCCGCCGAGCTGGAGCTGCCCACCGACCGCCCGCGCCCGGAGCGGTCGACCTACCGAGGAGACTCGGTCCCGATCGAGGCCTCGGCCGAGCTGCACCGCCGGATCGAGGAGGTGGCGCGGGAGCATCAGGCGAGTCCGTTCATGGTGGTGCAGGCCGCGCTGGCCGTGTTGTTGTTCCGGTTGGGCGCGGGTGTCGATATTCCGATCGGCTCGCCGGTGGCGGGTCGTACGGATGACGCGGTGGAGGACCTGGTCGGGTTCTTCGTGAACACGCTGGTGCTGCGCAATGACCTGTCGGGGAATCCGACCTTCTCGGAGCTGATCGCCCGGATCCGCGAGACCGACCTCGCGGCGTACGCGCACCAGGACGTCCCCTTCGAGCGGCTGGTGGAGGTGCTCAACCCCGAGCGCTCGATGTCGCGCCACCCGCTCTTCCAGACGGTTCTGGAGTGGAACAACGACGAGCAGAAGGCCGCCCTCGACACGGTGGAACAGCTGCCCGACCTGAGCGTGGCACCGGAATCCGCCGCGACGGGTGCGGCGAAGTTCGACCTGGTCTTCCACCTGTCCGGGATACGTGACACCGATGGTGGTCCTGCGGGCCTGCGGGGCGAGTTGGAGTTCAACGCCGACTTGTTCGACCGGTCGTCGGTGGCGGTGTGGGGTGAGCGGTTCGTCCGGGTGCTTGAGGGGCTGCTCGCGGAGCCGGGACGTGGGGTCGGGCTGGTTCCGGTGCTCTCGGCGGGTGAGCGGCGGGAGGTTGTTCAGGCCTGGGCTGCGACGGATAGCGAGCCGATGGCTGGTGGCGGGTCGTTGGTGGACCGGTTTGAGGCCCGGGTCGCCGCTTGTGGTGGCGCGGGGGTCGCGGTGTCGTGTGAGGGGGAGTCGCTGTCGTATGGGGAGCTGAACGCGGCGGCGAACCGTCTGGCGCGGCTGCTGGCGGGCCGGGGGGTGGGTCCTGAGTCGCTGGTGGCGGTTGCTCTGCCGAGGTCGGTGGAGATGGTGGTGGCGCTGCTGGGCGTGCTGAAGGCGGGGGCGGCGTATGTGCCGGTGGACCCGTCGTACCCGGCCGACCGGATCGCCTACCTCCTGGAGGACGCGAACCCGGCACTGGTCATCTCCGGTCTGGAGGTCACCGCTCAGCTGGGTGGTACGGACTGGCTGCTGCTCGATGACCCCGGCACAGCCGCTGAACTCGCCGCGAATTCGGGCACGGACCTCACAGATACCGACCGGGTGGGGGCGTTGCTGCCCGAGCATCCGGCGTATGTCATCTACACCTCTGGTTCGACGGGTCGGCCCAAGGGGGTAGTGGTCGCCCATGCCCAGGTGGTGCGGCTGTTCACGGCCACGGACCACTGGTTCGGATTCGGACCGGACGAGGTATGGACACTGTTCCACTCCTACGCGTTCGACTTCTCGGTGTGGGAGCTGTGGGGCCCGCTGCTGCACGGCGGCCGCCTGGTCGTGGTCCCCCATACCGTCAGCCGCAGCCCGGAACAGTTCCTGGAACTGCTGGTCCGCGAACAAGTCACCGTCCTGAGCCAGACACCGTCGGCGTTCTACCAGCTGATCCAGGCCGACACCGAGAATCCCCAGCTCGGCGATGACCTGGCCCTGCGATACGTGGTGTTCGGGGGTGAGGCGCTCGACCTGGGCCGACTGGCCACCTGGTATACGCGGCATGGCGGTCGTGGCCCACGGCTGGTGAACATGTACGGCATCACCGAGACCACCGTCCACGTCACCCACCGGGCCCTCGACCAGGAAACCGCGTCCGGTCAGCACAAGTCGTTGATCGGCGGTCCGATCCCGGACCTGCGCCTGTACATCCTGGACTCGGCCCTGCAGCCCGCCGCCCCCGGAGTGACCGGGGAGATGTATGTGGCCGGTGCGGGTCTGGCGCGCGGCTATCTCAACCGGCCCGCGCTGACCGGTGAGCGGTTCGTCGCCGACCCCTGCGGCGGTGTCCCGGGTGCGCGTATGTATCGCACGGGTGATCTGGCCCGGTGGACGGCGGACGGGGAGTGGGAGTACCTGGGCCGGGCGGATGACCAGGTGAAGATCCGGGGCTTCCGTATCGAGCTGGGCGAGATCCAGACCGCCCTGACCACCCACCCCGCCCTCGCCCAAGCCGCCGTCATCGTGCGCGAAGACCGGCCCGGTGACCGGCGTCTGGCCGCCTACACCGTCACCACCCCCGGCCACACCACCCCCAACCCCACAGCACTACGCACCCACCTGTCGGCCACCCTGCCCGACCACATGCTCCCCGCCACCTACACCACCCTCCCCGCCCTCCCCCTCACCCCCAACGGCAAACTCGACCACCGCGCCCTGCCCACCCCCGACCACACCACCACC
>NZ_JBSFGE010000072.1:0-6639 GCF_053596435.1 Streptomyces sp. NPDC001700
TCGTTGCCGCCTGCGAGGAATTGCCATAGTTGGTCGGGGGAGTTGATGTCGCCGGGGAAGCGGCAGCTCATACCGACGATCACGATCGGATCGTCATCGACGAGCTGCCCGGCCGGCTCGATCCGTACCGGGGCCGCGGCCGTGGCACCGAGCAGCTCGGCGCGGATGTGCCGGGCCAGGCCGACCGGTGTCGGATGGTCGAAGACCGACGTGGCCGGAAGCCGGAGTCCGGTCGCGGCGCCAAGCCGGTTGCGGAACTCCACGGCCGTCACGGAGTCGAAGCCGAGGTCCTTGAACGCACGATCGGCCGATATGGAGTCGGGCGCGGAGTGCCCGAGGACCACCGCGACGTACTGGCGGACCAGGTCCAGGACGAGCCGGTCCTGGCCGCCCTTGTCGAGGGCGACCAGACGCTCGACCAGCGCGGACCGGCCAGGAGCGGGGTCGTCGCCGACCGTACCCGCTCCCGCGTCGATCAGTTGTCGTACTTCGGGGAGGTCGGTGAGGAGGGGGCTGGGTCGGGTGGCGGTGAAGGCGGTGTAGTGGCGTTCCCAGTCGATGTCGGCGATGGTGATGACGGTGTCGCGTTGTTCGATGGCGGTGCGTAGGGAGGCGATGGCGAGTTCGGGGTCGAGGGCGGGGACGCCGTGGCGTCGGGCGACTTCACCGGCTTCGGTTTCTCCCATGCCGTTGCCGGACCATAGGCCCCAGGCCACGGAGGTGGCGGGCAGGCCTTGGGCTCGGCGGTGTTCGGCGAGTGCGTCCACGAAGGCGTTGCCCGGTGCGTAGTTGCCTTGGCCGGGTGTGCCTGCTGTTCCCGCCATGGAGGAGAAGAGCACGAACGCGGACAGGTTCATGTCGCGTGTGAGTTCGTGGAGGTTGAGGGCGCCGTCGGCTTTGACGCGGAGTACGCGGTGGAGTTGTTCGGTGGTGAGTGAGTCGACGGTGGCGTCGTCGAGGAGGGCTGCTGTGTGGATGACGGCGGTCAGGGGGCCGGTTTGGTGGATGAGGTCGGAGAGTTGGTGGCGGTCGGCGACGTCGCAGACGGCGACGGTGACTTTGGTTCCGGTGGTTTCGAGGTCGTGGATGAGTTGGGGTGCGCCGGGGGCGTCCTTGCCTCGGCGGCTGGTGAGGATGAGGTGTTCGGCGCCTTGGTGGGCGAGCCATCGGGCGACGTGGCTGCCGAGGGCGCCGGTTCCGCCGGTGACGAGGATGGTTCCCTGGGGTGTCCAGGTCGGGGCCTCGGGGATGAGTGCGGGTGCGTGGAGGAGCCTGCGGCCGTAGGCACCGGCGGCCCGGATGGCCACCTGGTCCTCACCGGTCACACCGGACAGCACCCGGGCCAGCTGTGTGCGGGACCTTTCGTCCACGCCTGCCGGAAGGTCGATCAGGCCGCCCCAGCGCAACGGCTGCTCAAGGGCTATGACCCGGCCGAGTCCCCACACCAAAGACTGCTCCGGCGCGCTGACGACATCGGCGCTCCCCGTCGACATGGCCTGCTGGGTCACACCCCACAGCGGCGCCTCCAGGCCTGCATCGCCCATGGCCTGCGACAGCAGCACCGTCCAGGCGAAGCCGACCGGCACGGACACGAAGCCGGGATGCGGACGGCGGTCGAGAGCCACCAGCGACACCACGCCGACGGCATCCGCCGACCCCGTCGACTCCCGCAGGCGCTCGGCCAGTGCGGCCCGGTCCAACTCGCGCTCGCTCAGGACCAGCAGCGACGGCTCGGCCCCGTGCGCGGCCAGTGCCTCGGTCGTGCCCGTGACCCACGCGTGCTCGGCGTCGGCCTCGGAGACCACGACGAGCCACCGGCCCGACAGTGCCGCAGGCTGGTTGCCGGTCAGCGGCTTCCATCCGATGCGGTAGCGAAGGGACTCCAGCGCGGACCGCTCGTGCCGCTGGCGACGCCAGGCCGACAGAGCGGGCAGGAGACCGCTCAGCTGCTCGCCGTCGAGCCCCAGGGCCGAAGCGAGCGACTCGACGTCTTCCCGTTCGACCGCAGCCCAGAACTCACCGTCCGCCTCAGCCATCGGTACGACGGCGGGGGCACTCGGCTCGATCCAGAAGCGTTCCCGCTGGAACGGATACGTCGGCAGGTCCACCCGGCGAGCGCCCGTTCCGGCGAACACCTGGGCCCAGTCCGCCGCCACACCGTGCACGAACAGCTCGGACAGCGCGACGAGGAACTGCGCCGGACCACCGTGATCGCGGCGCAGGGAACCCGTTGCCACGACGGTTGCTTCGGCCGCGTCGGCGATGTCCCGCACGCCCGTGGTGAGGACGGGGTGGGGGCTGGCCTCCACGAAGACGGTGTGGCCGAGGGTGAGGAGGTTTTCGATGGTGTTCTGGAATTGGACGGTGTGGCGGAGGTTGCGGTACCAGTAGGCGGCGTTCAGCTCCGCTGTGTCCGTGAGCGCACCCGTGACGGTGGAGTAGAAGGGAATCTCGCCGGTGCGGGGTGTGATGGGGGCGAGGGCCTGTGCCAGTTCGTCTTCGAGTTGTTCGACGTGGTCGGAGTGGGAGGCGTAGTCGACGGGGATGCGTTTGGCCTGCGGGTACTCGGTGAGGAGTGTGTCGAGTGTGCCGTTGTTGCCGGAGACGACGGTGGAGGTGGGTCCGTTGATGGCGGCGATGGACAGGCCGTCCCGGTCGCGCAGCTGCTCGGCGGGCAGGGGAATGGAGACCATGCCGCCGTGGCCGGAGAGGGCCAGGAGGGCTTTGCTGCGCAGGGCGATGATGCGGGCGCCGTCTTGGAGGGTGAGTCCGCCTGCTACGCAGGCTGCGGCGATTTCGCCTTGGGAGTGGCCGATGACGGCTGCTGGTGTGATGCCGTGGGAGCGCCAGAGTTCGGCGAGGGAGACCATGACGGCCCACAGCACGGGCTGGACGACATCTACCCGGCGTAGCGCTTCCTCGTCGTTGAGGACGTCGAGGAGTGACCAGTCGACGAATGGGTCCAGTGCGGCGGCGCACTCTCGCATGCGTTCGGCGAACACCGATGAGATGTCGAGGAGTTCGTGTGCCATGCCGGTCCACTGCGAACCCTGACCGGGAAAGACGAACACGGCCCCGGCCGACGAACCGGCGACACCGGTCACGACCCCCTGCGCGGGCTCACCGCTCGTCACCGCGTCCAGCCCACGGAGCAGTGCGTCCCGGTCCGTACCCACGACCACCGCACGATGCGACAGCGCGGAGCGCGTGGACGCCAACGACCACGCCACGTCCAGCGGATGCGGATCCATTCCGGCGGTTATGAAGGACCGCAGGCTCGCGGCCTGTGCCCGGAGCCCCGCCTCGTCCTGGGCCGACAGCACCCACGGCACGGCTGACGGTTCGGTGCGGGACGCCTCGGGCTCGCCCACCACGGGCGCCTGTTCGAGGATGACGTGGGCGTTGGTGCCGCTCACGCCGAATGAGGACACGCCTGCCCGGCGCGGGGCCTCTGTCTGCGGCCACCGCGTCGACTCGGTGAGCAGTTCCACCGAGCCGGTGGTCCAGTCGACGTGGGGTGTGGGTTCGTCCACGTGGAGGGTCTGGGGCAGTACGCCGTGGCGCATGGCCATGACCATCTTGATGACACCGGCGACGCCTGCTGCGGCCTGCGTGTGCCCGATGTTGGACTTGAGCGAGCCCAGCAGCAGGGGGCGGTCGGTGTCGCGGTCCTGGCCGTAGGTGGCCAGCAGCGCCTGCGCTTCGATGGGATCGCCGAGTGTCGTACCCGTACCGTGCGCTTCGACGGCGTCGACCTCGGCCGTCGACAGTCCGGCGTTCGCCAGGGCCTGGCGGATGACGCGTTGCTGGGAGGGACCGTTGGGGGCTGTCAGGCCGTTCGAGGCGCCGTCCTGGTTGACGGCGGAGCCTCGTACGACCGCGAGGACCTGGTGGCCGTTGCGTTCGGCGTCGGACAGCCGCTCGACGAGCAGCATGCCCACGCCCTCGCCCCAGCCCGTACCGTCCGCACCGGCCGCGAACGCCTTGCACCGGCCGTCGGTCGCCAGGGCACCCTGGCGGGAGAACTCCGCGAACGCTGTAGGGGTGGCCATCACCGTAGCGCCACCGGCCAGGGCCAGCGTGCACTCCCCGGACCGCAGCGCCTGCACGGCCAGGTGCAAGGCGACGAGTGACGACGAACAGGCCGTGTCCACGGTGATTGCCGGGCCTTCGAGCCCGAAGGTGTAGGACACTCGGCCGGACACCACGCTCGCCGCGTTGCCGGTGGCCAGGTGCCCGTCGGCGCGCTCGGGGGCGTTGCCGACGAGGACGCCGTAGTCTTGGCCGTTGGTGCCGACGAACACGCCGGTACGGCTGCCGCGCACCGAGTCGGCGGAGATGCCCGCGCGCTCGAAGACCTCCCAGGCCGTCTCCAGCAGCAGTCGCTGCTGCGGGTCCATCGCGATGGCTTCGCGCGGCGATATCCCGAAGAAACCGGCGTCGAAGTCGGCCGCGTCGTAGAGGAAACCACCGGCCTGGCCCGACCCGCTGTCGGCCCCGTCGGCGATGCTCCAACCTCGGTCTGCGGGGAAGGCCGACAGGGCGTCCGTTGCCGAGTCCAGCAGCTGCCACAGTCCCTCGGGGGAGTCGACCCCGCCGGGGAAGCGGCAGCTCATGCCCACGATCACGATCGGATCGTCGTCTGCGGGAGCTGGCGTTCCGGCTGCCAGGGCGGCCGGAGAGGCCGTCCCCGGCCGTGCGGTGAGAGTCCCCTCCAGGAGGTGTCCGGCGAGGAGCGCGGGCGTCGGGTAGTCGAACACGACAGAGGCGAGCATCCGGATGCCGGTTGCCGCAGTGAGCCTGTTGCGCAGCTCGACGGCGGTCAGCGAGTCGAAACCGGCTGCCTGGAAGGTTCGCGAGACGTCCACGGCCGCCGGGGACGCGTGCCCGAGGACCGCGGCGATGTGACTACGCACCAGTTCGAGGACGGTGCGCTCCTGCTCGACCGGAGGCAGACGGCGCAGCCGGTCGGAAAACTCGCCGTTCGCACTGCTCGCCGACCGGAGGTGTCCGTCGCCGAGCAGCTCGGTCAGGAGAGGGCTGGGGCGGGCAGCGGCGAGGCGGGCGCCGAACGTCTGCCAGTTCACGTCCGCGATCAGCACCACGGCCTCGTCGTCGGCCAGCACACGCTGAAGTGCGGAGAGCGCCAGCGCGGGCTCCATGGCGTCGGCGTGCCCGGCGCCCATGCCGGATCCGGCCCAGGCGCCCCAGGCCACTGAGGTGGCGGTGAGGCCTTGGGTGCGGCGTTGTTGTGCGAGGCCGTCGAGTGTGGCGTTCGCGGCCGCGTAGCTCGCTTGGCCGGGGTTGCCGAGTGTTGCGGAGGCGGAGGAGAAGAGGACGAAGGCGTCCAGGTCGTGGTCGCGGGTCAGCTCGTCCAGGTGGCGTGCCCCGTCGGCCTTGACTCGCATGACCTCCTTGACGCGCTCAGGCGTCAGCGACTCCAGCATGCCGTCGTCGAGGACGCCTGCGGTGTGGATGACGGTCCGGAGGTCGGGGATGGTTTCGAGGAGTGCGGTGAGGGCGTCGCGGTCGGTGACGTCGCAGGTGGCGATGGTGACGTGTGGGCCCATGGCATCGAGTTCGGTGGCCAGGTCCTGGGCTCCGGGGGCGTCGATGCCTCGGCGGCTGGTGAGCACGATGTGTCCCACGCCGGTGCTGGCGAGCCAGCGGGCGACGTGGCTGCCCAGGGCGCCCGTGCCACCGGTGACCAGTGCGGTGCCTCGGCCGTGCCATTCGGCGGGCTTGGGTGTGGTGGGAGCCATGCGGCTCAGGCGGCAGGCCCATACGCCCGTGGGACGGATGGCGAGCTGGTCCTCGTTGGTGGCGCCGGAGAGTACCGCGCACAGGGATGTCGTGATGTGTTCGTCTGTCTGGGTGGGGAGGTCGATGAGTCCGCCCCAGCGGTCGGGGTGTTCGAGTGCGATGACGCGGCCGAGGCCCCAGAGTGCGGCTTGGTCGGGGTCCACTTCGTCGTCGTCTGTCACGGCTACGGCGTTGTGGGTGACGCACCACAGGGGTGCGTCGATGTTCGCTGCGGTGAGGGCTTGGACCAGCGCGACCGTCTCGGCGACGGGCAGGAGGGAGACGATGCCTGTGACGTCCGGGTCGCCCTCCAGTTCCGTGCCGGTCGTCATTCGTACGTCGGCGCCGCTGGCTGACAGGGCGGTGACGATGTCGTGTGCGTCGTCGCTCGTGTCGCCGATCACCCACCAGATGCCGGAAAGGGGCGATGGTGAGGGGAGTCCTGCGGCGGGGGTCCAGCGGGTCCGGTATCGCCAGGTGTCGACGACCGACTGGTTCTGCCACATGCGGCGCCTGGACGAGAGCGCTGGCAGTGCTTCGCTCAGGGGTTGGTCGGGGTTGATGCCGAGGAGGTCCAGGTCGCCGTGTTCGATGGCGTTCCAGAGGGCGGTGTCGGTGGGGTTGGTGGTGGATTGGGGGGTGGGTGGTTGGAGCCAGAAGCGTTGGTGCTGGAAGGCGTAGGTGGGGAGTTGGGTGCGGTGGGCTCCGGGGAGGAGGGCGTTCCAGTCGACGGTGTGGTTGCGGGTGTGGAGGTTGCCGAGTGCGGTGAGGAGGGTGGTGGTTTCGGGGTGGTGGGGGCGGAGGGTGGCTATGCCGTGGGTGTCGGTGAGGGAGGTG
>NZ_JBSFGE010000073.1:0-5792 GCF_053596435.1 Streptomyces sp. NPDC001700
GGAGCCAGGCGGGTGGGGTGTTTTCGTCTGGTGCCAGTTCGGTGAGGTCGGTGAGGGTGGGGGTGTTGGGCTGGGGGAGGGGGCATTCCCTCCAGTGGGTCCATTCGAGGCGGAAGAGTGAGTCGGGTGTGCCGCCGCGGGCGTCGTGCAGCTGCTGAGCGGTCACCGGGCGCAGAGCCAAGGATCGTGCGGACACGACGGGCGCGCCGGTGGTGTCCGTCGCCCGGAGCGCGATGGTGTCGGGACCGGCCGGGGACAACACGACCCGCA
Organism: Streptomyces sp. NPDC001700; assembly: GCF_053596435.1. Classification (NCBI taxonomy): domain Bacteria; kingdom Bacillati; phylum Actinomycetota; class Actinomycetes; order Kitasatosporales; family Streptomycetaceae; genus Streptomyces; species Streptomyces sp. NPDC001700. The sequence continues at coordinate 271 of NZ_JBSFGE010000073.1, forward strand.
AGGTCGTCGCGCCTACGGCGTGCAGGGTGACGCCGCTCCAGGAGAACGGGACGTACGCCTGCGCGTCGTCGGACACGAAGTCGCCGAACCGTATGCCGTGCAGCGCGGCGTCCAGCAGGGCCGGGTGCACCGCGCACCGCGCGGCGTCCCCTCGCGCCTCCTCCGGCACGACGATCTCGGCGAACACCTCGTGACCACGGCGCCAGGCGGCGCGCAGCCCCTGGAAGACCGGGCCGTAGGCGTAACCGCGCTCCGCCAGAGAGGGGTAGAGGTCGCCCACGTCGATCCGCTCGGCGTCCGCCGGCGGCCAGGACTGCGGGGTGTGTTCGTCGTCCGCGGCGGAACTCAGGACACCGCTGGCGTGCCGGAGCCACTCGCCTTCCCGGCAGGAGTACACCGACACCGGACGGCGCCCGTCCTCGTCGGTGTCACCGATCGACACCTGGACCTCGATCGCGCCATGCTCCGGGAGGACCAGCGGCCCCTCCAGCGTCAGCTCGTCCACCACGTCACAGCCGAAGAGCAGCCCCGCCTGCAGGGCGAGTTCGACGAAGCCCGTGCCCGGCAGGAGCACCACGCCGGAGAGGGCGTGGTCTCCGAGCCAGCGATGGGTGGCCTGCGACAGCCGGCCGGTGAGCACGCAGCCGCCGGAGGCGGGCAGCGTCACCGTCGCGCCCAGCAGCGGGTGGTCGAGCGCGCCCAGCCCCAGCGACGAGGCGTCGCCCCGCCCGGGAACGGGGGCCAGCCAGTAACGCTCCCGCTGGAACGCGTAGGTCGGCAGCTCCACCCGGCCCGCACCCGCGAACGCCGGGAGCCAGTCGACCCGGACGCCCTCGACGTGCAGCCGCGCGAGCGAGGAGAAGAACCGCGCGAGCCCGCCTTCACCGCGCCGCAGCGAACCGGTCACGACCACCTGCTCGTCGGCCGCCTCCGCGGTGTCCTGGATGCTCGTGGCCAGCGCCGGATGGGAGCTGGACTCGACGAACACGCGGTAGCCGTCCGCGAAGAGGGACCGCAGCGCACCTACGAAGTCGATCGGCATGCGGGCGTTGCGGAACCAGTAGTCCGCGTCGAGCCCGGTGGTGTCCAGCAGCCCACCGGTCACCGTGGAGTAGAACGGTACGTCGGCCCGGCGGGGAGTGACCTCCGCCAGCAGCTCCATCAGCCGCTCCCGCAGCGGCTCGACCTGGGGGCTGTGCGAGGCCACCGTCGCGGGCACGACCCGGGCGCGTACCCCTTCCTCCACACAGGCGGCGACGAACTCCTCCAAGCTCTCCGGATCACCGGCCACAGTGGCGGCGGTGGGCCCGTTGACGCCGGCCACCGTCAACCGCTCGCCCCACGGTTCGATCCGGGCGGCCAGCTGGTCCGCCGGCAGGGCCACCGAGGCGATGGCGCCCCTGCCCACCAGCGTCTCGGCGAAGAGCCGACTGCGCAGCACCACGATCTTCGCCGCGTCGTCCAGGGACAGTGCCCCCGCCACGCAGGCCGCCGCGATCTCTCCCTGCGAGTGGCCGACCACGGCGGACGGCTTCACCCCGTAGGAGGCCCACAGCTCGGCGAGCGACAGCATCACCGTGAACAGGACCGGCTGGACGACCTCGATCAGGTCGAGCGATGGCGCTGTGGGGACGCCGCGCACCACGTCCTCGATCGACCAGTCGTAGTACGGCTCCAGGACGGCCGAGCACTCGGCGAACCGCCGTGCGAAGACGGGGGAGGTCTCCAGCAGTTCGACGGCCATGCCCGCCCACTGCGATCCCTGGCCGGGGAAGACGAACACCACACCGGAGTCGGGGCCCGCCACTCCGTCGACCACGTTCGCGGCAGGCTCCCCGGCCGCCAACGCCGACAGCCCGTACAGCAGTTCCTCCCGCCCGGAGCCGATCACGACCGCGCGGTGGGACAGAGCCGAGCGCGTGGTGGCCAGTGTCCGTCCGACGTCGGAGGGGTCCAGCGTGTCCGCCACGGCAGCCAGCTGTGCGGCCTGGGCCCGCAGGCCGGTCTCCCCGTGCCCCGAGACGATCCAGGGGACCGCCGACGCCCCGGCGCGCGGCAGGGCGGGCTCCGCCTCGGCCTCGACTGGTGGCTGTTCCACGATCACATGGGCATTGGTGCCACTCACACCGAACGCGGACACGCCGACCCGCCGGGGGCGGTCGTCCTCGGGCCACGCCGTGTTCTCGGTCAGTACCCGCACCGCGCCGGCCGACCAGTCCACGTGCGGGGTCGGCTCGTCCACATGCAGGGTCCGGGGCAGCACGCCGTGGCGCATCGCCATGACCATCTTCATGACCCCGGCGATGCCCGCTGCCGCCTGGGTGTGACCGAGGTTCGATTTCACCGAGGCGAGCCACAGTGGCCGGTCCCGGTCCTGCCCGTACGTGTCCAGCAGCGCCTGCGCCTCGATCGGGTCGCCGAGTTTGGTCCCGGTCCCGTGCGCCTCGACCGCGTCGATGTCGGACGCCGCGAGCCGCGCGTTGGCCAGGGCCGCGCGGATCACGCGACGCTGTGACGGCCCATGGGGTGCCGTCAGACCGTTCGACGCGCCGTCCTGGTTGACGGCGGAGCCTCGTACGACCGCCAGGACCTGGTGGCCGTTGCGTTCGGCGTCGGACAGCCGCTCGACGAGCAGCATGCCCACGCCCTCGCCCCAGCCTGTACCGTCCGCACCGGCCGCGAACGCCTTGGAGCGGCCGTCGGGGGCCAGCCCGCCCTGCGCGGACAGTTCCACGAACGTGCTCGGTGTCGTCATGATCGTGACGCCGCCCGCGAGCGCGAGCGAGCACTCGCCGTTCCGCAGCGCCTGCACGGCCAGGTGCAAGGCGACCAGCGAGGAGGAACAGGCGGTGTCCACGGTGGCCGTGGGGCCCTCCAGACCGAAGGTGTAGGCCAGCCTGCCGGAGATCACGCTCGCCGCGCTGCCCGTGCCGAGGTGCCCCTGTACCTCGTCGCGCGCCGCGCTGAGGAGCGTGGCGTAGTCCTGGCCGTTGGTGCCGATGAACACACCCGTGGCACTGCCCTTCACGGCCTCCGCGGGAATTCCCGCACGTTCGAACACCTCCCAGGAGGTCTCCAGCAACAGGCGCTGCTGCGGGTCCATCGCGATCGCCTCACGCGGCGATATCCCGAACAGCCCCGCGTCGAAATCGGCGATGTCGTGCAGAAAACCGCCGTACCGGGTGGCGGACGCGCCGGAGCGGCCGACCGGGTCGAAGAGGTCGTCCAGATCCCAGTCGCGGTCGCCGGGGAAATCGGCCACCGCGTCGCCGCCTGCGGACACGAACTCCCAGAGCGCCTCGGGGGAGGCGATACCGCCGGGGAAGCGGCAGGTCATCCCCACGATCGCGATCGGCTCGTGATTCTTCGCCTCCACGTCCTGAAGGCGCTGACGAGTCTGCCGCAGATCTTTCGTCATCTCCTTGAGGAAGTGACGAAGCTTATCTTCATTCGACATCGCAGACTGCCCTCTCAACGTGGTACTGAACTCATTCGACGGAGAATTGGGGTTCGGTGGAAACGTCACGAGATACCGAATTCCTTGCCGATGAGATCGAATATTTCGTCGTCGGTCGCGGAATCGACTTCCGCGTCGACGTCGTTGCTTCCGTTTTCCGCCCAACGGGACAGCAGGTTCTTGAGTCGCTCGGCGACTTCGGCCCCCGCCGCGTCACCGGGCGGCAGAACGGACAGCGCCGCTTCCAGGCGGGTCAGCTCGTCGAGTGCGGGTGCCTGCCCGCCATCCGTCAGCTCGGCGCGGACATGCCCGGCCAGTGCCTCCGGCGTCGGGTGGTCGAAGATGACCGACGCGGGGAAACGCGCGCCGGTGGCGGCGACGAGCCGGTTGCGCAGTTCCACGGCCGTCAGCGAATCGAACCCGATCTCCATGAACCGTCGTGCCGGATCCACCGAAGCGGGCTTCGCATGCCCCAGTACGGCCGCCACCTGGGTGCGTACCAACTCCAGCACCGCCCGCTCCCGTTCGGCCGGTGGCATGGACCGCAGCCGGGCGGCCAGCTCATCGGCCGCCTCGACGGGCGCGGTGGCGGTGACCGGCAACTCCGCGAGCAACTCGCTCAGCACCGGGCTGGGCCGCAGCCCGGTGAACCGGGAGCCGAAGCTCGCCCACTCCACATCAGCGATCATCAGCGCGGTCTCGTCGGCGGCCAGTGCCTGGCTCAGCACGGCGATGGCCGCCTCCGGGTCCATCCCGGGCAACAGCCGCTGCCCGGCGCCCATGCCGGATCCGGCCCAGGCGCCCCAGGCCACTGAGGTGGCGGTGAGGCCTTGGGCGCGGCGTTGTTGTGCGAGGCCGTCGAGTGTGGCGTTCGCGGCCGCGTAGCTCGCTTGGCCGGGGTTGCCGAGTGTTGCGGAGGCGGAGGAGAAGAGGACGAAGGCGTCCAGGTCGTGGTGGCGGGTCAGTTCGTCGAGATGGCGTGCCCCGTCGGCCTTGACGCGCATGACCGTGTGGATGCGCTCGGGCGTCAGCGACTCCAGCACACCGTCGTCGAGAACGCCTGCCGTGTGAATGACGACTTTCAGGTCCGGGATCGTCTTGAGCAGGGTGGCGACCGCGTCGCGGTCGCTCACGTCGCAGGCGGCGATGGTGACGTGTGGGCCCATGGCTTCGAGTTCGGTGGCCAGGTCGTGGGCTCCGGGGGCGTCGATGCCTCGGCGGCTGGTGAGGATGATGTGTTCGACGCCGGTGGTGGCGAGCCAGCGGGCGACGTGGCTGCCCAGGGCGCCCGTGCCACCGGTGACCAGTGCGGTGCCTCGGCCGTGCCATTCGGCGGGCTTGGGTGTGGTGGGAGCGATGCGGCTGAGGCGGCAGGCCCATACGCCGGTGGGGCGGATGGCGAGCTGGTCCTCGTTGGTGGCGCCGGAGAGTACCGCGCACAGCGATGCCGTGATGTGTTCGTCCGTCTGGGTGGGGAGGTCGATGAGTCCGCCCCAGCGGTCGGGGTGTTCGAGTGCGATGACGCGGCCGAGGCCCCAGAGTGCGGCTTGGTCGGGGTCCACTTCGTCGTCTGTCACGGCTACGGCGTTGTGGGTGACGCACCACAGGGGTGCGTCGATGTTCGCTGCGGTGAGGGCTTGAACCAGTGCGACGGTCTCGGTGACGGGCAGGAGGGAGACGACGCCTGCGAGGTTTGTGTTGGCCTCGAGTTGGTCGGGTGTGGCGATGGCTCGTACGTCGGCGCCGGCGGTTGACAGGGCGGTGGCCAAGTCGTGGGTGTGGTGGCTCGTGTCGCTGATCACGTACCAGATGCCGGACAGGGCCGGTGGCGAGGAGAGTGGTGTGGTGGGGATCCAGCGGGTCCGGTATCGCCAGGTGTCGGTGGTCGACTGCTGTTGTTGGCGGCGGCGCCAGGATGCCAGTGCTGGTAGTGCTTCGTTCAGGGGTTGGTCGGGGTTGATGCCGAGGAGGTCCAGGTCGCCGTGTTCGATGGCGTTCCAGAGGGCGGTGTCGGTGGGGTTGGTGGTGGGTTGGGGGGTGGGTGGTTGGAGCCAGAAGCGTTGGT
>NZ_JBSFGE010000074.1:0-5469 GCF_053596435.1 Streptomyces sp. NPDC001700
CCCCGCCGCGCGGCCATCTCGTCCTTCGGCATCAGCGGCACGAACGCCCACCTCATCCTCGAACAAGCCCCCGCCACCCCCACCCCGGAAACCCCGAGGGACACCACCACCGTCCCCTGGCTCCTCTCCGCCAAGACGGAACAGGCGCTCCGGGACCAGGCCCAACGCCTCCTCGACCACACCGCCCAACACCCCACCGACATCGCGCACACCCTGGCCACCGGCCGCACCATCTTCGACCACCGGGCCGTGGTGCTGGCGGATGAGCGCGAGGCATTCGACCGCGCGTTGGACGCCCTCACTCGCGGTGAGCCGTCCCCGGCCGTGGTCCACGGCACGCCCCACCCGGGAAAGAGCGCGTTCCTCTTCACCGGCCAAGGCGCACAGCGGGCGGGCATGGGCCGAGGGCTCTACGACACGTACGCCACCTTCCGCGACGCGTTCGACGAGGTCTGCACCACCCTCGACCAGCACCTCCAAGCCGAACGCCCCATCAAGGACGTCACCTTCGCCGAGGACCAGGGCCCGCTGAACCAGACCCGCTCCACCCAAGCCAGCCTCTTCGCCCTCGAAACCGCGCTCTACCGCCTGGTGGAGTCCTTCGGCGTCACCCCGGACTACGTCACCGGCCACTCCATCGGCGAACTCACCGCCGCCCACATCGCCGGAGTCCTCACCCTGGACGACGCCTGCCGCCTGGTCGCCGCCCGTGGCGCCCTCATGCAGGCCATCCCGTCCAACGGCGCCATGATCTCCGTACGCGCCACCGAAGAGCAGCTACGCCCGCTACTCGAAGGCCGCGAACACGAAGTGGCCATCGCCGCCATCAACGGACCCACCTCCCTGGTCATCTCCGGCGACGAACAAGCCACCACCGACATCGCCACCACCCTCGCCCAAGACGGCATCAAGACCCGCCGCCTCACCGTCTCCCACGCCTTCCACTCCCCCCACATGGACGCGATGCTGGACGAATTCACACGCATCGCCGCAGAACTCACCTACCACTCCCCCACCATCCCGCTCGTCTCCAACGTCACGGGCGAGCTGGCCGACCCCGACGACATCACCACACCCGCCTACTGGGCCCGCCACGTCCGCGAAGCCGTCCGCTTCGCCGACGGCATCACCACCCTCCACACCCACGGCGTCCGCCACTACCTCGAACTCGGCCCCGACGCCACCCTCACCACCATGGCCCAGGACTCCCTACCGGACGACACCACCGAAACCACCCTCATCCCCACCCTCCACCGCGACCGGGACGAGAACCACACCCTCCTCACCGCACTCGCCACCGCACACACCCACGGCATCCAGGTCGACTGGGCGCCCCTGATCGGCGAAATCGCCGTTCCCGCTGCTCTTCCCACCTACCCCTTCCAGCGCAAGCGCTACTGGCTGGAGACGTCGAAGCCCACCACCCACGCCCCGAACACCTCCACCCACCCCCTCCTCACCGCGGCGATCACCCTCCCCGATGGCGAAGGCGCCGTGTTCACCGGCGAGGTGTCGCTGAAGGCCCAGCCGTGGCTGAACGACCACGTCGTCCACGGAACGGTGGTGCTGCCGGGGGTCGCCTTCGTGGATCTGCTGCTGCACGCGGCCGAGTATGTCGGATGTGACCAGCTCGAAGAGCTGACGCACCACGCCTTCCTGGCCGTGCCGGAGCGGGGTGCCCGGCAGTTGCGGCTCACCGTGGGTGCGGCGGACGAGGCCGGGCGGCGGTCGTTCGCCCTGTTCTCGTCGGAGAGCGAGGCGTCAGAGGAGACGGCCGAGTGGACCCGCCACGCCAGTGGTTTCCTCGCCGATTCCGCGCCGGAGCCCTCGTTCGACCTCACGGCGTGGCCGCCCACGGAAGGCGAGCCGGTCGACATCGAGGAGTTCTACCGCGGGTTCATCGGGCGCGGCTACGAATACGGGCCGCTGTTCCGGGGCTTCCGGGCGGGCTGGCGGGTCGGTGACACCCTCTACGCGGAGATCGCGCTCCCGGACGGCACGGACCCGGAGGCGTACGGCGTCCACCCCGCCCTCCTGGACTCGGCGCTGCATCCGCTGATGCTGTTCTGGTACGAGTCGGATCGCGTACGGCTGCCCTTCTCCTGGAGCGGTGCGGCCTTGCACGCCGTCGGCCCGTCCCGGTTGCGGGTGCGGCTGTCCCGTACGGAGCGGGATGTGATGGCGCTGGCGGTGGCCGACGCGACCGGCGCGCCCGTCCTCAGCATCAGCGGGCTGGCCATGCGCGAGGTGGCGCCGGACCAGCTGGCCGCCGCGAAGGCCCGGCAGAGCGACGCCCTGTACGAGCCGAGCTGGCTCCCCGTACCGGCGCCCGCGTTCCAGAGCAGCGGCCCGTGGGCGGTGGTCGGGGTGGCGGATGTGGCCGCCGCGCTCCGTACCGCCGGGATCGAAGCGGTGGATCACGCCACGCTCGGCGGGTTGAGGGCGGAGGGCGCCAAGCCACCGCAGATCGTGGTGGCGGGACCTGCCCGCTCCGAGGGCGGCGATGTGGCGACGGACGCACACACAGCGTCCGCCGAACTCCTCGCCCTGGTACAGGACTTCGTCACCGACGACACCCTCGCCGACGCGCGGCTCGTGGTGCTGACCCGGGGGGCGGTGGCCGTGGAGGACGGGGAGCGGGTGCCGGATCCGGCGGCGGCCACCGTGTGGGGGCTGATGCGCACGGCGGACGCGGAGTATCCCGGCCGGTTCGTGCTCGTCGACCTGGACGAGTCGGACGCCTCGTACCGCGCGCTCCCGGCGGCGCTCGCCACGGGAGAACCGCAGTTGGCCATGCGCGGCGGTGAGCTGCGCGTACCCCGGCTGGTACGCGCGACGCTGCCCGCACCGGAAACAACAGACGGTGCCGGGCTCGACCCCGAGGGGACCGTGCTCATCACCGGCGGCACCGGCACCCTCGGCGGTGTGCTGGCCCGCCACCTCGTGGAGCGGCACGGCGTACGGCATCTGCTCCTGGTCAGTCGGCGCGGCCCTGCGGCGGACGGCGCGACCGAGCTGGCCGCCGAGCTGAAGACGCTGGGTGCCGACGCTTCCGTCGTCGCCTGCGACACCTCGGACGCCGAAGCGGTGGCCGGGCTGCTGCGGTCGATTCCCGGCGCGCATCCGCTGACCGGGGTGTTCCACACGGCCGGGGCTCTGGACGACGCCGCCATCGCGTCGCTGACCCCGGAGCGGCTGTCGGCGGTGCTGCGACCGAAGGTCGACGCCGCCTACCACCTGCACCGGCTGACGGAACACCTGGACCTGGCCGCGTTCGTCCTGTTCTCGTCGGCGGCCGGGGCGATCGGCAATGCCGGACAGGCCAACTACGCGGCGGCGAACACCTTCCTCGACGGGCTCGCCGCCCACCGCCGGGGGCGGGGCCTGCCGGGCCTCTCGCTCGCGTGGGGCCTGTGGGCGCAGACCAGCGAACTGACCTCGGGGCTGGATCCGGTCGGGCGGGCGCGGCTGGGCCGTGGTGGCATCGGCGCGATGCCCACCGCGCAGGCGCTCGGCCTGCTCGACCTGGCGCTCGGCTCACCCCAGGCGGTTCTGGTGCCCGCGAAGCTGGACCTCGCGCGGCTGGGCGGTGGCGACGCCCCAATCCCGGTGGTCCTGCAGGGGCTGGTCCGCTCCCGGGCCCGGCGGGCCGCCGCCACGGGCGGTGTGACGGGGTCGGACACGTTGCGGCAGCGGCTGGCCCCGCATGACGAGGCCACGCAGCTGGACATCCTCCTCACCTACATCCGTGGGCAGGTCGCGGCGGCCCTCGGCCACGGTTCGCCGGATGCCATCGACGCCGACAGCGGGTTCCTGGAGATGGGCCTCGACTCGCTCACCACCGTCGAGTTCCGCAACAACCTCAACCACGCCACCGGGTTGCGGCTGCCGCCGACCACCCTGTTCGACTACCCCACGCCGGTTCAGCTGGCCGCCATGCTCCGTGCCGAGCTGGCGCCGGACCGGGCCCCCGACGAGGTTCCGCAGCCGCTGGTGGCCGAGCTGGACCGGCTGGAGAGCGGTCTGCGGACCGCCGTCCCCGGCGTCCGGACCGCGATCGCCGCACGCATGCAGGCGCTGCTGCTGACGCTGGATGGCCTGGGCACGGAGGACGCCGGGACGCAGGAGGGCGTGACGATCGAATCCGCGACGGACGACGAGATCTTCGACTTCATCGACAACGAGCTGGGGCTCTCATGACCCGGCGACTCAGGAGGAGCGGCGTCGCATCATGAACGAGGACAAGCTGCGCGACTATCTGAAGCGGGTGACCGCCGACCTCCAGCGGACCCGTCAGCGGCTGGCCGAGGCGGAGTCACGGAGCCGCGAGCCGATCGCGGTCGTGGGCATGGCCTGCCGGTTCCCCGGCGGCGCCACCACGCCCGAGGGGCTGTGGGAGCTGGTGTCCGAAGGGCGCGACGCGGTGGGGCCCTTCCCGGACAACCGGGGCTGGGATCTGGACGGTCTGTACGACCCCGACCCCAACACCACCGGGAAGACCTACGCCCGCGAGGGCGGCTTCCTCTACGACGCCGACCGCTTCGACCCCGAGTTCTTCGGCATCAGCCCCCGCGAAGCCCTCGCGCTCGACCCCCAGCAGCGACTGCTTCTCGAAACCAGCTGGGAGTGCGTGGAGAGCGCCGGTCTGTCCCCGGGCGAGCTGCGCGGCAGCCGCACCGGTGTGTTCAGCGGGGTGTCCGGCCACGAGTACGCCTCGCTCATCCACCGGGGACCGGAGGACGTCGAGGGCCACCTGCTGACGGGTACCACCCTCAGCGTGGCGTCCGGCCGGATCGCGTACACCCTCGGTCTTGAGGGGCCCGCCGTCACCGTGGACACCGCGTGCTCGTCCTCACTGGTGGCGCTCCACATGGCCTGCCAGTCGCTGCGGAACGACGAGTCCACCATGGCGCTGGCCGGTGGCGCCGCCGTGATGCCGACGCCAGGCATGTTCGTGGAGTTCAGCCGCCAGCGCGGGCTGGCGGCGGACGGCCGGTGCAAGTCGTACGCGGCCGCCGCCGACGGCACCACCTGGGCCGAGGGCGCGGGCACCATCCTGCTCGAACGGCTCTCCGACGCCCAGGCCAACGGCCACCCCATCCTGGCCGTCATCCGTGGCTCGGCGGTCAACCAGGACGGCAAGAGCAGCCAGCTGAGCGCGCCCAACGGCCCCGCCCAGCAGCGGGTCATCCACGCCGCGCTCGCGAGCGCCGGGCTCACCCCGGACCAGGTGGACGCCGTCGAAGGCCACGGCACCGGCACCACTCTCGGCGACCCCATCGAGGCACAGGCACTCCTGGCCACCTACGGCCAGAACCGCGACGAACCCCTGTGGCTGGGCTCCTTCAAGTCCAACATCGGCCACGCCCAAGCGGCGGCCGGTATCGGTGGCGTCATCAAGATGATCCAGGCCATGCGCCACGCCACCCTCCCCAAGACCCTCCACGTGGACGAGCCCAGCCCGCACAT
>NZ_JBSFGE010000075.1:0-4081 GCF_053596435.1 Streptomyces sp. NPDC001700
TGGGGGTGAGGGGGAGGGCGGGGAGGGTGGTGTAGGTGGCGGGGAGCATGTGGTCGGGCAGGGTGGCCGACAGGTGGGTGCGTAGTGCTGTGGGGCTGGGGGTGGTGTGGCCGGGGGTGGTGACGGTGTAGGCGGCCAGGCGCCGGTCGCCGGGCCGGTCTTCGCGCACGATGACGGCGGCCTGGGCGAGGGCGGGGTGGGTGGTCAGGGCGGTCTGGATCTCGCCGAGTTCGATCCGGAAGCCCCGGATCTTGACCTGGTCGTCCGCCCGGCCCAGGTATTCCCACTCCCCGTCTGTTGTCCAGCGGGCCAGGTCGCCGGAGCGGTACATGCGGGAACCGGCGGGGCCGTATGGGTCGGCGATGAAGCGTTCGCTTGTCAGGGCGGGCCGGTTGAGGTAGCCGCGGGCCAGGCCCGCGCCTGCTACGTACATCTCTCCGGTGACTCCGGGGGCGGCGGGCTGCAGGGCCGAGTCCAGGATGTACAGGCGCAGGTCCGGGATGGGACCGCCGATCAACGACTTGTGCTGGCCGGACGCGGTTTCCTGGTCGAGGGTCCGGTGGGTGACGTGGACGGTGGTCTCGGTGATGCCGTACATGTTCACCAGCCGTGGGCCACGACCGCCATGCCGCGTATACCAGGCGGCCAGTCGGCCCAGATCCAGCGCCTCACCCCCGAACACCACGTACCGCAGGGCCAGACCATCGCCGAGCTGGGGATTCTCGGTGTCGGCCTGGATCAGCTGGTAGAACGCGGACGGTGTCTGGCTCAGGACCGTGACTTGTTCGCGGACCAGCAGTTCCAGGAACTGTTCCGGGCTGCGGCTGACGGTATGGGGGACCACGACCAGGCGGCCGCCGTGCAGCAGGGGGCCCCACAGCTCCCACACCGAGAAGTCGAACGCGTAGGAGTGGAAGAGTGTCCACACTTCATCCGGTCCGAATCCGAACCAGTGGTCCGTGGCCGTGAACAGCCGCACCACCTGCGCATGCGCCACCACCACCCCCTTGGGCCTGCCCGTGGAACCAGAGGTGTAGATGACATACGCCGGATGCTCGGGCAGCAATGCGCCTACCCGGTCGGTATCTGTGAGGTCCGTGCCCGAATTCTCGGCCAGCTCAGCCACCGTGCCCGGGTCATCGAGCAGCAGCCAGTCCGCTCCCCTCAGCTGGGAGGCGGTGTCCAGACCGGAGATGACCAGTGCCGGGTCCGCGTCCTCCAGGAGGTAGGCGATCCGGTCCGCCGGGTACGAGGGGTCCACCGGCACATACGCCGCCCCCGCCTTCAGCACGCCCAGCAGCGCCACCACCATCTCCACCGACCTCGGCAGAGCGATCGCCACCAGCGACTCCGGACCCACCCCCCGACCGGCCAGTACCCGCGCCAAGCGGTTCGCCGCCGCGTTCAGCTCCCCGTACGACAGCGACACCCCCTCACACGACACCGCGACCCCCGTACCGCCACAAGCGGCGACCCGGGCCTCAAACCGGTCCACCAACGACCCGCCACCAGCCATCGGCTCGCTATCCGTCGCGGCCCAGGCCTGAACAACCTCCCGCCGCTCACCCGCCGAGAGCACCGGAACCAACCCGACCCCACGCCCCGGCTCCGCGAGCAGCCCCTCAAGCACCCGGACGAACCGCTCACCCCACACCGCCACCGACGACCGGTCGAACAAGTCGGCGTTGAACTCCAACTCGCCCCGCAGGCCCCCAGCACCGCCATCGGCGTCACGTATCCCGGACAGGTGGAAGACCAGGTCGAACTTCGCCGCACCCGTCGCGGCTTCCTCGACCGCGACCGTGAGACCGGGCATCCCGGCCGAGGCCGCGAGGGCCTCGCGGTTGTCGTCGTTGGCCCAGTTCAGGACGGTCTGGAAGAGCGGATGGCGCGCGGTGGCGCGCTCGGGGTTGAGGGCCTTCACCAGCCGCTCGAAGGGGACATCCTGGTTACTGAAGGCGGCGAGGTCGGTCTCCCTCACCCGGGCGATCAGCTCCGAGAAGGTCGGATTCCCCGACAGGTCATTGCGCAGGACCAGGGTGTTCACGAAGAACCCGACCAGGTCCTCCACCGCGTCGTCCGTACGACCCGCCACCGGCGAACCGATCGGAATGTCCGCCCCCGCGCCCAACCGGAACAACAACACGGCCAGCGCGGCCTGCACGACCATGAACGGACTCGCCTGATGCTCCCGCGCCACCTCCTCGATCCGGCGGTGCACCTCTTGCGGCACCTCGAACTCGACGGTCCCGCCCTGGTGCGAAGGCACAGCGGGCCTCGGCCGGTCCGTCGGGATCTCCAGCTCGGTCGGCAGACTCGCCAACGCCTCGCGCCAGTAGGCGATCTGCCGGGCGATAGCGCTCTCCGGGTCGTCCTCGGGGCCCAGTACTTCACGCTGCCAGAGCGTGAAGTCGGCGTACTGCACCGGAAGCGGGGCCCAGGTCGGCGCATGGCCGTCCGTGCAGCGTGCCGTGTACGCCGTGGCCAGGTCGCGCACCAGCGGGCCGAACGACCACTCGTCGGCGGCGATGTGGTGGATCAGCACCAGCAGGAGGTACTCGTCCCGCGCGGTCTCGAACAGCGTGGCACGCAGCGGAATCTCGCCCGCCAGGTCGAAGGCGTGGGCCGCCGCGGTCTCCAGGGCGGCACGCAGCTGGTCCGCCGGGACCTGCTCAACGTTCAGCTCCGGCCGTACCGAGGTCCGGATGACCTGGTACGCCCCCTGCTCGTCCCCGGCGATGACGGTACGCAGGGACTCGTGGCGTTCCACGACATCGGCCAGTGCGGCCTCCAGGGCCGCATGGTCGAGTGGGCCGCTCAGGAGCAGGCCCACCGGGATGTTGTAGGCGGCGTTGGGGCCCTCCAACTGGTGCAGGAACCACTGCCCCTGCTGGGCGTGGGAGAGGGGGATGCGGGTGGGGCGTGGTCGGGTGGTGAGGGCGGTGCGGGCGGTGGTGGCGTTGGTGAGTGCGTGGGTGAGGCCGGTGATGGTGGGGGTTTCGAAGAGCTGGCGGACGGAGAGTTCGGCGCCGAGGACGGTACGAACGCGGGAGACCAGGCGGGTGGCCAGGAGGGAGTGTCCGCCGAGGTCGAAGAAGCTGTCGTCGATGCCGACCTGTTCCAGACCGAGGATGTCGGCGTAAAGGGTGGCCAGGATCTCTTCCTGCGGGGTGCGGGGAGCGCGTCCGGTACCGGTGGCGGGGAACTCGGGGTCGGGCAGGGCCTTGCGGTCGAGCTTGCCGTTAGCCGTCAGCGGCAGCGCGTCGAGTCCCACGAACACCGACGGAATCATGTAAGCGGGCAGACGCTGAGCCAGGTGCTCGCGCAACCCCGCTTCGGACACGTCCGCGTCACCGCTGACGAGATATGCCACCAGACGGTCTTCACGGACGACGACGGCCGCCCGGACGATGCCTTCGATGCCGGTGAGCACGGTCTCGATCTCACCGAGTTCGATACGGAACCCACGCACCTTGACCTGATCATCAGCGCGCCGCAGGTAGACGAGGTCGCCGGTACTGGTCCAGCGGACGACGTCTCCCGTGCGGTACATACGGGAACCGGCCGGGCCGTACGGGTCGGCGACGAACCGCTCCCCGGTCAGGGCGGGACGCTTGAGATAGCCGCGCGCCACACCCGCACCCGCGATATACAGCTCCCCCGACACACCGGCCGGGACCGGCTGCAGGTGACCGTCCAGGACATACAGCCGGGTACGGGACAGCGGCCTCCCGATGGTCACCGCGCCCTCTCCGGTGACCTCGGCGGCGGTGGACCAGATCGTGGTCTCCGTCGGCCCGTACACATTCAGCACCGACGCGGCCGAGGCGGCCAGCTGCCCCGCGAGATCCGTGGGCAGGGCCTCGCCCCCCACCAGGACCCGTACGCCCCGCAGCGCATCCCGGGCCTCGTCGGCGACCGCGCGCCACAGACTCGGCGTCGCCTGCATCACCGTGACCCGCTCGCCGCGCAGTGTCTCGCGCAGCGCGGCCGGGTCGTGCACCAGCCCCGGGGTCGCGAGCACCACGCACGCACCCGAGATCAGCGGCGCGAACAGTTCCAGACCGGCGATGTCGAAGCC
>NZ_JBSFGE010000076.1:0-3969 GCF_053596435.1 Streptomyces sp. NPDC001700
CGGTGTAAGGCGTTCGGGGCGGGGGCGGATGGTACGGGTTGGTCGGAGGGTGCGGGTCTGCTGTTGTTGGAGAGGTTGTCGGACGCGCGTCGCAATGGGCATGAGGTGCTGGCGGTGGTGCGGGGTTCGGCGGTCAACCAGGACGGTGCGTCCAACGGTCTGACAGCGCCGAACGGCCCCTCCCAGCAACGCGTCATCCGCCAGGCATTCGCCAACGCCCGGCTCTCCCCGACCGACGTGGACGCGGTCGAGGCGCACGGCACGGGCACCTCGCTGGGTGACCCGATCGAGGCGCAGGCGCTGCTGGCCACGTACGGCAAGGACCGTGACCCCGGACAGCCGCTGTGGCTCGGTTCCATCAAGTCGAACATCGGCCACTCCCAGGCCGCCGCAGGTGTCGCGGGCGTCATCAAGATGGTCATGGCGATGCGCCACGGCATCCTTCCCCGTACCTTGCACGCCGACGAGCCCACCCCCGAGGTCGACTGGGAGTCCGGCGCCGTCTCGCTGCTCCACGCCGCCACCCCGTGGCCCGCCTCCGGCAGGCCCTACCGTGCCGCCGTGTCGGCTTTCGGCATCAGCGGCACCAACGCGCACGCCATCCTCGAAGCGGCCCCGGCCGAGGAAGCGGACGTCGCGGAGCGCACCGCCCACGTAGGTGCCGCCGCACTGCCGTGGGTCCTGTCCGCCCGTACACCGCAGGCCCTCGCGGCACAGGCGGATCGGCTGCGGCGACACGTCGCCGAGCTGCCCGGCGCCTGCGTCGCCGACATCGGCCACGCACTGGCCACCACCAGGTCTGCCCTCGACCACCGTGCCGCGGTCGTCGCCCGCGACACCGAGGAGTTCCTGCACGGTCTGGCCGCCCTCGCCGAGGGCACAGCGGCGCCGCACACCGTGACGGGCGAGCAGCGGCCCGCGGGTAAGCTCACCGTGCTCTTCACCGGGCAGGGCAGCCAGCGGGCGGCCATGGGGCGCCAACTGTACGCCGGCCACCCGGAGTTCGCCGAGGCACTGGACGCGGTCTGCGACCAGCTCGACCAGCATCTCGAACGGCCCTTGAAGGAGGTTTTGTTCGCCGCTGAAGGCACCGTCGAGGCGGCGCTGCTCGACCGCACCGACTTCACCCAGGCCGCCCTGTTCGCCACTGAGACCGCCCTGTACCGGCTCGTCGAGGCGCACGGCATCCGGCCCACCTACCTGATGGGCCACTCCATAGGCGAGCTGACCGCCGCCCACGTCGCGGGGGTCCTGTCGACCGCTGATGCCGCCGTCCTGGTCGCCGCGCGTGGCCGCCTCATGCAGGCCCTGCCCTCCGGCGGCGTGATGATCGCGCTGCAGGCCACCGAGGAGGAGGTGCTGCCCCACCTGGTGGGCCTCGAGGAGCAGGTGAGCATCGCCGCCGTCAACGGCCCCGCCGCCACCGTGATCGCCGGAGAGGCGGACGCCGCCGAGGCGGTCGCCGAGCACTGGCGGGGCCAAGGGCGCAAGGTCAAGCGCCTGAACGTCAGCCACGCCTTCCATTCGCCGCGCATGGAACCCATGCTCGCCGAGTTCGCCCGCGTCGCCGAGGCCCTGACGTACTCGGCTCCGCGAATCCCGGTCGTGTCGAACGTCACCGGCGCGGTCGCGGACGTCGGGTCGTCCGACTACTGGGTGCGGCATGTCCGGCAGGCCGTCCGCTTCCTCGACGGCATGCGGGCTCTCGACTCGCTCGGCGTGACCACGTACCTGGAGCTCGGTCCCGACGGTGTCCTCACCGGCCTCGGCCAGGACTGCCTGCCCCCCGAGGCCGATGCCCTGTTCGTGACCGCGCAGCGGGCCGGGACCCCGGAGCCGCAGGCGCTGACCACCGCGCTCGCGACTCTGCACGTCCACGGGGTACCGGTCGACCTGGCGGTGGCCTTCGCCGGACACCGTACGCGCCACGTCGACCTGCCGACCTACGCCTTCCAGCGCAAGCAGTACTGGCTCGCCCCCGCGGGCCGGGGCGTCGGTGACGTGTCGTCGGCCGGGCTCGACGCGGCACACCACCCCATGCTCGCGGCGGCCACCGACCTGCCCGACGGCGGAGGCACGCTGTTCACCGGCCTGATCTCACGGCGCACCCACCCGTGGCTCGCCGACCACGCCGTGGCCGGCGCGGCGCTCCTGCCGGGCACGGCCTTCGTGGAACTGGCCATGGTCGCCGGCGACCACGTGGACTGCGACCGGCTCGACGAGCTCACGCTCGAAGCACCACTGGTACTGCCCGAACGCGGCGGCGTGCGCCTGCGCGTCGTCGTCGGCGAACCCGACGACGAGGGCTGCCGCTCCCTGATACTCCACTCGCGGCCCGAGGACGCCTCGGCGGACCAGCCATGGATCCGCAACGGCAGCGGTCGGCTCTCGCCCACCCCGCCGGAGCCCGACTTCGACTTCACCGTGTGGCCACCGGCCGACGCCACCCCGATTGACACCACGGACCTGTACACGGGCCTCACCGAAGCCGGACTCGCGTACGGACCCGCCTTCCAGGGGTTGCGCGCGGCGTGGCGGCAGGGTGACGACGTCTTCGTCGAAGTGGAGTTGCCCGAGGCGCAGCGCGAGTCCGCGGGCACGTTCGGCCTGCACCCGGCGCTGTTCGACGCCGCGCTGCACGCGGTCGCGCTTGGCGGACTCGTCGAGAACACCGGCGGGCCCGGCCTGCCCTTCGCCTGGTCAGGGGTGTCCGTGCACGCCATCGGCGCCGCGACCTTGCGGGTACGGATCTCGCCGGCGGGCGGCCACAGCGTGTCCCTCGCCGTCGCGGACGGCACCGGTATGCCCGCCGCGGTCGTTGAGTCCCTCGCGTTCCGCCCGTTCGCCGCCGGCGTGCTCGACGACAGCCACCAGGACCGGGCGAACGCCTCCCTGTACCTGATCGACTGGACCGCCGTCCGGGCGCCCGAGGTCCCCGGACAGCTCGGCGCCTGGGCGGTGCTCGGCGCCGACGACTTCGGCATCGGCGCCGCCATGGCCGAGGCCGGCACCCTCGTGGAGACGCACGAGGACCTGGCCGCCCTCGCCCGGGCCACGAAGTCCACCGGAGCGGCACCCGACGTGGTCGTCGTCTCCTGCCCGCCCGGCGCCGTGCCCCGCGAGCAGACCTGCCGGATCCTGGAACTGCTCCAGGGCTGGCTCGTCGACGAGACCCTGACGGCGTCCCGACTGCTGGTGGTGACCCGCGGCGCGGTCACGGCCACCGCCGCGGACAGCGGGGAGACCGGGCCGGATCTCGCGGGCGCCGCCGTATGGGGCCTGCTGCGCTCGGCCCAGTCGGAGAACCCGGGCCGCATCCTCCTCGTCGACCTCGACCCGGGCGCCGCCCCCGGCACCCTGACCCTGCCCCTCGTAGCCGACCTCGACGAGCCCCAGCTCGCGGTGCGCGCGGGCCGCCCTCTCGCGCCTCGCCTCGCTCGGTCCGGCGCGGCGGCGGCCATGCGGCCCCCGGCGGGGGAGCGCGCCTGGCACCTGGCCACGACGGGCGAGGGCATCCTGGAGAACCTGTCGCTCGTCCCGAGTCCGGATGCCCTGGGGCCCCTGGCCGACGGCCAGGTGCGGATCGCCGTGCGCGCCGCGGGCGTCAACTTCCGAGACGCCCTCATCGCCCTCGGCATGTATCCCGGCGCGGCGAACCTCGGTAGCGAGGGCGCGGGTGTGGTCACCGAGGTCGGTCCCGGTGTGACGGAACTGGCAGTCGGCGACCGGGTGATGGGCTTGATCGGCCAGAGCTTCGGTCCCTACGCCGTCACCGACAGCCGGTTCCTGGCACGCGCCCCGCAGTCCTGGTCGTGGGAGCGGGCGGCGACGACGCCGATTGTGTTTCTGACGGCGTTGTTCGGGTTGCGGGATTTGGCTGGGTTGCGGGCGGGTGAGCGTGTGCTGGTGCACGCGGGTGCCGGTGGTGTGGGGATGGCGGCGATCCAGTTGGCCCGGTATGTGGGGGCG
>NZ_JBSFGE010000077.1:0-3229 GCF_053596435.1 Streptomyces sp. NPDC001700
GTGGGGCCGTCCCAGGTGAAGTCTGTTTGCTCCAGGACGGTTTCGCCGTCGGCGGCGAGGCGTTGTTTTGTGGTGCGGCGGCCGAAGGGGTCGTACTGGTAGCGCCAGAGCGTGCCGTCGGGGGTGGTGACGGTGGTGAGGCGGTCTTCGGTGTCCCAGGTGTAGTGCCAGGTGTCGGGCTTCTTCGAGAGGCGGGTCTTCTGGCGGAGGGTGAGGCGGCCCGCGTCGTCGTGTTCGTAGCGGATGGCGCCCGCGCGGGTGATGCGGGTGCCGGTGTAGGTGCGTTCGCCGGTAGCTTCCTGGGGGGTGCCTCTATGTCTTTCGTCAAGCGAGGCGTGGGGTTCTGGGTTCGTAGAAGGTGCCGTCGCGGAGCATCGCGAACAGGACGCTGATGCGGTGGCGGGCCAGGCGGAGAAGAGCCTGTGTGTGGGTCTTGCCGCGGGCCCGGCATCGGTCGTAGTAGGTGCGGGAGGCTGGATCGTGCAGGGCCGCGAATGCGGACAGGAACATCGCCCGTTTGAGTTGCCGGTTGCCGCCTCGTGGAGCGTGTTCGCCGTGGATCGAGGTCCCCGACGACTTCGTCGTCGGGGCGAGGCCGGCGTAGGAGGCCAGGTGGGCGGCGGTGGGGAAGCTGGTGCCGTCGCCGACGGTGACCAGCAAGGTTGCGGCGGTCCTGACCGCGACCCCTGGGATCGAGGTCAGGACCGGGGAAAGAGGGTGGGCCTCCAGCAGGGCCGCGATCTGCGCTTCCAGAGCCCGGCGCTGTTCGTGAACAGCGGCGAGCGAGCGGGCCAGCGACGGGATCACGACGTCGAGGGTGCCCGTGCCGGGAACGACGACCGTCTGCTCGTCGAGCGCGTCGAAGACCTCGTCGATCAGCCGCTGTGCCATGCGCGGGGCCTTGGGCCGGATCACCTCAGCCAGCCTGCGTCGACCGGCTTTTCGCAGCGCGGCCGGGGATCCGTAGCGTTCCAGCAGCCAGGTGATGGCCTGGTGGTCCAGGCGCGGGCCGAGGACGCGTTCCAGGCTCGGGTGGAACTGGGTGAGCAGGCCGCGGATCCGGTTGGAGGTGCGGGTGGCCTCGGCCGCCAGGTCTTGGTCGAAGCCGACCAGAACGGTCAGCTCGGCGGTGATCTCGTCGGTCAGCTCCAGCGAGCGCAGGGTGTGGGGCATGGTGCGGGCCGCGTCGGCGATCACGGCCGCGTCCTTCGCGTCGGTCTTCGCCTCGCCCGGGTAGAGGTCGGCGATCCGCCGCATGGCAAGTCCGGCAGGTAGGCGACCTTGCAGCCCGCATCCCGGGCCACCGTCAGCGGCAGAG
The DNA here is from genome assembly GCF_053596435.1 of Streptomyces sp. NPDC001700. Classification (NCBI taxonomy): domain Bacteria; kingdom Bacillati; phylum Actinomycetota; class Actinomycetes; order Kitasatosporales; family Streptomycetaceae; genus Streptomyces; species Streptomyces sp. NPDC001700. The sequence continues at coordinate 1,319 of NZ_JBSFGE010000077.1, forward strand.
CGCCGATCGAGCGGGCTGGTCCACGATCACCAGTACGGTGCCGAACTTCGCGGCGAGTTTGTCGAAGACGGCCCGCGGTTTCGGTTCGCTGTTGGGCAGCTGCTTGTCGAAGACCTTCTTGCCGGCCGGGGTGAGCCCGTGCCCGTGATGGGCGCTCTTGCCGACGTCCAGGCCGAGGAAGACGCCCACGTCGTCGATGTCGTACAACCCGTCCTCCAGAACAGGGCTCGTGCGATGCCGGCCGGGGCGGTAGTGCCGTACGCGCGCATCCACGTTATGCAGACCTGCCACCCGCGAGATGCCGGGCATTGCGCCAGGCCGGGCGGTAGTCAGACCTCTCATCAGCGTCTCCAACGGCACCTCCCAGGCCCGGTGACACCACCCCCCAGGTCATCCGTTCGACAGGGGGGAACAGTCATGCCGGGCCCGGAGGCCAGCGGCCCTCTTGCAGGACCGCAGAAAACATAACGGGGGGGGAGATCACGCCGGCCACAAGGAACAAGGCAGCATGATCCGCCGCTACATCATCTGGCGGAACCGCCACGCCGACGACAGGCGCCTACGCGCCGTCGTCGACAGGGCAAACGTTGCCTGACGCGGCACTAGCCGGGGAGTGTTCTGCGGCCAGGGTGCCGCCGATGCGTCGGGTTTGTCTTGCGGCCTGCCGTACCACCGGAAGACAACCCAACGATGGCGCGCAACGTCCGCCACGTCCGGGCGGTACTGGGGAAGGGCTGAGCGTACGGTCCGTAGGCCCTGGGCACGACAGGCGCCGTCTTGTGTGCCTACCTGCGCCGCTCGGCAACGGCATCCGGCGCCGTGTGGCGGCTCGCGGCAGCACCCTTCGTGGGGAAGGCTCGCCTGTACTCGCCGGGCGAGATCCCGATCTGCTTGAGGAAGTGGTGGCGGAGGTTGTTGGCCGTGCCCAGGTCCAGGGAGACAGGAGTGCGCTAGCCATCTTCTTGACTTTTATCGCGCTTACGGTGGGTTCGGATCTTAAATCATGCTCAAGAGGTGCTCGATGTACTCGATTTCTGACCCTTGCAGGGAGGTCTTGTCGATGAGCCCCAGCGGCGAGAAGCTGCTAGCGTGAATGAGTCCTGTGTCGCTCAATTCGACGAGTGCGTGGAGTTGACTCTCCCTGCAAGTCCATTCTGTTTCCAGGTTGACGGAAGAGGAAAGGATGATTGCCAGAAGGGTGGCTTCTCTGGAGTCGAATGAATTTACCCAGTCTGTGATAGTTCCACAGGTATCCTCTCTTTTCTTTGGGTCATCTGAAACCAATCCTTTTGTAAGGGTGACGAGTCGCTTATCGCCCACAGTCATGATTATGTCCTATGAGGTGGAAAGTTCTTGCTCTTGAGGGTGTCAGCTAGAGCCCAGGGAAGGCTTGCGGCCATGGTATATGGCTGGCGTTGGCCGCTCCTGGATTGTAGTTGGGGCTGGCAGGATTGTGTACGTTTCTTGGGTGCAGGTTGCCCAGGTCGTCTTGGTATTTTCCACCGAACTGAATCCGGTATGTCTCGCCCATGGCTGCGTGCGAGCCAACGGGTGCATTTCCGTCTGGGCCATGAATTCGCAGCCGGACTGTCCGCCCTTCGGAGTCGACCCACTTATACTCCAACCCGTACTGGGCTCCCCCGTTTGGATCTGGTGTAAGTTCTCGAACGCTCGCGTGGTCTGGTACGACATTCATTGGATCTCGACCACGCATGTCCCAGGGGCCTGGTCCTGTGCCCGGAGCATCTCCCGATGGAGGGCAGGGGCCGAGGCCGAGGGGATCTGTCCAGGTGTGGGGGTTGTGGACGTAGGTTGTGGGGTTGGGGGCGGGGGTTAGGCCTAGGGGGTCGGGGGATAGGTAGCGGGCGGAGTCTGGGTCGTAGTAGCGGTGGAAATTGTAGTGGAGGCCGG
>NZ_JBSFGE010000078.1:0-2489 GCF_053596435.1 Streptomyces sp. NPDC001700
ACCTACCTCGACGCACTCGCCACACACCGCCACGCCAACAACCTCCCCGCCACCTCCATCGCCTGGGGCTTCTGGGAACACCGCAGCGAACTCACCAGTGATCTGGGCGAAGTGCAGCTGTCCAGGATTTCCCGGTCGGTCGGGAGGAGTTTGAGCGACCAGCAGGGACTGGAGCTGTTCGACGCCGCACTGGCCTCCGGCGAGGCGATGGTGCTCGCCGATCCGCTGAACCTCCCCGCACTGCGTGAGCAGGCAGCCGCCGGCACCCTGCCGCCCGTTCTGCGTGGTCTGGTCACCGCGCCGGTCCGCCGGGCCGCCCAGAGCGGCGGCGCCCAGGCCGGGTTCCGGCACCATCTCACGGGCCGGTCCGAGAGCGAGCAGAGCCAGTACGTCCTGCGCCTGGTGCAGGAGCACATCGCATCCGTCCTCGGGCACGCGTCCGCCGGGTCCGTCGAGGTGTCGCGGACGTTCCAGGAGATCGGTTTCGACTCGCTGACCGCCGTGGAACTGCGCAACCGCGTCAGCGCCGCCACCGGCGTACGACTGCCCGCAACAGCCATCTTCGACTACCCGACACCTCGCCTGCTGGCCGGGCACGTACTCGCGCAGGCGCTGGGCGCTTCGCAGGAGATCCTGACGGACGCTCCGACAGCGGTCGCGGCCGACGACGACCCCATCGTGATCGTCGGCATGAGCTGCCGCTACCCGGGCGGGATCGACTCGCCCGAGGGTCTGTGGCGGTTCATCGACTCGGCCTCTGACGCCGTGTCCGTCCTTCCCTCGGACCGGGGCTGGGACCTTGCGGCCTTGGCTGGGGCGAAGGGCAGGTCGGGGATGTCGTCCACGAGTGACGGCGGCTTCCTCTACGACGCGGCCCAGTTCGACCCCGGTCTGTTCGGTATCTCCCCGCGCGAGGCGGCCGCGATGGACCCGCAGCAGCGGCTGCTGTTGGAGGCGTCCTGGGAGGCGTTCGAACGGGCCGGGATCGCCCCCGACTCGTTGAAGGGCAGCAGGACCGGCGTCTTCGCGGGCGTGATGTACCACGACTACGCCTCCTGGCTCCGCGATGTCCCCGAGGAGGCCGAGGGCTACCTCGGGACAGGTACCGCGGGCAGCGTCGCGTCCGGACGCGTGGCCTATACGTTCGGTCTGGAGGGTCCGGCGCTGACGGTGGACACAGCGTGTTCATCGTCGCTGGTGGCCCTCCACCTGGCATGCGAGTCGCTGCGGCGCGGCGAGTGTTCGATGGCGCTCGCCGGAGGTGTCACCGTGCTGGCGACACCACAGATCTTCGTGGAGTTCTCACGCCAGGGGGGTCTCGCGGCGGACGGGCGGTGCAAGTCCTTCGCCGCAGGTGCGGACGGCACCGGCTGGGCAGAGGGCGTCGGCATGCTGCTCGTAGAACGGCTCTCCGACGCCGAACGCAACGGCCACCAGGTCCTCGCGGTCGTACGAGGCTCCGCCGTCAACCAGGACGGCGCCTCAAACGGCCTGACAGCCCCCAACGGACCCTCCCAGCAACGCGTCATCCGCCAGGCCCTGGCCAACGCCGGACTCTCGACGGCCGACATCGACGCCGTCGAAGCACACGGCACCGGCACCACACTCGGCGACCCCATCGAAGCACAGGCACTACTGGCCACCTACGGCCAGGACCGCGACACCGACCGCCCCCTGCTCCTCGGCTCGCTCAAGTCCAACATCGGGCACACGCAGGCCGCAGCAGGCGTCGCCGGAGTCATCAAGATGGTCATGGCGATGCAGCACGGCGTACTGCCCCAGACCCTCCACGTGGACGAACCCACCCCCCACGTCGACTGGACCACCGGCGCGGTCGAGCTGCTGACGGAACGCACGGACTGGCCCAAGACCGGCGGACCTCGCCGGGCCGGTGTGTCCTCCTTCGGTGCGAGCGGCACGAACGCGCATGTCGTGCTGGAACAGGCACCTGCGGTAGCCGATCCCGAAGTGGAGTCCGGGTCGGATCGGGGTGAGCTGCCCGCGATTCCCTGGGTGCTTTCGGGTGAGGGCGAGACCGCCCTCCACGCACAGGCCGAACGTCTGAAGTCCTTCGTGGAGAACAACCCCCATCTGCACCCGGCAGACATCGGCTGGTCCCTGGCCACCACACGCGCAGCGCTCTCCCACCGCGCGGTCATCGTGGGCACCAACCGCGACGAACTCCTGGCCAACCTCTCATCACCGACCATCACCACCCCCATGACCGGCGGGCTGGCCATGCTCTTCACCGGCCAGGGCTCCCAACGCCTCGGCATGGGCCGCGAACTCCACCACGCCTACCCCACCTTCGCCCAAGCCTGGGACGAAACCAGCACCGAACTCAACCACCACCTCGACCACCCACTCAACGACATCGTCTGGGGCCAAGACCCCGAACTCCTCAACCAAACCCTCTACACCCAAGCCGCCCTCTTCACCCTCGAAGTCTCCCTCTACCGCCTCATCACCTCCTGGGGCATCACACCCGA
>NZ_JBSFGE010000079.1:0-2296 GCF_053596435.1 Streptomyces sp. NPDC001700
GTGCTGGCGGTGGTGCGGGGTTCGGCGGTCAACCAGGACGGTGCGTCCAACGGTCTGACAGCGCCGAACGGCCCCTCCCAGCAACGCGTCATCCGGAGCGCGCTGGCCAACGCGCGCCTAGCGGCATCCGATGTGGACGCCGTGGAGGCGCACGGTACGGGGACGACGCTGGGTGACCCGATCGAGGCGCAGGCGCTGCTGGCCACCTACGGACAGGACCGTGACACCGACCGTCCCCTGTGGCTCGGTTCCATCAAGTCGAACATCGGCCACTCCCAGGCGGCTTCGGGCGTCGCTGGCGTCATCAAGATGGTGATGGCGATGCACCACGGCGTGCTGCCGCAGACGCTGCACGCCGATGAGCCGACCTCACACGTCGACTGGGCCGAAGGCGCTGTCGAACTGCTGGCCGAGGCCCGCCCGTGGCCGGAGGCGGAGCGGCCGCGCCGAGCCGGTGTCTCCTCCTTCGGTGTGAGCGGCACCAATGCCCACGTCATCGTCGAGCAGGCCCCCGAGGCCCCGACGGCGCCCGAGCGACACCCGGTCGCCGATGCGCCGATCGTGCCGTGGCTGCTGTCCGGCAAGACCGCCGCCGCCCTGAGTGCCCAGGCCGAACGCCTCGGCGCCCACGTCGCCACGCGGAGCGACCTTTCGCCGCTCGACGTGGGTTGGTCGCTCGCGGGCACCCGGGCGACGCTGGACCACCGTGCGGTGGTCGTCTCCGCCGACCCGGCGGCCGCTGTCGCCGCACTTGCCACGGGTGAGTCCGTGGCCGGGGTGGTGCGAGGTACAGCGGATCTCCAGGGCAAGTGCGTGTTCGTCTTCCCTGGGCAGGGGGCCCAGTGGGTTGGGATGGCGATCGAACTCATCGAGTCCTCACCGGTGTTCGCGGAGCGGATGCGAGAGTGCGCGACGGCCCTGTCCTCGTACGTCGACTGGTCGCTGTTCGAGGTGCTGGGGGACGCGGAGGCGCTGGAGCGGGTGGACGTGGTCCAGCCGGTGCTGTGGGCGGTGATGGTGTCCCTGGCCGAGCTGTGGCGTTCGTACGGTGTGAAGCCCGCTGCCGTGGTGGGGCATTCGCAGGGTGAGATCGCGGCCGCGTGTGTGGCTGGTGCACTGTCCATTGATGACGCGGCCCGGGTGGTGGCGCTGCGTTCGAAGGCGATCCTGGCCCTGTCGGGTCTGGGTGGCATGGTCTCCGTGGCCCTGACCGCGGAGCAGGTAGGGGAGCGGTTGACCGACGGATTGTCCGTCGCGGCGGTCAACGGCCCGTCGTCCGTGGTCGTCTCCGGCGATGTCGCCGAACTGGAGGCGCTCCTCTCCGCCTGTGAGTCGGAAGGGATCCGGGCAAGGCGCATCCCGGTGGACTACGCATCCCACTCCGTGCACGTGGAGGCCATCCACACCGAACTCGGCGATGCCCTGACCGGACTTGCCCCCCGTACACCCGCCACCTCGTTCTTCTCCACGGTGACCGCCGACTGGCTGGACGAGACCACGGCGCTGGACGCGGAGTACTGGTACACGAATCTGCGTCAGACCGTGCGTTTCGAGGAGGCCACGAAGGCGCTGGCCGAGCAGGGCTACCGGTACTTCATCGAGGTCTCCACACATCCGGTACTGACGTTGGGTGTGGAGCAGTCGCTTGAGGGTGTGGACGCGGCTGTCCTGGGCAGTCTGCGCCGCGACCAGGGCGGGCTCGACCGGTTCGTCACCTCGCTTGCCGAGGGCTGGGTGCGGGGTCTGTCCGTGGACTGGCAGCAGCTGCTGGCTGGCGGACGCCGGGTCGCGCTGCCCACGTATGCCTTCCAGCGGGATCGCTACTGGCTCCAACAGCTCCCGATCGAACTCGACGCCGCTCTGACCGGCGGTACCGAGGAGGGGCGCTTCTGGGAGGCCGTCGAGCAGGAGGATGTGTCGGCCCTCTCCAGGATCCTGGAGGTCGGGGACGAGGATGAATTGAACGCGGTGCTGGCCACGTTGACCTCGTGGCGGCATCGGCGTGTGGCGCGCTCGCGGGTGGATGAGTGGCGTTACGGGGTGTCGTGGAAGCCGCTGACGCTGGAGTCGCGTCCCCTGGCTGGGCGTTGGCTGGTGGTGTCGGCTGGTCCGGACAGTGATGTGTTGTCGCCTCGACTTATTGAGCATGGGGTTGAGGTGGTGTGTCTCTCGCTCGATGAGAGCACCCGGCTGGTCGAGCGGCTCTCCGGGGTGGGGGCGGTTGATGGGGTCGTGTCGCTGCTGGGTCTGGGGGTGGGTGGTCTTGCCGACACGGTTGCTTTGGTGCGGGCGCTGG
>NZ_JBSFGE010000080.1:0-2199 GCF_053596435.1 Streptomyces sp. NPDC001700
GTGTTTCTTACTGGAGGTAGAGCACTGGATAGGCGATGGGCCCTACCGGGTTACTGACCTTAGCCAAACTCCGAATGCCGGTAAGTGAGAGCGCGGCAGTGAGACTGTGGGGGATAAGCTCCATGGTCGAGAGGGAAACAGCCCAGAACATCGACTAAGGCCCCTAAGCGTATGCTAAGTGGGAAAGGATGTGGAGTCGCAGAGACAACCAGGAGGTTGGCTTAGAAGCAGCCACCCTTGAAAGAGTGCGTAATAGCTCACTGGTCAAGTGATTCCGCGCCGACAATGTAGCGGGGCTCAAGCGTACCGCCGAAGTCGTGTCACTGCAGCATGTACCTCTAACGAGGGCTGTGGTGGGTAGGGGAGCGTCGTGTGCCGGGTGAAGCAGCACCGGAAGGTAGTTGTGGACGGTTCACGAGTGAGAATGCAGGCATGAGTAGCGATACACACGTGGGAAACGTGTGCGCCGATTGACTAAGGGTTCCTGGGTCAAGCTGATCTGCCCAGGGTAAGTCGGGACCTAAGGCGAGGCCGACAGGCGTAGTCGATGGACAACCGGTTGATATTCCGGTACCCGCTTTGAAGCGCCCAATATCGAATCCTCTGATGCTAAGGCCGTGAAGCCGCCCTGATCTCTTCGGAGTTGAGGGGAGTGGTGGAGCCGCTGATCCAAGGTGGTAGTAGGTAAGTGATGGGGTGACGCAGGAAGGTAGTCCAGCCCGGGCGGTGGTTGTCCCGGGGTAAGGGTGTAGCCCGAGGAGTAGGTAAATCCGTTCCTCATTAAGGGTGAGACCTGATGCCGAGCCGATTGTGGTGAAGTGGATGATCCTATGCTGTCGAGAAAAGCCTCTAGCGAGTTTCATGGCGGCCCGTACCCTAAACCGACTCAGGTGGTCAGGTAGAGAATACCGAGGCGTTCGGGTGAACTATGGTTAAGGAACTCGGCAAAATGCCCCCGTAACTTCGGGAGAAGGGGGGCCATTGCTGGTGATGGGATTTGCTCCCTGAGCTGGTGGTGGCCGCAGAGACCAGCGAGAAGCGACTGTTTACTAAAAACACAGGTCCGTGCGAAGCCGTAAGGCGATGTATACGGACTGACGCCTGCCCGGTGCTGGAACGTTAAGGGGACCGGTTAGCTCTGATTCGTCGGGGCGAAGCTGAGAACTTAAGCGCCAGTAAACGGCGGTGGTAACTATAACCATCCTAAGGTAGCGAAATTCCTTGTCGGGTAAGTTCCGACCTGCACGAATGGCGTAACGACTTCTCGACTGTCTCAACCATAGGCCCGGTGAAATTGCATTACGAGTAAAGATGCTCGTTTCGCGCAGCAGGACGGAAAGACCCCGGGACCTTTACTATAGCTTGATATTGGTGTTCGGTTCGGCTTGTGTAGGATAGGTGGGAGACTGTGAACTCTGGACGCCAGTTCAGGGGGAGTCATTGTTGAAATACCACTCTGGTCGTGCTGGATGTCTAACCTGGGTCCGTGATCCGGATCAGGGACAGTGTCTGGTGGGTAGTTTAACTGGGGCGGTTGCCTCCTAAAGAGTAACGGAGGCGCCCAAAGGTTCCCTCAGCCTGGTTGGCAATCAGGTGTTGAGTGTAAGTGCACAAGGGAGCTTGACTGTGAGACCGACGGGTCGAGCAGGGACGAAAGTCGGGACTAGTGATCCGGCGGTGGCTTGTGGAAGCGCCGTCGCTCAACGGATAAAAGGTACCCCGGGGATAACAGGCTGATCTTCCCCAAGAGTCCATATCGACGGGATGGTTTGGCACCTCGATGTCGGCTCGTCGCATCCTGGGGCTGGAGTCGGTCCCAAGGGTTGGGCTGTTCGCCCATTAAAGCGGTACGCGAGCTGGGTTTAGAACGTCGTGAGACAGTTCGGTCCCTATCCGCTGTGCGCGTAGGAGTCTTGAGAAGGGCTGTCCCTAGTACGAGAGGACCGGGACGGACGAACCTCTGGTGTGCCAGTTGTCCTGCCAAGGGCATGGCTGGTTGGCTACGTTCGGGAGGGATAACCGCTGAAAGCATCTAAGCGGGAAGCCTGCTTCGAGATGAGGGCTCCCACCCACTTGATGGGTTAAGGCTCCCAGTAGACGACTGGGTTGATAGGCCAGATATGGAAGCCGGGTAACCGGTGGAGTTGACTGGTACTAATAGGCCGAGGGCTTGTCCTCAGTTGCTCGCGTCCACTGTGT
>NZ_JBSFGE010000081.1:0-1823 GCF_053596435.1 Streptomyces sp. NPDC001700
TTTGATCTGGCTGAGGCGGGTCCGGGGCGTACGCGGGAGTTGTTGGCGGAGTTGGTGGGTCTGTTCGGTGCGGGTGTGGTGGAGCCGTTGCCGGTGAGGGCGTGGGATGTGCGCCGTGCTCGGGAGGCCTTCCGCCACGTCAGTCAGGCGAGGCATGTGGGCAAGGTGGTGTTGACCATGCCTCGTGTGCTGGACCCGGAGGGCACGGTGTTGCTGACGGGTGCGACGGGCACGTTGGGTGGTTTGGTGGCCCGGCACCTGGTGGCAGAGCGGGGAGTGCGGGATCTGCTGCTGGTCTCCCGTCGTGGTGATCAGGCCGCTGGCGCGGAGGAGTTGGGCCGGGAGCTGCGGGAGCTGGGCGCGCGGGTGCGGTTCGCGGCGTGTGATGTGGCTGATCGGGATGGGTTGGCGGGGTTGTTGGGGTCGTTGGAGCGGCGGTTGACGGGGGTGGTGCATACGGCGGGGGTGTTGGATGACGGGGTGATCGCGTCGTTGACGCCGGAGCGGATCGAGGGGGTGTTCCGGCCGAAGGTTGATGCGGCGCTGAATTTGCATGAGTTGACGCGGGATATGGATCTGGCCATGTTCGTGGTCTTTTCGTCGGCGGCCGCGGTGTTGGGCAGTGCTGGGCAGGGCAACTATGCGGCGGCCAATGCGTTCTTGGATGCTTTGGCGCAGCATCGTCGTGCGCGTGGGCTTGCGGCGCAGTCGCTGGCGTGGGGTATGTGGGCTGAGCGCAGCACGATGACGGGTGAGCTGGGTGATGCGGATCTGGTCCGGATGAGCAGGGGCGGATTCGGGGCCCTGACCTCCGAGCAGGGTCTGGGGCTGTTCGACGCCGCGACGGCACTGGACGAGGCGGCCCTGGTGCCGATTCCGATCGACACGGCCGCCCTCGCCCGCGGCGGAGACGTACCGCCGCTGCTGCGCGGCCTCGTACGGACGTCCGCACGCCGAGTCGCGGCCGCACGGGCCGCCGCGGACGGATCCGGGCTTGCCGCACGCCTCGCCGGGCTCGACGCGGACGAGCAGCGAGCCGTCCTCCTCGACCTCGTCCAGGGACAGGCCGCCGCCGTACTCGGCCATGCCACGGGCGATCTGATCGATGCCACCCGGCCGTTCCGGGACCTGGGCTTCGACTCCCTGACAGCGGTGGAACTGCGTAACCGGCTCACCGCCGTCACCGGAATTCGGCTTCCGTCCACTCTCGTCTTCGACCACCCGACCCCGCAGGTCCTGGTGGACCACCTCCGGTCCCATGTGCTCGGTGTCACCGCGGACACCGCCGTACCCTCGGCAGCGCCGTCGGCGTCCAACGACGACGACCCGATCGTCATCATCGGCATGGCCTGCCGCTACCCGGGCGGTGTCTCCTCGCCCGAGGCCCTGTGGCAGCTGGTGCGTACCGCCGGTGACGCCATCTCCGAGCTTCCTGGGGACCGCGGCTGGGACATCGACCGCATGTACGGCGCGGACGTCGGCGGCGAGAGCACCACGAAGACCCACGCGGGCGGCTTCGTCTACGACGTACCGCTCTTCGACGCCTCGTTCTTCGGCATCTCACCGCGAGAAGCGCTCGCCATGGACCCGCAGCAGCGCCTTCTCCTCGAAACCGCGTGGGAGGCGTTCGAGCACGCCGGCATCGACCCGGCGTCCCTGCGCGGCAGCCGGACCGGTGTCTTCGCCGGTTCCTCGCACTCCAACTACGCCGGCAACGTCCTCTCGATGCCCGAGGGTGTCGAGGGTTATCTGATGACGGGGACGACGACGAGTGTGATCTCGGGTCGGGTGGCGTACAGCTTCGGTCTTGAGGGGCCGGCGGT
>NZ_JBSFGE010000082.1:0-1425 GCF_053596435.1 Streptomyces sp. NPDC001700
CTCCGTAAGTTGTTAGGCGGCCCGGGAGGGCCGGGTGTGGCTTATGGGTTCTTGCCTTCAGTGGCTGACAAGGAGTGGCCGCCCGGCTCTCCGGGGCGCCCTGGCTGCTGATTGAGATGTGCGCTTCGGTCGCTGATTACGGAGATGACAGCGGGGTGTTCCTCGGGCCGACGGCATGTCGCACGGTGCGAGGAGGGGCAAGTGAGCGAGCGACGGGCCCGGGTCTGGGCCGGCATCGACGCAGGTAAGGGCCACCACTGGGCTGCGGCGGTCGACGAGACCGGCGCGACCCTGTGGTCGAAGAAGATCGACAACGACGAGTCGGCGATCCTGACCGCGCTCGGCGAGATCCTGGAGCTGGCGGATGAGGTCCGCTGGGCGGTGGACATCTCCGGCACGTCCTCCGCGCTGCTGCTGGCCCTGCTCGCGGCGCACGGCCAGCACGCCGTCTACGTGCCGGGCCGCACGGTCAACCGCATGTCCGGCGCCTACCAGGGTGAGGCGAAGACCGATGCCCGCGACGCCTACGTCATCGCCGAGACCGCCCGCCACCGCCGGGACTTCGCCGCGATCGACGTGCCCGCCCAGCTGGCCGCCGACCTCGCGCTGCTGACCGCCCACCGCACCGACCTCGTGGCCGACCGGGTACGGATGATCAACCGCCTCCGCGACGTGCTGACCGGCATCTTCCCCGCACTGGAGCGGGCCTTTGACTTCAGCGGCCACAAGGGCGCGCTCGTCCTGCTGACCGGCTACCAGACCCCGGTCGCCATCCGGCGCCGCGGCCGGGCCCGGCTCACCGCCTGGCTGGCCAACCGTAGTGTCCGGGGTGCCGACGCGGTCGCGGCCACGGCCCTGGAAGCGGCTCACGCCCAGCAGACTGCGCTGCCCGGCGAGGACGTCGCCGCACAGATCATCGCCGACCTGGCAGCGCAGATCTTGGCTCTGGACGACCGGCTGAGGCGCATCGACCAGCAGATCCGCGACACCTTCCACAGGCACCCGCAGGCGGAGATCATCGAGTCCCTGCCCGGCATGGGCCCGATACTCGGCGCGGAGTTCGTCGTCGCCGCCGGAGACCTGTCCGCCTACGCGGACGGCGGTCACCTGGCCTCGGCGGCCGGGCTGGTGCCCGTCCCGCGTGACTCCGGCCGCCGGACCGGCAACCTGCACCGGCCCAAGCGCTACAGCCGCCGCCTGCGCAGGGTGTTCTACCTGTCCGCGCAGACCAGCATCATCCGCGACGGGCCGAACCGGGACTTCTACCTCAAGAAGCGAGGCGAGGGCTGCAAGCACGTCCAGGCCGTCATCGCCCTGGCCCGCCGACGGGCCGGCGTCCTGTGGGCGCTCCTGCGCGACAACCGCATCTTCACCTCCGTCCCGCCGGACGCGCAGGCGGCTTGACTCAGTCATTGAGACTCCTTG
>NZ_JBSFGE010000083.1:0-1382 GCF_053596435.1 Streptomyces sp. NPDC001700
CACCCCTCCGGAATCCTCGCCACAAACGGCCGCCCGGTCACCACAAACGGACCGAACGACTGATCCGCCAACCCCATCACCCGATCACCGGGCACGAGATCAGTCACATCCGGACCCACCTCCACCACCACACCAGCAGCCTCACTACCCAACCCCTCCTGCGTGGTCACCACACCCAAAGCAACCACCGCATCACGGAAGTTCACACCCGCCGCACGCACAGCGACACGAACCTCATCCCCCACCAACGGAGCAACCGCAGGCGCATGCTCCACCAGCGCCAAACCCTCCAAACTCCGGGTACCCGTCACATCCAGAACCCAGCCCCGAGCCCCCACCGGCGGCACCAACGCACCACCCACCCCATAACGAGCCAACCGAGGCACCCTCAACACACCACCATGAAGGGCGATTTGAGGCTCTCCCGACGTCAGAGCGAGGTCCAGCGACTCCGCGATGCCGCGCTGGTCGGCACCAATGCCACCATCGAGGTCACCATCGAGGTCGACGAGGACGAATCGGCCGGGGTTCTCCGACTGCGCGGAGCGCACCAGACCCCACGCCGCCGCCCCCGCCACATCAACGACATCCTCATCCGCCGAGACCGCCACCGCACCCTCGGACACCAGAACCAGCCGTGCCCCCTCAACCCGCTCCTCCGCCAGCCAGCCCTGCAACAGGCCCAGCGTGCGATGCGTGACCTCACGCACCGCGTCGACAGAGGGTGTCTCCGCCGCCATGCGCGGCAGCACCGTCAGCACGGCGTCGGGAACCGGACGTCCTTCGTCGAGAGCGGCGATGAACGTGGCAAGGTCGGGGTAGCGCTCGGCACCATCGAGTTCCGGCGTTCCCGTACCGAGCACGGCGACCGACCCGGCCCACGCGGCAGCGGCCCCGGCAGCGGCAACCCAGTCCAGCCGGAACAACGCGTCCCGATGCGGATCACTCGCACGCGCCAGCTGATCCGCCGAGATCCGCCGCAGGGTCAGGGCATCCACCGACGCCACCGGAGCACCCGAATCATCGGCGACCCGCACCACAACCGAACCACCCGCGGCCTCCGCCAGATGCACACGGAGCCGTGTGGCACCCGCAGCGTGCAGGGTGACGCCCTGCCAGGCGAACGGCAGCAACGTACCGCCGCCCGTCCGAGCCATCAGTCCGCTGAAGTCGATGCCGTGCAGGGCCGCGTCGAGCAGCGCCGGATGCAGACCGAAGGAACCAGCCTCCTCCGCCGGCAGTTCGACCTCGGTGAACACCTCACTGCCACGCCGCCACGCCGCCCGCACCCCACGGAACACCGGACCATAACCAAGACCATCCGCGGCAAGCCGCTCATACAGATCGGTCACCCCAACGGGATCCGCCCCAACCGGCGGCCA
>NZ_JBSFGE010000084.1:0-1364 GCF_053596435.1 Streptomyces sp. NPDC001700
GGGCATTCGGGGCCGGAGGCGGTTGGTGCGGAGCTGGCGTTCAAGGAGTTGGGGTTCGACTCGCTGACGGCGGTCGAGCTGCGTAACCTGCTGACTTCCGCGACGGGGTTGAAGCTTCCGGCCACACTCGTCTTCGACTACCCGACCCCCGCCACACTCGCCGACCACCTCAGGACCGAACTCACCGGCGAGCTGCGGGACGTGAAGCCCACCTGGGCCGCCACCGCGGCGACCCGGACCGAGCTCGACGACGACCCGATCGCGATTGTGTCGATGAGCTGCCGATTCCCGGGGGGCGCCGACTCCCCGGAGAACCTCTGGCACCTGGTCACCAGCGGCGGCGACGCCATGGCGGACTTCCCGACCGACCGCGGCTGGGACCTCGACAACCTCTTCGACCACGACCCCGACCGGCCGGGGACCTCGTACACGACCGAAGGCGCGTTCGTGTACGACGCGACTGGGTTCGACGCCGACTTCTTCGGTATCTCGCCCCGCGAGGCGCTCTCCATGGACCCGCAGCAGCGGATGTTCCTGGAAACCTCTTGGGAGGCGCTGGAGCGAGCGGGTATCGACCCGACCTCGCTCCGTGGTCAGGACATCGGCGTCTACGCGGGTGCCTACTCCGTGGGTTACGGCGTGAGCACCAACGTTCCCGAGGAGCTTGAGGGATACGTGGTCACCGGCGAGGCCACGAGTGTGATCTCCGGCCGCGTCTCCTACACCCTCGGCCTCGAAGGCCCCGCGCTGTCCGTCGACGCCGCCTGCTCTTCCTCGCTGGTGGCTCTCCACATGGCGACGCAGGCGCTGCGCGGTGGCGAGTGCTCCATGGCGCTCGTCGGCGGCGTCACCGTGATGTGCACGCCGACGGCGTTCACCGAGTTCGCCCGTCAGCGGGGTATGGCGCGTGACGGGCGGTCCAAGCCGTTCGCCGATGCCGCCGACGGCATGGGCTGGGGCGAGGGCGTCGGCGTGCTGCTCGTCGAGCGCCTTTCGGACGCCCGCCGAAACGGGCACCAGGTGCTGGCCGTGGTGCGGGGTTCGGCGATCAACCAGGACGGTGCGTCGAATGGTCTGACGGCTCCGAACGGTCCCTCGCAGCAGCGCGTCATCCGGCAGGCGCTCGCCAACGCGCGGCTCTCGCCCCAGGACGTCACGGTCGTAGAGGGCCACGGCACGGGGACGACGCTGGGTGATCCGATCGAGGCGCAGGCTCTGCTTGCCACCTACGGTCAGGAGCGCGAGGCGGACCAGCCGCTGTGGCTGGGTTCGATCAAGTCGAATATCGGGCACACGCAGGCCGCGGCCGGTGTGGCGGGCATCATCAAGATGGTGATGGCGCTGCGGGAGAGGGTGCTGCCGAA
>NZ_JBSFGE010000085.1:0-1155 GCF_053596435.1 Streptomyces sp. NPDC001700
GGCCGCCTCCAGCATCAACCGCTGCTGCGGATCCATCGCCAGCGCCTCACGCGGCGAGATCCCGAAGAACCCGGCATCGAACTCCCCCGCGTCATAGACGAATCCGCCTTGCGGAGCGAACTGCGCGCCCGCCCCGAACATGGCCTCGACGTCCCAGCCTCGGTCCGTCGGGAAGTCAGACATGGCGTCGTCGCCGGTCAGCAGGAGCTGCCACAGCTGTTCCGGGGTGCGGACGTCGCCCGGGTAGCGGCAGGCCATGCCGACAATCGCGATCGGGTCATCGGAAGCCCCGGCCCCGTCGGCACCGGCTACGGCCAAGGAGGCATCGGAGACGACCTCGCTGCCGGTGATCTGGCCGAGGAGGAAATCGGCGAGCGCGCCCGGGTTCGGGTAGTCGAAGACCACCGTCGCGGGCAGCTTCAGACCTGTGGCCGCAGCAAGCCGGTTGCGCACTTCCACCGCGGTCAGCGAGTCGAAACCCATCTCCCTGAACGCACGGCCACGCTCCACGGCCTCGGCCGACCCGATACCGAGTACCGCGGCCGCCGTAGAACGGACCAGGTCGAGGACCACCCTCAGCCGCTCGGTCGCCGTCAGACCGGCAAGGCGCTGTGCCAGGGAGCCGTCGGCCGAGGTGTCGTTCGCCCTCTCCCGAAGACCGTCGTCCAGAGCGGCACGCGCCTCGGGGATGTCGGAGATCAGCGGTCGCGGACGGGCCGCCGTGAAGCCGGGTACGAAGCGCGCCCAGTCCACATCCGCGACCGCGACGAACGTCTCGTCGTGCTCCACCGCCTGCACCAGCGCCGACACCGCGAGTTCCGGCTCCATCGGCAGCACACCACGCCGCCGCAGTCCCTCTTCGGCTGAGCCGTCGGCGATCATGCCGCCTCCCGCCCAAGCGCCCCAGGCGATGGAGGTCGCGGTCAGGCCGCGTGCCCGGCGCTCCTCCGCCAGCGCGTCGAGATGGGCGTTGGCAGCGGCGTACACGCCTTGCCTGCCGCCGCCCCACACTCCGGCGTTGGACGAGAACAGCACGAACGCGTCCAACTCGGTCTCACCGAGCAGCTCGTCCAGGTTGCGGGCACCCGCCACCTTGGCCGCCATGACATCCGTGAGGTGCGTGGCGTCGATGTCGGCCAGGCCAGCGAACTGGCC
>NZ_JBSFGE010000086.1:0-1119 GCF_053596435.1 Streptomyces sp. NPDC001700
TCGTCGTGCGCGTGGGCTTGCGGCGCAGTCGCTGGCGTGGGGTATGTGGGCTGAGCGCAGCACGATGACGGGTGAGCTGGGTGATGCGGATCTGGCCCGGATGAGCAGGGGCGGATTCGGGGCCCTGACCTCCGAGCAGGGTCTGGGGCTGTTCGACGCCGCGACGGCGCTGGACGAGGCGGCCCTGGTGCCGATCCGTATCAGCGTCTCGGCGTTGCCCACCGAAGGCGTGTCCGCCCTGTTGCGGGGCCTGGTCCGCGCCCCCGCACGACGTGTGGCGGCCAACGCCGCCCCTGTCGACGGGGCCTCCACACTGGCGCGCACGCTGACGGGCCTCTCCGAGGAGGACCGGCACGCCGCCCTGCTCGACTTGGTCCGAGGCCATGTGGCGACCGTCCTCGGCTATCCCTCCCCAGACGACGTGGTGGTCGAACGGACCTTCCAGGAGCTGGGTTTCGATTCGCTGACCTCCGTCGAGCTCCGCAACCAGCTCAACGTGGCCACCGGGCTACGGCTGCCCGCGACGTTGGTCTTCGACCACCCCACACCGATCGTCCTCGCCCGCTTCCTGCTCGGTGAGGCGCTCGGCACTGCGGCCGACGAAGCGGCCACCGCGCAGCCGGTCGCCACCTTCGGCACGGGCACCGCGGACGACCCGGTCGTCATCGTCGGCATGGCCTGCCGCTACCCGGGCGGCGTCTCCTCGCCCGAGGACCTGTGGCGCCTGGTCGCCGACGGCATCGACGCCGTGACCGCCGCACCGGACGACCGTGGCTGGGACGACACGGACGGCGGCGGACGCCGCGGCGGATTCGTCCGGGACGCGAGCCGCTTCGACGCCGACTTCTTCGGCATCAGCCCGCGCGAGGCCCTCGCCATGGACCCGCAGCAGCGCCTCCTGATGGAGACGGCGTGGGAGACGTTCGAGCGCGCGGGCATCGCCCCGGCGTCGCTGCGCGGCAGCCGGATCGGGGTGTTCGCCGGTGCTTCCTCTTCCGGCTACGGCAACGGCCTGCGGCAGCTCCCCGAGGGTGTCGAGGGTTATCTGATGACGGGGACGACGACGAGTGTGATCTCGGGTCGGGTGGCGTACAGCTTCGGTCTTGAGGGGCCGGCGGT
>NZ_JBSFGE010000087.1:0-1051 GCF_053596435.1 Streptomyces sp. NPDC001700
TCACATCCAGAACCCAGCCCCGAGCCCCCACCGGCGGCACCAACGCACCACCCACCCCATAACGAGCCAACCGAGGCACCCTCAACACACCACCACGAACAGCGGCTTGAGGCTCGCCGGATGCCAGCACCACATCGAGAACCGCGGCGGCGGCCTCGTCGCCGTCCTGATCGACGAGGACGAATCGGCCGGGGTTCTCCGACTGCGCGGAGCGCACCAGGCCCCACGCCGCCGCCCCCGCCACATCAACGACATCCTCATCCGCCGAGACCGCCACCGCACCCTCGGACACCAGAACCAGCCGCGTCCCCTCAACCCGCTCCTCCGCCAGCCAACCCTGCAACAGGCCCAGCGTGCGATACGTGACCTCACGCACCGCGTCACCGGCCGAGGCGCCGTCCGCCGCACGCGGCAGTACGGTGACCACCGTGTCCGGCACCGCATGCCCCTCGTCCAGCGCGGCTGCGAACGTGGCAAGGTCGGGGTAGCGCTCGGCCCCATCGAGTTCCGGCGTTCCCGTACCGAGCACGGCGACCGACCCGGCCCACGCGGCAGCGGCCCCGGCAGCGGCAACCCAGTCCAGCCGGAACAACGCGTCCCGGTGCGGATCACTCGCACGCGCCAGCTGATCCGCCGAGATCCGCCGCAGGGTCAGGGCATCCACCGACGCCACCGGAGCACCCGAATCATCGGCGACACGCACCACAACCGAATCGCCGATACCCTCGGACAGTTGGACGCGCAACCGCGTGGCACCCGAGGCATGGAGACTCACGCCCCGCCAGGCGAAGGGAAGCAGGGTGCCGCCCCCCGCCGATTCGGGCAGCAACTCTCCCAGATCGATGCCGTGCAGGGCCGCGTCGAGCAGCGCCGGATGCAGACCGAAGGAACCAGCCTCCTCCGTCGGCAGTTCGACCTCGGTGAACACCTCACTGCCACGCCGCCACGCCGCCCGGACCCCACGGAACACCGGACCATAACCAAGACCATCCGCGGCAAGCCGCTCATACAGATCGGTCACCCCAACGGGATCCGCCCCAACCGGCGGCCA
>NZ_JBSFGE010000089.1:0-1019 GCF_053596435.1 Streptomyces sp. NPDC001700
GAGTTGGACGCGTTCGTGCTGTTCTCGTCCAACGCCGGGGTGTGGGGCGGCAGCGGGCAGGGTGCGTACGCGGCCGCGAACGCCTTCCTCGACGCACTGGCCGAGGAGCGCCGGGCACGTGGTCTGACCGCGACCTCCATCGCTTGGGGCGCCTGGGCCCAGGGCGGTATCGCATCTTCAGAGGAGGCCGAGCGTCATCTGCGGCGGCGTGGTGTGCTGCCGATGGAGCCGCAGCTCGCGGTGTCGGCGCTGGTGCAGGCGGTGGAGCACGACGAGACGTTCGTGGCCGTGGCGGATGTGGACTGGGCGCGCTTCGTGCCCGGCTACGTTGCCGCCCGTCCGCGTCCGCTGATCTCCGACATCCCCGAAGTGCGCGAGGCGCTGGTCGACGACGTCGTAGAGGGTTCCGCACTCACGGAGGCCTCACAGTTCGCCGCTGGCCTTGCCGGTCTGTCGGCGACGGAGCGGCTGCGGGTGGTCCTCGACCTGGTCCGTTCTACGGCGGCCACGGTACTCGGATACGCGTCGGCCGAGGCCGTGGAGCGTGGCCGTGCGTTCAGGGAGATGGGTTTCGACTCGCTGACCGCGGTGGAGGTGCGCAACCGGCTTGCTGCGGCCACAGGTCTGAAGCTGCCCGCGACGGTGGTCTTCGACTACCCGAACCCGGGCGCGCTCGCCGACTTCGTCCTCGGCCGGGTCGACGAGACCGACCTCGCCGTGGACTCGGCGGGCACGACGACGACCGCGCTGGACGAGCCGATCGCGATCGTGGGTATGGCTTGCCGTTACCCGGGCGACATTCGCTCTCCGGAGCAGCTGTGGGACGTGGTGGCCTCGGGCGCGGACGCGATGTCCGGGTTCCCGGCGGACCGTGGCTGGGACATCGAGGGCATGTTCGGATCCGACTTCGCACACGTTGGTGGATTCGTCCATGACGCGGGGGAGTTCGATGCCGGGTTCTTCGGGATCTCGCCGCGTGAGGCGCTGGCGATGGATCCGCAGCAGCGGTTGATGCTGGA